>CAVCLW010000019.1:0-46458 GCA_963603005.1 Escherichia coli | reverse complement strand
ATATTATATAGCAACACCTTTCTCTGTCCCGGAAAGCTCCCTTAAAGAAAAAATAAAGCTGGTTGCCAAGCACAACTATCCTTTCGCTAGCAGCGAATTGTTAAATGAATATCTGATGGGATATATCCTGCCTATGGACGCTTTGCAGCAAGGAAATTTTTTGGCAATGTCACATCTGTATACCCGCATTTCCCATCCTGATGAATACACCGACGTGCAAATAAAAAAAGCAGGCCTCTACGCCTCTATTTATACTCCCAACGGTTTTCATACACAATACGAATACTCCTTTAAAAAGCTTTTGGCATTCATTGAACGTAACGCTTTAACAATAGTCGGCGATGTATATATTGAACAGTTAAGGAATTATTGGTCGACAGCTGATTACAAAAAATACATTGTAAAAATAATGATACCTGTTGAATATCAATAAAAAGCAAGCCCCTAAAGCAATCATTTAATTACTTTAGGGGCCTGCTCATCTTTAATTGGCTTCGCTTAACACTTTTTGAAACAGCTCATGCACTTCTTTGTCAGATTTTCCTTCAGCCATAGCAGCTTTTGCCTGTTCTACAGCATTTTTATAATTTTTGTGCGCTGCATCATCAGGAAGATTATTGATATCATAATTCATGACACTATTGAAAATCTCATGAATTTCATCTGCTGATTTGCCTGCCGCTTTGGCAGCCTCAACATGCTTCATGGCCATTTTATAGCGATAGCCTGCGTGGGGTGTATTAGGTAAAACATATTCCGGGTGTGCCATATCTTATCTTCTCCTCTGCATTTATTATTTGGACAAGTATATTCTATGGTATATACCCATAGTAGAGTAAAGCATTTTTTTCTATAAAACTATTTTGAATAATATTGGGTTAATATCGCCAAATGTAAAATGCTCTTCTATAATATATTCCAGTTGTGTGAAAGCCTGTCATTTTAGCACTACTTCTCTCTTCTTTATCTTCACTATCTGTCAAATAAATGTTATAATAATCGTAATCATTACACATCACATCGTGTTAACTAAGTCAAGGTGATACATCATGAGCAAAAGTCCTAAGCTTTACTATACAGCAGGCGAGCTGGCAGATCTTTTTGAGCTGCCGAAGCAAACCTTACTTTACTATGATAAAATGGGCGTCTTGTCACCGGAATTCATTTCCGAAAACAACTACCGGCATTACTCCCTCAAGCAATATTTAATTTTAGAGGTTATCATAAACATGCGTAAGCTGGGAATCCCCATCTCCAAAATCAAGGAATACCTTGCTGAGCGCAGCGTTGACCGTTTGCAGGCGCTTTTGCAGGCTAAAGACCGTGAATGCGAGGAAATTATTGCGCACAATGAAAAAATCCGTAAGAATATCCATGTTGTCTTTCAACAGCTCGACAAAATCCGTGAAAGCAAGCTTGACCAGATAACAGTAACCTTCCGTCGCAGCAAGCAATTTCTGTTCAGCACAGTGCCGCCGGAATGCAGCGGTAACGACAGCATTAAAATTCTTGCCAAACATAACTTAAAGGTTTTTTCCAAGGAGCACTTTAAAGAAAAAGCTGTCGGCTGGCTGGCAGATAAGGATTGTTTTTTGGCAGGTGAGTACAGCCGCCCGCTGGCCTACTTTTCCAGCGTGAATCCCGATTATCACGGCAAAATGGAATGCTACACCCGCCCAGCAGGACTTTATATGACGCAACGCTTTCGGGGCACCTTTCGCGAGCATGTACAGGAGCTGGCAGAGCTGTTTAATGCTTACATGCAGCGCAATAAGCTACATGCCGTTGACAATCTTTATATTATGCCGCTGAAAAATCATTGGATGACACCGGAGCCTGAAGAATATATTTACCAAATTTCCCTGCAGGTAGAGCCTGATGAAAATTAAAAACTGCACCAGCCTGTATCGTATAAGATAACAAGCGGTGCAGTTTTTTGATTTTACTTCACCCGTAAATGCTGCGCTCCCTGCATAGCGAAGGCTTCGCCGTAGGCAGCATGAGCGATTTCCTGCACGCCAAAGACAACATCCTGCGAGCAGTTGTAAATATAACCCTCGTTAGGATAAAACAGCTGCTTATTTTTAATTGCACGCATAGTCTGCAGCGACTTGTCCTCCAAAAATTCCTGATTATATTTTTTGATATCAAAATTGCCATGGTCATTATAAACCGGCATTATCAGCAAATCAGGATCTATCTTCACCAGCATTTCCTTCGTAACCTGCTGGCCATTTTTAATGCCTGCGTCAGAAATGCCATTGATAACACCTGCTTCCTTACACATGTCGTCAAAAATACAGCCCTTGCCACCATAGGAGCTCATCAGCGAAACAAGGACGATTTTCTTCGGCTGCTGCAGCTTGAGTGCCGCTATCTGCTGCTTTACCTGCGCCAGTCTGCTGTCCATCAGCTTAATCAGTTCTTCTCCCTTAGCATCGGCGTGCATAGCTTTAGCAATAGTGCGCACGTTCTGCCTGATATCATTAATAGTCGCCGGCCCCTTGAGCACGATGACATTCATGCCCAGGTTGCGCAAATTTTCGACACGGTTCATGTCGCTCCAGTCATAAACAAAGACTACGTCCGGCTTCAGCGCCAGCACCTCTTCGGCCGAAGGGTTTTTGATTTTGTGCTGAATTTTTTTAGCCTGCTCTACAAGGTTAGAGCTTACCGGATCATCAGCCAGATAATTGACGGCAACCAATTTATCTTCCATGCCCAGGCCCATGATTATGCCATCACTGCTGAGCGCCAGCGTCAGCACCTTTTGCGGTGCCTGCTTGAACGTGGTTACAGTTCCATGCTCGTCAGTTACGGTGTAGCTGCCGCCTGCGGCAGCGTCTTTATCGCCGCTGCCTTGTCCGCAGCCTGTAACCAAGAGCAGCAGCAACAGCAGTAAACAAAAAATTTTCTTCATGCTTCATGCCTCTATTCTCATCATTTTATTTCAGCAGTATTGGCTTATCTGCAATAATGCCGATAATACAGTAATTTATATTATAAAGTATATAGCGCTATGATAGTCAAGAGGGATTGAAGGGAATCTTCTTCCCACACACAGCAAAAAGGCGGCGCATTGCGCCGCCTTAAGGGTTAAACTGTTATGCTATTAGAAGGTATATTCTGCGCCGATGATGAAGCGTCTGCCCTGTGCAGGATAGATGTAGGTACCACCGTTAACGCCGGCACTTTCAGCATAAGCCTTGTTAAACAGATTGTAGCCCTTAGCATAGAAGGAAAGGTCTTTTGTTGCTTTGTATGCCACAGACATATCCAAGGTCATGTATTTGCTATCAACATAGGCACTCTTATCTGCGCCACTGCCGCCACGCAGGAAAAAATCAGCATTCCACAAGTCATTGTGATAGCGAACACCAAAGCGATATATATTAGGAATATAGTTAGCATCACGAACATAGCCATTGCCATGCTCATTATTTTTTACACGAATATAGGTATATGAAGCCTCTAAATCCCAGTTATCGTTCAGCTCGTGAGCAACACTCAACTCCATACCATTTTTCTTTTGCTTATCAACATTTCTAGCAATTGATACAGAACCAGTATCACTATAAGTAGTATCCCAATCAATAGCATCTTCAAGCTTGCTTTGGAAATAGCTGATGTTAACAGATGTTTTGTCTGCAATCTTAGTACCATAACCAATAGTCCAGGTATCACCTTTTTCAGGTTTCAGATTCGGGTTACCATAATTTTCATATTTGGAGTTTCCCCACTCCATAACACTGTAATAGTACAGGTCATCTAATGTAGGAGCCTTGAAAACTTGTCCCCAGTTAATGTATGCATGACTGTTTTCGTCAAATTTCTTGTTCAAACCTGCACTCCAGGTAGTTTTACTGCCTGCGGTACTATGCTTATCATAGCGCACGCCTGCATCTAAAGTCCAGCTAGGTGCAAATTCCCATTGGTCGCTGACAAAAACAGCTTTATTATTAATGGATTTTTCTGCTGTATATGACGTAGCATTTAATGCTTTAGCCTTACGATAGGAAGCACCTGCAACTAATCTGTTGTTATCTGACAAGGTAATGTTCTGCTGAGCTTCAAAGCCTGTATCAGTTTCGTACATATCGCCCGCATTGTAATAATCATATTTATTACGATACAGTTGGATAAAGCCTTGATCCTTATCATTGACAGTCCAATCATATTTTGCATAAAAATCATTCGTTTTTTTATTGCTAAAGCTTGCAGATTTTGCCTTCGTACTATATGATCTGATGCCTTCAAACTTACTGAAATCATAACCAAGTTCTAAATTAGATGTTTCTGAAAGCTCTTGGCTTAATTTCACAGAAACCTTTTCATTTTCATAGGTAGAAGCAGCAGGCCATCTCTTGTTTGCTTCTGTTTTAGCGTCTTTGTACTCATGATAGCCTTGTTTATATTTTGATGCTGCAACCATAACGCCGGTCTTACCCTCTTTTATAGTGTAAATAGCCTTTGCGTCGCGTGCCTGATGAGAGCCAAAGCCCATAGAAACCTTACCATAGCTGTGATCCATCTTCTTGGTAATGATATTAACTACACCACCTACAGCATCGCTGCCATAAAGTGCACCACCATGACCTTTAACAACTTCAATGCGCTCAATCATGCTTACATCCGGCATTTGATTTAAATCGTAGCTGGCACGACTCATTGTTCCCATATCAATGTTAACGCGTTTGCCATCAACAAGAACAAGGACGCGTTCATCACCATTTAAAACTATTTTCTTTTCATAAGCGCCAACACCAGTATCCATCACAGTAGCTCCAGGAACATCCTTCAGCACATCAGCCACGTCCAGATAATGTCTGTCAGCAATTTTCTCCGCAGAAATAACGGTTGCATTTACAGGGACATCAACCATTTTGCTTTCGGTTCTGGTAGCCGTTACCACCATATCCTCCAGCGCGAACTCCTGTAAATCCTCCTGTGCAAACGCTGTGCCCCCCATACTACAGTTGTACCCACAAGCAAGGACACCATTACAGCATTGTGTAAGCTTTGAACTTTTTTCATACTCCAAACCCACCTTTGAATAAAATTTATAGCATACCATACGCCTCTATACTTTCAAGACAGACGCACGGCAAAACTAGCTTTCTATTTCAACTATCAGTTTATCTTTTCATTATTCACTCGTCAACGGCTAGAACAAAAGTGTTATACCGCTATGAGTATTTTTTACTTACTTTATGTAGTGAACATCATAGGCAATTGACTGCACTCGCTTGGCCTCTGCATCATAATCAAAAAGCAATACAGCAGGCTCACCGCTGTAGGCCAGCTTCAGCTCGCCCTGGTCAATAACCACGCTCTGCCCCACGTTCATATCCATCCACTCCGGTGAACCTGTCTGATTGCAGACAATCACCGTCACATCCGTTACCTTGGATGCATGTAGCCAGGCAGTAAGCGGATTACCGCACACCTGCGTCGGCGGCCAGGCAGCCATGTCTACAATAATTTCTGCACCTTGCGCCTTGGTCCCTTCGTAATATTCCGGAAACCACAAATCAGCGCACACCAACACGCCTGTCTGCAGACCGCTGCAGGGAAGTACGGTGAGGGAATCGCCTTTATCAGCCCAAGCTTCTGCTCCTACCTTACCGCCAAAGAGCTTGTGATGACGGCCGATAAGCTCGCCATCAGGCCCAAAAACAAGACAGCTGTTAAAGTTTTTATCACAGGCAGCATCGTATTCGCCGCAGCCTAAAAAGAGGGTAATGCCATATTCACAGCACAATTTACGCAATGGCTCCAATTCAGGTGACGGCTGAGGTGCTACCACAGCATTTTCATCTATACGATAAAAATAATATCCCTGTACTGCCATTTCAGGTGTTAATACCCAGTCTGCGCCCTGCTCTGCGGCAATACGCACTGCCTGCTCCAATATCTGCAGATTGCGCTCCTGCGGACCGCAGCTAAGCTCTAAATGACATAAAGCAATTTTCATTCCATTGCCTCCGAATATTCTAACCAATCGCTATTTTTATTCTATTGTATATACTAAGCATATAGTCAAGCAAAAGATGCTCCAAATAAGCTTCATTATATTTAAAAGCCTACAGAAAAGCATAATTCTATGCAAAAAACAGCATTAAACATGTTATTTATCAAAAAAGAAACGCCAGCAAACCGGAATACTTAGTTAAGTACCCGACGCTGGCGTTTTTTACTTATGTATACGTTTTATCGCTTCACGCTTCATGCTGCATTCCGCTCCGTAGGCAGACTTGTCCTCAAAGCCATACCAACGCGCGAAGCAACCGCCGCCACACAATTTAAAATCATCGCATTGGCGGCAAAACTCCATCGATTCGGCAATCACCTGCTTAGTTTTTTCTACCAACGCAGGCTCTAAACCGTTGTAGACATTGCCAAGGTAAAAATCAGCATTGCCTACCAGCGAGGAGCAGGCGTAAATATCACCCTTGGCATCCACAAAGGCTGCTTCACCGTTCATGGCATAGCAATGACCGAAGGTCAGACTGCAATCCTTACACAAAAGCTGCGCGCGCTCCTGCTGCGCAATCGCTATGCGCATTCCTGTGAGCTTAGCCATTTCATCGCAGCGCGCAAAAACGCGCTGCATAGCCTGCTGCATCGCTGCAGGCGCAGGCGGCTGCAGATTGCGTCCACGTCCCTGCCCGCGCAGGATGTCAAAGCCGATTTTACGGATGTTGCCCAAAAAGTAGGCAAAATCCACAATACCTTCCAGCGTATCCACATTTTCTGATGTCACTACGCAGGTTACGCCACAGGCAATATTATTGCGGCGCAAAACCTCAATACCCTTCAAAATCTCTCCGGTCGCACCGTAGCCATTCTTTTTCAGCCTCAGCTTATCATTGACCGCAGGCCTGCCGTCAAGGCTCACGCCGATAGCAACCTTATTTTTATAGAGATACTTGGCAATCTTATCAGTAAGCAAAGAGCCGTTAGTCTGCAGCTGCAGGACGGCAGGCAGCTTTTCCTGATGCACATAATCTACCACTGCCTTCAGGCAATCAAAGTTCAGCAGCGGCTCGCCGCCGCTGAACTGAATTACGAAGCGTTCGCCGCCGTCCGCTGCCAGCCTAACTGCTGCCAACGCTGTTTCCGATGACATCATACTGCGTTCATGCTCGGCAGCATAGCAATAACGGCAGGCAAAGTTGCACTGGCCGGTCAGGCTCAGCACTAACATTTTAATGCTCATCTGCTCTGTCCTCCAGCTCGCCCTCCATATCAAGGTAGAGCTTTTGCAGCTCCTCCTTAGTTTCCGGCTTAGCCTGCCACAGTCCGCGCTGCTCTGCCTCCAGCAGAATTTCTGTCATGCGCTGCAGCGCCCAAGGGTTCACATCACGTAGCCATTCCTGTACAACCGGGTCAAAGGTATATTTTTCGGCATATTTTTCGTACATCCAGTCTTCCATGACGGCGCTTGTCGCATCCCACTGGAAACTGTGCGCAATCATGTTGGCCATATCGGCAGCACCCTTATAGCCATGCTGCATCATGCCCTTGATAAACTTAGGATTAATCGCCTCGCTGCGGAACAGGCGCTTTGCCTCCTCCTGCACGCTGTGCATCGTCACACGCGTCCTGTCGGTACTATCGCCGCAGTAGGAGCGCGGCGCGCTGCCCTTAATCGAACGCACTGCAGCAATCATGCCACCGTGATATGCATTGTAGTCATCGCTGCTGAGCATATTGGTTTCGTGGTTATCCTCGTTTTTAATCGTAATATCCAAACTGCCCATACGCTTGCGGAACTGCTGCGGCAGGAACTTACCTTTAGTTTTGCCGCCGTAAGCATGACCGCCCCAGCGCACGTAAACATCGGCAATATCATCAATGGTTTCCCAGTTCTTGCTTTCCAGCAGCGCCGCAACGCCTGCGCCATAGGTTCCCTGTGCATCGCCGAAGACGCGGAAGGCCGCCTGACGCCATGCTGCAGCGTGCTCCATACCCTCCTGCTGCTCCAGCTCCTTGGTATCCTCCTGAATATGCTTGCGTACAAAGTTTAAATCATCAGGCTCGTCCTGCTCCGCTGCCAACAGCACCGCCTTATCCATCACCTGCATTACTGCAGGCATAGTGTCGCGGAAGAGGCCGCTGATACGCGCCGTAACGTCAATACGCGGACGTTTGAGTTCCATCAGAGGAATGACCTCCAGGCCGTTGATACGCAGGCTGCCGCTTTGGTACTTGGGGCGGATACCCATGAGATAGAGGAATTCAGCAATACACTGTCCGTGGCTGCGCATATTCGCGCCGGACCAGAAGACCATACCGATATTTTCGGGATAATGGCCTTCTTCCGCAATGAAGCGCTCTACCACCTGGTCGCCCAGTGTCTGGCCGATTTCCCATGCCGCCGGTGTTGGCAGGCAGCGCGGGTCCACGCCATAGAAATTGCGTCCTGTCGGCAGCAAATCAGCGCCGCCGCTAGAGGGAGCACCGCTCGGACCAGGCTCGATATATTCTCCCTCAAAGCCACGCAGCATATTGGTAATTTCCTGCTTCGTTAAAAGCAGATTGGGATAGAGTGTATCTACTATATAGTTGCAGACCACTTCCAGCTTTTCTCTGCTTTCCGCAGGTGCCTGCTGCACCCAAGGCAGCTGCAGAGCATCGGCAACCGCTTTCTTGACAAAGTCACGCTGCTGCAGGCAGCGAATCAGCTCGCGGCACTGATTGGCGATACGGTCAATCAGCATACCATAGGTAATATTCAATGGTTCGTATATCAGGCTGCTGTTTTCCAGCAGATAGTAATAATCAAAGCCATACAGAGCTGCTATTGCTTGCATCAGGCTAGGGATATTGCCGTTATCAAGACGCAGCAGCAGCCACAGATAATCCTCCAGCTGCTGGTCCTCAGGCGGCTGTCCCATAATATGCAGGCCTGTGTGCACCTCCATATTCTTCAAATCCGTAATGTAATTATGCAGATTCATCACGTATTCGTCGAAGGGCTTTTCCTCATCATAAGCAACCTCGTCCTGCAGGTTAGCCTCCGCAACCTTTTCCAACACCAAATCCTTCAGACGCGGCAGATTATCCGGCTGCGTACTGCTGAAGTGCACGTATTCATCCATGAGCTTTTCCAGCTCCTCCAGCTCGTCGTACACTCCCGCCTGTGTCTGCGGTGCAGGAAGATGCTCAATCAGGCAGGCAGCGCCACGGCGCTTCGCCTGAATACCCTCGCCGGTAATAGTGATGTTATAAGGATAAATATTCGGCAAATCTCCCAGCGCCAAATCCGGGTAGCAGCTGCAATCAAGGCCGGCGTTCTTGCCCGGCAGCCATTCCAGGCTGCCATGCGTACCGATATGCGCAACAGCGTCTGCCTGCCACACATCGCGTACCCAACGGTAGAAGGCCAGATATTGATGCGTCGGTGCAACGTAAGGATCGTGGTAGATTTTTTCCGGGTCCTCGCCAAAGCCACGCGGCGGCTGCACGGTTACGAAAACATTGCCGTTCATCGTTCCCGGCACCAGGATATCGCCGTCATATTCCATAACGGAACCCGGCGCTTCGCCCCAGTCCTTCACCAGTTGCTCCTGCACCTTTTTATCCATCAAGGCAAAGAATTCTTTATATTCTGCTCCCGTCAGCTTGTTGGCTGCGTCAATCTGCTTTTCCGTCAGCATGCTGCGGTCATTGGTAGCATTAGCGGTCAGCAGTTTGATAAATTCCTTCGTATCCTCCGGAATCCAGTCAACCTTATAACCACGCTCGCGCATAGCAGCCAACACGCGGCGAATGCTTTCGATGGTGTCCAGGCCGATAGCACTGCCGATGTTGGAATTGCGCGGCGGATAGTTATGGAAAATAATTGCGATTTTCTTCTCACTGTTAGCCTTATGGCGCAGCATCGCCCACTTCTTTGCCTTGGAGGCCATACGCTTTACACGCTCCGCATTAGGCAGATAGCGCACATCGCCGTTTTCCAGAATCTTTTTATGTGCTACAGGCACACCATGGATAATACCATCAAATTCCGGTAAGGAAACGCTGATAGAAACCTCCATTGCGTTCATGCCTTCGAAGCTGTTCTTCCATTCCTCAAAGGGCGCAATTGTTGTATAGGCAGCCAAAACCGGCACATTAAACTTTTTCAGATAATCAAGGTTTATCGAACCGCCGGTAGTCATGGAAAACTTCATCACATTCAACAGCACATCGATTGCAGGCACACCGTCTGCCGTACAGAAGAAGCTGTTGAAAACCTGCGTCAAACTGGGCATGCCCATTTCCTCAAGCGGCATACCGTTGCTGAAAACGCAGACAGCGTTGACGCCCTGTGCTTCCAGCTCTTCTATCATTGCAGTCTGGTAGGTCAAATCGCCCCACACCCATTCGTCGCGATAAAAAAGAATGCCCGCTGTCGGACGGCCGCTGACACAGAAGTCACGCTGATATTCTGCTAAATCAGTATAAACCTTCTTCGCCCGCGGATGATAAATACCGCACCAGTGAATAGGATTCGGCTCATCGACTGTAATTGCGTCACCCTGCAGCAGCTGCTGCAGGTATTGCCACAGATTGCGATAGTTGATTTCACCGCCGAACATGCAATATTTTTTGATAACAGCAAGCTGCTCCGGTGTCAGTCCCTGCGCCAGCTCGCCTTCCTTGCTGCCGGCAGCATCAATATAAAAGGGCAGGCGCAGCTGCTTCAGCAGGCTGACGCAACGCTGCAGAAACGGTGTATCCAGGCCTGTACCCATCCATTTCATAATCACCAGCTTGGAGCCGGCAAGCTCCTTGTGCCATTTATCGTCCCAAACCGTCGCATCGGTAATCCAACGGCAGGCGCAGGCATTATCCAGCTTGCCCTCCTGCTGCAGCTTTTCCATAGTCTGCTGCATCATACCCATGCGGCGGATAACATTCGTCAAGAAAATAACCTTCATAATTTCTACCTCATCTTAGAAGAACTGCTTCTGCATTCTGCGCAGCAGATACAGGAAGTACGGAGTGCCCAGGAACGCTGTCATAATGCCTACACGCACCTCTGCCGGCGGCATAATAATGCGTCCCAGCGAATCGCAGAATACCAAAAAGGCTGCGCCGCCAAGAGCGCTGGCAGGCAAAAGTACGCGATGGTCAGGACCGATAAGCATACGCATCATATGCGGAATAACCAGGCCGACAAAGCCAATGTTGCCGCTGACGCAAACGGATGTAGCAGTAGTCATAGCTGCTACGAAAAGCAGGCCCATACGGAATGCGGTAACAGGCATACCAACAGCCTTAGCTTCTGTTTCGCCCAGCACCAGAATGTTCAGGTGACGCGCCAGCAGGCACATAATAATAATGCCGCACAGTACAGGTCCCACTGCCAGATATACGTGCTCCCAACGACGGTAATCAAGACCGCCGACCATCCAGAAGAGATATTGCTGCAGCTTCTGCTCGTTCATAAAGGTGAGCAGGCCGGAGGTAATGGCACCCAAAAGCATACCCACGGCAACGCCTGCCAAAAGCAGCGTCATAACAGGTATTTTGCCGTTGCGCATCGCTAAAAACACTGTCAGGCACACAGCGCAGATACTGCCGCCAAAAGCAAAGGCCGGCATAGCAAACATGCTGCCGGAGGCTGCACCTAAAGCAATAGACAGCACGGCACCGGTAGCAGCACCGGAGGAGATACCGATAAGACCGGGATCAGCCAACGGGTTGCTGAAAATTCCCTGCATTACAGCACCGGAAATACCCAGCGCCGCACCGACAAGCACGCCTACCAGCATACGCGGCAGGCGGATATACCAGATAACGGCAAGCTGCTCCCTGCTGTAATCAGCATCCGTAAAGCCCGGCAGATTCAGCTGAGTGCCGATAACCGCCAACGCTTTGCCTACCGGCACATCTATCTGACCGAAGGTTAGAGATACACAGGCAATAACAACTAAGAGAACTGCTAAAAGAATAATAGCCAATGGACTCCGTTCACGTTTAATAATCATCTACAAACACACTTCCTCAAAAAATTTCCGGATATACAGCATGCGCGATGTTTTCAATAGCATCGACAATATGCTGGCTGGCAACATAGCGGTATTTGTCCGAAACAAATTTAATCTGCTTATTGCGTACAGCCTTGACATCGCGGTAAGCGGGGTCATTCATTACGGCATAAGCATAACCCTGCACATCCTGTTTATTGTTGTAATTCCAGGTTGGCAGCATAAAAATATCCGGATTTATGCGTACCACCTGTTCCTTGCTGATAGCAGGCATACCATGCTCGCTCTTGTTTTCATCGGCAACAATGGCTGCGCCGTTGATTACATGCGCCATCGTCAGCATACTGTCGAGCAAATCTCCTCTCCGCCCCATGGCAGAGGTAAAATTAAAGGCCACCGCTACGCGCCTTTCGCTTGACGGAATCTGGCGCAAGCGTTTTTGCAGCTGCTGCAGGTGCGTGTCCATCTTCTGCACCATCAGCTCCCCCTGCTGCTTTTCGCCCACCGCTGCAGCTATGCCGCGGATTTTGTCGCACATCTCCTTGTAATTATGCGGACTGCGCGCTATATATACAGGCACGCCCAAGCCCTCCAGACTGCGCACCAAATCACTTGAAGTAGCAGTCGAAACAACAACAAGGTCAGGCTGCAGGGCGTAAACAGCTTCCGTATTTTCCGGCACCTTGCGTCCCACAGTATAGGCCTGCTCCTTGGTAATAAAGCTGATTTCGCTGTCGCCCGCCCAACGGCTGTAGGCCATAATGCGTTTTATGTCAACCAAATCGGTAAGGATTTCATCCGTACCATAGGTGAGCGAAACAATCCGCTGCGGCTTATGCTCAAAATGCAGCGTCCGTCCGGCATCGTCCGTAACGCTGTAGGCCACATCCGCCGCCGGCGAAGCAGGAACATCGGCAGCCTGCTGCTTACTGCAGCCTGCAGTAAATACCAAAAGCAATAGGCTTATAATCATCAATAGCTTTTTCATAAACCACCTACTTTACCTTGCTCTTTTGCCCGCGGATAAAGCAATTCCACAGGCGCTCCAGCATGTAGGCACTGCCTTGCAGGCCTGCCATCGGCTGCTTGGTAATAAACACCTCATCATTCGTAGGATAGCAGATATTGCAGGCCTCAAAGCTGCACTGCTTTCTACGGTAAAGAACCGAGCTTTCGCTGCTGCTGCTCAGCAGCAATACGTTGTCACAGCTTTTAAAATATTCGCTGATGGCCGCATCATCCACGCCCACAGTGTAAATCGCCTCTGCAGTATCGCAGACAGGCGCATCCTTAAGCGACTGCTGGCAGATAACCGTCAGCCTGCCGATGTCAGTCCATTCCGTGCGCAGCGTCTGTGCGAGGCACAGCGCCTGTGTAGCAGGTGCACTGACGAGCACGTTGTCAAACCACATGCTGCCCCAAAGCGCAATCGCTTCATTATTACGGCTCAGCAGATAATTATCCTGTGCCTGAGCTTCTGCCTTCACCTTATCCAACGCAGGAGCCGGCAGCTGCGCGTTTATCTGCTGCAGCCAGCGCAGCGTTCCCTGCACACCGTAAGGCAGGCCGGCAAAAACATACGGCGTGCCGTATTTTTTCTGCAGATATTCAGCCAGCGGCAAACCCAGCTCCGCATTGGTAACAATGTTCAGTGAAGCCTCCGGAAGCTTCTGCAGCTCCTCCAGCGTGCATTCGCAGCCGGGAGTGCACAGCACCTCATAGCCTGCCAGCTGCAGTAAGCGTTTTAATTCCTGCGTATCGGCAGCACCCTGCAGATAAAATTCCGATTGTCCTAAAATATTCACTGCCAAAGGCTTTGCTGTCGCAGTCTGCGGCAACAGCTGCGCAAACAGCTTCTTGGCAGCCTTGGCGTAGCCTGCAGCAAAGCCGCCGACCATACCGCCGCTATCCAATGTAACCACAGGGAACGGCAGCTCCAGCTTGCGCGCCATGCCTGCCAAATCATCACCGATTAAGCTCAGCGAGCAGCTGCTTTCCAAAAGCAGCACCGAAGGCTTATGACCATCCTCCAGCATACGCTGCAGCTCCTGCGTTACATATTCCTCGGAGCCATAAATAACAGCGTTATTATCAGGCTGAGAGCCGTAAAAGCGCGTATACATATCGGGACGCGCCTTTTCCAGATGTCGAAGAGCATAAAAATAACACCACAATGGTCCGTTAATCAAAACCTCACTCTTATCAATAGCAGCGAAAAAGGCACCTGCACCTGTCAGCGCACAGGTATCCACACGCTCGCAGATATTGCCCCAGCCTTGTTTTTCAGACATAGCGCACGCCTCCCTTCAGCCTGCTGCACAGGCTCTGATAAATTCCCTGCATCATCTTGACCTCACCGGCAACGGCAACCTGCGGCAGCATCGGCAGAAAAATCTGGCGTGCCTCCTTATTCTGCAGTTCGTGCGTTGTCAACACGATATCTGCCTCTGCAACCAGCTTTTCACCCTCCGCCGTAGTATAAACAGGTACATCGCTGTTTTCCTGCACAACCTTCAGCATCGCTTCACGCTCATCACCGTCATAGGAATCCAAGAGAATAATGCCGGTAAGATTCAAGCGCAAAAGCTTGATAGTCTGCAGGATATTCCCCGGATGAAAATATCTCAGAATACGACCGATGCACAGCACTGTTTTCTTGCCTTCCGTTACCGGCAGAAAATGCTGCAGCTGCTCACTTAAGCGCTGCTGCTCCAGCCTCAGCACCTGCTGTGCCAACTGCTCACGCCCCAGCATACGGCCGATGCTGATAATCCAGTCCTGCGTTTCCTGCCAGCCGACAGGATAAATATCGGCCAGATAATGTGTGCCGTATTTTTCCTGCAGCTGCTCTGCAACCTTACGCAAACCGATATGCGTCTGCCCGCGGCCGCCAAGCACAACCGCATATTCGGCGGCTGCCACCTTTTCCAGCTCATCCATAGCCATATAGCCGGGGAACTGACCGATAACCTCTACGCCGAATTCCTGCAAAATACGCGTAACCTCTTTCGCGTAATGCCCCCACGGGCCACCGTTATCGCCTAAAAGCAGGACGCTGTCCTTTTGCTTGGTGCAAGGCTTCACAAAGCGCTCCAACAGCTTCTGCGTAATTTCAAAATAGCCGTCATAATATTCCGCACCCAAAAAACCGCAGCATTCAACAGTCAGAATAGGAACATTATATTCCTCCTCCACCTCGCGTGCCACCGATTCCACATCGTCACCGATAACACCGGCCACGCAGGAATTGGCAATCATCAGGCACTTGGGTTTATATGTTTCAATGGCAAAGCGCAGGCATTTTTCCAAACGCGCCACACCGCCGAAAATTGCGTCCTTTTCCTGCATCTGGCTGCTCAGCAGCGGCACGGAGCCCCATTGCTCACGTTCATTTTCGGAAAGCGTGCGGTATTGAGAATTGATATCCATCGTGCGTGCTACATGAGCACAGGCACGCGGGCTGTGAAAAACTACCACAGCTCCGTTCATATAGGCAACGGCGCGCCACACGCCAGGCATGCTGCAGCTACAGCTTTTGCGTGCACTGTAAAAGCGTCTTGTTTTAATTGCCATATTCGGCCACCAGCTTTTCAAGCTCCTCAAAGCTCATCGGCGTAGGAATAGCCATGTTTTCATTATGCCAAATATCATGCGCCAGCTTGCGGTAAACGCCGGCCTGAGCGCTTTCCGGTGCATACTGCAGCACTGTCTGGCGATTGTTTTCCGCCTTATTGACGATTACATCACGCGGAATGAAAGCAATCAGCTGAGTGTGCAGGCGTTTGGCGAATTCCTGCAGCAGCTGCTGCTCGTTAGGTGTATTACGACCGTTGCCGATGATACCGCCCAAACGCACACCGCCGCGCATAGCAAAACGCTTTACGCCCTTGGCAATGTTGTTGGCAGCATAAAGGCTCATCAGCTCGCCGGAAGAAACAATATATATATCGGTTGCATAGCCCTCACGGATAGGCACGGCGAAACCGCCGCAAACTACGTCACCTAAAACGTCATACATAATCAGGTCCTCGTCCGTCAGCACCTCCAGCGAACGCAGCTTTTCCAGCGCCACAATAATACCACGGCCCGCACAGCCTACGCCTGGTTCAGGACCGCCGGCCTCTACGCATTTGATGCCATTGTAGCCTGTATGAACAATATCCTCTGCCGCAACCTCATCATTATCGCGCACCATGTCCAGAACAGTCTGGCTGCAGATGCGTCCCAGCAAAAGTCTGGTAGAATCATTTTTCGGATCGCAGCCTATTTGGCAAACCTTAAGACCATCCTCACTGAATGCAGCCGACAGATTTGATGTTGTCGTAGATTTGCCGATACCGCCCTTACCATAAATCGCAATTTTCTTCATTAAATATTGACCTCCATCCTATACTCAAAACTCCTATTTAAATAGCAGGAAAAATATGATATAATTTACTAGATAAAAAGAAGTGATACTATTCCTTCTAATATTAAACTATATACTAGTATTATAGTCAAGCTTATGAGGAACAATTATGATTAATAAAGACAAGCGAAAGTACTTTACTGCCGGCGAGCTGGCAGCAATTTTTAATATATCTAAGCAGTCATTGCTCTACTACGACAAGGTTAACCTGCTTTCACCGGACTTTATCAGTGAAAATGGCTACCGCAATTATTCTATCCAGCAATTTCTGGATTTGGAGATAATCGTCAACCTGCGTGCGCTGGATATCAGCATCGCCAATATCAAAAAATATCTGGAGGACCGCAGCAAGGAGCATTTTCTGCAGCTGCTGCAGGAAAAAACAGCGGAATGTCAGGCAATCATCCACAACAATCAGGAAATCTGCGACACCATCGAGCGCATTAAGGAGGATATGCACGTCAAGGAGCTTAACCCCTGCCGTCACATTACGCTCAGCTGGCAAACTGACCGTCTGCTGCGTCTGACGCCGCTTGCGGAAAGTGATGACGGCAAAAGCCGCATTACCAAATTTGCACGCCATGGTCAAAGACGCGCGCATCACAAGGGAGCCTTGCCTAATCATGCAGGCTGGGTTTTAGACCAGGAAAGCTTTTTTAAAAAGCATGAATTTCAACGTTCACAGGCATATTTTTCCTGTGTCACCAGCGCCACCAAGCATCGGCAGTCCATCAAAATGACGTTGCCTGCCGGTCTGTATCTGGAAATTATTTTTTCGGGTACCTTTTGCGAGAACGCTGAAAAATTATCCCAGCGCATCGAACACTTTCTGCAGACCAATGATTTGGAGCCTGTCGGCAATATTTATATCCTGCCTCTGGAAAATCATTGGTTCTCCTGCGACTGCGAACAGTACGTCAACAAAATCTTTTTGAAAGTTGAAGATAAGGATACAACTTCTCTGACGTAAAAATTCTCCCATGTTATGCTTAAAACTAAACATTTACGTACAATGTCTAAGATAGCCTTTACTGAGTCCGCTCTATGTGAGCGGACTTTTTGCATGCAAAAAACGCTAAAAACTTCAAAGCCTTTAGCGTTTTTGTTTACGTTTTACGTTCTTCAATTAAGCGCCTTCGCCACAGCCTCACAGCTGCAACTGACTCAAAAAGTTTAAGCTGTTCAAAGGCTTATCCGTCTGAAAGAAGATAAACTTGAAGAGAATTTTTTCCAGCTCCATCAGCGCACCGCCTCGCACCCTAAAGGGCGCCGGCTGCTCGTAATCAAGCTGCGCCAGCCACTGCCACAGCTCACGTGTTTCCGCACTGCACGGCTCCAACCCGTCACCGTTATAGCTGCTCCTGCAGCTGCTGCAGATAAGCCCGCCCTGCAGCGGACTGAACCACGCATCCTCCTGCGCCGTCACAGCCTCACAGCAGTGCACGCAATGCGTAAGCTGCGGCGCAAAGCCCGTAGCCGCCAGCAATTTTATAGCATAGGACAAAACAACCAGACGCGGATTGCGCTGCAGCAGCGCCGCCAGGGCAGCGCCCAGCATTTCATAAAGCTCCTGCTGCGGCACTCTGTCCTCCGTCAGCACAGCAGTCAGCTCCGACGCCACCGCCGCATAAGCCATCTGCTGCATATCCATCGACTTCGGCATCTGCAAAAGCTCACAGCTGCGCAGCTTGTCTATCTTCTGCCCCTGCTGCACCTCAATATGCAGATTGGCGAAAGGCTGCAGCAATCTGCCATGTACATTTTTTTCATAGCGGGCACCATAGGCGATAAAGCGCACCTTGCCATGCTCCTTCGTAAAGCAGACTGCATATTTATCTGCGGTCTGCCAGTTTTTTACATGCAAAACAAGCGCATCATCTGCCAAAAGCACTCTTTGCGAATCATTCATCCTGCTGCTCTTCCTTCTGCTCCGGCGCCTGCGGCAGCTTCGCAGCCAGCACGCGCACTACGCGGAAGCCCTCCGTGCGCAGTATCTTAAAGCTGTAGCCGGAAATTTCCACAACATCACCAATCTCAGGCTTGCGTCCCAGCAGACCGAAAACATAACCGCCGATGGTATCCTCCTCCGGGTCAGCAAACTCTATTGACAGCTTCTCTGCCACATCGTCCAGCAGTACCATGCCGTCAAATTCAATGCTGCCGTCCGGCAGCTGCAGCACGTCAGGCGGTTCAGCCGCTTCATGCTCATCCTGAATCTCACCGACGATTTCCTCCACAAGGTCCTCCATGGTAATCAGGCCTGCTGTACCACCGTACTCATCCGCCACCAGCACCATCTGCACATGACGCTGCTGCATCAGGCGCAAGGCCTTCGGCACCGGCATCGCCTCCGGGATAACAACAATCGGACGCATCAGACGGCGCAGGTCAAAGGTAGTCTGCCCCGGCTTAAGCTTCAGCAGGTCACGCACGTGCAGCGTGCCCACCACCTGGTCCTTATCCTCCATGCAGAGCGGATAGCGCGTATGATGACTGCTGCGCACAACAGCCATATTTTCTGCCAGCGTATCGTCCAAAAACAGGCATACCATATCCTGTCTTGGCACCATTACCTCGCGCGCCACACGGTCGGCAAAGTCAAACACATTACCGATCATGCTACCCTCGACATGGTCAATCTGGCCATGTCGCTCACTGGCGCTCACCAGCCGGCGCAGCTCGTCCTCACTGCTGGCGCTGCCCTCCTTGTGCCAAGTACCGGTTTTCAGGTAATACCAGGCAAGCGGCAGCCTGTGCCAGAAATCAATCAGTTTCCGAAAAAAGTTGATAAGTCCTCACTCCTTGTAGCCAAGCTGCTTCAAGGCTTTATCCTTGTTACGCCAGTCAGCCTTAACCTTAACCCATAAATCCAAAAAGACCTTGCAGTACAGCAGGTTTTCGATATCAGCACGCGCCTGTTGGCCGATTTTCTTCAGCAGGCTGCCCTTAGCACCGATAACAATGCCCTTTTGCGATTCACGCTCTACAAAAATTGTTGCTCTGATATAAACGTTTTCTTCGTCGCGCTCCTTGAATTCGTCCACCTCAACCGCTACGGAATGGGGAATTTCATCACGCGTCAGGCGCAATACCTTTTCACGGATCATTTCGGCGGCAATTACGCGCTCCGGCTGGTCGGTAATCATATCCTCCGGGAAGTACGCCGGTCCCTCCGGCAGATGCTTGGTGATTTCCTGCACCAGACCGGGGAATTCGCTGTCATTCAATGCGGAAACAGGTACAATCGCTGCAAATTTATACAGCTTATTGTAGCCTTCCACAATCTGGAACAGCTTTTGCTTATCTGCCAGCTTGTCAATTTTATTTACTACCAGAATTACCGGTGTTTTTACCTTCTGCAGCAGGTTCAGGATATAATCTTCGCCTGCGCCGCGTTTTTCGGTTGCATCCACTACAAAGAGGACAACGTCAACCTCCTGCAGGGTGCTTTCAGCAGTGCGCACCATGTATTCGCCCAGCTTGTGCTGCGGCTTGTGGATGCCCGGTGTATCAAGAAACATAATCTGCGCATTATCCGTATTCATAATGCACATAATCTTGTTGCGGGTTGTCTGCGGTCTGTCGGACATGATGGCGATTTTCTCACCGATCAGACTGTTTGTCAGAGTTGATTTGCCTACGTTCGGGCGGCCCACCATAGCCACAAAGCCGGCATAATGTTTAGCTTCTTCGTTGTTTACCTTCTTTATCTTAATCAGCTCCTGTTATTATAATTCAAAACCATACGGCAGCAGCTCTTCTACCGTGGTAATTTTAAAGTCACCCTTCATATTTGCTAAAATCACGGTCTGGATACCAAACTCGCGCATTACCTGTCTGCAGGCACCGCAGGGAGAAACGGGGCCGGAAGTATCTGCAACTACGCACAGCTCTACCATCTCGCGCTCACCGGCGCAGGCAGCGTGGAAAATAGCGTTACGCTCGCCGCAGACACAAAGTCCGTAGGAAGCGTTTTCCACATTACAGCCACCGTAGATTTTTCCGTTGGCACAGCGTACTGCTGCACCTACAGCAAAGTTGGAATAAGGAATGTAAGCATTCTTACGGGCAGCAACTGCTGCATCGTACAATTCGCGCCAAGCCGGGGATAATTCATTCAGTTTTACGTCTTTCATGGAAAGCACCTCCTATGATTTTTACAGGTTAATTATTAATTATTGAGCATTAAGCATCAATGAATGCCTGTGGGATGGTCAAAATATTCTTCGGAAAGGTTAATCGCACGCAGAGCTTCCTCCTCTTTCGCACGCATTTCAGCCTTATCCTCCTCCGTCATATGGTCATATCCCAACAGATGAAACATGCCGTGTACTGCCAGATACGTCATTTCACGCTCCAGGCCGTGGCCGTATTCCTCTGCCTGACGCAGAGCGGTTTCCGCCGAAATGATGATATCACCGAAAAGATGCTCCTCCGGTCCGCCAATAAGCTCCGGCTCATCTTCATCCTCGCAGTCCTCATCCAGCGCAAAGCTCAAAACGTCGGTAGGCTTATCCATACCGCGGTACTCACGGTTCAGCGCATGGATTTCCTCATCGTCGACAATAGTTACATCAACCTCGGACTCCTCCGGCAGCTTATTCAAGCGTGCTACTGCCTGCAAGCCCTCCTGCAGGCGCTCCAGCACCTGCGCGGAAAGCTCCAGCTTCTGCTGGTCGTTTTCCAAATTAATTATCATGCTGTTTTTCTCCGTTATATTTTTCTTTTTGTTTTTCAAAGCGTTCATAAGCTTTGATAATAGAACCCACAATTTCGTGGCGCACAACATCCTGCTCACTGAACTTAATCACGCCGATTCCCGGTACGTTGCCCAGAATACGCGCTGCATCCTTCAGGCCGCTGTTCTTGCCGCCCGGCAAATCTATCTGCGTGATATCGCCGGTAATAACCATCTTACTGCCAAAGCCGAAACGCGTCAGGAACATTTTCATCTGCTCCGGCGTAGTGTTCTGCGCCTCATCCAGAATGATGAAGGCATCATTCAGCGTGCGTCCGCGCATATAGGCCAGCGGTGCAACCTCAATTGTACCCTTGGTCAAATACTTTTGGAAGGTTTCCGTACCCAGCATATCATACAGACCGTCATAAAGAGGACGCAGATACGGGTCTACCTTATCCTGCATGTCACCCGGCAAAAAGCCTAGCTTTTCGCCTGCTTCTACCGCAGGACGCGTCAAGATAATACGCTCTACCTCTTTTTTCTTCAGCGCCGCTACTGCCAGCGCCACTGCCAGGTAGGTTTTGCCTGTGCCTGCAGGTCCGATGCCCAAGGTTATATAGTTATGGCGGATGGTTTCCACATACTGCCACTGTCCCAATGTTTTGGCCTTCACCTGACGGCCACGGTTATTGACGATAATCGTATCAGCGTACATGCGATGCAGGCTTTCCAAATTTCCCGCTTTCACCATATACATGCTGTAACGCACATCATGCGTTGTCAGCGGCAGTCCCTGACGGTACAAAAACAAAAGCTCCTGCAGCAGCTGTTCCAGCTGCGCCACCTCTTCAGCGCATCCGCTCATGGTAATCTGATTGCCACGCGCTACAATTGTACAGTCAAAAGCACCACGGATTAAACGCAGAAACTCATCGTTACGTCCGCAAATGCCAACCATTTCCTGCTGGTCAACAGTTTCGAGTATACCTTGCATTTTTTCTTCTTCACTAGCCAAGCAATTTCCTCCTACCTGTTTTAAAAGGGGTGTTAACGTTTTTCTATCGTAACCTTCTTAATGATTACAGGCTCCAACGGTTTATCATTGGAATCTGTTGCTGTTTTGCCGATTTTATAAACAACATCCATGCCCTTGCTTACCTTGCCGAAAACAGCATGCTTGCCGTCAAGCCATTTGCATTCACGCAGGGTGATAAAGAACTGGCTGCCGCCGGTATTCGGACCGCGGTTGGCCATGGAAATTACACCGGGGCCGTCATGCAGCAGCTTACTGCTGAACTCATCCTTAATAGTGTAGCCGGGACCACCGGTACCGTTGCCGGCAGGATCACCGCCCTGAATCATAAAGTTATCGATTACGCGATGGAAAATGAGCCCGTTATAAAAGCCCTTTTCTGCCAGCGTAATAAAATTCTTTGACGTTTCCTGTGCATAATCTGTTGCCAGCTTCACCTCAAAATCGCCCATGCTCGTGTTGAAAACCGCCGTCGCAGGCTCTGCCTTCGGCACCTGCTCCTGCTTTTCCTGACCGCAGGCTATAAGTCCCAACGCACACACCAGCATCAGGCAGATTATTAACAATTTCTTCATGCTCTTTCCTCCCATAGAAAAGAATATAATTCCTCAAGTATATTATACAACTAACAAGCGCCGCATTTCAAGCGTTTGCCCAGCCAATCGCTCAGCAACGCGCCTGCTTCGTCACTGTATTCCGTAAAGCTGTGGTCACCGCCTGCAAAGATATGCAGCTCTGCTACCTCACCGATGGCTGCAGCGTTGCGCTGCGCCTGCTCCGCCAGCACCACCTCATCCGCACTGCAGTGCAGCAAAAGTACAGGCAAAGGCTGTGCTTTTTGCAGCAATGAAGGCAAATCGTATTGATCAAAGTTCGTCAGGAAATCCGGTGTCAAATCGCATTCGCCGCGCTCATCATTAAAGTGCAACGTTTCGCCGCTATCCAGACGACGATATTCGTCCTCCGTCATCACATAGCGGAAGGTAAAGCGCAGATTATTCGGCGTTGCCCACAAAATCAGACCGGCAAGAGCGCCGTCCTGCGCTGCAGTGATAATGGATGCTGCACCGCCAAGGCTGCGTCCCAAAAGGAACAGCCTGCAACCGGGCTGTCTGCGGCGTACCTCTGCCAGTACGGCGCGCAGCTCCTCCACCTGACGCGAAATTATCTGCGTACCCGTAAAGTTGAAGCGCACTACGGCTGCATGCGCAGCAGCCTGCTGTGCCACGCCTGCAGCACGTCCGCCGCTGTCGCGGCTGCCACGGAAGCCGTGCGCCATAACAAGAACTGCATTATTGTCACTGCGGTTAGGCTCAACAAGACATTCAATATCACCTAAAGGCCCCTGAAAGGTAAATGTATCCTTAAGCATCTTCACTCACTCTTTTCGTATTTTTTAGCGTTACAAGAAGTATTTCTTAACGCATTTTCTTATCGGTCTTTCTATAGTTTCCAAGTAAACGTTAACCGTAAGTTCTTTGCACGCTCAGTACTTACGCATTTTCCCCTGCTGACATTCTGTACAGGCACACGCCCATGCGACCTGTTTTTCCCTGCTCTGCACGGTAGGAGCAGAACATTTCATGGTTATGCTCTGTGCATACGCCGGCAGTAAGAATATTTTCCGCCTTTAATCCTGCGTCCAGCAGCACCTGACGGTTATAACCCCATAAATTCAGCAGATACTTGCCGGGCTTTTCTGCTCGTGGCGCAAAGAACTGCTCATAGCCTGCAGCCTTACTGCTCACAAAATCGTCCACCTCGTAACAGCATTGGCCGATAGACGGACCTATCGCCGCAATGATATCTGCGGGACGGGAGCCGAAGGCTTGCTGCATAGCTTCCACAGTTTTGCGCCCAATCTGAGCCACCGTACCGCGCCAGCCTGCGTGCGCCACAGCGCACACGCCTTGGCGCTCGTCGGCGAAAAGCAACGGCACACAATCTGCAAAGAACAGCAGCAGCGGTACGTTTGGCAAATTCGTAACCAGCGCATCCGTATCCTTAATCGTATCGGCAAGCGCTGTCGCACCGGCGCCGACTAAGGCTTCATCTACCACCGCAACGTTGCTTCCATGCACCTGCTCGCAGGTAGTAAATTTCGACGCATCCAAGCCTAAAGCCTGTGCAAACAGGCGACGGTTCTGCAATACAAGCTCTGCATCGTCACCCACGTGCAAGGCCAGGTTCAAAGTCCCCGGCACCAGAGAGCTTTCCCCATGCAGCCGACAGCTACAGGCATTACCGAAGCCCGCCTGTGCCAAACGAGGGAACATTCCCCACCAGATATTATTTTTTTGCGTAATGATAAAATCCTGCATCCTAAAGTCCCCCTTAAAAGCACTCAAATTTACAGCTAAGCTCTAGCTGAAATATTACGCTTATACCAAAAGAGACGGCTAATGCCGTCTCCCTTTGCAAGTGCCTGCGGCACCTTTTTACTATTTACTTTTGATATGCTGCCACACCCTCTGGTATATCCAACACTACGGTGATAATCACCGTGCTGTCGGTAGCCTTGGCTGCTGTGTCCATAAACACAACCTTGGCACCATTATCCAGATAATAATTAACCTCTTTCACAGCTCCGTTATTGTTGTTGGAAAACGTAAAGAGTCTTTCTTTAGCCAGCGCAGAGCCGCTGAAGCCTGCAACCAGCATCAGAGCCGTTAAAGTAAGCAGTAAATACTTTTTCATATTCCGCACCTCTATTTTGCGTCTTTTGATTTTTGCATAATACGTTCTAGCTCCTGCATAAAATTGCGCACATCGGCAAACTGACGATATACGGAAGCAAAGCGTACATAAGCAATCTGATCTGTCTGCTCCAAATGCTTCATAACCAGCTCACCAATCTGGGCGCTGGGAATTTCCGCATCCGCACTCATGCGCAGCTCACGCTCGATGCTGTCGGCAATCTCTTTAATCTTTTCATAAGGAACCGGGCGTTTTTCGCAAGCCTTCAAAAGACCTGCCAGCAGCTTTTTACCGTCAAAAAGCTCGCGACGGCCATCCTTCTTGCTGACAACAAGCGGAGTTTCCTCATATTTTTCATATGTAGTAAAGCGTTTGCCGCAATTAGGGCATTCACGTCTGCGACGTATAGAACAGCCTTCCTCTACAGCACGGCTGTCGATAACACGGCTGTCTCGGTGGGAGCAAAACGGGCACTTCATATTACTGCCTTCCTTTCAATCAGTGACGCAGCCATGGCGGAATTTCATTCGGATCAGAGAAATTCTTGATAACACCGCTACTGTTGCGGTTGATAGATGCCGGACCGCCAACTGTATTTTTGGTAACAGGAGATTTTTTCTCAAAGCCTGTTGCGATAACCGTAACACGGATTTCGTCGTTGAGGCTTTCATCAATAACAGCGCCGAAAATAACCACTGCATTGGGATCAGCTGCTTCATTGACAATATTGGCAGCTTCGTTAACGTCAAACAGGGACAGCTCCTTGCCGCCGATAACGTTAATCAGTACACCGCGGGCACCGTCGATAGATGCTTCAAGCAACGGGCTCTTGATAGCAGCTTCGGCTGCAGCCTTGCCGCCGCCTTCGCCCTTAGCGGTACCAACGCCCATCAGAGCGCTGCCTGCATTGGACATAACAGTCTTGACATCGGCGAAGTCAACGTTAATCAGACCGGGAACAGCAATCAGGTTGGAAATGCCCTGAACGCCCTGACGCAATACGTCATCGGCCTTTTTGAATGCTTCCAGCATGGAAGTACGTTTTTCGATAATCTGCAGCAAACGGTCGTTAGGAATAGTTACCAGGGTATCAACCTTTTCCTTCAGGTTGACAATGCCTGCCTCAGCCTGCTTCATGCGGCGAGGACCTTCAAAGCCAAAGGGTTTGGTTACAACGCCGACAGTCAGCGCACCGATTTCTTTAGCACATTCCGCAACAACGTGCGCAGCACCGGTACCGGTACCACCGCCCATACCTGCGGTAACAAATACCATATCTGCCCCCTTCAGGGACTCCAAAATCTGGTCACGGGATTCTTCGGCAGCTTTTTCGCCGATTTCAGGATTTGCGCCTGCACCCAGACCTTTAGTCAGCTTTTCGCCGATTTGGATGCGTTTTTCTGCTTTGGAAAGCATTAGGCACTGCTTATCGCAGTTCACTGCAATGAATTCTACGCCGCTTACGCCGGCGTCAATCATACGGTTTACGGCGTTATTGCCGCCACCGCCTACACCAATTACTTTAATATTGGCCAACGGTTCAAAGGTTGTCTCTACGTCATCAAACATATTCTACGTCCCCCTTAGCTTTGGGTAGCTTATTTATAAAAAAATCATTTTTATATTGTTCAACACGAAAGTGCTATTTTCCTGCTTATTGATGAATTTTTTTCTTCATCTTCCTGCAGGACACTTATTTGCCCATATAAAGGCGACGGATAATTCCCAGATTCTGGAAAATACGCATACCGAAAATCAGTACCGCTACCAGATACAAATCGATACCGATCAGATTACCTGCATAGCACAAAAAGGCAGCCAGGATACCGTTGATAAAGAAGCCGGAAATGAAAACCTGAGTATCATAATTGCCTTCGAGCGAAGCACGTACACCGCCCAGCACTGCATCCATACCGGCCATAACGGCTACGGCAAGCAGGCGCGCGTATTCAGGCGGCACTCTGAAAGGACAGTAAACACCGAGTATAAGGCCAAGCACAAGGCCGGCAAATGCAAATCCAATCATTTCGCTGCCTCCTTGCTTTCCACCGTCTTAGCGTATTCAAAGCTGCGCGGTGCCTTCAGCGCCGGAATATGCAGCTTTTCAACAGTCTTGATTTTTACCTGAATGCCCCAGAACTCAAAGGTTTCTACAACACCGCCACGCAGACGCAGGGCACTGCTCAGAGTTTTAGGAGCACCGATAGCCTTGATAACATAAGGCGGAGCACTACGGACATTGTTGACCGAAATAGTAGGTCCGGCACAACGAATCTCGCTCATAGCTACAATGCGCTGATCGTTGACAGAAATCGCTTCCGCACCGGCAGCGCGCAGCTCGTTGAGCACACGCAGCAAATCTTCATCATGAATGATGTACAGATTAGGATTTTCGCCGGACTTTTTGGCAATATTGCTGTCATCCAGCAAAATCTCAATACCTTCGCCCTCTACGTCAGTCGTGCCTGCCATCAGCTTCATACGGTCATCAGCAGGATCCTTGGCAGCACCTGCGCGCAAGGTTTCCAGCTCCGTCAGCAGCTGCTTGTTCTCGGCTTCCATAATCTTCAGGCGTTCCGACAAATCCTCTACGCGGTCCATACGCACATTGCGTTGAAGCTCTGTAGTTTTATACTGTACCGAAAGCATAAATCCCAACACCATGAATACCACGGCAATCAACAGCTTGCCCTTTAAATCCATAGTAAAAATTTCTTTCATTATCTCACCCTCACTGTGACATCAGCTGCAACAGCTTTGCAGCTATAACAAGTTAACAGCAATTTATTTTGGCAAAAGCTTGATATATGGCTTACCGAAGGTCAAATCAATATATTCAGCCTTAATGTTTTTATCTTTAATCTCGTTGAACACAGTCATAAACACAGAAGCCTTCTGTGATACCTCCTGCACCCTGCCCAGACGCACCGGAAAGCTGCCGCTCAGCTGCAGCTTGACATCCTGCTTATCATCAACGGCAATTTCGCCGATACGCTGCAGTGCTTCCGGCGTCAGCTGCTGCAAAAATTGCAGAATCTGCAGCACACCCGTATTGGCAACCTTATCACCCAGATAGAGATTACCGCATTTTATGCCGGCCAGCACAGGAGCCTTGGCATCCGGAATAGTAGTTGTCACACTGAGAACTACGCCGTTATAATCCACCTTCAGATAGCTGTGATAGGAATTGGCAACATAAAGCGCCGGCTGTCGTTCCTCTACGCTCACCTGCAAGGTTGCCGGAAAGCGATAAGCCACCTCTGCATTCTTAAAGCGGACATCATGCAGCAAAGCCTCACGCAGACGGCCGGAGCTGGCATTGAAAAGATTCAACGGTCCCTGCCCGCAGCCTGCAAGCGAGATAACCTCCGTCTCCGTCAGCTGACTGCTTCCGTGAATGCTGACGTTGCCAAAGGCAAACGCAGGATTATGCACATAGCGCCAGGCATATGTACATGTTACAGCAAGTACAGCCGTAGATACCAATAAGCGCACCAGGTGCCAGAATTTCCGGCGTCTGCGTCTGCGCAGTTGTTCGCGTATAGTCTGCGATGAATCCATGCTGCACCTCCTTTGGCTCCTTGTAAAACTTTTTTATTTAGCGCTCAGTAAAATTTTCTCGCACAGCTCCGGGAAGCTGATGCCAACAGCAGCAGCAGCCTTCGGAACCAGGCTGGTTGCCGTCATGCCGGGAACAGTATTTGCTTCAAGTACATAAGCAACACCATCCTCATCACCCAGCATAGCATCTACACGCGCTACACCGGAAAGGCCCAGCAGCTTGTAGGTTTCTACGGCAATTTTTTGGATATAAGCAGTAGTTTTCTCATCAAACGGTGCCGGGCAGTGGTAGTCCGTAGCACCCTTGGTGTATTTGGAATGGAAGTCATAGGCTCCGGAATGCGGTGCAATCCAGATAACCGGCAGCGGTTTGGGCTCGCCGTTCTCTTCCATAATAGAAATCGTCAGCTCTTTGCCCTTGATGCATTTTTCTGCCAGCACATTTTCGGAATACTTGAAGGCTTCCTCCAGTGCAGGCACAACATCTTCTGCAGTCTTAGGAATTACAACGCCGATGCTGGAGCCTTGAGTTGCTGCCTTGATAACTACGGGCAGACCGAACTCGGAAATAATTTTGTCTGCCAGCGCCTGCAAATCACCTGCATCACGCTTATTGATAATCATGCAGGGTGCGGTAGGAATGCCTGCAGACTGCAGATAACGCTTCGTAGCGGATTTATCCATAGAAACAGCGCTTGCCAGTACGCCGCAGCCGGTATAAGGAATACCTGCTGCCTCCAGAATGCTCTGCAAACGGCCATCCTCACCGTACATACCATGAACGGCGTTAAATACTACCTTAGCGTTCATATCACGCAGCTCGTTAATCAGATTAGACGGATTCAGCTCCACTTCCTTGGCATTATAGCCCTTTTCGCGCAAAGCATTGGCAATAGCACCGCCGGTAACACGCGAAATCTCGGCCTCAGAAGAAGGCCCGCCTAAAACAACAGCAACAACATCCTGCTTATTAATCTGCATTTCTTTCCAACTCCCTAACTAATTCTTCACCAATTTTAAACACATCACCGGCACCGATGGTCATCACCAGATCGCCGGGACGTACAATACGCTCCAGGTATTCCTCAGCCTTGGTCAGCTTGCCGATATACAGTACCTCCTGACCGGTCACTGCTTTGATACCCTCCGCCAAATGCATGCTGCTTACGCCGGGAATTGCATCCTCGCTGGCTGCATAAATATCAGTCAGAATCAGCTCGTCGCAATCCTTGAAGCATTCGCAGAACTCAGAGAACAGCAGCTTGGTACGGGTGTAGCGATGCGGCTGGAACACGCACAGCAGGCGCTCAGGCTTCGTCTGTCTGGCAGCCTTCAGCGTTACGCCGATTTCTGTCGGATGATGCGCATAATCATCAACAACCCAGACACCGTTTACCTTACCCTTGGTTTCAAAACGACGCTTGGCACCGCCGAACTTTTTCAATGATGCAAGAATTTTATCGGTAGCAATGCCCATCTCATGTGCAGCAGCAAACGCACCCATAGAATTCAGCACATTATGTCTGCCGGGAACAATCAGATGAACCTCCGTCACAAATTCTCCCTTATAGTACAGCTTGTAGCTCGTGCCGCCAACACCGTAGGAGATGTCACGGGCAATGTAGTCAGCGCCCTCGCCTTCTACGCCGTAGGTAATTACCTCTTTGTCGGTTTCAGCAGCCAGACGGCGCACCTTGGCATTATCAAAGCAGAGAATTGCCTTGCCGCCTTCCTTGATGTTGCCAACAAACTGTTTAAAGGCCTGATATATATTTTCTTCTGTACCATAATGGTCCAGATGATCATCTTCAATATTAGTTACTACCGCAAGATACGGATACAGCTTGAGGAAGGAGCCGTCGCTCTCGTCAGCCTCCGCTACCACAAAGCGGCCTGCGCCGTTGCGTGCATTACCGCCGAGGCTGCTTACCTCGCCGCCGATGATAACAGTAGGATCAATACCGCTTTCAGCCGCGATGCAGGAAATCATTGCACTGGTGGTAGTCTTGCCATGTGCACCGGCAACAGCAACGCCGTCGGCAGCGTTCATAATTGCTGCCAGCACATCGCTGCGGTGCAGCACGGGAATGCCGCGTCTTTGAGCTTCCACCAGCTCCGGATTATTAGGATGAATCGCCGTAGAAATAACTACAGCCTCGGCATCCTCCACCTGGCTGGCAGCATGGCCCATATAAACCATAGCGCCTTCCTCCGCCAGATGTGCCGACATATGACCGGCATTTAAATCGGAACCGCTTACATCATAGCCACGCTTAATCAATACATAAGCAATCGCGCTCATGCCGGCGCCGCCGATACCGATAAAATGTATATTATGCAGGTTTGCTAATTTGTTTTCAGCCACTCGAGGCCCTCCCTTATTGTTTAGTCAAGGCCACAGCCTCTTTGGCTATAACCTCTGCAGCCTGCGGCCTGCCAAGCTTTTGCGCCGCCGCATGCATCTGCTGCAATTCCTCTTCATGTACTAATAAATGCTCGATAAACTCCAAAACGGTATCACCCGTCAGATCCTTATCAAGAATAACCTTGGCAGCACCCTGAGCCTCTACCGCTCTGGCATTAAACTCCTGGTGATTTGCCGTAGCATACGGATATGGCACCAAAAGCGACGGCACTCCCTTCGCCATCAGCTCTGCCAGACCGATTGCACCGGCACGGAACACTGCCAAATCTGCCGCAGCCAGCGCTACCGGCATATTATGCAGATAAGGCTTAATGATAATATTATCAGCCACACCGCCGCGCTTTTTGATTTCCGCCATATAGGCATCATAATTCACATCACCGGTTGCATGCAGCACCTGCACCTCGGCTCTGCCGGAAAGTGCCAGCTCTGCTTCGAGCATCGCATTGTTAATAGTGCGCGCACCACGGCTGCCGCCGGAAACGAGAATCGTTTTCTTCGCCGGGTCCAGCCCCAGTTCCTTAACAGCTTCCTCACGCGTATGCTGCAGAATTTCACTGCGGATAGGATTGCCGGTATATTCCAGCTCTGCCTTGCCGTGAAAATATTTGCCGCCCTCTTTATAACCTAAAAATACTTTGCGCACATAACGTGACAAAATTTTATTGGTTACACCTGGCATGGCATTCTGCTCCTGAATGCAGCAGGGAATTCCCTTTAACGCTGCCATGAAAACAATCGGGCCGCAGACATAACCGCCGGTACCGATTACCAGATCTGGTTTTTCGTTGCTGATAATCTTGTAGGCATCATATAAGCCGGCAAAAAGCTTTGCTGCACTGCGCAGGGTATCCAGGCTCAGGCTGCGCTTAAAGCCTGCTACTTCAATGAACTGCAGCTTGTAGCCGTAGCGGGGAATGATATCCTTTTCCAAGCCCTGCTGTGTGCCTACGAAGCTGATTTCCGCCTCAGGCTGCAGTTTTTTTATCTGGTCCGCAATGGTCAGGGCCGGATAAATGTGTCCGCCCGTACCGCCGCCGGAAAGAATTACCTTCACTTAACGTTACCTCCCTCCAGCTCGTGTACCAGCTTTTTAAAATAATTTCCGCGTTCGGGATAATTCTTGAACATATCAAAGGATGAGCAGGCCGGCGAAAGCAGCACAACCTGTGGCTTATGTGCCAGCGCATGCGCCTTGCTCACTGCGTCCTCAAAGCTGTCGGCCAGCACGATGTTCTGCACGCCGCAGGCAACAGCTGCCTTGTTAAAGCGCTCCTTGGCAGCGCCCAACAGAATCAAGGCATCGGTCTTTTCCTTAACCAGCTCCATCATCGGCTCCAGCGGTGTCAGCTTATCGTGACCGCCTGCGAGCAGGATGATGTGGCTGTCCTTAAAGGCCTCCAACGCTTTAATCGTAGAATCGGTATTGGTAGCCTTGGAATCATTGTAATACGGTACGCCATCAATCGTTGCAACGTATTCAATGCGGTGCTCAATGCTGCGGAAGTTACGCAGCACATCAGCCATATCGCTGATGCTCACACCGGCGAAAAAGCCGCAGGCAATGGCTGCCAGCACGTTTTCTTCGTTGTGACCGCCGAACAGATGCAGCTCGCTGATATTGCAGACAGTTTCCTGCTTGCCGTCCCAGCTGATGATAAAATTACCATCCTGCATGTAGATGCCCTGCTGCAGCTTTTCCTTACGGCTGAAGTAACACAGACGGCCTTTAGTTTCCGCACCCCATGTACGCACGATGGGATCATCGTAATTCAGTACCGTAACCTGCGCCTCGCCCTGCTGACGGAAAATATTTTTCTTCGCCTCGCCGTAGGCCTCCATCGTATGATGACGCTCCAGATGGTCCGGAGTCAGGTTCAGCACTACTGCGATATCAGGGCAGAAGCTGCTGACTTTTTCCAGCTGAAAACTGGAAAGCTCGGCAGCAAGCCAGCCATCCTGCGGCAGGCTCTCTATCTCCTTAGACAGTGCCAGGCCAATGTTACCGCCTACTGCAGAAGGCACCGGCAGACGTTTGAGCATCTCGCCCACGATAGTAGTGGTAGTGGTTTTGCCGTTAGTACCGGTGATAGCGGCAATATGACCGCCATACAGCCTGTAGCCAAGCTCAACCTCGCTGATGACCTCCAGTCCGCGCTGCTCTGCGAGCAGCACATTTGCGTTATCGCAGGCGATACCCGGAGAAAGCACCAGCACCTCTGCAATATCAAGCAGGCTTTCAAATTCAGCCTGACCGATGGCCAGCCCGCCGCCAACGCTCTCTAAAAGCTGCAGCAGCTGCGGCTCAATGGTGCAGTCCATATCGTTATATAAATAAACCTGCTGCTTTCTGTCAGCCAGCACCTGCGCTGCGCCACGGCCGCTGATGCCTGCGCCGTAAACGATTACAGCATCCTTTTTAGTCATCAAGAAACACCCTCTATTCATAAACATACATAGGCTATAGCCATTTTACCGCAAAAATTACAACAAAATGGTTATAGCCGAAGATTTTTTATACAAATGCATTAAGCCACAGGCATAAGCCAATTACAGACAATACGCAGCTTACCGCTGTAAACACACGCACAACCTTAACCTCGGCCCAGCCGCCCAACTCAAAATGATGATGCAGCGGAGACATGCGGAAAATACGTTTACCGCCGCTGAAACGGAAATATGTAACCTGAATAATTACCGACAGTGCTTCCGCTACATAGATACCGCCGACAATAACCAGCAGCAGCTCTGTACGTGTCAAAAGCGCTAAAGCGGCAACAGCACCACCCAAAGCCAAGGAACCGGTATCCCCCATAAATACCCTGGCAGGATGACGGTTAAACAGTAAAAAGCCCAGGCAGGCACCGGTCAGGCCCAAAGAAAAACCGCTCAGATCCAGCATGCCCTGCATGTAAGCAATAAAAGCAAATACCATGGTAACGGGCAGGCTGACGAAAGAAACCAGTCCGTCCAGACCATCCGTCAGGTTTACGGCATTGGTTGTACCAACCAAAAGCAGGAAGGCCAGCACATAATAACCCCAGCCTAAATCAATTACAGCATTGATGCCGGGAACCCACAGCTCCGTATTGCGGATATGAGTTTCGGCGAAATATACATAGGCACCGGCCAGAATGAACTGCAGGAAAAATTTCTGCTTGGCAGTCAGGCCCAGATTGCGCTTCATTACAACCTTGATGTAATCATCTATAAAGCCTATAACCGCATGGCCTACTGTCAGCACCAAAGCAATAATTACATGGGGAGTAAAGTTGCCCCACAGCAAAGCAACAAGCAGTGCTGCCAGCATCATAAGTCCGCCCATAGTCGGTGTGCCGCTTTTCGCCATATGGCTCGCCGGTCCGCACTCGCGGATAGACTGGCCGAACTTCAGCTTATGCAGATAAGGAATCAGCACCGGGCCGATTAAAGCACACACGATAAACGCAGTCACAGGAATTCCGATTAATTTTAACATCTACTAAAATCTCACTCTCTTAAGTTTACTTGAACAGCTCCAGCATTTTGTCAACCTGCATGGAATGGCTGCCCTTAAGCAGGATAATATCACCTGCGGAAGCCATCAGGCGCAAAGCATCCGCTGCCTCCTGTCGGTCGGCGCAATGCTTGCTCTTGCCGCCAAGCTTTGCAGCCTCATCCGCAATATAAGCAGCCTGCGGTCCGTAGGTCAGTACAAAATCCACACCGTTTTCTACAGCCCAGCGGCCAACACGGCGATGAGCATCCTCGCTGATATCTCCCAGCTCCAGCATATCTGCCAGTACAGCAATAGTGCGGGCTTTGCCATGAGCTGCCTTCTTGGCCTCCGCCAAGGTTTTCAGTGCCGCTTCCATAGAAGCCGGACTTGCATTATAAGCATCGTTGATAAAGGTGATATCGCCGATATAAACGATTTCCTGACGGCTGCCTGTCAGACGAGCAGTTGCCAATGCCTGTGCGCTTGCTGCCATCGGCACGCCGTAACAGAAGGCGCCGGCGATAGCGCTCAGCGCGTTATAAACGTTATGCTCACCAATCAGCTGCAGGCTTACCTTAACAGCTTCACCGGTAGCCTTATGGGTACAGGTAAAGGTAGTGCCTGCACCGGATGTCACAATATCACTGCCGCAGAAGTCGCAGTTTTCACCCAGTCCGAAGTAAACAACCTTTGCCTTGGTCTTGCCTGCTGCCGGCAGTACGTATTCGTTATCGCCGTTGAGAACAGCAAAGCCATCCTCCGGCAGGTTAAGTACGATTTCGCTTTTGGCCTTGCCAATATTTTCCATGCTGCCCAAAAGCTCCATGTGGGTTTCGCCCACATTAGTAATCAGACCGCTGTCCGGCTCGGCAATGCGGCACAGCTCGGCAATCTGGCCCAGGCCGCGCATGCCCATCTCCACAACGGCAATATCGGTATCCGGCTGAATGCTCAGCAAGGTTTTCGGCAGACCGATTTCATTATTGAAGTTGCCCTGAGTTTTGACAACGTTATATTTGCAGCTCAGGCAGGCAGCCAGCAAATCCTTCGTAGAGGTTTTGCCGTTGGAGCCTGTGATAGCAAAGACCTTCAGGCCCTGCTTGCGCAGACGGTAGGCATGCGCAAGCTGCTGGTAAGCAAGCAGCGTATCCTCTACCATGAACACAGCAACGCCCGCAGGCAGGCCGCTCACCTCATGGGATACAACAACGCCCGCAGCACCCAGCTCCACAGCCTTGGCGCAATAGTCATGGCCGTCAAAATTATCGCCCTTCAGCGCTACGAATAATTCTCCCGGCTTTACCGCACGGGAATCGGTGGTTACGCCGGTAAACTCAAAATCTGCACAAACAGCCTTAGTGGCTGCTAAAACTTCACTGGCCTTCAGCATTTTTTATCACTCCAGTATTCCATTACAACTTCTTTATCATCAAAGTGAATAGTTCTGTCCTTCAAAATCTGGTAATTTTCGTGGCCCTTGCCGGCAATCAGGATTACATCATCGTCAGCAGCCTCTGCCAAAGCATAGCAAATAGCCTCACGTCTGTCGCTCAGACGGGTAACATGCTTGCCTTCAGGCACATTTTGCAGCGCCGTAAAGATTTCGTCGATAATCAGCTCCGGATCCTCGGTACGCGGATTATCAGAGGTAACAACGATGTTGTCAGCCAGCTCCAGTGCCAAAGCACCCATCAGCGGACGCTTTTTGTTGTCACGGTCACCGCCGCAGCCGAACACAACCCACAGCTTGCCGCGGGTAATGGAGCGCGCGGTTTTCAGCACGTTCTCCAAGCCGTCGGGAGTATGTGCGTAGTCTACAATAACAGTATAAGGCTGTCCTGCCTCAACGAGCTGGAAACGTCCGGGAACGCCGTCAAAGCCGTCAAGTACGGAGCAGATGATATCCTTGTCAATCTTTTCAGCCAGCATTGCACCGATAACGCCCATAACGTTATAAACATTGAACTCACCGGTAATCTTCAGCTCCAGGTCCATTTCGCCCACCGGAGTATGCAGCAGCAGCTGCATATGCTTAGGCTCTACCGTAAAGCTCAAAGGATAGATATCATTATCATGGCCTTCACCATAGGTCAGTACGTTAGCCTTGGTACGCTCGCGGATAATTGCGGAGCTCGGATCATCCATATTGAAGACAGCGTTTTTATTCAGCTTGCTGCCGTCGGTCAGATGCTCAAAGAGCAGGCTCTTAGCATCGCGGTAATTCTCCATGGTTTTATGGAAGTCCAGGTGATCCTGGGTAATATTCGTCAGCACAGCGCAGTCATATTCAATGCCTGCCACACGCTTCAGCGCCAAAGCATGGCTGGAAACCTCCATTACGCAGTAATCGCAGCCGGCGCAGCACATAGCGTACAGTGTTTTCTGCAGGTCAACTACGTCCGGAGTAGTGTTATGAGATTCGGTAATCTCATCGTTAATCATAATATTGATAGTGCCAATCAGGCCGACCTTGTAGCCTGCCTTGCGCAGAATCAGACGAATAATATTTGTTGAAGTTGTTTTGCCGTTAGTACCGGTCACACCGATCATTCTCAGCTTGCGTCCCGGATAATCATAAAAATACGGTGTTACCAACTCCATAGCCTCACGCGTATCAGCAACCTTAATCAGAGTAACGCCCTGCGGTACTTCAGCGGGAACGTCCTCCACCAACGCAGCAACAGCGCCCTTCTCGGCAGCCATCTTCAAAAATTTATGTCCGTCTACAGTTGCACCCTTCAGGCAGATAAAAAGACTGCCAGCTACCACCGCACGGGAATCGGCAGTTACATCAGTAATAACTTTATCAGCACTGCCAATAACCTCAGCCTGCGGCAATAAGGCAAGGAGTGAAGCTAATTGCTTTTCCATTTATTAACCCCCCTGTTTTACGTTTCGCCCCTCAAGGAGCAAAGACGTAAATTACTTCTAGTTTAATTATAGTATAGAATTTAAATTGAAACGGCAGCCAAAAGGCTGCCTCCCAAAAACCCATTCAAATTATATCACAATATAAACTGAATGGCTATGTTTATTTGTTATGCACAGCCAAAGAATTGCTGCTTCCGCCAGCCTTAACATAAATATTGCTGCGGGCAACACTCATACCCAAATACTGTTCGGCCAAACCGATAATACGGTCAGGACCCTTCAGCTGTTCAACCTCGATTTTCAGCTCGTTGTTTTTGGTAATAAGCTGAGCCTCCTGCTGCTGCAGGCTCACCAGCTCATTGCCATATTGCACCATAGCGTTACTGCGTAAAACAACAATAAAATAAGCTGCCATAATAAGTAAAAATGCTTTAAGAATTCTGTTGCGCAGCACTCTTCTCGGATCAGGTCTATGTACTTTTCTGCGGGCAGGCTGCTGAACCTCATATTGCTCGGCAGGCTGCTCCTGCCAAGCATAATTATCGTATTTTCTGGCAAGCATCAAAATCACCCTTCATCAAAACATCAAAATTTATCTATGTGCATCTGTCAAATCTTAATCGCATAACGCAGGCGCGCACTGCGGCTGCGCGGATTTTCTTCCACCTCTGCCTTGGAGGGAACAATATTGCCTGTTTTGCGCAGCAAAGGCTTTTTACCGCATACGCACACCGGCAGCTGCGGCGGGCAAGTACAGCCCTTGGCAAGCTTGGCAAAGGTCTGCTTAATAATCCTGTCCTCCAGTGAATGGAAAGTAATAACACCGATACGTCCGCCACTCTTCAAGCGGTTTACGGCTCTTTCCATAGTATCTGCCAAAATTCCCAGCTCGTTGTTTACCTCGATGCGGATAGCCTGAAAGGTACGCTTCGCCGGATGCGGACCGTCAAGTCTTGCTCCCTTGGGAATAGCCTTTTTGATGACATCCACCAGCTCAAAGGTAGTAGTCAACGGTTTTTCCTTGCGTGCCGCCACAATAAACTGTGCGATACGCTTGGCCCAGCGTTCCTCACCGTAACGGTGAATGATATCCGCCAGCTCTTCTTCCTTATAGTGGTTTACAATGTACTCTGCATCCAGACTTGCTTCTTTATTCATGCGCATATCCAAAGGTCCGTCATGCATATAGGAAAAGCCACGTTCCGGAGTGTCCAGCTGATAGCTCGAAACACCAAGGTCAAAAAAGATACCGTCAATTTTATCGATTCCCATGGAATCCAATACCTGAGAAAAGTTTTCAAAATTGGACTTGGCAACTGCGGTTTTGCAGGCAAATTTGTTCAGCAAGCGCTCGGAACCGGCAGCAATAGCATCGTCGTCCTGATCAATGCCAATCAAAAGACCGCCTGCCTCCAGCTGTGCGGCAAACGCACTGCTGTGCCCCGCACCGCCCATAGTGCAGTCCACGTAAATACCATTTTTATCTGTAATCAGAAAGTCCACGCTCTCAGCGAGCAGAATACTTGTATGCTTAAATTCCATAGCCAACACCAATCTTATATTCCTAAATCAGCAAGCTGCTCTGCGAGCTCACTCACATCCTCAGCATTTTCTTCGTTATATTCGTTCCAGCGGTCTGCATCCCAAATTTCGGCTCTGCTGCCTACGCCGACAATCACAGCATCCTTTTCCAAGCCGGCATGACGACGCAGATTTGCCGGCAAAAGCACTCTTCCCTGCTTGTCGCATTCACCTTCGCAGGCACCGCCAAAGAGGAAACGGGTAAAATCACGCGCTGTTTTGCGGCTCATCGGCAAGGCTGCCAGCTTCTGTTCCAGCTGATGCCATTGCTCCATATCATAAACAAAAAGACAGCCGTCCAAGCCTTTGGTAATAATAAACTTGCTGCCCAGACTTTCACGCAGCTTAGCAGGCATAGCAAGACGACCTTTTGCATCCAGAGTGTGTTCGTATTCACCTAAAAGCATTTTGTCGCCCCCTTTTTACCCACATTGCACCACTTTTCTCCATTATATCGTTTATCAGCCGTAAACGCAAGTATTTCACAGCTTAATGTGAAAAAATAATCAAAAAAACGTGAACTCTGTCAAGCTTATTTCGCAAAAAATTTTCAGTAATAAATTTGGCTTTTAGAAGCACAGATGATATAATGAATGAGTACGGATTTCGTGTACAATTTTTATAAAAAGGAGACTTATACAATGGTTACTAAAGATACCGGCATTATTGAAGCCGTTCAAAACCATCCTGAAATCATGGAGGTTTTCGCTGAATATGGTCTGGGCTGCATCGGCTGCATGGCTGCTCATTTCGAAACCATCGGTCAGGGCGCAGGCGCTCACGGCATTGATGTTGATGCTCTTATCGAAGATATCAACAAGGTTATTGCTGAAGCAGAAGCAAACAAATAATATAGTGAAGCGGGATAAATACTGCATCGGCATATTTTCACCGCATAAAAAAATGAGGGAACTATCTCCAGCACAAGTGGGGACGGTTCCCTGTTTTTATAAGGAGGTCTCTGTTATGTTCAAAACTCGTAAGGTTGTAATCGTCGGCGCAGGTCACGTCGGCTCCCATGTTGCTTTAGCGCTTATCCAATCCGGTGAAGCAGATGATATTGTACTTATTGATATTCTTAAGGAAAAAGCTGCAGCACAGGCGCTGGATTTGGATGACTGTGTCAGCGGCGCTCTTTGCGGTCACGATGCAAAAATCCGCGCCGGTGAATATAGCGAGCTCAATGACGCAGATATTCTGGTAATGGCCTTCGGCCGCAGCCGTCGTCCCGGCGAAACACGCCTGGATATGTTTGACGATTCCATCAAGATGGCCAACGAGGTTATCAGTCATCTGAAGCAGGTTGACTTTAAAGGCATTATGATCAGTATTTCCAATCCGGCAGACATTATCTGCGAGCATATCCGCCGCCAGATGAACTGGGAGCCGAATCGTTGCTTCTGCACCGGCACCAGCCTTGAAAGCTACCGCCTGCTGCGCGTACTCAGCGCCGCTACCGGCTACAGCCGCAAATCTATTCAGGCCTTCTGCATGGGCGAGCACGGTAATTCCAGCTTCGTTGTCTGGTCCCGCATCCGCATCGGCAGCAAGAGCTTTGCCCAGCTGCGCAGCGAACGTCCGGAGCTGGCTGCCCTCAGTCTGGACGATTTGCAGCTGCAGGTTAAAAGAGCCGGCGATATTGAGGTTGACGGCAAGGGCTGCACGGAATTCGGTATTGCCAATGCTGCCTGCATGCTTATTAAGGCTATCTTCCATGACCAGAAGCTCATCTGGCCCTGCTCCACCGCTCTCAACGGCGAATACGGTCAGAAGAACGTTGCTGCCGGCGTACCCTGTGTCATCGGCAAGAACGGTATTGAAGAAATTCTTGAGCTGAAACTGACGGAAGAAGAACAAGCTAAGTTCGCTGCCTCCTGCGACATTCTGCGTGGTTTTTTGGACAGAGCTGCAAGCCTGTAAGCTTCCGCACCTTCTCTAAGGGGCACAACAAGGGGCACAACCCTCAGTCATCGCCTGCGGCGATGCCAGCTCCCTGACGCTAAGACCCAGTTTATCGCAAGCTTGCGCTGCGAGAAACTGTTGGTCGTGCTAATGTCGCTTTGCGACGGCAGGGAGCATATAGAAGTTAAACAGATTTACGAAGTTTAGCCTTCCGCAGGTCTGATATATCTTCCCTGAAAGGGAAGGTGGCTGCGAGCTTTGCGAGCAGACGGAAGGGTTGCAGCGCGATATTTAATTGCGACGCTCACATGTAAATAAGCAAAAAACACCGGCATCTGCCGTACCCTTGGTACGGCAGACGTCGGTGTTTTCACATTTTAGCGTATATTAAACTCTTACATGCTCCTGGCTCAATACTCCCAGCTCAGGCCAACAGCCACCAGCTTGCTGGTGTCATCCCCCAGCTTGCCATAGCCAACAGCAGTATGCAGCAGCAAATCCTTCTGCAGGCTCTTACTGTAGCTCAGCTCCACCTCCTGCAGCCTGCCATCATGCTGCGCCGTCGGCTGCATATCAGCCCATGTATAGCTCAGTCCCAGCTTGCCGCCATCAGCCAGATAATGGTTAACCTCCGCATAAACGCGTTTCGCATCTGCGCCCAGCCAGTCTCCCAAAATAGCATCCTTATATGTCCAGCCATTCTTCAGCACCCAATGACCATACCAGGCGTCATTAGTTTTGGCAGCCTCCACGCGCAAATCCCAGCTGCCGTCCGGCACCAGCTGCGGAAAGTACATGCCAACATTATAAGCATTTTCACAGGGGAAGGCATGCGCCTGGTCCTCGCCATACAGTGAAGCATAAACCTACACGCCCGGGAAGCGGTATTTAAAATCAAGGCCCGCAATATCGTTCCAATTATCCTTTTCAGCATCATCTGCATTATCGCCCAGCAGCCAATGCTTGTTGAACTTCTTGAGCATCGACATACGCTCCAGACCAATCGTAAACGCATCCGTCGGCATAATATCTACGCGCACACCCACAAGAGCTGCATGGTCCTTTTCCAGCGCCGAACCGGAACTTGCGACTCTGTTGCCCTCCAGCCTGCTGGCGAAGACGTTGACATTAGCCTTACCCAAAAACTTCAACGCACCATTGTCAAAGGTGTGCGGCTCCAGCAAATTCAGTTTAATTGCTGTCTGCGGTGTTGCATTGCTGCCAAAGGCCAACTGTCCTGCACGCCCTACGCCCCAGGACATCGGCTGCCTGCCGGCAGTAATCCCCCACACGCCCAAATGCGTTTTGGCATAGCCCTCAACAAGGCTGGCATCGCCATGCTCGTCCTTGTCCCAGCTGAAGCGCGGCGTAATGCCCACAGCCAGGTCCTTGCTCAGGCTGCCGCTGATGTGCAGCGTGCCCACAGCGTTAAAGCCATCGCCATAAAGATAGCCATTATTATTGTGGTTCAAAAGCTGCCACTGTGCCTTGGCGTTATTATACTTATACGCAGCACTGTCCTGCTGCAGATAGGAAAGGTCAACGCTCGCACCACGCAGCTTCACATTATTGATTTTCCCTGCACCCTGCAGGTAAGCAATCTCCTCTGCCAGTCCCTCGCGCATTGCATCCAGCCTGTTCTGCAGGTATGGCGGCAGCGGCTTGCTCTGGGCAATTGCTTCAGCCTGCAGCACCCATTTGGCCATGTCCAGGCGGCTATAAGGCTTGGTATTGGCAGGCATATCCTGGATATAGCCCATGCCCTCCAGCTTATCAAGATAACCGTAATAGCTGCTGTCCAACGGCACGTCAGCCGTAACCAGCGGGCTGGCGGCGGCACAGCTGCAGCCCAAGGCTGCAGCAATTGCTATAGCACTAAGTAGTTTCTTCATCAGGTAGCATCTCCTATGCTTATAAATTTGTTCATTGCAAGTGTATATTATATCGCTTGCTTATCGAAAACAGTCTACAGTAATATATTGTAGCAAACTATATTCTATGTTTCAAGATTATTTTATATGCTGATGGCTAAACCTGTATATCGCAATATCATCTTGTTTGTACGATTTTTCAGAATTTTCACTTGACTTCTGCTGTCCTCTTATTTATACTTAGCTTAGCTTCACATTTACAACAAAATAAGCAGGGCCTACCGTCTCATGTCGGTAGTATTTAGCAGTACCTACGGTATCCGGAACTTCCGGATGCTATGTGTACTGCTTTTTTTCTTAAGCACCTCATGTTGTATTTTGCTGAAGCAAAGATTATAATTAAAGGAGAAAAACAGTATGCCGTTAATATCTTCTTTTTACGGTATGTACATCAAGATGTATTTTCAAAGAAAAGAACACAACCCACCACATTTTCACGTCATATACGGTGAATACACAGGCGAAATCGAAATCAAATCATTAAAAATGCTAGAAGGAGATTTACCACCTAAAGCACTGGAGCTTGTCAAAGAGTGGGCTGCATTGCACCAAACTGCGCTGATGCATATTTGGGAAACACAGGAATTTATTAAACTACCACCATTAAAATAACAGGAGGTGCTACCATGTTTCATAAAGTTCAAGATGTAAAAGCAATGCCAGATTTTATTTTAAAGGTTGACTTTATCAATGGTATTTGCAAGTATTATGATGTAAAACCGCTTTGGAAAATATGGCAGCCCTTTAGAGCTTTAGAATATACCAACGGTCTTTTTAACTTGGTTAAGGTTGATGTTGGTGGTTATGGTATCAGTTGGAATGATGAGCTTGATTTGAGCTGTGAGGAACTTTGGGAAAACGGCTACTGACCAAGCCATGGATATTTTAAAAACACCGTCCGAAGAGCACCAGTACTTCAAGGACCTGTTAGCTAAGGAGCAGTAGGCTCCTGTTCAAAAAGCGCTTGCCATCCGGCAAGCGCTTTTTCTATTGCACGATATTCGAGTATATATTTGCTCTTCTTACTCTTTTCTCCAGACCATCTTATTCACCACACCTGTGTAGCTTTGGATAATCTTCACAACCTTAGCAGATACGTTCTCATCTACATAATCAGGCACCGGCTGTCCGTCTTCCCCATCAAGGTTCATCTGCACCGCTGTGTCTACAGCCTGCAGCAAGCTTTTTCGTCAATGCCTGCGAGCACAAAGCAGCCTTTGTCCAGCGCTTCCGGGCGCTCCGTAGAGGTGCGGATGCACACCACCGGGAAAGGATGTCCCACGCTCGTGAAGAAGCTGCTTTCCTCCGGCAGTGTACCAGAATCAGATACTACAGCAAAGGCGTTCATCTGCAGGCAGTTGTAATCATGGAAGCCCAACGGCTCATGCTGAATTACACGCTTGTCCAGAGTGTCACGCGGTCAAAGCCTCCTGCGCCGACAATAAGAAGTTTTATTTTCATGAATTGTCACCTCGGGGTTAGAAAACTTCTTTAGTAAAATGTATATTTATTGACAACATAAAGCAAACACATTACAATATGTAGTGAAAGGAGTGATTTTATGTCTACGTCAACTGTTAATCTTAATATACGTATGGAGAAGAATCTCAAAGAAGAACTTGATAAGTTATGTAAGGAACTTGGACTTACTACATCTACCGCTATCAATATTTTTGCTAAAGCTATGGTACGCAAACAAGCCTTACCCTTTAAATTAGCTTTAAACGCAGAAAACAAAAAAACGTTAAAGGCAATACAAAATGTAGAAGCTGGTAAAAATCTCAGCTGTAAATTTAAATCTGTAGATGAACTCATGGAGGATTTAAATGCTTGAAATCCAATATGAAAGAAGTTTTAAAAAGGACTTCAAGCGCATGCTCAAGCGAGGCTATAATCAAGAATATTTAAAAGATGTTCTTTCGCTTCTTGTTAATCAGGCAGTATTGCCAGAAAAATATAAAGACCACAAATTAAGTGGAAACTATGCAGGCTATCGTGAATGCCATATTGAACCGGATTGGCTTCTCATTTATAAAATTTATGACGATAAACTAATATTGGTATTAACACGTACTGGCAGTCATAGCGATTTATTCTGATTTTCACTTTCGTTAATCTGTTTTGCAGAATAAACCCAAAGGAGATGAACTCACTATGAAAAAGATTGTATCGCTTGGTTTTGATGAAGCCAGAGCTGAAGGCAAAGCTCAAGAAAAATTTGCTACCGCGTATCAATAATCTTAAAATCACAAAGGAGGGACTCGCAACTATGGATAATTTCAGCAAGCAAATTTATGAAGCTGGCATTAATGACGGAAGAGCTGAAGGCAAGGCTGAAGGCAAAGCTGATGGCAAAGCTGAAAGCATCAAAAATCTTATGTCTACAATGAATGTCTCCATTGACCAGGCCATGGATATTTTAAAAACACCGCCCGAAGAACACCAGTACTTCAAGGACCTATTAGCTAAGGAGCAGTAGGCTCCGCCCACACAAAAAGCGCCTGTCCCAAAATGACAATACCCATTTTCTGACGCCAAAAAAATGCACTAGTTGGATGTCGTTTATATTTTAAGCAATAAAGATTTTGACCAAGACCGCTATGCGGTCCTGATTTTTTTGTATACGTAAGATTGGGAGCTTATGGTAGTACACAAAAACTTCAGCATCTACAGTAGCAATTGTACAGCTGATTTATTTTTGTGATTTTTCGGAATCTTTACTTGACTTTCGTTGCCCTCTTATTTATACTTAGCTTAGCTTCACATTTACAACAAAATAAGCAGGGCCTACCGTCTCATGTCGGTAGTATTTAGCAGTACCTACGGTATCCGGAACTTCCGGATGCTATGTGTACTGCTTTTTTTCTTAAGCACCTCATGTTGTATTTTGCTGAAGCAAAGATTATAATTAAAGGAGGAAACTATGACCAAAAAACTATCCAAAAACAGTCTTCTGCTGACACAGGAAGAGCTGCAAAAGCACATCTTGGGCATGACCTTGTTCAACGACCTGCTTGCCAGAGCTGTTTTAGAGGACAAAGAGGCCTGCGAGCATATCCTGCGTGTTCTCACCGGTATCAAAACACTGGTAATCAAAAAGAACAAAACGCAGTATGTCATCAGCAAGCTCTCCTCGCACAACATCATCATGGATGTACTCGCTGAGGATGCCAACAACAAGCTTTATGAAATTGAAATTCAGAAGGCAGATGGCGGCATTGCACACGAAAAGAGGATGCTTTATTACGCATCAACTATCATCAATGAATACTTTTTTAAGGGTGACCAAACTTATGCATATGTACCCGAGCTGCACATTTTTTATATCAGCCAAACAGATATCTGGAAGCTCGGCAAAACCTGCTACCCAATCTTAAAATTTTTAGGCGATACCAATACTCCCTACAATGACGGACTGCATATGTGCTATATCAACGCAGAGGTTGACGATAACAGCAGTATTGCGCAGCTTATGCAATATTTTGCTACCGCCGACGCAGGTGATTTTAGCCAAGGAAAGCTTTCACAATGTATCAATAATCTTAAAACCACAAAGGAGGGACTCGCAACTATGGATAATTTCAGCAAGCAAATTTATGAAGCTGGCATTAATGACGGAAGAGCTGAAGGCAAGGCTGAAGGTTTGGCTGAAGGCAAAGCTGTAGGCAAAGCTGAAGGTAAAGCTGAAAGCATCAAAAATCTTATGTCTACAATGAATGTCTCCATTGACCAAGCCATGGATATTTTAAAAACACCGCCCGAAGAGCACCAGTACTTCAAGGACCTGTTAGCTAAGGAGCAGTAAACTCCGCCCGCACAAAAAAGCGCCTGCCATTTGGCAAGCGCTTTTTCTATAGCATTAGTCCATTACTTGTGGTTGGGTCGACCTAGTCCAATTTTTGTGCTCGA
>CAVCLW010000018.1:0-46993 GCA_963603005.1 Escherichia coli | reverse complement strand
TATTTCATTAAAATACCCCCAATACTGGGTGTCCAGTATTGGGGGTACATATCACATAAGCCAAGCCAGCTTTTTTGTATGTGCAAATTCTCCAAAAGCTGCTATTAAAGAATTTTCTTCTCGATAAGAGGATGTTTTCTGCTGATGTCGAATAAATAAAAGTCGAAGTATATAAAAAAACAGTCTTGTCATATTTTTGTCATAGAATTTTGTTAAACTATTGAATGGTGAAGTGTCATGAAAAAATATCTACAATTTATCGGAGCGTTAATCATACTGCTTGCGGCAGGCTATATCTTTTTAGTCCATACGGTGATGCCTAAGTATATTAAGCAGGCGATACCGCAAATGCAGCAGCTGGCAGCGGAATACATCAACGGCAGTGTTTCTATCGGCGGCCTGAAATGGGAAGGCGGCCTGACGGCCGAGCTGACGGATGTTGTCGTAAAGGATGCCAAGGGCGATAAGGTGGCCGAGCTGCCGCGCACTGTTATTACGCTGCGCCCCTGGTTGGCAATGCAGAAGGCCGAGCGCGCGCTGAGCAGGATTGATGTAGTGCGCCCGAAAATATATCTCACAATGAATGACAAAAATAAATGGAATATGCAGAATCTGCTGAAGCCGTCTGATTCCGAGAAAACGCCTTTTTATGGTATGCTGGCGGTGGACAAGGGCGAGCTGTTGGTAACTATGCCGCAGGGCAAGTGGCAGTTTGGTGTGGAAGGCAATATCAACGGCGGTGCCAATCCTGATTTTGCCGTGGATTTGTCTGTGACCAGCGGTGCCGATAAGCTGAAGCTGGCCGGCACCATGACTACTAAGGGCGATGGCCGCATGAAGCTGACCGGCGATAAGCTGGCGCTGGCGCCCTATGCTGCTTTGGCTAAGCAATACGGTAATGTCGATGAGCTGCAGGGCGGCTTAGGCAAGCTTGCGCTGCTTTATGTGAATAAGAACGGCAAGCAGCGCTTTAGCGGTGAAGTGAAGCTGGCGGCGCTCAGCGGTAAGCTGAGCCTGGCAGGCGAGCAGCACAGCCTGCAGCTTGACGGCTTGGTACGCGCGGACGAAAACCTTATCAGCGTCAGCAGTCTTGACGCTCTGGTTGACGGGCAGAAGCTACACCTGGAGGGTGAAGCGGATTTGCGCAACACGGACGCTCCCTCCGGTTTTGGCGTGCTGAGCAGTGATGCTTCGGCCTATAAAGGCTATAAGGTAGAAAAGCTGCGTGTGCCGTTTGATGTATCTAAGGACGTTGTGCAGCTGCATGATGTGAGCGCGCAATACGGCGGCGGCACTGTTACCGCAAACGGTACGTATGACATTAAGGAGCAGGTGCTGACTGCGGATGCACAGCTGCAGCAGGTTACGCAGAGTTTGCCTGGCAAGCAGCAGGAGCAGGTGCATATTAACGGCAAGCTGGCAGTTCTGGCTAAGCTTGTGCAGGATAAACTGGTGCTGCATGCCGCTGCCGATACAATGGATATCAGCTGGCGCAGCCTGAAGCTTAACCGTTTGGCTTTTGACGGCAGCTATGACAGCAAGGGCTTAGTTATTGACGACCTCAGCTTTTTTGCCGACGGCGGCGGTACCTTGGCTGCTAAAGGCCGTGTGGCCAAGGACGGCGCTTTGGCTGTGCATGGACGTATGGCAGATTTCCCGATTGATTCCGTGCTGGCTGCGGCCGGTCAGGATGGACGCGGACTGTGCTCCACCGGCTTTGATGTAGGCGGTACACTGGACGCTCCCGAGTTTTCCGGTATGGTACAGCTGGCGCAGGCTGAATTTATGTCGCAGAAGCTTAACGAAGCACATGGCCTTATCAGCATGAAGGATAATATCCTGGGCTTTAAGGATTTTACCGCGCATATGGATCAGGGACAGCATATAGTTAACGGCACAATTAATCTGCAGGGTGCAGAGCCTGTGGCTGATCTTACGCTGACCACGAAGAACGTGCGTATTGAGCCGCTGATGGTGCTTGTGGGCAAGCCTGATATAGTTACCGGTAATCTTGATAATGTGATGCAGATAAAGGGCAGCCTCAGCCATCCTTATATTCATGGCGAGGTGCATGCTGCCGACGGCAGTGCCGCCAAGCAGCTGTTCAATAATATCAGCGGTCATTATGCTTATGAGGACGGTCAGCTGAGCCTGCAGGATTTTGTAGTCAATGCGTTCTACGGCAGCCTGACCTTGGATGGTACCATGACAGCCGACCGCAGGCTGAACTTTGTTATGGATGCCAAGAATGTTGATCTGGAGCATTTGCCGATTAGTGATGATACGGTTGATTTAGGCGGCAAGGTCAATGCCAAGGGACATTTGAGCGGTACGCTCACAGCTCCCTTCTTTGACGGCGAAGTCAGCAGTGAAAAGATAACTGTTAATGGCGAACCGTTAACGGAGCTGGAAGGAACGCTTGCCAGCAACGGACGTGATAAGAATAAGCTGAATGCTTCCTTTAAGCAGCCTTATCGTGATGATCCCGTCAATTACGGCTTATACAGTGCAGACCTCAATCTTAACCTTGTACAGCATTATATTGAGGGCAAGGTGGAAAATATTTGGGGTGATATCGGCGGCCTGCTGCGTATGGCGCGTCTTGATTACGATATCAACGGTCTGGTGCAGGGGCAGCTGCTGTTCAGCTATAACGGCCAAGGTGAAGGCGTCAAGATTACGGCTTCGGCTGATAATGTAAAAATTCATGATCTTAATTATGCTCATATGCGTTTTGAAGGACGCATTGATAAGGGCGGCGTGCTGCATTTCGACAATGTCAGACTGCAGGAGCAGGACGGCGTAAGCGACAGAGGAATTATCGCTGTTGGCGGTTCGATAGATATCAAGCAGAAGCTGTTGGACGTAGAGGTTGCCGCAGTGAAGGCTAACCCGGCGATTGTAACTGCAGTCATGAAGAATCCGCCGGAAATCAAGGGCGAAACGGATATGCTGGTGCAGGTGCATGGCAGCTTTGACAATCCTCAGGGAACAGCTTCGCTGGAAATTGCCAACGGTTCTGTTGCCGGCGTAAGTGTGGACGAGCTTACCGCAATGCTGTCACTGGCTGACGATAATATTAAGCTGCAGCAGCTGATTGCTACAAAAGATGCTTACGGCGTCAGTGCAGCAGGCGATATTCCGCTTGATTTGTTCCGCGATAAAAAGCAGCGCCGCAATCCTGATGCACAGATGAATATCGTGATGGATCTGGATAAGGCACGCCTGGGTATTTTGCCGGCGCTTACTAAAATGGTTGAATGGGGCGTAGGCGATACACAGGGTAAAATTCGTCTGGCCGGTACGTTGGAGGAGCCGCTGCTTTTCGGTTCTGTAAAAATAGCCGGCGGCAGTGTTAAGGCTAAGTATATCAACACAGTCTTTGATGATATTAATCTGGACGTACTGTTTAACGGCAATACCGTACAGCTGAAGAATCTTTCTACTAAGTTAGGCAAGGGTACGCTCAGTGCCGAAGGCAGCTATGCACTGCACACCGATGCTGATACAGCCTACAGTCTGCATATCAAGGCAGACAAGGCCCAGCTGGCCTCCAAGATTTTCACCGGTACGATTACGAGTGACGTAACTTTACAGCCTGAACAGTATCCGGATATGAAAAACCGTAAGGGCAATGCTGCACCGCCGATGGCCTTCCGCCCGCGTATCAGCGGCAGTCTGCGTTTTGATGATGTGCTGATTAATATGCCGACGGTGCCGGAGCTGGGTGAGGGCGACAGCAACATAGGCCTCGATATGAAGCTTGTACTGGGCCCGAAGGTACATTTGTATAACAGCTATCTGTATGATATCTGGCTGAAGGGCGGCATTGATATCAAGGGCAGCACACTCTTCCCGATGATTGACGGCACGATTAAGGCCGATAAGGGTACGGTAAAATATCTGCGGACTGACTTTAAGCTGAATCAGGCAGGCCTGGTATGGGTTGACCCCGGAAGCTTCCTGCCGAACGTAAATCTGGACAGCACAGCGCGCTTCAGCCGTTATAATATCTTTATGAAGATTAACGGCCCTGTAAGCGAAATGGATTTGCAGCTTACCAGTGATCCGCCACTGACACAAAATACGATTGTGCGTATGCTGACGCTGCAGCGTGAAAGTGCAGGCAGTAACGAGGTTACCGGTGACGATATGACAAATCTGATGACCGTCGGCCTGCAGATGACAGTGCTGGGTGACGTGGAGATGTTTGTCAAACAGACACTGGGACTTGACCAGTTCCGCATCTACACCGGCAAAACACGTTCCGGTATCGGCTTTGAAAGTGCGTATGACCGTAATAAAGAGTTGACGGCAGATGAGAAAAACCAGTATAATGTTTTAGTAAGCAAATATCTTAATGATAATTTTATGCTTGGTTATACAACAAGCTTTGATGCTGTTGACAGAAGCATTTTCGGACAGTACGATATCAGTAAGCATATGAATATCACTTATTCACGCAGCTACGATATGTCGAAGGATCCGAAGGACTGGTATGGCTTGGAATATAAGATTTCGTTCTAAGCGAAGAATATTTTTACGAGAGGAGGTGAACAGATGCTGCAAGGATATCTGGAAGAGCTGCGTAAGACTTCGCTGCTGGAGCCGGAAGAAGAGCTGGAGCTCTGGCGGCGTGACGCTGCCGGTGACGAAGCAGCGCATCAGCGCCTGATGACAGCTTACCAGCCGTTGGTTTTCAAAATTGCGTCGAGCTTCAGGCTGCCTGAGGCCGATACAATGGAGCTGATTCAGGAAGGCATGGTGGGACTGCTGGAGGCGGCGGAAAGCTATGACTATAAGCGGCAGGTAGCCTTCAGCCTGTTTGCCTCTTACCGTATCAGAGGCAGCATGGTAGATTATCTGAGGCATAGCACGGATAAGGGCATGCTGTATCTGGACAGTGAGTTGTCCAAGGGCTTTACCTTAAGTGATGCTCTGCCGTCGGAGCTGGCATCTCCCAGCGAGGTGACGGAACAGCATCTGCTCTGCGAAAAGGTGGCGCAGGCGATGGACCGTCTGCCGCTGAAGGAGCAGCAGGTGCTGCAGGGAATGTATCTGGAGGACAGGCCGGCACAGGCAGTTGCCGATGCTATTGATGTAAGCCTCGGTCATGTCTACCGTCTGCAGAAGCAGGGGGTGCGCCGTATCCGCGGTATGCTTTCCCGTTTTATACATGAATTTAATAAGGAATAGTATTTAAGCTGATAAACAACGAAAAAAAGCGAAAAAGCAAGTTAGCTTTACTAAATCTGTTGTAATCATCTGAAATGGCTTGTGAAAACTTACAGCAGCAGACGATTATATAAGACATAGTTATTAAAAACAATTATGTACAGAAAGGGGTAAAAGCATGACGCAGTCAAGCCGTACATTGTTTCAACGCATCCGCTGCATAAAGAGCAGTCTGGATAAGGCGGAGCAAAGCTTTATGGATAATAAGGATATACGGGGCGAGCTTGATTTGATGCTGGCGGAGGCTGAGCTGAAAAATCTGCGTCGGAAGAAGGACCGCCCCTGGAGCTGGAACCGGCAGGTTCTGGCAGTCTGTGCAGCGGTTTTGCTGGTAGCTGCCGGTTTTGGCGGTTGGTGCTTTGCCAGAAACCATTACCGCGTCAAGGCGCAGGCCGCGTTGCCGCCGCCTGTGGCAGCACCTGTGGTCAAGCCGGAGCAGAAAATGCCGGTGCAGGCTGCGGTGCCTGAGGCTGCAGCTATACAGAAACAGCCAGCTAAGGATACACCGGTACAGGAGAAACAAGGCACTCCCGACCGTGTTACTATATCTAAAGCCGATATGCACAAATTAGTGCAGTCAGCGCGAGTTGAGTTGAGTAACTCTAAATGAAATATGAGGAGGAATATCAATTGAAGAAACAAAAATTATGGCGGCCTCTGACAGTAGGCCTGACAGCAATGATGCTGGCCGCACCTGTCTATGCCGAAGAAATTCAGACACCTGCCGCAGGTGCTGATACCTCTGTAACGCAGACTGCACCGTCACAACATCAGGAGGAAAACAAGCTGGCTCCTTACATTGGCAAGACCATTACCAAGCAGATTATTGAGGGTAATGTTACTGTGCCTGAGGCTGAAATTGCCGCTGCTCTGAAAACCAAACCCGGCATGCAACTTACCGAAGCTGGCCTGAGCGAGGATTTGAGCGCTATTTATGATCTGGGCTGGTTCTATGACCTGCGTCCGGAATTTAAGATGGTGCCGGAAGGCGTACAGGTAATTTACCATGTTATGGAAAACCCTGTATACCAAAAAACCGATGTTGAAGGCAACACTGTACTGAACAAGCAAAGAGTTGCAAGCTTTTTTGACCTGGAGCAGGGCAAAATTGCTAACCTGAAGGATATTAATAAATGCGTACAGAAGCTGGAAGAGGAATATCGTTCCAACGGCTATATTCTGGCGCGTGTTACCGACGTGCACATGGAAAAGGACGGCACTCTGAAGGTTGCTGTCAACGAAGGCGTTGTTGAAGGCTTCAAGGTTAAGGGCAACGTAAAAACCAAGGATTATGTTGTTACCCGTGAAATGAAGCTGAAAAAAGGCGAGCCCTTCAATGCCAAGGCTGCCCGCCGCAGCATGCAGCGCGTATATAACCTGGGCTATTTTGAAGACGTTAATATTAAGCTGAACCCGGGCCGTGAGCCTAACGGTGTTGAAGTAGAAATTTCCGTAGTTGAAATGAACACCGGTACCTTCGGCATCGGCGCAGGCTACAGCAATGCCGACGGCTTTGTAGGTATGGTTTCCATCGGCGATAAGAACTTCCGCGGTATCGGTGACAAGATTAACCTGCGTTGGGAGTTCGGCGGCGAGGATAACAAGAACTATGACTTCAGCTATACCCGCCCCTGGCTGGATGACAAGGAAACCAGTGCTACCATTAACCTTTACGATATCACCAACGAATATGCCGATTACAATATCGACGGTGACGAAATTGCCCGCTACGACAAAAAACGTCGTGGTCAGGAAATTACCTTCAGCCGCAGAACCCATAATGAATTTATCAGCAACTACATTACGATTAAAAACCGTGATGATATCTATAAGGGCGAAGCTGATGGTTACGAAGGCGACGAGAATCAATATTACGAGGATAAATTCAATCAAAGTAGTAAATATGAATCCTGGATGCCTAAGACTGCCGCAGAGCGCCGTAAGGAAAACTTTGGTGTTACCCGCAGCATTACCTTCGGCCGCGTATATGATTCCCGCGACAACATCTATGATCCGCATGAAGGCAAGCGTATCGGCTACAGCGTAGAATGGGCCGGCGGCATGGGCGGTGACTTTGACTTCACCAAATGGACCGCTGACTGGCGCTACTACTTCCGTGCAGGCGGCGAAAGCGTTTGGGCATTGAACCTGGGCGCAGGCTATGCAAGCGGCGATATGCCGTTGTCTCAACGCTTCACCATGGGCGGCAGTGACACCCTGCGTGGCTATGAGGATGATCAGTTCCGCGGCAACAGCATGCTGAAGGCAACTCTGGAATACCGCTTCCCGATTGTCAAGAAGGTTCAGGGCGTACTCTTTACCGATAACGGTTATGCATGGGATAAACGCCATGAGGATGAATTTGATATGGGCCTGCTCAAGAACAGCTACGGCGTTGGCTTGCGTATCAACTCTCCGCTGGGACCGGTTAAGCTGGACTATGGCTACGGCGAGGACGGTGGCAAGTTCCACTTCAGCTTTGGTGGACAGTTCTGATTTTGCGGAGAATATTTAGGCTATGAAGCTGAATAAGATTCTGTTCTGTGCTGCAATGACAAGCATCTTGCCATTGCAGCATGCTTTTTCTGCACCGGTTAACAGTGTAGAGGTACAAGTTATAGATACTAACGGCGGCACCAGCCAACTGCTGCTGCAGAAGATGAGCAGCAGCATGCAGGTGGTGGCGGACCAGCTGTTTGTTGATAAGGATACGGCGATGATTGCCGCTGCCGGGGAGGACTATGCCCGCCTGCTGACGGAAATCGGCGACAGGGTATTTACCGGCTATGAGCTTACCGATGTTAAGCTGGACGTAGGCGAAACTACACAGGTAAAGCTGTACGCTCGTCCCTGGAACAAGGTTATCGAAAAACCGCTTATCGATTTGCAGTTTTCCGGAGTAGAGCCGCAGACGGCAGCGCTGCTGAAGCAGCGTATACCTGCGTTGCATGCTCAGCTGGAGCAGGCTATCAGCGGTGCATCGGTGGATGCGGGTGACTGGGCCGGCGGCGTACTGCGCAAGCTGGTACGCAGCGAGGTGCAGGCACAGCTGCCGGAATTTAAGCCGGCGGTGGATGTGCTGCAGGAGGACGGACGCACTGTAGTGCAGGTTGTTATCTACCCTGTAGGACAGCTGGTGCGTGATGTCCGCTACGAATTACGCAGTGAGGCTATTCCCAATGTGCTTCTGATGAAGCTGAAGTATAAATATGCCGGCGAGTGCGACAAGCTGCGCGGTTTGCCTGTTGCTTATGTGCAAAGGCACCGTCAGGAGCTGGAGCAGCAGCTTTTAGAGAAGCTTATGACAGAGCCGGAGGTAAAAAATTATCAGCTGCGCCCGGAGGTTAAAATTACGCCCGGTGCGGACCTCGGCGTAAATATTATGATTGAATCAGATGATTATAAAATCTGGTTTGAAGGCTATGGCGATATCGGCCGTGATAAGGAAAATCTTTCCGGCAAGGCGCATCTTGGTAAAATGATTTCGCAGCGTGATGAGATTTTCGGCGAGGCGGAGGTTATCCTGGATGACGTACAATGGCGTTTTGGCACAGGCTATACGCATTATTGGGGCAAGAGTGCCTGGAGCTATGTACGGCGTATACCGATAGGCGACAATAATTATCGCCTGGAATACAGCCTGAGTCCTAAATGGCGTTTGCGGGTCGAGCATTTTTCCGGGGATGACCGTAATGAATTTGCGGTGCGCTACCGCATTCATGAGTTCCTCAGCGCGGAATATGTTTACGGCGGCAAGGAATTTTACCTGCGTCTGATAGGAAATCTCTAGCAATTCTTGAAAGAATTAGCGCAGGCTGATATAATAAGATATATTATTGCAACAGACAGTACAAAAACGGATGACGGCGGCTAGCTGCTGTTTTCTGCTGTTGTAGCTTCTGAATTTTTGTATGAGGAAAAGAAGGTAGGGATTTAGATTATGATGCAGAAATTGCGTAACCCTAAAAATGTAAAGCTGATCTCCTTGTTTGTAGCAGCGATTTTCGTACTGGGCTGCTTTGCGCTTTCCGTAACGCAGAGCGGTGTAGGCAAGAGTGCTTTTGCCGCTTCCAGCGAATCCGCTATCGGTGTAGTTAACTATCAGATGCTGGTAGCACAAAGCCCGGATCTGAACGATGTTAATACAGCAATGAACAAAGAAATCGAAGCTGCCCAAAAGGATTTCAATGAGAAAAGCAAGTCCATGAATGAGGCAGAAAAGAGAAAGTATTATACTCAGACTCAGGAACGTCTGGCCAACAAACAAAAAGAGCTGATGGACCCTGTACTGAAGAAAATTGAAGCCAGCATCAAAAAGATTGCTGATAAAAAAGGTCTGGCAGTTGTAGTAGATAAGAACACTGTTGTTTTCGGCGGTGTAGATATTACCGACGAGGTTGCCAAGGCTATGCAGGCAGGCAAATAACAGCTTCTGCAGCGATGCTGCTCTGAAGTTGGCAGATTGCCTTGCGTAATGTCAGTTTAATCGCGGTATTTACGGATGGACAGCAATGTTATTGGAGGCAGGCATGAAGAAGAACAAGCTGGTAAAAATAAGTGCTATTATTGCAGCTGCTCTGCTGATTTCGGCATGCAGTACCAATGTCCGGGGACCGCAGGAAAAAATAGCTGTTATCAACTGGGAGCAGGCGGTAAGCGCCCATCCCCAGTATGCTAAGCTGGAGCAGGGTGAAAAAATTCTGCAGGATTTGCTCAATAAGCGTAAAGGTCAGGAAGAGCTGGCCAAGGCGCAGCTAAGCAGCCTGAATAAGCTGCGCAGTCTGCGGCAACTCAGCCAGCAAAGCTTTATGGAGGCGGATTTCAATACCCGTATGGTAGAGCAGAGGGAGATTGAAAATGCCAAGCTGCAGAAGTTTGTAGCTCAGGCCGAGGCAGAAGCAGATAATCAGTTGGCCGAACGCAAAAAGAATATCGAAGATGCCTATAAGCTTAAATTATTTAATCTGCGTGCTATACTGGAGGCTGTAAAAATGAAGCCTGATGAACGTCAGGCCGTTGAAAAACAGCTGCAGGAGCTGCAGAGGGAGCGCGGTGCGCAGATTGCCGAGCTGCAGGCGGAAAAACGCCGTCTGGTTGATGCTAAGGTACTGCCGTACAAGGCAGAGGCTGAGCAGCGGATGCGTGATATGGCGCAGCAGCAGCATGCTCAGGCTATGCAGCAGCTTAAATCGCCGGAGGAACGCGACAAAGAAATGCTTGACGCGGCACCGAAGGCCTTAAATAATGCACTGAGTATTATAGACAGAGAAATTGATAAGCAGCAGGAAAAGAACGATAGCCTGAAGAAGCAAATAAATCAGGATATCGAAAGCCAGGCTGTGAAGCTGGCGCATGAGCGCGGCTATACTATTGTTTTCAATAAGTTTAGAGTTAATATGAAGGCAGAGGATATTACCGCTGCTATAATAAAGGCCCTGAAGAAGGCATGACACTGTTAAGTGCCCGGGCCTGATATGAGCTATAATTAAGTGAGGTTAAAAATTATGAAAAAAATTATTGCCGGTCTGATGATTGCAGCATCTATGTTTACTTTCGGCTGCAGCGGACGTAATGCTGATTTTGGTACTGTTGATATGAGCAAGATTGAAGCTGAAGCTCCTATCGTAAAAACCACTCAGGAAGATGTAACTAAAAAAATGACCGACCTGAAAACCCAGATGGATAAGGACATGGAAGGCAAAACCGGCGATGATGCCAAAAAGGTTGCCGAAGATTACGGCGCTAAAGCTAAGCTGATTCAAAGCGAAGCTCAAAATAAGCTGAAGGCCAGCCTGGATACTGCTCTGAAGCAGGTTTCCGACGAGAAAAAGCTGGGCGCTATTTTGGATAAACGTGCCGTTCCTCAGGGCGGTACCGATGTTACCAGCGATGTAATTGCAAAAATGAAATAATAGCAGCACCCTGAAGCGGGCGGATAGTCCGTCCGCTTTTTGCGTAAGCGGCTTTATGGTGGAGGTATGAAATGGAGAAGAGTGTACAAGAATTAGCAGAATTTTTAAAAGGCACGGTAGAGCATGATAACCCCGAATTGCGCATTACCGGCGTTAACGGACTGGTTGAGGCAGGACCGAAGGATATTTCCTTTGCAGTGCCGCCTCATGTAGAGCACTGCCATCTCAGCAAGGCCGGTGTAATGGTTCTCAGCCCCGAAGATCCGGAGCTGGACGGCCGTCCGGTTATTAGAGTTGCCAACCCGCGTGCAGCCTTTGCTGCCCTGCTTGAGCTGTTCCGCCCGCAGGAGGAGGTTGAGCGTGTTATCAGCCCCTATGCTTATGTATCCAAGAAGGCAAAAATCGGCAGCAATGTTGCTATTCAGCCCTTTGCTGTTGTTGAGGATGATGCCGAAATCGGCGACGGCTGCGTAATCTATCCGCATGCTTATGTCGGCAAACGTGTAAAAATGGGCAAGGATTGTACCCTTTATCCTAATACCACTATCCGTGAGGACTGTGTACTGGGCGACAGAGTTATTCTGCAGTCCGGTTCTGTAATCGGCGGCGACGGCTTCGGCTATATTACCCAAAACGGCAAGCACAGCAAGGTGCTGCAAACCGGTAATGTAGTGCTGCAGGATGATGTAGAGATTGGCAACAACACCTGTATCGACCGTGCTACCGTTGACAGCACTATCGTTGGCAAGGGTACCAAGATTGATAACCTGGTGCATCTCGGCCATAACGATGTCTTAGGTGAAAACTGCCTGGTTGTTGCTCATGTAGGTATTTCCGGCAGCGTAACCGTAGGCAACAATGTTACCTTTGCCGGTCAGGTTGGTACTGTCGGTCATATTACTATCGGTAATAACTGCGTCTTTGGCGGCAGAACCGGTATTACCAATAATGTTCCCGACAATTCCGTTATGGGCGGCTTCCCTGCTATGCCGATGAAGGAATGGCTGCGTCAGGAAGCAAATATGCGCAAGATGGGCGATATGCTCAAGCGCGTCAAAGCTCTGGAGAAGGAACTGGCAGAGCTGAAAAAATAATAGGGTGGTGAAAGCTTGTTAGGTTATTATATAGTCAAGCTTTTTAGTAAATTTATGTGTATCTCCCCCATGTGGCTGCGCAAGCTGGTGGCAAAATTCCTTGGCAGCGTAGCTGTAGCGGTTGTTCCGCGCTGGCGTATGCAGATGGCAGAGGCCAACATCCGCGAATGCCTGGGGGTTGATGAAGCAAGAGCTGCGGAAATCGCTGCAGACAGTCTGCACCGCTTCGGTCGTATGGTCGTTGAGGTTATGCGCTTCCCGCTGCTGAATAAGGATAATATTGACAAGAAGGTAAAGGTAGAGGGCCTGGAATATCTGGAGGCTGCTTATGCCCAGGGCAAGGGCGTCATTATGGCTACAGGCCATTACGGCAACTGGGAGCTTTTGGGCGCTACCGTAGCACTGCACGGCTACCCGATGCTTTCTATTACCCGTAAGCAGAACAACGGTCATATGGATAAGCTTATCAATGAATTCCGCCAGATGGTGGGACAGAAGGTTACCTATAACCGTGGCGAGCATGGTCTGCTGGCTATCAGCCGTATGCTGCGCGAAAAAAATCTTCTGGGCATCCTTTTTGACCAGGATACGAACGACGATGGCGTGCGTATCGACCTGTTCGGCAAGGATTCTGTTATCCCTATGGGACCGGCGGCACTGTCGCGTATTTACGGTTCACCGATTTTACCGATCTTTATGCATAACAATACAGATGGCACCTGTACGGCTAAAATTTATCCTCCCTTGTACACCCCGAAAACAAAAAACAAGGAGCAGGATTTTTATGCGGTAACCCGTGAGCTGGTGACAATACTGGAGCATGAGATTATTGCGCATCCGGAAATGTGGTTCTGGGTGCATGACCGTTGGAAAGACGGACGCCAGCGTTTTGGCAGAAAAAAATAAATTTAATAAAGGAGGAGCAAAATGACCGAGCAAAAAAAGGAATACCAGCATACAATTGCTAAAGAGGTATCCTATTCCGGCATTGGTCTGCATTCCGGCAAGGATGTGCTGATGACACTGAAGCCTGCAGAGGCTGATACAGGTATTGTCTTCGTCCGTACCGATTTACCGGGCAGACCGGAAATAAAGGCTTTGCCGGAAAATGTAAGCTCCACGGTAAAGGCAACAACACTTAGTGCAAACGGTGCTGAGGTTTTTACGGTTGAGCATCTTATGGGTGCGCTGTCCATGATGGCGATTGACAATATCCGTATTGAAATGTCTTCCCCGGAACCGCCGGTAACCGACGGCAGTGCTAAGGTTTTCTGCGAGCTGATTGAAAAAGCAGAACCTGTGCAGCAGGAGGCAGAACGTCATATATATGCCGTTGATAAAGCATTTTCCGTTTATGACAATGACCGTTATATCGTTATTTTACCTTATGACGGCTACAGAATTTCTTTTACATCCATTAACAGTCATCCGATGCTGGGAACCCAGTATTTCGATATCCTGCTCGATAAGGAGAGCTTTAAAAAGGATATTATGGCTGCCAGAACAGTGGCTTTTACTTCCGAGTTGGAAATGCTGCGTAAGATGGGCCTGGGCCTTGGCGGTTCGTTAGAGAATGTAGTTGTTTTTGATGATGAAAAAATTCTTTCTGTGCCGCGTTTTGACGATGAACTGATCAGACACAAGATTCTTGATGCCATTGGCGATTTGTATTTGTTGGGACCAATTAAAGCGCATGTTATTGCCGTAAAAACAGGACATGCTTTTAACTCGCAAATCGCTAAGCAAATTCAGGCTTACAGAACAAAGGGGGAGTAATAAATGACAGTATTAGATATTAACGAAATTAAAAAGATCCTGCCGCATCGTTATCCGATGCTTTTGGTTGACCGTATTCTGGAAGTTGAGCCTATGAAACGCGCTGTAGGTATTAAAAATATTACTGCTAACGAAATGCAGTTCTTAGGTCATTTTCCTAATGAACCGATTATGCCCGGCGTTCTGCTGATTGAGGCTATGGCTCAGGTTGGCGGCGTTGCTATGCTGTATCCGGAAGAAAACCGCGGTAAGATTGCTGTTTTCGCTAAAATAGACAATGTACGCTTCCGCAAGCAGGTTGTGCCCGGCGACCAGGTTGTAACCACCGCTGAGGTAACTAAAATTATGCGCGGCAGCATGGGTATCATTCATTGCGAAGGTAAGGTTGACGGCAAGGTTGCCTGCGAATGCGACTGCACCTTTGCTATTATGGACCCGAAAGAAAATTAATCAGCAAAATACAAAAAAGCTGTAATTGGTAGAATAAGCGAGCAATACAGCTAAAATTAATGCTAATTTCATTTAACTGTGATTTTTGTAGTGTTAAAAATCGTGGATACCTGTGATTATAGTATTATATTTATATTTAATTGCTTGATTAATATCTTATTTGGGGAGTGAAAATAATGAGTTCGGTTATTATGCCAACTAGTGGTATCCATGAAACTGCAATCATTCATCCGTCTGCTAAAATCGGCAAGGACGTAAGCGTAGGTCCTTATGCTGTTATCGACGAAGATACGGAGATTGGCGACGGCTGCGTGATTGGTGCGCATGTGACTATCCATCCATATACTAAAATCGGCAAGAATTGCCACTTTTTCCCGGGCTGCTCTATTGGCGCAGTACCGCAGGATTTAAAATTTGTAGGTGAAAAAAGCTACACCATTATCGGTGACGGCGGTAGCTTCCGTGAATGTTGCACTGTTCATCGTGCATGCGGTGAAGGCAACGAAACCCGTATCGGCAACAACATCCTGATGATGGCCTATACTCACGTAGCACATAACTGCATCGTGGGCAACAATGTTATTATGTCTAACGTTGCAACACTTGCAGGTCACGTTATCGTTGAGGACCGTGCCGTTATCGGTGGCTTGTCTGCAGTACATCAGTTCTGCAAGATTGGCCGTAACGCAATGATCGGCGGTATGGCACGTGTAACCCAGGATGTTCCTCCGTTCATGATCTGTGCCGGTGACCCCGCTTTTGTTTCCGGCCTGAACAGCGTCGGCCTTTCCCGCGCAGGTATGCCGGTAGAGGAACGCAGCGAGCTGAAAAAGGCTTTCCGCATTCTTTATCGCAGCGGTCTGCCGCTGCAGGAAGCAATCAGCACTATGGAGCAGGAGCTGACCAGCTCTGAGCCTATGGAGCATCTGATGCGTTTCCTGCGTAACGTTGAACGCGGCATCATCCGTACACGCAGAGGCTAAGGCTATGGAGGTGCTGGGCGTACTTTCAGGTGTCGGACATCTGCCGGTAGAGGTAGCACGCTCAGCGAAAGAGCTGGGTTACCATGTTGTTGCTGTAGGTGTTGTTCCCGGTATTGACGAGGAGCTGCCCGGCAGTGTTGATGTTTATTACGATATCAACATCGGCAAAATCGGCAAGATTATTTCTACGCTGAAAAAAAATAAGGTTACCAAGGTCACAATGATCGGCAAGGTAACAAAGGAAGTTTTGTACAAAGCAGGCAGGATTGTTCCTGATCTGCGGGCAATAAAAATTTTGGCTACCATTCCGGACCGCAAGGATGATACTATCATGAATGCGATTGTCAAGGAGCTGGAGGACGAAGGCATTGAGGTTATGGATCAGACCTTATTGATTAAACCGCTGCTGCCGCCGCCCGGTCTTCTGACCAAGCGTAAGCCTACGGAGGCAGAGCTTGCGGATATGGAATTCGGCTTTGAGATGGCCAAAGCCATCGGCGGACTGGATATTGGTCAGACCGTTGTTGTAAAAAATCGTGCCGTTATGGCGGTAGAAGCGATTGAAGGCACCGATGCCTGCATTCTGCGCGGCGGTTTTTTAGGCAAGGGCGGCGTTATCGTAGCCAAGGCTGCCAAGCCGAAGCAGGACCAACGCTTTGATATTCCCGGTTTCGGTACAACGACGATTGAATCAATGATTCACGCCGGTGCTACCGGAGCGATTATTGAAGCAGGTAATACTATCATTCCGGAGCGCGAAAAGGTGATTGCGCTGGCAGATGAGCATAATATTACCATTCTTGTAAAATAAATATCGGAAAAATTTCGTATTTCTTAGCGGCTGATAGCTTATGTCAGCCGCTTTTTGTGTTATAATATATACTGAATATATATAGGTAAATGCAAGGAGACATCATGGCGAAAATATTAATATCTGCCGGAGAAGCCTCTGGCGATATCCATGCAGCTGCTGTGGCTGCTGCTATAAAAAAACTTGATAGCAAGGCCGAGGTTTTTGGTATGGGCGGCGATGCTCTGCGCAAAGCCGGCGGCGAGGTGCTGTGGGATATTAAGGATCACGGCGTAATGGGCTTTGTGGAGGTTATCCGCAAGCTGCCTGATTTATTCCGTCTGCGCAGTGATTTTGCGCGCATTATGGACGAACGCAAGCCGGACTGTCTGGTAGTTGTCGATTACCCCGGTTTTAATATGAAGCTGGCTAAACTGGCTCACGATAAAGGAATTCCCGTTGTATCATATATTGCTCCTTCGGCATGGGCTTGGAACAAGGGCCGTGCCAAAAAGGTTGCGAAAATAGTGGATAAGGTTGCCTGCATCTTTCCTTTTGAATACGATGTGTACAAGGAAGCAGGTGCTCCCGTAGAGTTTGTAGGTCATCCACTGTTGGATATCGTACATCCTTCGATGACGAAGGCAGAGGCTGAAGCCTGGGCCGGCAAGCAGCCCGGCAAAAAGCTGATATTGCTGATGCCCGGCAGCCGTCTGATGGAAATTGAAAAAATGCTGCCTACGCTTTTGGCAGGGGCTAAGCTTTTAAAGCAGCAGTTGCCTGATGTGCAGTTTGTTATGCCGCGCGCCAACACCATTCCGCTTGCTATGCTGCAGGAAAAAATTGCGGCGTATGGCATTGAGGTAAAAATTACCGAAGGCCATAACTACGATTTGTTCAGTGTAGCGGACCTGGCGCTGGCTACCAGCGGTACGGTAACGCTGGAGGCTGCTTTGTGCGGACTGCCGAGCGTCATTGTGTACCATACCTCCGCATTGAATGCTTTTATCGCACGTCTGGTAATCAACATCCCCAATATCGGCTTGCCGAATATTGTTGCGGGCAAAACGATTATGCCGGAGCTGCTGCAGGAGGACTTCACCCCGGAAAAATTAGCAAAAACTGCAGTCGAGCTTTTGCAGCCTGAGCGTCAGGCACAGCTGCAAAGCGATTTGGCATATATGAAGCACAGACTTGGTGAACCCGGTGCGGTAAACCGTGTTGCTCAATTAATCTTAAAAATAACTGAGGAGAGAAAATGAATTTATACCTTCGAGCACTGAAATATGTAAAGGCCTATTGGATGCGTGCGCTGGCAGCACTTATCTGCACCGGCATTGCCTCCGGCTGTACTGCTTATCTGCCCTGGGTTATCAAGGACATGGTAGACCAGGTTCTGCGTGATAAGGATACTTCCATGCTGAACTATATCGTAATCAGCATCGTTGTTGTTTTTATTATCCGCGGTGTTTCCTATTACGGACAAAGCTACCTGATGAACTATGTCGGTCAGCGTGTAATTATTGATATCCGCAGGGATGTTTTTGAAAAGCTGCAGCGCTTGAGCATGAGCTTTTATGACAAGCATAAAACCGGTACCATTATGAGTTATGTTACCAACGACGTTAATGCGTTGCAGTCCGCAATGGTAGAAAACGTTGTGGAAATGTTTACCGAAAGCGTTATCCTTATCGTATCTATCGCTATGATGCTGTATCTGGACTGGAAGCTGTTCCTCGTAACCTTTGCAACCTTTCCGGTTGTACTGTTCTTCATTGACAGCTTCGGTAAGCGCATCCGCAAATCCGGCAGCCGTATTCAGGAGGCTGCTGCTGACATTACTTCTGTACTGCAGGAGGTTGCTTCCTCTCCGCGCGTTATCAAATCCTTCGTGCGCGAGGGCTATGAGGTAGAGCGCTTCGACAAGGAAAACATAAACAACTTCCGCGCCAACATGAAGTATGCGCAGCTTTCTTCAACGCTCACCCCGACGATTGAGTTTGTGGCAGCTGTCGGCGTATCCATTATTCTCTGGTACGGCGGCAACAGCGTTATCAACGGCAGCATTACCGCAGGCTCTCTGGTAGCCTTCCTGACCTATGCTGTTAATATTTCTAACCCGATTAAACGTTTAAGCCGTGTTATCGGTAATATCCAGAAGGCATTGGCTGCAGCGCAGCGTGTTTTCGACGTATTGGATTTGCCGGAGGTTATTAAAAATGCACCTGATGCCAAGGCTCTGCCGAAGGTGAAGGGCGATGTGCGCTTCAATGATGTAAGCTTTGCTTATAACGAAAACGAAGAGGTGCTCAGCCATGTATCCTTCGAGGTTAAGCCCGGCGAAATGATTGCCTTTGTCGGTCCTTCCGGTGCGGGCAAATCTACCGTTGCCAGCCTGTTGCCGCGTTTCTACGATGCGACTAACGGCAGTATTACGATTGATGGGCAGGATATCCGCAAGGTTACGCTGGATTCCCTGCGTGAGCAGGTTGGTATTGTACCGCAGGAAACAGTGCTGTTCAACGGTTCTGTTTATGATAACATTCTTTACGGACGTCTTGATGCGACACGTGAAGAGGTAGAGGCTGCAGCGAAGGCTGCGAATGCCCATGACTTTATTATGCAATTGCCTAACGGCTATGAAACAATGCTGGGTGACCGCGGTATGAATATTTCTGGTGGTCAGCGTCAGCGTATTTCCATTGCCCGGGCAATATTGAAGAACCCGCAGATTCTGATCCTCGACGAGGCAACCTCTGCACTCGATACGGAAAGCGAGCGCGTGGTACAGGAGGCTCTGGACCGCCTGATGGTAGGCAGAACATCATTTGTTATTGCGCATCGTCTTTCGACGATTAAAAATGCCGATAAGATTATGGTTCTGGAAAAGGGCCAGCTTATCGAGCAGGGTACCCATGATGAGCTGATGGCTATGGACGGGCTGTACGCGCATCTGTATAAGATTCAGTATCGCAGCAAGGAAGCCAAGTAAGGCGAAAAGAGGTTAGTAAATGTATATACTCTACAATATTCTTATTTTAATAGTGCTGGTAATTTTTATTGTCCCCTATTACACTTACCGCCTGTTTACAGAAAAAGGCTTCGCCTTGCGCTTTAAGCAGAGCCTCGGTTGTGTAGATGAAGAGGATATCGCCAAGGTTGCCGGCAAGGACTGCGTATGGATTCATGGTGCGTCCGTAGGCGAAATTGTTGCCACCAGTCCGCTTGTCAAACAAATCCGCAAGGAAATGCCCGAGCGCCCGGTATTGGTATCTGCCTTTACCGTAGGCGGTTATAACATGGCCAAGCAGATTATTCCCGAAGCAGATGCTATTATCTACTTCCCGCTGGATTTACCGTTTGTCGCAGAATCTCTGGTCAAGCGTATTCATCCCGGTGTCTTTATGCCGGTAGAAACAGAGCTGTGGCCTAATTTCCTGCGCGCTATCCGTGAACGCCATATACCTGTAATGATGGTAAATGGCCGTATCTCCGAAAAATCCGTAAAAAATTACAAATATCTTTATGGTATCTGGGATGATATGCTCAATACCGTAACCCGCTTTTGTATGCAGTCCAGCATTGATGCCGATTATATTGCGCATCTCGGTGCCGACCGCAGCAAAATCTTTGTTACCGGCAATACCAAATTTGACCAGACCTATGCGGAGGTTACGCCGGAGGATTTGGCGAAATACCGTTTTGAACTGGGCTTGAAAGAGGATTATCCTATTATCGTTGCCGGCTCTACGCATCCCGGCGAAGAAAAGGTGCTCTTTGAATCCTTTAAGTGCATCCGTGAAAAATATCCGCATGCGCGTCTGATTATCGCACCGCGTAAAACTGCCAGAGCGGAGGAAATTGCCAAGCTGGCAAGCCATTACGGCTATGAAACAGGCTTCCGTTCCAAGATGCTGGAAGAAAGCGGTGAGCGCAAGGAATATCCTTTGCTGATTATCGATACCATCGGTGAGCTGGGACGTATTTATGCCGTAGGAGATGTTGTTTTCGTCGGCGGTTCCTTCAGCAATACCGGCGGTCACAACGTACTGGAGCCTGCTGCCCATGCCAAACCGATTCTCGTCGGCCCGAGCATGCAGAACTTTAAGGATTCCTATGCACTGTTGAGCAAGGTTAAGGCCTGCAAGATGGTTAACAATAATGATGAGCTGACGAAGGAAATGCTGGATATTCTGGGCAATGACGAGCGTCGTGCGCAGATGGGTGCAGCTTCTTTGCAGGTTATTAAAGAGAACCGCGGCGCGGATGTGCGCAGCATCCATTATCTCAAGGAGCTGCTTGATTTAACTGCTGTGCCTGCCCGTGAATACAAAAGCTATCCGATTAATACGCGTAACCTGACGGATGAAGGCGGCGGACGCCTGCGTCACGGTGATGCGATTATCCAATATGTTATGCAGGTTGCCTATGGTCCGGAAACTCCGTTCTTCGGCTGGCTGTTGCTGGCAGTTCTGCGTGGCATGTCTTATTTATACGAATTCGGCGTTTGCTGCAAGCTGTCTATGTATAATTGCGGCCTGCTGCACAGAGAAAAGCTGAACTGCTGCGTTATCTCTATCGGTAATATTACCGTCGGCGGCACCGGCAAAACTCCTACCGCCCAGAAGATGGCGGCAATTATCAAGTCTATGGGCTATCGCGTTGTTATCCTGAACCGCGGCTACCGTTCGCATTGGGGCAAGGAGCTGGGCGTAGTTTCCGACGGCAATAAGATTTTCATGACTGCCTATGAAGCAGGTGACGAAGCTTACCTGATGGCCAAGACTTTGCCGGGTATTCCGGTAATCATCGGCAAAAACCGTGCCGTTACCGGCCGTTATGCCGTTGAAAAGCTGAATGCCGAGGTTATAATTATGGACGATGGCTATCAGCACTGGCAGCTGGAGCGCGACCTGGATGTTGTCCTGGTAGATACACTGAATATGTTCGGTAACGGCTGCGTGCTGCCGCGCGGTACTCTGCGTGAGCCGCTCGAAAACCTGAGCCGCGGTGATTTGTTCCTGCTGACCAAAACCGACCAGAGCAGCAAGCTGAGCCGCATTCAGCTGCGTCATACTATTGCAAAATATAATGACAAGGCACCGGTAGTAGAAAGTATTCACCATCCGAAAAACTTTGTGGAAATTGCCGACTGGTACAAGGGTATTTCCGAAAATATCAAGGATCTGGAAGAGCTGCGCGGCAAGGATGTTATGGTTTTTTCCGCAATCGGCAACCCGTCATCCTTCGAACAGACTCTCTCCAGTATCGGTTTGAATATCATGGAGGCTGTACGCTATCCCGACCATCACGATTACGGTATGCTGGAAATGCAGTACATCAACGAGCGTGCCAGCAGCCTAAAGGCTGTAGCAATGGTTACTACAGCGAAGGATGCTGTTAAGATACCGACTGAATTTATTTATTCTGCCCGCGAAATTCCTTTGTATATCCTGAATATGGATATCTGCATTACCGAGGGCATGGATAAGTTCAAAGAATATATTGATCATGCCATTAAAAAGGAGCTTGATAAAAAATGAAAGTTTTATGCGTAATTCCCGCACGTTATGCTTCTACCCGTCTTCCGGGCAAACCGCTTTCCCTGATTGCAGGTAAGCCGATGATTCAGCACGTTTATGAGCGTGCCTGTCAGGCTAAGCTGCCGGACGAGGTAGTTGTAGCTACTGATAATGAGCTTGTCAAAAAGGCTGTAGACAGCTTTGGAGGCAAAGCAATGATGACTTCTCCCGACCATCCGAGCGGCACTGACCGTTTGGCCGAGGTAGCGCTGAACTATCCTGATGTTGACGTTATCGTTAACGTACAGGGTGATGAGCCGATGATTCCGCCTGAGGTTATTGACCGTCTTGCTGAATGCTTTACCGGTGACAGCGAGCTGCAGATGGCAACATTGAAGGTTGCTATGGACGAGGAGGATTACAATAATCCTGCTGCCGTAAAGGTTGTAACCGACCTTAACGGCTATGCACTGTACTTCTCCCGCAGCCTGATGCCGTATCCGCGCAATAAGCCGGAGGGCTACAAGGTTTACAAGCATGTAGGCATTTATGCTTACCGCCGCAGCTTCCTGCTGAAATATGCAGCACTGCAGCCGACACCGCTGGAAAGAGCGGAAAGCCTGGAGCAGCTGCGTGCGCTGGAGAATGGTTATAAGATTAAAGTTCTGGAAAGCGATTTCCAGGGCATCGGTGTTGATACCCCCGAGGATTTGGCAGCCGTCAATGAGCTGTTTGCTAAAATGAATAAATAAGCTGGAGGATACTTATGCAAATCGTTAAAGTTGGTAATTATGAAGTAGGTCAGGGCCATCCCCTGATGCTGATGGCAGGTCCATGCGTGCTCGAAGGCTATGAGCGCAGCCTGATGATTGGTCAGCGTACAAAAGCAATCTGCGACAAGCTGGGCATTCCCTATGTATTTAAGGCTTCCTTTGATAAGGCTAACCGTTCCTCTTATGCTTCCTTCCGCGGACCCGGTATTGAAGAGGGCTTAAAGCTTTTGGCTCAGATTAAAAAGGATCTGGGCGTTCCTGTAGTAACCGATATCCACGAGCCCTGGCAGGCTGAAAAGGCTGCCGAGGTTGTAGATATTCTGCAAATCCCGGCTTTCCTGTGCCGTCAGACTGATTTGGTTTATGCAGCTGCCAAAACCGGCAAGACTGTTAATGTAAAAAAAGGCCAGTTCCTCGCACCTTGGGACATGAAAAATGTTATCAAAAAGGTTGAGGAAGCAGGCAATCATAACATTATGCTGACCGAGCGTGGTGCAAGCTTCGGTTACAACACATTGGTAACAGATATGCGCGGTCTGGCTATTATGCGTGAGCTTGGTTATCCCGTAGTTATGGATGCTACTCACAGCGTACAGATTCCTGGCGGTCAGGGTACCTCCAGCGGTGGTCAGAGCCAATATGTTCCGCATATGGCACGTGCTGCTGCTGCTGTTGGCATCGATGCTCTTTTCTTAGAGGTGCATGATAATCCGGCAGAAGCATTGAGCGATGGTCCGAACATGGTTAAGCTGGATAATCTGGAAAAATTATTGACCGACGTACTTGCTATTGACAAGATTGTACGTGGCTAAAGGTAGGGTGAGAACATGGAAGCAATGCTAAAGCATGCACAGGATGTTCTGCGCATGGAGGCAGAAGCAGTTTTAGAGCTGGTGCCGCGTGTAGATGAAAATTTCGCTGCGGCAGTAAAACTGATTTTAGATTGCCAGGGACGTACTGTTATTACCGGTATGGGCAAATCCGGTCTGATTGGCCGCAAAATGGCAGCAACCTTAGCCAGCACAGGTACACCGTCCTTTTATCTGCATCCTGCAGAGGGCATTCACGGTGACCTGGGCATGGTTACAGAAAGTGATGTTGTTATTGCGCTTTCCAACAGCGGTGAAACCGGTGAGGTTTTGAATATCCTGCCGTCTTTGCGCCGCATTGGTGCCAAGATTATCGCTATGGTTGGCAAGCCTGATTCTACCCTAGGCAAAAATGCTGACGTGGTACTTGATGTTGGTGTCAGCAAGGAGGCTTGTCCGCTTGGTCTTGCACCGACGAGCAGCACGACTGCAGCGCTGGCCTACGGCGATGCGCTGGCCTTGGCGCTGCTTAAAAAGCATAACTTTACCGCAAGCCAGTTTGCTATCTTCCATCCGGGCGGCAGCCTGGGACGCAAGCTGCTTCTGACCGTAGGCAGCATTATGCATAAGGACGAGGATAATCCGACTGTACTGGCAGATACCAAGGTACAGGATGCCTTGTTCGTTATTACCGATAAAGGCCTCGGTGCCGTATCCGTTGTTGATACAGACGGCGTTATGCAGGGCGTGCTTACCGACGGTGATATCCGCCGCGGTCTGAGCAAGGGTGTTGATTTCCTGCAGCGTCCTGTTTGCGAGCTGATGACGAAATCTCCGAAAACAATTACCGAAGACAAGCTGGCAGCACAGGCTCTGCATCTTATGGAAAGCAACAAACCGAAACCGATTACCGTATTGCCTGTTATTGACAAAGATAATAAGGTTATCGGCCTGCTGCATATGACCGACCTGGTAAGACAGGGAGTGGTGTAATGAAAAAAATCTTAGAATTTCCCTTTGGCAATAAGCAAAATAGACATGAAGAAATGTTGTCTTTTGATGATGATATAGAATCTATATTTGATGAAGATGACGAGGATGATAATTTCTGTGAATTCGATGAGTTCATGGAAGAGTTTGCTGATGCAGCACAAGGGATTCGTATGCTGGCTCTTGATGTAGATGGCGTGCTGACTGATGGCACAATTTACATGGGCAATGACGGTGAGCTGTTCAAGGGCTTTAATGCTAAGGATGGCATGGGCATAAGCTATGCTATGCGCAACGGCATTGATGTTTGCATCATCACCGGGCGTAAAAGCGAGATTGTACGCAGAAGGGCTGCGGAATTAGGCATTACCTGCGTACTGGAGGGTGTGCGTGATAAGGCAGCGGCGTTAGAAAAAATAGCTGATTCCTACAGACTTGATTTAGAGGAAATTGCTTATGTAGGCGATGACCTCAATGACCTTGCACCTATGAATATTTGCGGACTGTCCTTTGCTCCGGCCGATGCTGCTGATGCAGTAATTGATATGTGTGACTTTGTATTGATTAATGATGGCGGTAAAGGTGCTGTAAGAGAGGCTGTTGATCTGCTGTTAGATGCACAGGGAAAGTTGGATTCTGTTATTGATTCCTACATTAATTCCGGACAAGGAGATAGACAATAATGTGGCTTTATTATTTATTAAAAACTATGAGTACCGTAATTTCCTGGCTGCCCTATAAGGCAGTTGTGGTTATTGGTAAGGGTATGGGCCACCTCTATCATAAAATTGCCAAGAAGCAGCGTGTGCGTGCTGAGGAAACTATCCGCGAGCGTTTAGGCTATAGTCAGGAGCAGGCAGAGGCAACCATAAAATCGCTGTTTGTAAAGCTTGGCATAACCTTTATGGAAATCATGTACATGCCGGCGCTGAACAAGGATAATATCCGCGGTCTGGTAACCTTTGACCGTCCGGAGGTTCTGTGGGATGCGCTCAAGGAGAAGCATGGCGTTGTTATGCTGGCCTGCCATATGGACAACTGGGAATGGCTGGGCGCTGCACTGGCGCTGAACGGCTTTCCGCTGAGTGCGGTAGAAAAACCGCAGCCCAATCGTGTGTATAGTGATTTTATGAATGAGCTGCGCAAGGGCGTTGGCCAGGAAATCTTTTCACGCGGTACAAGTGAAATCCTGGGCTGTGCGCGAGCTATGAAGAAAGGACGCATGCTGGGCCTGATAGCTGACCAGGACGGCGGCTATGACGGCATCTTCGTTCCTTTTTTGGGCAAGATGGCATCAACGCCTAACGGACCGGCATATTTTTCCCGTAAATTCAAAGCACCTATTGTGCCGATTTTTATAGTACGTAAGCCTGACGGCTATGGCCATAAAGCGATTGTACGCGACCCTATCCATTATGAATTCACCGGCGACCAAAAGCTGGATGATTATAATGTTACCCTGAAAATGACTCAGGAAGTTGAAAAAATAATCAAGGAATATCCTGATAACTGGTTGTGGTTCCAGCATCGCTGGAATACACCATACACCCCACCGGAGGAGGAAAAGCAGCCAGATGAAAAATAAGAAAGTAATTCTGTCAGTATTGGCAGGTATTGTAATTGCCGGTGCAATTATTGCCTGGCTGATGCTGAGCGGCGATAAACCTATAACTGTAAAACCGGGTGATGGTGTTACAGCGCAGATTAATGCTTCCTTAAAAAACAGTATGGTTAAAAGGGAAAAGGATGGCAAAAAGCTGTGGGAGTTTACAGTAGAAGAGGTTGTTAACGATAAGGCTAAAAACACAGCCTATCTGAAGGGCATCAAAGGCAAAGTTTATCGTGCGGACGGCAGCTTTATCGATATTTCTGCCGATAAAGGCAGTGCCGGCATGAAGAGCAATGACTTTTTCCTAGAGGGTAATATTAAGGCTGTACTGAATACCGGTGGCGAGCTTTATGCCGATAAAATAAGCTGGAATCAGGAAAAAGAGCTTATTATGGCAACAGGACATTTTAAAATGCATAAGGATGCCTATACCGCAACTGCGGATAGTGCTGTAACTACCAGTGCTTTTAAGCATATTAAGCTTAAGGGTAATGCTAAAGTGGAGAAAGGCGGCGAATAAGATGGCTAATAAAAATAGATTACTGCTGACAATGGCTGCAGCCGTGCTGGCAGCAGGTATGACAGCAACTGCTTTTGCTGCTCCGGGAAACTTCAGCGTTAAGGCTGATGAGCTGGAATACGATCTGGGCAGCGGTGAAGCTGTGGCAAAAGGAAATGTTGTATTGATGCAGGATGGCGGCAGAGCTACTGCCGATTACGCCAAATTCAACAGCAAAAGCAAGAGCGGTGTGCTTACCGGCAACGTTATTGCTGACCGCGATGACGCACATATTGTCTGCAATGAGTTTATCGTGCACAATGAAAATGACCTGTCTGCCGTAGGCGGCGCTATGATTACCAAAGCAGGCAAAAGCCTGAGCTCTGACAGAGTTGATTACTACAAGGCACGTGAATTTGCTGAAACAATCGGCGGCTGGGCGCGTCTTACCGACAGCGACGGCAGTGTGCTGAATGCGGCAAAGATTGATTATAATATGGCACAGGGAGTTGCCAATGCATACGGCGGTGTTGATATCCGCAGTGATGCACGCAGCCTGACAGCTTCTGCTGACAGTGCAGTCTACAAAACTGATAACAGCGGTTATGTAGAGCTTATCGGCAATGCCAAAGCAACTCAGAACGGCAACAGCGTTGCCGGCGATAAACTGCGTCTTACCAATACCAACGTGGCTATTGCCGACGGTAATGTAGATATTATCTATATTCCGGAAAAGCAGCCTGCGCTGCCCGGTAAAGAAAAACAGGGCGCAGATGATAAAGCTTTAGCCTAAGAAGCGGAGGGCAAAGTTTTGGTTATAACAACAGATAATCTGGTAAAAATTTATAATACCCGTCACGTTGTTGACGGAGTAAGCATCAGCGTAGAGCAGGGCAGCGTAGTAGGACTTCTCGGTCCTAACGGTGCCGGCAAGACGACAACCTTCTATATGATTGTCGGAATCGAAAAGCCTGATGCAGGTACCGTGATGCTCGACGGCAAGGATATTTCTGCAATGCCTATGTATCAAAGAGCCCGTGCAGGTATCGGCTATCTGCCGCAGGAGGCTTCTATTTTCAGCAAAATGACGGTAGAAGATAACATCATGGCGATTCTGGAAACAACTGATTTGAATGCATCCGAGCGAGAAGCGAAGATGAACGCTCTGCTGGATGAGTTCCGTCTGAATCATGTACGCAAGAGTGAAGGCAAGGCGCTTTCCGGCGGTGAACGCCGCCGCGTAGAGATTGCCCGTGCGCTGGCTACCGACCCGGCCTTCATTCTGCTGGATGAACCGTTTGCCGGCATCGATCCCATTGCCGTAGCGGATATCCAGGGCATGATTGCGCATCTGGCACAGCGCGGCATCGGTGTGCTGATTACAGACCATAACGTCCGTGAAACATTGAGCATCGTTGATAAGGCCTATATTTTGGCTGAAGGTCATATTTTGCTGCATGGTGACAGCGAAACAATCGCTAATGACCCCGTTGCCCGTAAATATTACCTTGGCGATAACTTTAGCATGTAACAGGAGGAAGAAAAGTGCGCTTACGATTATTAGACCGTTATGTACTGAAGGAGCTGTTATACCCCTTCGTTTTCGGCATCGCTGCTTTCTCCAGTATTTTTATTGCCAGCACGATGCTGTTTAAAATTACCCAATACATGACTAAATACGGTGCTCCGCTGGAGACTGTAGCCCGTTTGTTTATGTATAATCTGCCGGAGGTTATCAACTATACCTTCCCGATGTCTATGCTGCTGGCAGCGCTGATGGCTTTTGGCAAGCTTTCCGGTTCCAGTGAGATTACGGCAATGAAGGCCGGCGGTGTCAGCTACTACCGTATTGTTGCGCCGGTGCTGGTTGTTGGCTTCTTTGTCAGCATGTTTTCCATGGTGTGGGCAGAAAAGGTAGTGCCTACCTCCAAAGCGAAGGCGTCGATAATCCTGAATGAGGAAATCCGTCACAATACGCGCCCCACAACTCAGAATCATATTATCATCAAAACTATCAGCGGTGATACCCAACGTGTTACATATGCTAATAAATTTGATGAAAAGCTCGGCAAGATGACCGATATCACCATCGAAGAGTTTAATAAAGGCAAGATTGCCCGTATACAGACAGCTAAGGAAGGCTATTGGGAAAACGGCAGCTGGCGTATCGTAGACGGCAATGTTTTTGCGCTGGACGATAAGGACGGCGTACAAAGCAGTGCTAAATTCAAGGAGCAGATTATTCCCTTGAATTTCTCGCCGAAGCAGATTTCCTGGGAGCAAAAGGAGCCTGAGGAAATGACTATCCGCGAATTACGCGAATATATCAGCATGCTGGAAGAACAGCATACCTCGGCAGCACGTCAGTGGTGCGAAATCTTTATGAGAATCAATATTCCGCTGGCAAGCTTCTTCTTTGCAATGATCGGTGCTTGTCTGGGCACTCAGAAGCAGCGTACCAGCTCTTCTATCGGTCTGGGCATCAGTATCATCGTAATATTTATTTATTATGCAATAATGACCTTCACCACCGGTTTGGGCAAGGGTGGTGCAATGCCGCCGCTGCTGGCCTGCGCATTGCCTAACATTCTTTGCTTGGGTGTCGGCGTTTATCTGATGAAAAAGAAAAATGCCTAAAAGACTTGGATGAGTAAGTCATGGAGGTGAGTACTTGGTAGGTATAAGATTAATTATCATTATGGCCATTGTAGGTGGCCTGATTGCCTATCTGGCCGATAAAATGGGCAGTAAAATAGGCAAAAAAAGAATGTCGGTATTTGGCTTGCGTCCAAAGCATACGTCCATATTACTTACGGTACTCGGCGGTACTATTATTGCTGTTCTGACTATCAGTGTTATGGCAATAGCATCACAGAGTGCACGCACAGCTTTGTTCGGCATGGAAAAAATTCAGCAGGAGCTTACGCTTTTAAACCAAGAAAAGGCAGATACAACTGCTGCACTTGAACAGGCTAAAGGCAAGGTTAACGAGCAGAACAAAAAAATCAGTGAGCTTGATGCTAAAATCCAGGAAGCGGTTGCTGAAAATGATGCAATGGAAATTAAGCTGGCGCAGGTTAATGATATGTACAGTCAGGCACAGAGTGAGGTAAATTCTCTTACCCAATCTAAGCTGCAACTGACAAATGAAATTGGCGAGCTGGAAAAAACTACCGAGGCTCTGCGTAAGGGTATCATCAATATGCGTGAAGGCCAGGTTTATTACCGCGCCGGTGAAGTTGTTTTTGCCGGTGTTATGCGTGGCGGTCTGAAGCATAAAGAAAATATGATTCAGATGAACTGGCTGCTGCAAAATGCAAATGAAGCAGCATTGCAGCGCTTGGGTGTTATCCACGATGAACAAAAGCCTCTGCAGGCTATCTGGATTGGTAAAAACGTTGTCGATAATGCTGTAGCAAGACTGGATAAAAGCAAGGGTAATATGCTTTTCCGTATCCGCGCTGTTGCTAATATCATAGTTGGCGAGCTGGCAGTATGCGATATTGAAATGGTAGATAATCAGCTCATTTATCCTGACGGAACCTTGATTTTCAGTGAGCAGTATAATCTTGGTAATAACGGACCGAGCTATGAAAGCGTGCTTATGGAATTCTTGACGCAGATTAACCATAATGCGGTCAAGGCCGGTGTGCTGCCTGATCCGATGACGGGTAAGGTTGGCAGTATGGATGCTGCTACTATGATTGAAGCAGCTAATTCAATGCGTCGCACCAGAGGCAGCTTTATTCTGCGTGCTTATGCTAAAGGCGATATTACGACAGCCGGACCTGTAAGGGTAAGGCTGGAGGTGGTTCCGGTCAATGAGTAATTATCTTGGCGTAGATCCGGGGCGCAGCAAAACAGGCTTGGCATTAGTTGCCGCTGATGGCAAAATCCTGAGCCTGCATATTGCGATGACGGATAATCTGGCTGCAGAGCTGCGACAGTTTGTCGGTTCAGCTAAGCTGCAGGGAATTATTATGGGCAACGGTACTAATAATAAGGCTATAGGCGCAGTTTTGCGTGAGCTTTATCCGGATTTGGTACCGGAGCTTGTCGGTGAAGCATACAGTACGGAAGAAGCTCGTAGCCTGTATTGGCAGGAAAATCCTCCTAAGGGCTGGCGTAAGCTGGTGCCGTTAGGTCTTTTGGTGCCGCCTGAGCCGCTTGATGCATATGCTGCTGTTGTGCAGGTGCGCAGATGGTTGAAGAAAAATGAGGAAATGGATTAATGAATAAGCTTGGCGATTTAAGCTGTAAGGAATTTTTAACTGAGCTTGCAAGCGCTGCGCCTGCCCCCGGTGGCGGCGGCGGCGCTGCAATGGCCGGAGCTTTGGCGGCGGCGCTTGCTTCTATGGTTGCTAATCTGACTATTGGCAAAGAAAAGTTTGCCGACCGCGAGCCGGAGGTCAAAGAGCTGCTGAAGCAGGCGGAAGCAGAGCGTGTACGTCTTTTGCAGCTGGCAGACGATGATGCCGCTGTTTTCAACAGCTTTATGAGCTGTTATAAGCTGCCAAAGACTACTGATGAAGAAAAGGCTGCGCGTACAGCGGCAATACGTGCTGCAGCAAAGCAGGCAGCGACTGTACCGCTGAATATTGCCCGCAGCTCCTTTGCTGTACTGAAGCTGGCAGACAGGCTGGTAGTATCAGGAAACCCAGGCGTGATTACGGATGGTGCCTGCAGCGGTTTGCTGGCGCGTGCGGCGCTGCGCTGTGCGGAGTACAACGTGCGCATTAACCTGGGACTAACCAAGGATGAGGCGTGGAACGCGCAGGCTGCAGCAGAGCTGGTACAGCTTTTGACAGATGCCGAAGCGTTGGAAACACGTTTGCTTGCGGTAACGGATAAAGCGTTGCAATAAGGCATTATTGCTTGGTGCTTTGTAAGTACTTGACGTAAGCGTGTTTTTAAAGTATAATAAAATTCTGATGGAAAGGTGGCCGAGTGGTTGAAGGCTCTAGTCTTGAAAACTAGCGAAGGTGCAAGCCTTCCGTGGGTTCGAATCCCACCCTTTCCGCCATTTTATGCGGGTTCCGGCAATCGCTGAAACCTTGACCACTAAAAAACTAGCGACGTTTGACTACTAGATGACCACTCACGTTTTTGGGTGGTCTTTTTTATTGTATCTATACAGCTTAAAAGTTTGCATGGCATTCTTGCAATAAAAAATACCCCGCTGCAAGGCGGGGCTTTTTTATTGGTATTGAATGGTATTGCATGGTATACCACGGCATCAGATGATGCCTGCCAGTGTTTCGGCTGCGCGCTCATCGTCGCCAGGCATTACGTGGCTGTAGGTGTTGAGCGTCAGATTGGCAGTGCTGTGGCCGAGGCGCTGCTGCACTGTCTTGTAGCTGGCACCGTGCTGCAGCAGGAGCGAGGCGCTGGTGTGACGCAGGCTGTTGAGGCAGAAGTCTTTCGGCATATCTGCGTTTTTGCCGTAGCGCTTGACGAGCTTGCTTATTGCGTCAGGATTGAGCGGCCTGCCATGCTCTCCCGGGAAAAGGAGGCCGTATGGCTGCCACAGCGCGTCGCTCATGGCCTGCAGTCGGACGGTCCTTATCTGTGCCTTAATGAGCGGAAGAATCGCCTTAGGCAGGCTTACAGTGCGCCAGCTGTCCTCTGTCTTAGTGCTTGCGCCAATCTCACCGCCACCTTTGGTACGCAGGTTGGTCTGCCGGACGGTAAACGTGCACCGCTCCAGGTCTACGTCCTGATAACGTAAACCAAGAATCTCACTGCGTCGCATGCCGCTGGTGGCTGCTAGTTTGATGAGCAGCTGGTGCGCGGGATCAGTGATGACGGAGAGCAGCTTTGTTACCTGCGCCTGGGTAAGAGCCACCCACTCGCGCTTGCGGGTAACCTTTGGCTTTTTGATTTGTAGCATGGGATGCTTTGCAAGCACTCCGTCAATGACTGCTTGGGTAAGCAGAGCCTTGAGCGTTACATAGATATGCTCAACGGTGCGGCTGGACAGCTTTGTGGAAAGTGTGGCTATAAAGTCACGGATATTGGCAGGCTGCAGATTGCAGAGCGGGAACTCGCCGAGCTCCGGCTTGATGTGCACCCGGATGTGAGACTCAATCGTTGCCCAGGAATTTTTGCGGATGGCTGCGTGCTGGACGACCAGGTAATGGTCGCACCAATCTTTGAGCAGCATGCCGCTGCTGTAGGTCCCGCTGCGTTTGGCAATCTTGAATTCCTGCACCTTGCGGTCAAGCTCTGCAGATGTTTTTGCCGTGAAGTAATGCTTCTTGCCGAGGTAGGTGACTGTGGTGGCGTAGCGTCCATCAGCGCGTTTTTTATACTTTGCCATTGTGTAAAACCTCCTTGTGTGATACAATGGAGGTGCAATTGTAGTGGATTATTTACATTGCACCTTGCTCTCTTTCGTGGTGGATTGAGAGCACCTCCGCCTGTGCTGGGAACACGGGCGGTTTTTTATTTATTTTTTATATTTGATTTCATGCTGTTCGAGCGGATGCCCGCAAGCACAGCTGATTTCCAGAATATCGTTTTTATTTTTTATAGCAGCTAGTCTGCAAATATGTTTTTGACGGCAAAAGCCCATAATACCTGGACTTAGCACTTCTATGTCGTAATTTTTGCAAGTTATACTTTTGATTCTAGAATTTCTTTGTGCAATTTCGTTTGCCATGTTGGCTGCCTTTTGCTCATAAAATGGCTTTAATGCCTTAAAAACTGCATCTCTAATGAATGGGTTGACATATTCTGCAGTATTCATATTGTTAGCTTTATTTCGTTTGGTATTTAGATCTTCCCATGCGGCATTACATTCGTTGAAAATTTGAGCGTGCTTTTGCATTTCTGATTTTGAGTAATGCTCACATGTCAATGTTTTACCATTTTCAGTTAACCAATGCACAACGCAAGAACCTAAATCTATAAAATCATAAGGATCAGATAAAGTATAGGCCGGCGACTGTTCTGTAATGTGACGCATTGCCTTATCTTGTGCTAAAAGCGCATTGAATCTATTTACAGCTTCATTTGAAATATCTATGGCATTAGATATTTCTGCATCTAATTTATCAACAAGAGCAAGTCTAGCTGATTTCATAGTTTGCTCAGCCGTTTTTCCGTTAATAGTAATGCCGTTGAATTGTTCTATTGCAGGTGGATCAAGCCGCCAAATTCCATACTCATCTGTATAAGCCAGCGCAGCGCTCGGGACAAGTGCTACTAAAAGCAAAGAAAATAATATTTTTTTCACATTGTCACCTGCTTTCGTAAAAATATTCTCTTGCTTCACACTTTCTTTACTTAAAAAACTTTCCCTTGTAATAGTTGTGTGATAAACTATTTATAGATTAAAAATATTGTTGTCGTCACTTCGGTGGCGACTTTTTTTGTTTGTGGGGAAGTTTCAAGCGGTGGCGGCAGTTTCTTCTGCCGCCAGAATACCTAAGATAAAAAGATATAATTCCACCTGAGCGTCCTCGTTTAGTAATTAGAGTCGCTCACTGTCCATTAGATTAATACACCTCCTTTATTGGTTCCGCAGGTTTTTGGGATTTGAAAGTAAATCCTCAAAATATTCACGAGCGCGTTGTTGCGCTGCAGGACTAAGTTTGTTATACAGTTCTTGAATATCATTTTTAGGCTTTTCTGGGGTATCCCATCCCATTAGTTGGGCAGGAGTAACGTTAAAAATTTCTGCCAAGAGTATAACCATATCATAGGGGATATTTTTAATATCCCCAGATTCATACCTTTGCAAAGTTGCTTTATTTGGCAATTTACCTATTTTAGATTTAATTATTTGAGCTAAATCTGTAAGAGATAATCCGTGTTGTTCACGGTATTTTCTTATATTTTCTCCTATTTCCATGGCTTGCCTCCCTATAATCTCCCTATAATTACGTTAACATCATTATAAATTACTTTTGCGCAAAATGCAACAAGGAATCAACTTTTTGCAAAAAAAGTTGCGCAATATGCGTTGACAAATAGCTTTAGTCATGGTATTATAGTTGCATAAAATGCAACGAAGGGTGGTGAGAAAATGTATGGCATTAATGTAATGTTACTGCGTCAAAAAATGCTTGAAAATGGGTTTATAAATATTGTAGACCTTGCAAAAGCAGCGAATGTTAGCCGGGATACTATTAGTAAAATGTTGGCTGGCAAAACTAAACCTCAAACTAATGTAATGTATGCAATTGCTAATGCTTTGAAATTAACCTGTGAAGAAGCGGGGAAAATTTTTTTTGCACGTATCGTTGCATGAAACGCAACGATAGTAATTAGAAAGGGTGATAACTGATGAGAAAGTATGTAAGTACCAAGTGGATCACCAAACGGATGGCGCATCAGGAACGCCAGCGCACAGGTGAGACGCACAGCTGGGGGTTACCTGCTGGAGCCTGCCCTATAAAGCGCAAGCTGCGCTACACCGACGGTTATCGTTATTAAAGGAAGTGCAACATGAACGACATGCAAACTTTCGACAGTCCGGAATTCGGACGTCTCCGTATCCTCGAGCAGGATGGCGCACTGTGGTTCATCGGCAAAGATGTAGCCGCCGTTCTAGAGTATAAAAATCCCAGCAAGGCGATTCCTCAACATGTTGATGAAGAAGACAGACGAAAGCAAAATATACCAACTGCCCAAAATGGGAAGTTGGTCGCAGCAACATGGCTCATCAACGAGTCAGGTCTGTACAGCCTCATCCTCTCGTCAAAGCTGCCAAAGGCTAAGGCCTTTAAGCGCTGGGTAACATCGGAGGTCTTGCCATCAATCCGCAGGACAGGCAAATACGAAGCCATGGCGCAGGCTGTTCCCATCAACGATGAGCCTGCGACGGACTTCACGCAGCTGGAATTTGACCAACGCATTCGCATTGCGGCCATCATCGCAAGCTGTCGCCGTGAACGCCTGCCTCTGGTGGCGAAGGTGCTTTCCCTCGACCTTGAGGAAATGACGCCGCTGATGTCGGCGCACATCACTGAGGCAGAGCAGGCCTGCTACCAGTACATCTCCAGTATATATGACTCGCTGGAGCGCGACACGCCGATTCAGTATTTTTACAACGACTACACCAAATGGTGTATGGAACAGAATCTGCTGCCGCTGACGAAGCCGGGCGTCACGAAGGTGTTCAAGAAATACTTTCCTGTAGCCACCGTCGCCACGGCCTATTACGAAAACGGCACCCGCGTGATGGGGTGCTGCCGGTGTTACCGGAAGATGGGGAGGTGAGATAGATGGATTTAAAAACGCCTAAAAGATTTAGAGAAGCTCCCAGCAAACTGATGCTGCCGTATGAGAAACGGTCCTGGGGGGATGTGGATCCTGAAATAATGTGTTATGCGCGTAATTTAATTTGGCACGTATCTGAACATATTAATGATACGGTTTTATTGGATTCCGAGCTTGTGACACTTGCCATGTATGACCTTATAAAAATATATGAAATCATTTAATCCGCACGCGCCGGTAAAAGCAATAATTGCGGCGCTGCATGAAGCACGCGTTCCAATAGCGGCTATCGACAACGTTTTTGAATTAGTCAAAACGGATATAAAGAATCATACCGTTCCTTATAATCCAAGTTTAGACAGCGCTAAAGATTTAGCGACACGGAGGTGACCTATGGAACCTATCGCTGTAACTCTCGACAAGGCCTGCGAGCTGACCGCTATCGGTAAAGCATCGATGGTGAAGCTCATGCAGGATCCAAAGTTCCCGGTCTTTAAAATCGGCAACAAGTCGGTTATCCCAGTAGCTGGCTTAAGAAAGTATATTGAGGCTCTTGGTGCTGAGCACTATGGAGTCGTTTAGGAGGCGGATGGTATGAAAAAGCTATTATTAGTCCTGCTGATGGCCTGCTGTGTATGGCAGGCGTGGGAATACACCCACCCTCAGCCGGTAGACCGCTACGTGGTCAAGGTTACTGCTGCTGATGGCGATACTCTCTGGCATCTCGTTGGGGACGTCATGGACCGCGAAGGAGACCGCCGCGATGTCCGCGAGGTTATCCACTACGCCAAAAAAATCAGTAACCTGAAGGGCGACCTGCATCCTGGGGACGTAGTCCTCATTCCCATTGAGGCATCTAAGAAATGAGAACCGATGACCGTGGCGTTCACTACGTAGATTGCATGTTTTGCGGTACGGAGTGGATAGTGTCAAAGTTTGCTAAAGAACCGTATGCGTGCCCTTATTGCAGGGCTATGTATAAAAAATTTAATCCACCACGAAAAAAGAAAGGTAAGGTGCAAAAATGATTAGAACGAAAACCCAGATTTTTATCCAACGTTTAAACCTTGAAATGCATAACCTGCGTGAATACGCAGGTTTGCTGGAACACTGGAACACGAATGATGAGCAAGACGAGGTCCTGCTGGAGGCGGAGCTTGAGGTCATTGACCGTATCGGCTCAACGATTAAAGAGATGCGCGAGCTGCAGTATCATGAATGGTCTGCAATGTACAAGTCTCTGCAAGATTCTGCAGAAAAAACTGCTGCTGATAGCTCCGGTATCCCGTCAGATGGCGCTGGTATGCCAAACGATGGCGTTTGCAAGGAGGCAGAGCAAAATGGCTAATATATATGAGCTTAACAATCAAATCAAAGCCTGCATCCAGCTGGATGAAGAGCATGTGGTTGACACTGAAGACGGTGAAATCTTCGACCTGCAGCAGGTCGAAGCTCTGCAGATGGAGCGTGGCCAAAAGATTGAAGGCATGTGCTGCTACATCAAAAACAAGCTTGCTGAGGCTCAGGCTATTGACGCAGAAATCGATACGCTCAGCTATCGCTCTGGTGCCATCAAGAAGGAAGTCGACCGCTGCAAAGGCTATCTGGCCGGTGTGCTGTATGGCGAGAAGTTTGAAACTCCCCGCTGTAAGATTACGTGGCGCAAGTCGGAAATCTGCAATGTGCTGTCCATGGAAGAACTCCCTAAAAAATACAAGCGCACCAAGGTTACTGTTGATGCTGACAAGACGGCAATCAAGAAGGCCATCAAGGGCGGAGCTAAAGTTCCGGGCGCTGAGGTTATTCAGAAGCTGAATATGACATTGAAGTAAAGGAGTGATTTTAATGGGAATCCCTGTACTCGTAATGGGTGCGTCCGGTTCTGGCAAGTCTGCAAGTCTGCGTAACTTTGAACCGGCAGAGGTTGGCGTTTTTAACGTCGCAAGCAAACCGCTGCCGTTTCGTAAGAAGCTGGCAACTGTGAACCACGCTGATTACAGTATTATCCAGAAAACTTTGCTTGCGAATAAATTGCGCTGCTACGTTATTGACGACAGTCAATACTTGATGGCGTTCGGATTGTTTGCACGCGCTAAGGAAGTAGGCTACCAAAAATTTACGGACTGCGCCTTGAGCTTTTACAATATGCTCGCGCTGATCCGTGAGCATACTACCGATGATACTATTGTTTACCTGCTCCATCATACGGAGCGTGATGACTCTGGTCATATCAAGGCTAAAACATCAGGTAAAATGCTGGACAATCAGCTGACGCTGGAAGGCTTGTTTTCAATCGTGCTGTTGGCGGAAACTAACGGCAAGGAATACAGCTTTGTCACGCAGAGCGATGGCTTCACTACGGCAAAGTCACCTATGGAGATGTTCGCTCCGAAGATTGACAATGACCTGAAGGCCGTGGATACAGCTATTCGTGAATACTATGGATTTACTGGAGGCAAAGAAGAAAATGAGAAAGCTTAACTGGGGAAATGTTGACGCTGCGAGTGAGGGCTATGCAGCGCCGCCTGCTGGTGGTTATGTACTGGCCATCTGCTCTGTTGAAGACCACGCCGACAAGCAGTACCTGAAGATTTACTGCGACATTGCAGGCGTGGCAGACAAGGCCAACGAGCAATTTGTTGGTTACTATGGCCAGCGCAAGGAGCGCAGCGGTGATAAAATCCCACTGTTCAGCTTCATCCGCAGCTATAAAGATAGCGCGTTGGGTTTCTTCAAGTCGTTCTTGGTGGCGCTGGAAAAAAGCGGCAATGCTGGCTTTGTGGCAGACCGCTTTAATGGCAATGAGCAGCAGTTCTGTGGCATGGTCGTAGGTGCTGTACTTGGACAAGAAGAATACGTCTGGAACGGCAAATTGAACGTAAGACTTAAGGTGCACACCGTATGCTCCGTAGAGCGCATCCAAAGAGGCGACTTTAAGATTCCGGAGCTTAAAAAAGTAGATTCGACGGCAATGCCTGCAGCAGCTCCTACATCCAGCATGGACAGCTTTGGTACTAACGTGCCGCTGCTCAATGATGAAGAGATTCCTTTCTAAGTCCGAGCTGCACCTTGACGATATACGTCCTTACCTCGTGGGAGCCAAACAAAAGGGCTCCCATATTACTGCTACCTGTCCCTTATGCGGGAAAGCAGGGCACCTGCACATCGATGAGAAAAACGGCACGCTGCTGGTCTATTGCCAAAAATGCAACGCTCCCGGCGCGGACATCTTGAGAGAGTTCCGCCGGCTGGGAGCGAAGCCTGCCGAACCGGAGCCTGTAGATTATAAGACGGAAAAGCCTGTTGAGGATTACCGCCATATCTACCGGAACCCGGACGGCACTGAAGCTTATTACAAGCGCCGCCGTAAATGGGCAGACGGTCACAAGGTTTTCAGCTTTGCCTATGTCAATGCCGAAGGGCGCACGGTATACACCAAGCCTGAAGGCTGCAATAACCTCTACAATCTTGACCTGCTGCAAAAGCATGAGCATGAGAGGCTCTACATTGTCGAAGGCGAGAAGTGTGCCGACGCCATGACGGCTGCCGGGCTGCTGGCTACCACGAGCAACACCGGAGCGCAGAAGGCTATCAAGCTCAGCGCAACGGACAAGGCGCTGCTGGAATCATATCCGGAGCGCATCGTCATCCCTGACAATGACGAGAAAGGCACCGATTATGCTGCAGCCTGGCAAGGCGCTAAGGTTATAGATATTACAAAGCTGTGGCCTGAATGCCCGCCAAAAGGCGACATTGCAGATTACTTTGCCGCCGGTGGCACTGCCGAAGCTGTCGAAGCCTACGAGTGGCCTGTAGTGCTCTCTCTGGATAGAGAATTCTTTGAGGGGTGCGACAGGTTCAGCCTGATTGATTCTGCTCTCCTAGAGGCCATAGCGGCGGTCACAGAGGCATCCAAGCGTCAGCAGGTATTGTCGATGGCGAGGTTCCGTGCCGGGGAGCTGTGCTGCAAGAGGGAATTCGAGGCGTGCTGGAAGGCGTACCTGCAGCAGCAGGCCGCTAAGGGTATCCGGTCAGACAACCTGACCAAATTCCCGCAGCAGTTGTTTGCCTTGCGCTGTGGTAACTGGTCCACATCCGTTAATGGCGTATATCGGTCAGTGCAGGTGGGGACGGAATATAAAAATGAATATGCGAGTCCCATCCCCATTATGCCGACGGAGCTGCTGGTGAACGTGGAGGATGAAACGGAAAAAATCCGGCTTGCGTATTTTAAAAATGGCGGCTGGCAGAGCGTGGTTGTTCCACGCTCCGTGCTGGCCAACAAAAACAAAATAATCCTGCTGGCAGACAATGGCGTTGAAGTCAACAGCGACAATGCCGGTCTGCTGGTGAAGTATCTGGCAGAGGTCATTGCCTTAAATCCGGACATCCTGCCGCGCGTGAAGTCGATTGACCACATGGGCTGGTCCGATGCGGGCTTTGTGCCGTACACGGACGAGGTCAAGCTTGACTGCGAAGAGCAGTACAAATCTCTGGTGCAGGCAGTCGCAAGCAAGGGCACGCTGGAGGAATGGGCGGCCTACGTCGCACCGCTCCGGCAGAACCTGTATATGCGCCTGATCCTGGCTGCAAGCTTTGCGAGCGTGCTGGTCGAGCGTGTGGCTGCCCTGCCGTTCATCCTGCATCTGTGGGGGGGCACCGGCAGCGGCAAGACCGTAGCCATGATGGTGGCTGCGTCTGTCTGGGGAAATCCCGGCATGGGCAAACTGGTAAGGACTATGAATATGACGGTCAACAGCATGATGAGCACAGCGTCTATCCTGCGTAACCTGCCGTTTTTCGGGGATGAGCTGCAGACGATTAAGTCAAGATTCGAAAATTACGACACGCTGGTCATGCGCGTCACTGAAGGTCTTGACCGCGGACGCATGACGAATGCGACCTTTCAGCGGCAGAAATCCTGGCTGAACAGCTTTGTGTTTACCGGCGAAGAGCCGTGCACCAAGAGCCAATCCGGCGGCGGTGTAAAAAACCGTGTTATTGAGATTGAGTGCGACAAGCAGATAATTAAAAACGGTAATGCCGTAGTTAATTTCATCACGCAGCACTTTGGCTGTGCTGGCAGGGCGTTTATCGATGCTCTGGAAGGGAAGAACCTTGCTGCTGAGTACAATGAGATTATGCGGTTGGTGCTGGAAGTCACGGATACCACCGAGAAGCAGGCTATGGCGATGGCGCTCATGCTGCAGGCGGATGCTATTGCGAGCAAGGCTATCTTTGGTGATCCCGGCGATGTGCTGTCGCCCGAGGACATAGTTGCCTTTGTGAAGAGCAAGGCTGAGGTTGATGTGAGCGAGCGGGCGTTTAACCTTATTGTCGATGTCATCGGTGCCAACGCTGACAAATTCGACACCGAATTTCACGATTTTGCCGGATATGCTTATTGGGGCAGACGTAGAAATGATGGCGTAATCATGATCAATAAGACGGTCCTTGAGCAGGAGCTGGAGAAGAATGGGTTTGACTATGCTGCTCTAAAGAAAAAATGGGCTGAAGCCGGTCATCTCTTGAAAACAAAGCAAGGTAAATTTTTCGGACTCTATACTTTGAACCATGTTAGAGCAAATTATGTAGCTCTTTATGTAAAAGGTTAGCTAGGTTAGCTAAAGGTTAGCTAAGAAAACCGCTCAACCATGCGCCTTTCAATACTTTAGCTAACCTAATAACCTAGCTAACCTAATATATATATACGTATGCAAGCTCTAATTTCTCAAAATCCTAAGTTCTAAAGTAATAAAAAATATATAGGATACTCTTTCAAAAAAAGGTTAGCTAGGTTAGCTAAAATAAAAAAACTGCTCAACCATGCGGTTTGCAGGGCTTTGCAAGGTTAGCTTTTAGGTTAGCTAGCTAACCTAAAAGGTCAGCTAAAGGAGGGAAACGATGTTAAGTAAAATCTGTCTGGTGTTTGCAGTGCTGATTAGCGTTGTGTGGATAGTGAGCCTGACGGTGTTAGTTGGCTGTGGTGCTGTATGGGCGCTGCAGAAGTTAGGAGGAATGTAAATGTATATCAAAACAAAAAGCGGAGATTATGTTAACTCTAAGAATATCGGTGCATTAAGAATCGCATGTCATAGTGGCGCTTTTCATGTTGTAGCGGACTGCAGCAGCTATTGTGGCGAACCTTGCTTCTACAGCAGTGCCAAGATTGAAGACGCAGAAGCGGATATGAATTTGCTGGTGAACCACCTGGATGAAGTAGAGCAAGCTGCAAGCATGCAGTACCCGAGTTGCGCTATCCTCACGATGTCGGAGTCTGCTGTTGATGCAGCGCGTTGTAGCAATCGCCCGCTCCAGAACGAGCCGCAGCGTGTAGCGAGCCAGAACACTAAGCTTTCCGCAATGCTGAATGCGCTGGTCGATGATTTTGCCGCATCCGGTGATCCTGACAATCTCCTGAAAATCAACGCGTATATCCGCATGTATCTGCAGCAGGAGGCTAACCATGAATAAACAATATCTGATGTTGAATCTGGAGTCTGACACCTTTAAGGGGATGAAGGCCGATTTTGATGAGCTCCTGCAGCAGCTTCTGGAAAAGCTCTTTGCTGGCCGTATCGCTGAAGGCTCTATCAGCATGAAGCTGTCCGTCAGCTTGACCGAAACCTATTCCGAAACAATGGGTAAGGACATTTCTGTACCGCTGTTCAAACATAAAACTACCGCCAACTACACAGAGAAGCTGGAGAATGCCGGTGCTGTTTCCCTGCCTAATACGTATCTGGAATACGACGAAGACCTCGGGGAGTTCGTTCTGAAGCCTTGCGGCGGCGAGCAGGACATGTTCGCGGAGCAGGAGGCTGATGATGAAGTGACCATCGATGTTAAAGCCATTCCGCAGGATTGCCACCGTCCCCTGCAGCTGCGTGATCCTATGTGCAATGACTGCGCTAATCGCGATACCAGCGCCTGCGACCATTGCGATGGCTGCGACAAGTGGGAGCCAACGGTAAAATGATTCCGCTGCGTCCCTACCAGCAGGAGCTGGTGGATAATATCCGCAGGGCAATCGGTCAGGGGCGACACAGCGTGTGTGCAGTGTTGGGCTGTGGCGGTGGTAAGAGCGTTATTCAGGGCAACATCGCCGCCAGCGCCACGGCACGCGGCAACAGGGTGCTGTTTGTGGTCCACCGCAAAGAGCTCTGCCAGCAGATTACCAACACCTTTACGGCTTGCGGCGTAGACTTCTCTCTCTGCACCGTAGGAATGGTGCAGACGGTCTGCCGCAGGCTGGCAAAAACACCGCAGCCGAAGCTGATTCTGGTCGACGAGGCGCACCACATCCTGTCGCAGAGCTATCTGTCTATCCTGCAGCATTTTCCGGGTGCCGTTGTCTTGGGCTTTACGGCCACTCCACAGCGTATGAACGAGGGTGGTCTGGGAGCTGTCTTTGAAGAGCTCATCGAGTCAGTGAGCACCGAGTGGCTCATCCAGAATCATTACCTGGCACCGTACAAATATTACGGCGTGCAGCTGGCGGATGCCAGCAAGCTGCATACCAAACGCGGCGATTACGACAAGGCCGAGATTGAAGCGCTCATGAATAAGCGTGCTATCTTTGGCAGTGCTGTTGAAAACTGGCTGCAGCTGGCCAAGGGCAAGCAGACCATCGTGTATTGCTCGTCTATCGCCACCAGCGAGGGCACAGCGGCCGCTTTTAGGGAGCAGGGGATAAATGCTATGCACCTTGATGGTACAACGCCACAGGCGCAAAGACAGGCCGCCGTAGAGGGGTTCCGGCGTGGGGAAGTTACGGTCCTTTGCAACGTTGACTTGTTTGGCGAGGGCTTCGATGTGCCTGACTGCGATTGCGTGGTGCTGATGCGGCCTACCAAGTCGCTCACGCTGCACATCCAGCAGTCCATGCGCTCCATGCGTACCAATCCCAACAATCCCGATAAGGTCGCGCTGATCCTGGACCATGTTGGCAATTTCACCCGGCACGGTCTGCCGGACGACGTGCGTGAGTGGTCGCTGGAAAGCAAAGCCAAGAAGAAGAAAGCTGAGCTCAGCGTCAAGCAGTGCCCGAACTGCTTTGCCGTGGTCAAGTCAGCGGTGCAGGAATGTCCCTACTGTAAGTACGTATGGGAGAAGGAAGAGCGCGAAGGTCCGGAGGTCGTGGAGGACATCATCCTGCAGGAAGTCGCGCGGATGCCGTATAGCAAGCATAGTGAGTGCAAGACGTGGGCACAGCTGGAGCTGTTCCGGGCGACGCACAGACGTGCAGATGGCAAGATTTTTAAGTTCGCCTGGTCGCTGCATAAGGCGGTGGAGCTGGGGGTGGCAGTACCGGAACGGTACCGTCCTGCAGCTATCCGCATGCTGCGTCAGGATGAATATAGGAGGTTAAAGTTTGAATAAATCTGAAGCTCAAATCATGAAGGAGATTGAGGTCGCGGTGTCTGCTGCAGGGCACAAGATTTTCCGCGTCAATGTTGGCGAAGGATATCTTTACCGCACGCAGCCGACGCAGGCGACGCTTGACCTCGAGAACAAGCGCAGCCGCTGGTTTAAGAGCGGACCGCCGCAAGGCTACAGCGATTTGTCTGGCGTAGCGTATCCGTCGGGCAAGGCAATCTTTATCGAGTGCAAGACGGCAACCGGCAAGCCGACGCTGCAGCAGTGTGTGTTCCTGCTGGCGATGTTGGCAGCGGGTGCCAATGCCGGTATCGCACGTAGCACAGAAGAGGCGCTGGCGATTTGTGAGATGACTGAAGACCTGCGTCAGAAGATGGGAGCGTATATCCATGGCTGGTTGGTTAAGCTTAGGCAGCGTGGTAAGTGATCCGTGGCCTGATTGCGCCGACAGCGAGTTCTGGGGGCAGTTGCTACCAAGCGCTGCCCGCCATGACCACAAGCTGTATGTTAAGCTCATCGGCCTACGCTTTGCCGGAGCAGAACTGCTGCCTAGCGCACGCTTTGGCCTGCGTCTGGTCATGGCTAACAAGGCGACGGTGACTCAGCAGGAGGCGAGGGAGCTGCTTGCTCCCCACTCTGAACTGCTGCTGAATTTATTTTTACACATAGGAGGTGGCGCAGGTGGACAACAAAAAACTGATACATGACACTGTTGTGGCGACGCTGGCTGCCTTAAATAGCCAGCCTAAGCCGCAGGACTGCTACAAAGCGACGGAAGCACGGCTGTATGCGTATCCTGTTCTGCTTGAGAACATCAAGCGCTATAAATTGGACATCCGTGATTTGAAGAAGGAGAAGAACACCGAGAAGTCCAAGGACATTACCTGCTGGGGCGGTGCTTCCGGTATCCGTCTTACGCCCGAGGAAAAACAGCAGGCACGCATTATGGCCGTGGAGATTAAACTTGAACGCGATACGGCAGAAGTTAATTGCATCAATAAAGCGCTGCTGCGTTTGGAGCGCATGAATAGTGAAGAAGATGTGGCCTTTATAAAGAGGCTGTATTTTCAGGGGCTTGACCTTGCTGGGTTGGCTGAGTTCCTGGGTGAATCGCTGTCTACCATCCAGCGCAGGCGTACGCGCCTGGTACGGCAGCTGGCGTTGATGTTATATGGAGCGGAGGCGTTGATATGACAATGATTAGTTTGTATCCTGTAATCGCTGAAAAATTGCACGTCCCTGTTGGCAAGGAGTTTAAGCTCAAGCCTAAGCATGGCGGAGTGTATCCGGCGCAGTACCGTTTCAGCGCCGACGATTTGGAGTACCGTCCGAGCCAGTGCTGCTATTGGTCAAGTATCGGTAATCAGTCCATGCAGATGCGTATTTTTCTGGCATTGCTGCGTGGTGGTGTGAAGGTGATTAAAGATGAATAAAAATTTAATGCCGCAAATAGCCGAAATGCTCGGCGTGGAGCTGGGCGAAGAATTTAAGGTAGTTAGCAAAGAGGGCAACGAGCAAATTTGCAACCTTACCATGGCAGGTTTGTTTGAACACGATAATAAAGAGAGCGGTAGTTATAACAAAGAGCTGCTGGCGGAAATTGTTTGCAATAACGCGGAAGTCGTTAAACTGCCGTGGAAGCCGAAGAAAGGCGATGTGTATTATACGTTTATACGTGATAGAATAGACCGCACATGTACACTAGTATCCTATAGATGGGATGGCTGCGTTATCGACATTGCTTTATTAAAAGCTGGCTGGGTGTTTAGAACTAGACAAGAAGCAGAAGCTGCCTTGCCTAAGGTAGCCGCTGAAATGGGCGTTGAATATGAGCTTTAAAAGAGAAAAATGCAACATGCTGCAAAAATCTCTTGTAGGTGTGGAGGTAATTATGACTACATATAGAGAATTTACATCGTTTATTAATGATGAACTTGTTCGCGTAGGAAATTTGTTTACGGAAAAACAGCAGCAGTATTCTGCTGGCGCTGATCCACTGTCAAACTTCCGTACCGGTGCAATGCTGGAGCATCACGATGGCGGTTATGATATGATGTATGCTGTTGCCAAGGGCTATCTGAACAAGCATATTGCTTTCCTGTACGACCATGGTATTGCTGACAAAACGGAGGAATCCTTGCGTGACATGGTGGTCTATGGTCTGATTATGTTGTACATGGTCAAAAAGCACAAGGAATGGCTTGCACAAGTGAAGGGTGAGGCTGATGAGTAGTAAACGTAAATTTAAGCGCCGCAATCCTGCACCGGTGGCAGGGTTCAAGTACGAGCGCATGTGCCAGACCGTGTCCGAGCAGGCAATTTACCGCGTGCTGGCTGTTGCGATTGACATCCTCTGGAACGATTTCGGTGGCCTGCAGCGCCAGGCTGGGTACAGTATTATATGTAATTTAAAATAAAAGCAGGATTTTTTCTCCAGCAAGTAGAATAAGATAGTTATCTTATTCTACTTGCTGTTTTTTTCTGGCTATTGACGGAATCAGGCAATAATTGTACAATATAATAAGTTATATTTAGATATGACAAGATATAGGGCGTGATACATTTATGGTCAATATAAGAGGTTTTCATGGCACATTAGATGAAAAAGCTGATAAAATTTTGAGCAGTAAGTTCATTCATAGTACTAAAAATAGAGAGTGGCTTGGTTTTGGTGTATACTTTTTTGAAAAACGAAAAGATGCAGAGCGGTGGGCAAAATTGGAATCTGATAAACCGCAGAATCAATGGTCTCTGCCAGCAGTTTTGTCAGCTGATATCGTTACTGAAAATGAATTTTTCTATGATTTGGATATTCTCGTAAATATGAATAGGATGGTTGAAAAAACAAGGAAACTTCTAGAAGGTTTGGAAGGAAATCTTGATATGAATGAAGCAGAGATGAGATGTGCTGCATGTAATTTTTTTGCTGAATTATATGGAATAAAAG
>CAVCLW010000017.1:0-47387 GCA_963603005.1 Escherichia coli | reverse complement strand
CTGAAATATGCAGTTTTCAAGGAATTAAGCTGATTTTCGGTGTGGGAAGTTTAAGTAATATATTTAAAAAAACACTACCTGCTTCAAGAGCAGAGCAGCTAAAGCAATACCTGCTGCCAGCTTGCCGACCATTGCAAAAAAGCGCATCTTCGCTGCCGTCCACGCCAACTGCATAGCAGCTGCCGAAACACCCGTATGCGCCAGCTCATAAGCAAATGCAGCCGCAAAAGCACCGGCCATACCGCCGAGCAATGAGCCTAATATCGGAAAAATCAATGTACCGAGCAGAGTGCCGGCAAAGCTTCCCAAGGCAATGAAAATAACCGCGAACCAAGAAACCTTTCTACGCTTAATACCGAAAAGGCCGACGCAGAACTCCCAAAATTCGCCCAAAGCATAAATAAGCACCATAGCAGACAGCAATCTGCCGTTAAAATAAAGTACCTCATCAAAAAAAGCAAACATCAACGATGTCAGTAAAAGCAAGGTATTCCCCGGAAGGTCGAATATTGTCAGTATCGGTCCCGATATAGCTATGAAGATTGCAAATGTACGTTCAACCAGCAGTTCCATAACATGCCTCCGTCTATTTATATTGTATTAATTATACCACAATCGTAAACATACAAGTTTACTAAAGTGTCACGAGAATTAGAAATAAATGTAAAATCGTTGTGCAGCAACACAGAAAATGCTAAAATTAGTTAAGCTGAAAAATTCTTAATCAAGGAGGTTCCCTCGTGAACGATATATTGCTTACTCTTAAACCCTGGTACCCTTCCATAAGTGCCTTTCTTTTCTTTACCATTGTCCGCTATATTTATAAAAACTTTTTCATCCACCTTTTACGCCGTCTGAACAACAAGGTATCCTTCAGCTACGGCGAAGATTTTCTGAACGCCTTCGAAACACCTATCAACATTGCGCTCTTTATTATTGCGTTCTATGCGGCAATCAACCTGTCGCCGTTGGCCTCAATACATGATGTAAGCTTTACCGACCGCATCCTGCGCACAATCATTGTCACCAACTTTTTCTGGGGCCTTTATAACCTGATTGATACAACGCACGGCGTTTTCTTCGATTTGCTTGAAAGATTCGGCATCCAGACCGACGAAGCCATCGCCAACATTCTCGCGACTGTCTTCCGCCTGATTATCATCATGTTGGGCTTTGTAACCGTAGCCCGCGAATGGAATTATGACATCAGCGCCTTCATCGCCTCCCTCAGTATCGGCTCTTTGGCCGTTGCATTTGCAGCCAAGGATGCTTTGGCCAACGTTTTCGGCAGTATGATTATCCTGCTCGACAAACCCTTTAAAATCGGCGACTGGATTAAAGCTAACGGTATCGAAGGTATCGTAGAAAGCGTTTCCTTCCGCAGCACCTGTATCCGCACCTTTCCGCAGGAGCTTGTTTATATTCCGAACTCCCTCCTCAGCAACACGCCGATTACGAACTATACGCTGCGCGAACGCCGCCGCATCGACTTTACGCTTGGCCTGACCTACGGTACAACGGCTGCCCAAATCGAGGAATTTATCTTCAAGCTGAAAAATTATCTGGAGGATCTCACGCTTATTGACGAAAATGATGTACGCGTTCATTTCCTCACCTACAACAGCAGCAGTCTTGATATCCGTGTTGTCTGCTACGCCAAAACAGGCAAGCACCTTGAATACCTCAACATTATGCAGGAAATCAACCTGCACACCTTGGAGCTTCTTGAAGAAGTCGGCGTAAGCTGCGCCTTCCCCAGCACCAGTCTTTATTTTGAAACTCCGCTGCAGGAAAATGTTACCGGGCAGCCTGCCAAAGCACAGGGCGAAGCTGATACGAAAAAAGACAGCAGTACCTCCGTCAACTGTTAATTCACTATTATTTTGCAGAAAAATTATGCAAACTGAGTTATAATAAAATAAAGAATAATTTTCCATTTTATTTTAGTTTATATTTGCAGGAGGCGGCCTATGACTAACAACATTAAGCAAGCGATTATTATCGGCGGCGGTCCCGCCGGAGTAAGTGCTGCTCTTTATCTGGCGCGCGCCGGTCAAAAGGTATGCATCATTGAAAACGGCCCCGGTGCACTGGCCAAGGCCCATAAAATCGACAACTATTACGGCATTGCCGCTTCCGGTGCCAAGCTTTATGCGGCAGGACTGGAGCAGGCACATTCTTTGGGCGTAGAAATATTGCAGGATGAGGTTCTCGGTGTGGAATACACCGACAGCTTCACTCTCAGTTTGAAGAACACAGACGAGCAGCTGCAGACGGAAGCACTTATTTTGGCTACCGGCAGCAAGAATATTACGCTCAATCTCCCCGGCCTTATCGAGCTGGAGGGCAAGGGCATAAGCTATTGCGCCGTCTGCGACGGCTTCTTCTTCCGCAAAAAGCGGGTGGCGGTTTTAGGCAACGGCGCCTATGCTCTGCACGAGGCGGCTTACCTTAAGCAGCTGGCAGGCAGCGTCACCATCCTGACCAACGGACAAAGCGGGGACGCAGCCAAGGCTGCAGGCTTTGAGGTAAACACCTCTGTGCTGCAGGCAGTAGAAGGCAGCGGCAGGCTCAGCAGCATCCGCTTTACCGACGGCAGTACGCTTGCTGTCGACGGCTTGTTTATAGCCTTAGGCACAGCAGACAGCACCGATATGGCGCGCAAGCTCGGCGCAGAGTTGAACGGACGCTTCATCCGTATCGACAGCGACGGAGCGACCAATATCCCCGGACTTTTTGCTGCCGGTGACTGCACAGGCGGCCTGATGCAGGTGGCCAAGGCAGTACATGAGGGCGCACGCGCCGGCCTGACAGCGTTAAAGTTTTTGCGCCAACATAAGACAGACGAAAAATAACTAAAATTTTTACAAAAACACCTAAGGAGTGATAATTATGGCATTAGAAATTACTGCAGCAAACTTTGAGCAGGAGGTTACCAATTCTACCCAAACAGTTCTCGTTGATTTTTGGGCATCCTGGTGCGGCCCCTGCCGTATGCAAGCTCCGATTTTGGAAGCCTTTGCTCAGGAGCATAGCGATATCAAGATTACAAAATGCAACGTTGATGATAATCCGGAGCTGGCAGAAAAATTCTCCATCATGAGCATCCCCAGCCTGCTGGTTTTCAAAAGCGGCAAGCTGGTAAAATCCGCAGTCGGCCTGCACGACAAGGAAGCGCTGGCAGCACTGGTAAAATAAGAACCTTTCACCATCTATACATTGACAATTTACAACCTTTGTGCTATGATGAAATTGACCAAAAGGTGGTTATGGTGTGAGCATTACGACACACAAAAGAAAAAAACCGGAGCGGCTACTCCGGTTTTTTTATTTAGGCTGACTGCGAACTACAAATACCTGTCCAGCCATTTGCACATGTAGTGGCTAACTACAGATGCTCCGACAGATACGAAAAAGGTGATAATGGTATCAAACATTACGACACCTCCTTCCTACCGGAAAGAGTCACAGCATTATAATTTTATCATATTCTACTTGAAAACACTAGCATATTAAGCCATGAACTCCGAGTTGCAGCTCGGAGTTTTTTACTTGCACGAAAGCATCTAGCATTATCTAACATTAATCGCTATAATAGAATAAGAATATACGTATACAAACAAACTACACCCACGGAGGCACACACCATGGCAAAGAAAATTGTTGCAAAGCCATTCAACATAGACAACATCCTTTTTAATTGCCGAGATATTTTGCGCAATGCTCGTAACTCCGGCTCTTTTTTTGAAAAACGTGACATGATGCTCACGCTCGTCTTCTTGCGTTTCATTGGCGAAAAATTTGAAGATGGCATTGAAAATCTGCGCCAGTCTTTAAAGGCGCAAGGTCTTAATCCTGATGACAAAGATATTCAGGCTGCTTTTTTTGACGATCCGACCTTCACCGACGGAACTTATAATCTTCCTATCGAAGCGCGTTGGTCTACAATTACCAAAACACCTGCCACAAAGCTCAACGTCGCCTTGGACACTGCATTAGAAAAAATTGCCAAAAGCTCCAAGCAGCTAAAAGGCTGCTTTGTTGAAGGCACTTTTACTACACGCAACCTTGCAGCCAACGACATTAAAAAACTTGTCGACGAAGTGACTAAAATCACACATAAAGCTTTCGGCACAGAAAAAGATCTCATAGGCCGCGTTTATGAATACTTTCTTAAAGAGTTTGCCGTCAACGCAACCAAAGAAGAAGGTGAATTTTATACACCGCATGATGTTGTACAGCTCATAGCTACGATGATTGAACCTTTCGACGGCACGCTATATGACCCCTGCTGCGGCAGCGGCGGTATGTTTATCCAAAGTGCGGAGCTTGTAGAGGCCAAACAAGGCGACATCAGCCGCATTAATGTGTATGGACAAGAAAAAGAGGCCGCAACCTATCGTCTTGCAAAAATGAACCTTGCTTTGCGCGGCATCAGCCACAACCTTGGTGAAACAAGCGATTCCACTTTTACCAATGATTTGCACCGCGGTTTATACTTCAACTATATTATGGCGAACCCGCCTTTCAACCTCAAAGGCTGGTATGACAGTAATCTGAAAAACGATGCACGTTGGGCAGATTACGCAACGCCGCCTGACAGCAATGCCAACTATGCCTGGATTCTGCATATGCTTGCGCATTTGAAACCGCTCAGCGGCGTAGCTGGCTTTCTACTTGCCAATGGTGCCTTGAACGACAGCGACACGTTAGAGATTCGCCAAAAACTTATACAGAATGACAAAATCGAAGCCATCATCGTGCTGCCGCGCGAACTTTTCATTACTACGGATATAAGTGTAACGCTATGGATTTTGAACCAAAACAAAAAAGGTGGAGCCTATCACGGCAGAAATTTGCGCAACCGCGAGCACGAAATTCTCTTTATGGATTTGCGCCAATGGAATGAGAACCCTGTAAAAGGCGAAGGCAAAAAGAAGGTGCTCTTGACTGCGCAGCAAATTGCCCAAGCCGTCGATATTTATCACACCTGGCAAGCCGAAGGAACCGACGGAGCAAACTATGCCGTTCCCGAGCTTTACCGCAGCGTGAAAATAGATGAAATCGCCGCCAACAATTGGGCACTCACTCCCAGTAAATATATCGAGTTCATCGACCATGATCTGGAGATTGATTACGCCAAAGAAATGGCGCGTATCCAAAGCGAGATGCAGGAAATTATTAAAGCCGAGAAAAAATCACAGCAGCTGCTTGTGGATGCGTTCAGGGGGATTGGGTATGGGATTGAGTAAAATTCGTCTCGGTGATTATATTCGACGCTCTACTATAAATAATAAAGATTTAAAATACGGAACAGAGTTAATCACGGGAGTTAATAACCAAGGAACTTTCACTAAACCAAAGGGTAATCCTGACGGAGTGAATCTTCAACCATATAAAATAGTAAATAATGGTGCTTTTGTCTATAATCCAACAAGACTTGATCTAGGTTCTATTGCATACCGAACAGAAGAATTATGTATTGTTTCTCATCTCTATATTGTTTTTTATCTGACAGAAAAAGGACTGAAAACAATTGATCCCTTATGGCTTTTTATTTATTTTAAGAGAGCCGAATTTTGCCGAGAAGTTACATTTAGAAATTTTGGCAGTCAAAGACCTGAGTTCAGTTTTAATGATATGAGTGATATTATAATTCCGCTTCCAGATATATCCATTCAGCAAAAATACGTCGCTATCTACAACTCTCTGCTCGCCAACCAGCAAAACTACGAGCGTGGATTGGAAGATTTGAAGCTTACGTGTGATGCGTATATCGAAAACTTAAAACACATGCAACAACCAGAAAAGCTTGGATCTTATATAACGCGCCATGATTTACGAAACGGGAAAAATGGTACAAAAAATGTTATGGGTATAAGTGTATATAAGCAATTTCGCGAACCAACATCAAAAGTAAATCGCAACGAACTTACAAATTACAAAATCGTTAAATCTCGCCAGTTTGGTTTTGTCCAGACTACGCATAATGAAAAAGTCTTTGCTTATGCGTTGAACACGACAGCAGAAGACATTGTCATTTCTTCGGTCAATGAAGTTTTTTCTGTTGACGAAGGTAAAATTCTTCCTGAATTTATCGCTATGTTTTTCAACCGAAAAGAATTTGACAGATATGCACGCTTTCACTCTTGGGGCAGCGCAAGAGAAACATTTACATGGAATGATTTGATAAATGTCAAAATCCCCATTCCGCCTCTTGCCACCCAACAAAGCATCGTCAACATCTACAACGCTTACATGGAGCGCAAAAGAATCAACGAGCAGCTCAAAGAGCAAATCAAAAACATCTGCCCGATTCTCATCAAAGGCTCGCTGGAAGAAGCGGCGCAAAGAAAGGATGCCTGAACATGGCTAAATTACAAAAATTTAATGGTCGCTACTGCGAATCAGAATTTGAAGCAGCTTTTATCGAAGCCTTCGAAACAGCAGGCTGGCAATATCTCGCAGGCAACAAAATTCCGCGCCAGCGCCAGGACGAAGTTTTATACGCCGACGACTTCATGGAGTTTATGAAGAAAACTAACCCTGACTTCACCGCAGAAGATATCGAAAAGAGCTTTGATAACCTGCGTATCGTGGGTGCGGAAAGCGATTTTGCCGCCTTACATAAGGTTTACCGCTGGCTGGCAGACGGCGTGCAGTTCGTTTTGCACAGCGGCGAAGTGCGCATGGTCTCGCTTATTGATTATGAACAGCCAACAAATAACATTTTCCGCGTCGTCAACCAGTTCAGCGTAGAATACATCAACAACGGTCAAATTGCCACGCGCAGACCAGATGTCCTGCTATTTGTCAACGGCATACCTCTTTGTATTATCGAACTCAAAAATCCGGCTAAAGCAAACGCCACAATTTTTGATGCCTGGGAACAAATCAACATCCGTTATTGGCGCGATATTCCACACTTATTACGCTATTGTCCGCTCGCCTGCATCTCTGACGGCGTAAAAGCAAGGCTTGGCACTGTGCGTACTCCTTATGAACATTTCTATGCATGGCGGCGCGTAAACAATGACGATGACATTTCTACCCTGCCTTTCGCAGAAATGCAGACGATGATTGACGGCGTTTATGCCCCTGCACGTTTCTTAGAAATCTTCAGGGATTATATTTACTTCCAAGACAGTATTTTTGACAAAGATGAATTTGAAATCGTCTGCCGTTATCCGCAATTTTTTGCAGCACGTCTGCTCAAACAAAGTATCATTAAATCCGTGCAAGAAAAAACAGGCAAAGGCGGCACGTATTTCGGTGCAACAGGCTGCGGCAAAACTTATACGATGGCCTTTCTTGCACGCCAGCTTTCCCTTCGCTGCGAAAACATTCCCGAAATAGGTTCGCCAACTATTGTGATGATAGTCGACCGCGAAGAACTGCAAAAACAAGGCGCAAAGCTATTCACGAAAAGCAAGGAGTTTTTGAACCTTGGCGAAGTTTCTGTCGTCCAAAGCAGGGCACATCTACGTGAAGAACTCGGCTCAAGGCAGAGCGGCGGTTTTTATATCTGCACGATTCAAAAATTCTGTGACCGTGAAGATGACAAAATCGGCATGATTAATGACAGACAGAACATCATCTGCTTTTCCGACGAAGCGCACAGAACGCAGCTGGAAAAAGCACGGCAAATCCAATTCAGCAAAGATGCTGACCAAAATATGAAAGCCACACTCTCCAAGCCTTACGCCAAAGTTTTAAAAGAAGCTTTTCCGCACGCCACTTTTGTTGGTTTTACAGGCACGCCTATTTCTGAAACTTACCAGACCTTCGGCGCAGAAATCGACCGCTACACCATGGACCAGGCTGTAGCCGACGGTCTCACCGTAGCCATCAAATACCATCCGCGTATCACTAAAGTGCTCTTGGATAACGAAAAAATCCAGGCCATCGAAACATATTACCAAACCTGCTTTAATGAGGGCGCGACGCAGGAAGATATTCAGGCAAGCAAAAAAGCTATGAGTTCCATGGATATAATTCTTGGCGAGCCATCACGACTTGCGCGTTTGGCTGTCGATATCCACGACCATTACACAGCAGCCTGCGCCCAAGACCCTGCCAGAATCCAAAAAGCAATGGTTGTCTGCTCCAAAAGAGAAATTGCCTATGCTTTGCTCAAACAATTTCAAACCAAATATCCTGAATGGTTTGTGGAAAAGAAAATTTCTGACGGCACAAGCGTTACAGAAGAAGAGTTGCGCGAGCTGAAACCAATGCCTTTTATGGCTATGGTGGCAAGCGTGGGCAGCAACGATGCAACAGATATGTATAACTATCTTGGCGGCACGAAAAATGACAAACGCTCTGAAGCGCTCGACGCAGCTTTCAAACAGGAAAAATCAAATTTCCGTATTGCTATCGTTGTTGATATGTGGATAACAGGTTTTGACGTTCCCACTCTTACGTATATGTATAATGACAAGCCTTTGCAAAAGCATCAGCTTATCCAGACCATCAGCCGCGTCAACAGAAAATATCCCGGCAAAGACTATGGCATGATTATAGATTACATCGGTATTCGCGAAAATATGCGTGAAGCAATGAAGATGTATGGCGGCAAAGAATCCGTTGCTCCGACTGCAGACGATGTTGAACAAGCAACAGCAGTTTTTAGAGAGGAACTGGAAATTTTAAAAGCATTATTCAAGCATTACGACTTGCAGCCATTTTTGAATCCTGCCTGCAATCCGTTAGAACGCTATACCTTACTTGCCCAAGCAGCAGAATACGTTTTCTCTTCAACGCAAGAGCTAAACTACGAAGGCAAAAAAGGTTCGCAAAAAGTTCCGTTCAAAACATATTTTTTGAAAACAGTAAAGCGCATGCGTATAGCTTTTGATATCTGCCAGCCATCGGGCGAGCTCGGAGAAGAAGAAAGCGCGCTTGCGCAATGTTTTATGGCGATAGCAGGTTTTGTACGCAAAATGAGCGGCACAAGCGAATTAGATACAGAAGCTATGAATCGCCATGTAGCAAAAATGGTAGAAGAGGCGTTAAAATACAACAAAGTTGAAAGCGTTCTGGAAAACGGTGAGGAAGAAAACCTTTTCAGTCCCGAATATTTTGAACAGCTATCTGACGTAAAAATGCCCGCAACCAAGCTTGAATTGCTTGTCAAAACATTACGCAAGCAAATAGCTGAATACAGCAAGGTAAATCAAATTGCTGCCAAAACCTACCAAGAGCTTCTCGAAAAAACAATTGAAGAGTACCATAACAGACGTAAAACGCTTACGGAAACAGAAGCAAGCGAAGCACAAGAGCAAGCATCTGACGATATCATAAAAGAAGCTACAGAGCAGGCTTTAAGTATTTTGCGCCAGATGAACCAAAATAAACAAAGCTTCCGTAAACTTGGCTTAACTTTTGAAGAAAAGGCTTTTTATGATATTTTAATCGCGTTGCGTGACCAATATAACTTTGAATATGGCACAGACAAAGAAGTCGACGGCATTATCATCAACGACAAATGCAAAGACCTTGCCCAAAAAGTCAAAGAAATCATCGACACAAAATCATCTTTTGCTGACTGGCTCAACAACCAAAATGTCCGCGACCAGCTCAAATTTGATATCAAAATCTGCCTTATCAAAAATGGTTATCCGCCAAAATATAGTCCCGAAGTTTTTAGCAAAGTTATGGAACAAGTAGAAAACTTCGAAGAAAACAATCACTAAAGAAAAACAGCGTACCGACAAAATTTCATCGATACGCTGTTTTTCTTTTTGCCGTGCCGCTTACGCAGCACGGCTTATTTTTTATTAAGCAGGAATTTTATTCCTTGCCTGCCAGCTTTTTGTAGCCGTCCAGACGAGTCTTAGCATCCTTCTCGGTCTTCTCGAACAATGCTTCCGCAGTATCCGGGAACATCTTCTGCAGGGAGCTGAAACGAACTTCGCCCATCAGGAAGTCACGGAAGTTTGCGGTAGGCTCTTTGCTGTCCAGAATGAACGGATTCTTGCCTTGCTCCTTCAGTTCCGGATTAAAGCGGTAGGTTGCCCAGTAACCGCAGTCAACAGCACGTTTTTCTTCGAGCTGGCTGCAGCCCATGCCAACCTTCAGGCCATGGTTGATGCAAGGTGCGTAAGCAATAATCAGGGACGGGCCGTCATAAGCCTCTGCTTCGGCAATAGCCTTCAGAGTCTGGTTCTTGTCGGCGCCCATAGCAACCTGTGCAACATATACATAGCCGTAGCTCATAGCCATCATGCCAAGGTCTTTCTTCTTAGTCTTTTTGCCGCTGGCAGCAAATTTAGCGATTGCCGCAGTCGGAGTAGATTTAGAGGATTGACCGCCGGTGTTGGAATATACCTCGGTATCGAATACCATAACATTGACATTCTCGCCGGATGCCAGTACATGGTCCAGACCGCCGTAGCCAATATCATAAGCCCAGCCGTCGCCGCCGAAGATCCAGTGGCTGCGTTTAACGAAGAATTGCTTCTCGTCATACAGAGCAGCGCATTTATCGCAGTTGTCTTTGTATTTTTCCAATGCAGCAGTCAGTGCTTCAGCACGCTCACGAGTGCCTTCGCTGTCGTTGACATGCTCCAGCCAATCGGTCAGCGCAGCCTTGAGATCCTCAGGCAGCTCACCTTCCAACATAGCCTTTACCATGTCTTCTACACGCTCACGGGATTGTTTAACGCCCAGGAACATACCTAAGCCGTATTCAGCGTTATCCTCGAACAGGGAGTTTGCCCAGCTCGGGCCATGACCTTTGCAGTTTTTGGTGTACGGCATGGACGGAGCGGATGCACCCCAGATAGAGGTACAGCCGGTTGCATTGGCAATCATCATACGATCGCCAACCAGCTGGGTTACGAGCTTAGCATACGGAGTTTCGCCGCAGCCTGCGCACGCACCGCTGAACTCAAGCAACGGCTGCTCGAACTGAATACCCTTCATGGTCTTCTTGTTGAGAGGATTTGCCTTCGGAGCAACCTCCTTCTGGCTGTATTCCCATGCAGCAGCTTTATCAAGCTGAGTATCGAGCGGCTTCATAACGAGAGCCTTGGCCTTCGGAGCCGGGCATACCTGAGCACAGTTGCCGCAGCCGGTGCAATCCAGCGGGGAGATGCTCATGCTGAACATCAGGCCTTTAGCGCCAATAGCAGGCTTGCTCGGCAGAGTTGCCGGAGCCTTGGCAGCTTCTTCCTCGGTCATGAGAACCGGACGGATAGCAGCATGCGGACAAACGAAAGCACACTGGTTACATTGGATACAGGTATCCATCTGCCATTCCGGTACGTCGATAGCGATGCCACGTTTTTCATAAGCAGCAGTACCGCTCGGGAAGGTGCCGTCAGCATAATCAGCAAAAGCACTTACCGGCAGCTTATCGCCTTCCAGCTTGTTCATCGGAACGAGCAGCTTGTCAACAAATTCGTTACCGGTTGCAGCTTCGGCAGCAGTATCGCCGGCCTCAGCCCAGCTTGCCGGAACATCAACAGCAACAATAGCGTCAATGCCCTTGTCGATAGCAGCGTTGTTCATGTCGACAATGTTCTGGCCCTTCTTGCCATAGGAATGCTCAACAGCATCCTTCAGATATTTAACAGCGTCAGCCAGAGGAATAATATCAGCCAGCTTGAAGAAAGCAGACTGCATAATCATGTTGATGCGGCCGCCCAGACCGATTTCCTGAGCAATCTTTACAGCATCAATGATGTAGAATTTGATATCGTTCTTAGCGATGTAGCGTTTGAGCTGACCGGGCAGCTGTGCGTCGAGCTCCTCAACGCTCCAGTTGCAGTTCAGCAGGAAGGTGCCGCCTTTTTTCAGGCCTGCGGTTACATCGTATTTATGAACATAGGACTGATTGTGTACAGCTACAAAATCAGCAGCATCAATCAGGTACGGTGCCATAATCGGGGTATGACCGAAGCGCAGATGGGAAACAGTTACGCCGCCGGATTTTTTACTGTCGTAGGAGAAGTAGCCTTGAGCGTACATATCGGTGTGGTCACCGATGATTTTGATAGCGCTCTTGTTGGCGCCAACGGTACCGTCACTGCCCAAGCCCCAGAATTTGCAGCCCTTGGTGCCTGCAGGAGTTACGTCAACGCCTGCTACGCACGGCAGAGAGGTATTGGTTACATCATCAGTGATGCTGATGGTGAAGTTGTTTTTCGGTTCTGCGCTTGCCAGATTATCGAATACAGCTACGATATCGCCGGGCAGCAGGTCTTTGGAGCCCAAGCCGTAACGGCCGCCGATAATCATCGGCTTACGGTCGCTTGCATAGAAGGCAGCACGCACATCAAGATACAGCGGTTCGCCGAAAGCGCCCGGCTCTTTGGTGCGGTCCAGTACAGCGATACGTTTTACGCTTTGCGGAATTGCGCCCATGAAATGCTCGATGCTGAACGGACGATACAGGTGAACTACCAGTACGCCAACCTTTTTGCCCTCTGCGTTGAGCTTTTCAACAACAGTGCGGACGGTTTCGGAAGCAGAGCCCATGATGATGATGATATCTTCCGCATTCTCAGCGCCGTAATAGTTGAACAGATGATATTCACGGCCGGTCAGCTTGCTGATTTCGCCCATGTAATTCTCTACGATTTCCGGCAGAGCATTGTAATAGGTGTTTACAGCCTCGCGGGTCTGGAAGTAAATATCCGGGTTTTGTGCGGTACCGCGGATAACAGGATTATCCGGGTTCAGGCCGCGTTTACGGAATGCGTCTACCGCATCCTTATCCAGCAGCTTTTCGAGATTAGCATAATCCATAACCTCAATCTTTTGGATTTCGTGGGAGGTACGGAAGCCGTCGAAGAAGTTCAGGAACGGTACACGGCCTTTGATAGCACTCAGATGTGCTACGCCTGCCAGATCCATAACCTCTTGTACGCTGCCTTCAGCCAATAATGCGAAGCCGGTCTGACGGGTAGCCATAACGTCCTGGTGGTCACCAAAGATAGACAGAGAGCTTGTTGCCAGAGCACGTGCGGAAACGTGGAAAACTGCGGACAACAGCTCGCCGGCCATTTTATACATATTAGGAATCATCAAAAGCAAGCCTTGAGATGCGGTGTAGGTAGTAGTCAGCGCACCTGCCTGCAGGGAGCCGTGAACTGCACCGGAGGCACCAGCCTCAGACTGCATTTCCATCAGCTTAACGGTTTGCCCGAAAATGTTCTTTTTGCCTTGGGCAGCCCATTCATCGACAACCTCAGCCATCGGTGAAGACGGGGTAATAGGATAAATTGCAGCAACATCGGTAAATGCGTAGGAAATATACGCAGCAGCAGTGTTGCCGTCCATTGTTTTCATTTTTACCATTGGATTCCCTTCTTTCTTGAAATCACAAAATTACTTGACCTTAATTTTTACAGGAAAAACTTTCCGGTTCATATAATTAGTATACACTACTCAGCCTAGTTTGTAAAATATCTGCATAAATGTATACAGCATTTTTGCGTAAATAAAATGTGAAAAAAGATGCCGCCGATTAAGCAGCATCTTGAAAATATTTACGCTTCCAGATAAATAGCACTGTCAAGTTTTTCGGTCACATAGCCGATAATCTGCGTACTCGGAGCAACAGCTTTAAGCTCTGCCAAGCAAGCTTCCGCCTCCGCCGCGGGAACAGCACACAGCAGGCCTCCGCTCGTCTGCGGGTCGTAAAAAATATCCTGCAGCGCACGCGCGACAGCTCCTGTAACACGCACACCTGCTTCGGCAAAATCACGGTTACGATAAGCGCCGGCAGGAATAAAGCCCATATCTGCCATCTCGTATGCTTCCTTGTGATAAGGCACGTCCTGCGCCTTCAGATGCACTGTAACGCCGCTGCCCTGCGCCATCTCCAGACTGTGGCCCAAAAGGGCAAAGCCTGTCACGTCGGTGCAGGCATGCACGCTGTATTTCACAAGCACATCATGCGCATATTTATTGAGCGTACTCATCTGCACATACAGCTTGTCAAGCAGCTCCTGCTCCACTAAGCCGGCTTTTGCCGCCGTTGTCAGGATACCCACGCCCAAAGGCTTCGTCAGCAGCAGTACGTCACCGGGTTGCGCGCCGCTGTTCGTCCACACGCGCTCAGGCTGCACAAAGCCTGTCACAGCCAAGCCGTAAATAGGCTCGGCACCGTGAATAGTGTGGCCGCCGGTGATAATCGCGCCTGCTTCATAGGCCTTGGCATAGCCGCCGCGCAAAATCTCCTGCACCGTTGCCTTATCCATTTTCTCGGGGATGCACATGATGTTCAGTGCCAGCTTCGGCTCACCGCCCATAGCGTAAACATCGCTCAAAGCGTTCGTCGCCGCAATCTGGCCGTACATAAAGGGATCATCGACAATCGGCGGAAAGAAATCCGTTGTCTGTACAATCGCCAGCTCATCGCTCACCTTATAAACGCTGGCATCGTCGCTTTTATCGTAGCCTACTAAAAGATTAGCATCATAATGCGTCTGAAAGCCTGCCAGCAAATTGCACAGCGTACCGGCACCTACCTTGGCACCACAGCCGGCACAGCTCGCCAGCTTCGTCAGCTTTACTTCGTTTTCCATAGCTCAAACCTCCGCTTATTCGGCAGCAGTATACAAAACCTCGTAGCCATTTTCCTGCTCACGCACTATCTGCTCCAGCTCCGGTGTCTGCAAAGACGCTGCATTCTCCAGTACCTCTGTTTTAAAAAACACGCAGGTACCGCAGCTGCTGCTCAGGCTGCGTGGCACCGGGCGCACCTGCGCCTGCCAGCCGCGCTCCGCGCAAAGATGCTGAAAGCGCACCGCGCCGAAGTGCGAAAAGAACGTTGCAATATACTGCATCATTTGCTCAGGGACAGAGTAAATTCGCCGTCCTGCTCGCTTACAGCGACCTTATAGCCCTGATGCTGTGCGTAGCGTGTTACATTTTCTTTGGAGGTATTGTTATCCACGATTACCTCATAAGCAGCCTCGCCGCTCATCATTGCCTGACGCGTCAGGATAACAGGTTCGGGACAGGAAAGTCCTCTTGCATCAATAGTTTTCATAGCGTTTCCTCACTTTTTATACGTATTCAGATAAGCAATCACAGTAACAACCACAATACCGATTACAACAGCAATCTGACCGTTGGCGGTCGGACCGTTGCCGCTGGAAGCCAAACCGAAGTTATGCGCAAAGGCCGCACCCACAATAAAGCCCAGCAGAGTTACGGCGCTGTCGGAGTTGCCTTCGCCGGACAGCACCAGCTGACGCATCGGGCAACCGCCTAAAAGTACGCAGGCAAAGCCAGCCAGGAAAAGTCCCAGCACGTTCCACAGCGCATCGGTATGTGCAATAGGCTGCGCCGCAAAGCCCAGCTTGAAGAAGGACGCACCGGTTACAGCTGTCAGCACAACATTGCAGGCAGCAGCTGCCGCAACAACAGCCACAAAGCCCCACAGCATTTTAGTTTCCTTAAAGAGAATAAAATCGCGGATACCGGCAATCATGCAGAAGCGTGTACGCTGCGTAAGATAGCCTACTCCCATGGCAGCAATCAGGCTCACAGCAACAGCCGCATGCTTGCCACCGGGGCCGCCGCCCGCCTTGGTAAAGTGAATGAAGGCCGGTGCGGCAACGAGCAGCACCAGCAGTACAACGGCAATCACAGACATAATGCTGCCTTCCGCCGCCGTCATCTTATAAGTACGCTTCAGGCTATAGCCACGGTTCAGGAAGAAGATGCCGGCATAAATGCCTGCTGCAAAACCGACAAGGCCGACAATAGCGTTCAAGTCACCGCCGGCAATGCGCAGCAGCATTCTGAATGGGCAACCCAAAAACATCAGGCAGCCGATCATCGCAAAAAAGCCCAGTACAAAACGTGTCAGCGGAGAGCTGCCGCCCTTCGGCGAAAATTCGCCGTGCAGATATGCAGCACCCAGCGCGCCCAGCACCAAACCGCTGATTTCCGGACGGATGTACTGCACAGCCTTGGCTGCATGCAGTCCCAGACCGCCGGCAGTATCACGCAAAAAGCAGGCAATACACAGGCCCATGTTGGCCGGATTGCCGAAAAACACCAGCATTGCTGCCACCAGACCGATAATAGCGCCTGTTGCAACAATCGTTACTTGTTCATTTTTCATAAAAAGCCTCCCCAAAATATTTCTTCGACAAAAGTATATCATAGCCCACATGCTTATACCAATATCATTTATAGATAAAGCTGATTGATTTATTAGCTTTTCAGATAATTATATGATAGAATAGGCGTAACATGAGGAGGTACGGAAAATGCAGCAAATTTATCTCGACAACGCCAGCACCACCTTTCCTAAGCCACAGGCAGTTGCTGACGCAGTTTATCAATATATTGCAAATGCAGGCACCAACATCAGCCGCGGTACCTGTGCTGCAAGCAGCGAGGACCTTGTTTTTGCCACCCGCGAGCAGCTTTGCCGCTTTTTCGGCGGCGAGGACAGCAAAAATGTTGTCTTTACGAAGAACATTACCGAAAGCCTGAATATCATCATCAAGGGACTGCTGCATAGCGGCGACCATGTGCTTGTTACCGCAATGGAGCACAACGCCGTCATGCGTCCGCTCCAACAAATCGGCGCCGAGCTTACTGCCAGCAACGCTCCCACCGATGCCATCACCTTCAGCCGCATCCCCTGCGACGCAGATGGTGCACTGCGCATAGACGCTTTGCAGCAGCTTGTGCACCCCAACACCAAGGCTATCATCATGACGCACGCCAGTAATGTCTGCGGCACGCTGCAGCCATTGGCGGCAATCGGCAGCTTCTGCCACAAGCATAACCTGAAATTCATCGTCGACAGTGCGCAAAGCGCCGGTGTCATTCCCATCAACATGCAGGAAATGCACATTGACGCCCTCGCCTTTACGGGGCACAAGGGGCTTTTGGCACCGCAGGGCATCGGCGGTTTTGTGCTGCGTGAAAGCATTATTGACGAAATAACACCGCTCATCGTCGGCGGCACAGGCAGCCTCAGCCACACGGAGCACACTCCCCGCTTCATGCCGGATAAATTTGAGGCAGGCACGCTTAATCTGCCGGGCATTGCCGGCCTGCATGCTTCCCTCAGCTGGCTGCACCAGCAAGGCATTGACAAAATCCGCACGCATGAGCTTACGCTTACGCAGCAATTTTTAGACGGACTGCAGCAATTAGAAGTGCAAAAGCTTCTGCGCATCATCGGCAAAAGAGACTGCAGCGACCGCGCAGGTGTTGTTTCCATAAGCACAGATAAAATGGATATCGCAGATCTGGCCTTCATTCTTGCGGACAAATACGCCATCGCTACGCGCGTAGGCCTGCACTGCGCCCCCAACGCCCATAAAACGCTCGGAACCTATCCCACGGGCACACTACGCTTTTCCTTCGGTTGGCACAATACTGCAGAGGAAGTCAACATCGCCCTGCAGGCCTTGAAAGAGGTGCTCGCCCATGGACTTTAAACAGCTGCAAAGCTTTGTCACCGTAGTGCAGGAGGAGAGCTTCACGCAGGCTGCAGGCAAGCTTTTCGTATCGCAGTCCACCGTCAGCACGCACATCCATCAGCTGGAAAGCGAGCTTAACACCAAGCTAATTCTGCGTACTACCAAAAGCCTGCAGACAACACCCAAGGGACGCGAGCTTTACGAATACGCGCTGAATATTTTGGAGCTGAAGGAGCGCATGATTCAGGCCTGCTCTATCGAAAGCCAGCGCATCATCCATCTTGGTGCCTCCACCATCCCCTCGGCTTATATCCTGCCGCAGCTTTTGGCGGACTTCGGCAAGCTGCACCCCGATATTTACTTCATCATCCACCAAAGCGACAGTCAGGGCATCATCAACGGCTTGAAGGACGGACTGTTCAACCTTGGCTTTATCGGCATGAGCTGCGAGGACAGTGACTTCTGCTGCCAGCCCTTCTGCCGCGACCGCGTGGTAGTCATCACCCCGGTCAACGAGCATTTTCTGCACTACAAGCAGCATAAGGAAAATGTGCTGCCGGAGCTTTTACGCGAGCCGCTGATTCTGCGCGAAAAGGGCAGTGGCAGCAAAAAAATGGCCGATAACTTCCTGGCGCACAGCGGTATTTCCGAGGACGAGCTGCAGATTATTGCCCGCGTCAACGATCAGGAAACTATCAAAAACCTTGTCGCCAGCGGCATGGGCATTTCCATTATCTCGGAAAAGGCGGCGCACAACTTTTTGCAGGAAAAACGTTTGCTATCCTTTGAGCTGCCGCAGGCTTTTTCCGAACGCAGCCTTTACCTCATCTACCGCAAAAATTATCTGCTGCCAAGCTACGTCAAGGAGTTTCTCAGCTTCATCAGCCAAAGCAAATTATAAGCATAACAAAACGAGTACGCACAGGACTAATCCCGACGTACTCGTTAAATTTTTTGCATATTTACTTAACAATTGTCACAGGCACATTAGCGTTTTCCACTATGGCGCTGCTGACACTATTGCGGAACAAGCCTTCCAAAACTCCCATGCCTCTGCTGCCCAGCACAATACCGTCACAATCCTGCTCACCTACCGCGCGCAGAATGCTTTTGGCGATATCATTGTCGTTTTCCAGCAAATAGGTGCAGTCAATGTTCTTGCCACAAAGAATTGCATGTGCGGCATCAAGCACTTCATCACCCATCTGAGCATACATGCACTCGCTTCCAAATTCCACAATATGCTGTTTCATTCTGCCGGAAAGCACCGTCATAACCACCAGCGAGCCGCGCGTATAGCTTACAAGCTCACAAGCATATTCCAGTGCTCTCCAGGAATGCTCCGTACCGTCAATAGGTACAAGAATGCGTTTCAGCATTTTATTTTACAATCAGCACAGGTACATTTGCATATTGAGCAACCTTAGAGCTTACGCTGCCAAGGAAGAATTCAGCAATACCGGAAAGGCCACGGCTGCCGATTACGATGGCATCTGCGCCGGTCTTTTTAGCCATTGCAATGATGCGTTCGGACGGATGGCCAACCTCCAGGCTGAATTTGGTTTCGCCTTCGTAGGTGCTCAGACGCTCCTGCGCCATTTCGAGAACCTTATCACCGATTTTCTCAAGCTCACTGTTGCCCTGGCTTACAGTTGCGTGATCCAGAGGCACTGCCAGCAAAGCAGCATTATTATATGGTTGGATTACATTGATTACATGCAGTTCGCCGCCAAACTTTTTGCCAAGCTCTACAGCAGTATCCAGTGCTCTCCAAGAGCCTTCACTGCCATCTACAGGAACAAGAATCTTTTTAAACATAACAACGCACCTCCATAATAATGCACATGTTGTAATTTATTTATTATATTTTTTACAAGAAGAGGCTTTTTTTCTTCTTACGTTATATATTCTGCTTTAGCGCAAAAAATCCTGCCTGAATTACTCACGACCGCGATTTTTTCTTTTTTCGTGGATGCGAGCAGATTTCTTACTGAACTTTTTCGGTTCGTCAGCCAGCTTAGCCAGCTCGGAGGGAGATTGCTCCTTAGCCTCGGCAAAGCTTTCACCCTTCACAAAGCGGAAATAAAGCGCAATGCCGGCAATCAGCACCAGAGGAATGCTACCGATAATATAACGGTAGCTCTGCGGTGCAGCCATCGTGATAAAGTCATAGATAACGATACATGCTGGCACCAGGATAATTTGTCCCATGCGGGCGAGGAAGCCGTCCTTACCCATAAAGCGCACTACCATGCCATAAGCCAAAAAGGCTACCGCAAAGGAAACGAAAGACATAAATACCAGAAACGCAAAAAACTCAAAATTCATCTAAAAAAGCACCTTCCTTAATTCTTCTGTCCGCAGGCACGGGCACCAATGACGCGCGCCGCCCAGACACCGCTGGCGCTCGCCTGCGATAATCCGCGTGTAATACCGGCACCGTCGCCTACCGCAAACATATTCGCAACCTTGGTTTCCAGATTGCTGTCCAGCTCGAGGCGTGCGCTGTAGAATTTAACCTCTACGCCGTAAAGCAGCGTATCAGCATTCGCCATACCGGGAGCAATCTTATCCAAAGCATAAATCATTTCAATGATATCATCTAGATGGCGTTTAGGCAAGACCAAACTTAAATCACCCGGCGTTGCACTGAGCGTAGGCTTAGTAAAGCTCTTGAGCATACGCTTCTCATTCGTGCGTCTGCCCTTCACCAGATCGCCGAAGCGCTGTACAAGCACGCCACCGCCCAGCATGTTGGAGAACGAAGCGATACGCTTGCCGTACTGCAGCGGCTCGTGGAAGGGCTCGGTAAACTTGCTGCTTACTAAAAGCGCAAAGTTAGTGTTCTTGCTGTGCAGCTTGGGGTCGCGGTAGCTGTGGCCGTTAACCGTAATAATGCCGTCCGTATTTTCCGCTACCACATAGCCGTAGGGATTCATGCAGAAGGTGCGCACAACGTCATTGTAAAGCGAGGTGCGGTACAAAATTTTTGCCTCATACACTTCGTCGGTGATATGCTTGAACACCTCTGCCGGTACCTCCACGCGCACGCCGATATCCACCTGATTATTGATAAAATCAAGGCCCATCTTAGCGCACTGCTCAGTGTACCATTCCGCACCGGCGCGACCGGGAGCGGCAATAAGATATTTGCAGGCAACCTTCTCGCCCTTATTCAGCTCCAGCACGAAGGTTCCGTCCTCCTGACGGCAGATTTCTTCAACCGCGGTATTGCAGCGGATTTCAATCTTGTCCTCCAAAAACTTATGGATGTTTTCCATAATCACCAGATTATTTTCCGTACCCAGATGGCGTACCTTGGCGTTCAGCAGATGCAGGTCGTATTTCAGCGCCTGCACGCCTATTTTGCTGTTCTTGGTAGAAAAATATTCGCCGGGAGCACCATGACGGCAGTTCAGCTCATCAACATAATCAATCAGCTCGATAACCTTATCCTCCGGCAGATATTCATTCAGCCAGCCGCCGAATTCCGTCGTAAAATTATATTTGCCGTCCGAAAAAGCACCGGCACCGCCAAAGCCGCGCATAATGCTGCAGGGGTTACAGTTAATGCAGTGGTCAACCTTCTTGGCTGCCAGCGGGCAGAAGCGCTTTTCAATCGTATTGCCGGCCTCTAGCATAATAACCTTCAGCTGCGGATACTTCAACACAAACTCATAGGCGGCAAAAATTGCGGCAGGACCGCCACCGATAATAGCTACATCATACATAAATTCTCCTCCTCGTCATATCCCATAAAAAACCGCAGCCTCATTTTTTAACTGCGGTTTATCAGCTTATTGCTGTTGTTCCTGCTGCTTGCGCAGGTAGCTTGGCTGCGGCGAGCCGTTTTTGATATCCTTGTAGCCCTCATCTGCCGACTTGCGCATAAAATCTGTTACCAGATAATCAGCCTCACCTATCACCACTAAGGCATGGGTTGCATTCTTTTCCAGAAAAGGCAAAATCTTTTCAAGATTTTCCTTTTTATCTACCAGCTCCACAATAACCGGGAAATTGGCATTGCCGCTGATAAATGTGCTGACAGCACGGCCCACGCCGCGCACCTTGCTGGCATAGCCTTCAATACCCTTGATAACAGTACCGCCGGCAAGACCTAAGGAGCGTGCTTCACGCAGAATTGCTTTATAAAGCGGAATATCCTCAAAGAGAACATCCTCGCCTGTATAAATCTTCAAATACGAGGTTTTGTTAAATTCTAAAGCCATGGTTCTACACCTCCAGCCATCATTTCAATTTTCTTATATTAATATAATTCGGCGCTAAGCAGACAATTCCTGCAATATACAGGCAAAAAATTCTTATCCTTGCATTTAGGACTTGTCAGCAGAACGATAATACTTTATGATATAAGCGTATGATTTGATTATTGAAAGAGGGTATTAAGCATGACAAATTTACATACCGGACTTACCGGCACCGCTAACGTAACCGTAACCGAGGCTAATATTGCCGCTACTATGAAAAGCGGCTCCTTGGCTGTTTTTGCCACTCCCGCTATGTGCGCACTGATGGAGGAGGCTGCCTGCGCCGCAGTCAACGCTCATCTGGAGGAGGGCAGCGGCAGTGTAGGCATCAGCCTGAATATTACGCATGACCGCGCTACCGCTATGGGCGACAGTGTTACCGCTACCGCTAAGCTGACTGCGGTTGACGGACGCAAGCTGACCTTTGAGGTGAGTGCTGCGGACAGCAAGGGCGTTATCGGTAAGGGTACGCATGAGCGTTTTATTATTGATAATGAAAAGTTTATGGCGAAGGTGAATAAGTAATTCGGGGATTTTTAAAGGCGTTCTACCGCAGTTCGGTAGAACGCCTTTGGTGTTTAATGTGCTGTTACGCGCTCAGCTTGGAGGCAAGCTCGCGCACCTCTGCTTCCGAAAGCTTGGAAAGGCGAACTGTTCTTTCGATGCTTTCGCCTTCGCTCAAAAGATCTTTGGCAAACTCCAATCTGCTGGCATACATACCCTTCTTTTCAGCTTTTTTCGCTGCCTCTTTGGCTACTTCTTTAGCCAATGCTTCTGCCTTTCTTGCAGCATATTCCTCAATTACGTCAGTCATTTTTTCTTCGCCCTCCTTACTGTATTTCAAAAACTCCATGCGCTCCGCAAATTCACGGTAATGCAACTTTTTCGGCTCTGTACAGTACAAATCCTGCATAAGTTTACCAAGCGCTGTATCATCACGACGCTGGCTGTTGACATAAATAATATGCGAACCATCCTCAAAATCTTTGGCGCTTTGCTTAATCGTTCGTCTTATGTCATATAACGGTAAATTATCGCGCAAAACATCATTTTCCGTGATAAAAATCACATAGGTATCCGGCAGCTCTTCGTAGAGCTTACTTGGCTGCAGGAAATGCGTATCAAGGATACTGCTGTAAAATCTGGCACGTCTTGCTGGAGCACCTTCGTCGCTTCTCTGCACCTCTACGTTAAAATAACGTCCTTTGCTATCCTGCGCAAGAATATCAAGTTGAGAAGAATGTCCGTAGATATTTTGGATAAAGCTCTGTATCCTGACATTCCTCACCCTAATTTTATCATCTCCCAGGATTACGCGCAAGAAAACCTGCGCCGCTTCCTTGTTGTCATCAAGCATAAAATTCATAAACCTGTTGTTCATCATGCAAAGGCTGCGGATGACCTGCTTGATTTCGTTGTCTTGACTTGCTTCATTTGTTTGCATTCGTTCGGCTCCCTCCTTCAAAAAACGCCTTATGTACTACTCAAATAATACATAAGGCGTTCTACATGACGCTGCGACGACCGTACTCCGGGTAGGCGTGCAAAATCTTATGGGTTTATATTATCAGAAAATTTTAAAAATATCAAGAATAATGTGAAAATTCTTTAATTGTGTTTGAGAAATAAGGCGTTCTACCGCAGTTCGATAGAACGCCTTTTGGGTTTTGTGGGTGTAGGTGCGTTATGCAAAACAGTTTTAAACCTTTTACATTCCTGCAGCCTGTTTTGTTGCAGCCATTTTACGGTCACTGTATGCCACAACATCCTTGATTACCAGCTTTTGAATGGCAGAGATAAAGGTTTGCATAAAAGCGTAGTCAACATCTCCATTTGCTTGTGGTAACAAGATATTTAAAGCATCAGCATCTTTTGCGTAAAAATTTCTTGAATAATCAAATTGACCACAGTGAGATGCCTTGTGTATTGCCGTTGTTACAAAAATTGCGTAAATTGCAAAAACAAGTTGCACATTTTTCCTAATCAAATTGCATAAATTTCATCCAGCTTTGTTCTGTTATATTAGGGACAAAATCGCTTCTTGTATAGTTTTTGTATACCAGGCACTTTTTCGCGTATTTTACCATTTTCAGGCAAAAAGCAAACCGCCCCCAAACCTAGTCTGGGAGCGATTCTCCAGTGGTGATCCCGGCCAGAATCGAACTGGCGACCTACCGCTTAGGAGGCGGTTGCTCTATCCTACTGAGCTACGGAACCATAACAACAGCTCAGGCCGAACTCAAGCCATTCCGCCCAAGCTGTACTAAATATTATACCGCAAAATCAAAATACTAGCAATGAGGAAACAGTAAGTTATGCGTCAGCGCGCTTTTCCTCTTTTTCTTTCGCCCAAAACTCAGCTGCAGCCGGCAGATTATCAAAAATAAATTGCTGCGCTGCCGCCGAATAATAATTTACATAATAGCCATTGCTATCGTATTGACTTTCACGTTTTTCCGTATGAATGCCAAGCTCAGCGCCCTTTTCAGTCGCAATCTTATTTTTCCCGTTATCCGACATCTGCAAATATCCTAAGCTCATCAGCCAACGTCCAAGTCCCGGAGCAGTCACCTTATTCATTTGTTCGTTAGCAACAGCAGATATATTTTCATTGATATTTTTAGCGATAATGGAAATAGATAAAGGCATTTCTACAGGTTTTAAATGTACAAGCTCCTCAGGAGTTACATTAAAAACCGCTTTTTGATTTTTACTGCTGACAACACCAAAGCTCGTGCTCTGCGACACCAGATTCATAATCTTACCGTAAACAGCAATAACTTCTGCCGCATCAGCAAGCGCCTCCTGCACCTGGGCGCTCTGTACAACCTCCAGTGACAGCTCCCCCTCGGCAAAAGGATGTCTGTTTTGACTCATACGGTGAATAACATTGTAAGCATTGCGTAATTTGTTGATATCCAGCATCTGCATTTCTCCTATTCTTCACGCCAAACTATTATACAAAAAGGCAGACTCTCTTGCGTCAAGAGTCTGCCCTAAAGCAATCAGCAGTTAATGTGCCTCTGCCAGCACTTCAGCGGCAATATCGTCCGCCATTCCCGGAGGCATGCTCCATTCCACACGCACGCCGGTTTTACCCCAAAGACGGGTGAGCGCTACCTGGAACGCCTCCAGACTGGAAAGCGGCTCCAGCGTTATCGTAGCAAAATCACGGATAGTATCACCCTGCGGCACATCCAAACTCAACGGAGTTGCCAGATACTTTTCTACAGCAGCCTTGGCTTCGGCAACAGCCTCCGGCAAGGTTACTACGGCAGTTTTATCTGCTTCGTTATATTCTACATAGCCATAATGGCAATTATAATTCAAGGTTACAGCATAATTACTCATTTCAATCCCCCTCTGCTCTTGTTACTAATTATAGCAACTTAAGCACATAATATCAATATAAGGATTTAAGCAAGCAATTAAAATATAAGTCTTTTTTAGCTCGTAATCCTTGATAAATATAATGCGGCACTATTATCTGCGGCTGAATACAGGCTGCAGACGTTTTTCCATTGGCAGCTTATCGGCAGTCACCGCCAGCTGCGCCATCTCATACAAGGTGCTTTGTGCGCTTACAGGCTCCAGCTTGTTGCGTACACGGCGATAGGTACCGTTGGACTGCATCATATGCGCACCCACGTTATCGCGCAGATACAAATCGAGCAGCGCCTTGATGCGACGGATATGCTCCTCGGTTTCTACCGGGAAGAACAGCTCTACGCGGTCATTAAGGTTACGCGGCATCCAGTCGGCACTGGAAAGATACAGCTGCTCCTCGCCGCCGTTGGCAAACCAGAAGATACGGCTGTGCTCCAGCTGACGGCCTACAATACTGCGGACCGTAATATTATCGCTGATGCCTTCGATGCCTGTGCGCAGACCGCAGATACCGCGCACAATCAGGTCAATATGCACGCCTGCGGCAGAAGCCTCGTACAGCTTCTGGATTACGGGCTGGTCAATCAGCGAGTTCATCTTGGCGATGATATGACCCTCACGGCCGGCACGCACCATAGCAATTTCATTATCAATCAGCGCGTAAATCTTCTCGCGCAGTCCCAGCGGCGCCATAACCAGCTTATTCCAGACCGGCGGCTCGCTGTAGCCGCTGAGCAGGTTGAAGAACGCCGAAGCATCGCTGCCGAACTCATCGTTCGCCGTCATCAGGCCAAGGTCGGTGTATAATTTTGCGGTGCTGTCGTTGTAGTTGCCTGTGCCCAAGTGCAGATAACGCTTAATGCCGTTATCCTCCTTGCGCACGATAAGAATAATTTTGGCATGCGTCTTTAAACCGACTAAGCCGTAGATAACGTGGCAGCCTGCTTTTTCCAGACGACGCGCCCAAAGGATATTGTTTTCCTCATCGAAACGCGCCTTCAGCTCTACCAGTACCGTTACCTGCTTGCCGTTTTCCGCAGCACGCGCCAGCGCAGCAACGATAGGACTGTTGCCGCTCACACGGTACAGCGTCTGCTTAATCGCCAGCACCTGCGGATCATCGGCAGCATCGCTCACCAGCTTAACTACTGGGTCAAAGCTTTCATAGGGGTGATGCAGCAAAATATCATTTTCGCGGATGGCCGCAAACAAATCGCTGTCATCCGGCAGCTCGAGCGGACGCTGTGGCACAAAGGGCTCATACAGCCATGGCCACATGCCCTTCATACCGATAAATTTAAAGAAGCAGGTCGGGTCCAGAGGTCCGTTGATTTCATAGACCTCCATCTCCGTAACATCCAGATTTTCCTCCAGAAACCTTTTTATACGATTATTATTGGTTTTGAAGATTTCCAGACGTACCGCAGCGCCGCGCTTACGCTTACGCAGCGATTCCTCAACCTCCTTCATCAGGTCAACGCTGTCATCCTCTTCCAAGTCAAGGTCACTGTCACGCGTTACTCTGAAGGACACCATATCCAGAATATGGCAGCCCTTGAACAGATCGTGGCAATGGCTGGCGATGATATCCTCCAAAAATACGAAGGTACGCTTGCCCTCCGGCTCAACCTCCACAATGCGGTCCAGTACGCTCGGCACCTGAATGAGGCCCATGCTGTGCTCGCCGTCGGCCTTAATCAGCTCAACAGCAAGGTTCAGGGTTTTATTGGCCAAAAACGGGAAGGGACGCGAAGCATCTACCGCCATCGGCGTCAATACCGGGAAAACAACCTCGCGGTAATATTCCTCCAGCCAATCCTTGCCCAACTCGCTCAAATCCTTGACGCGGCGGAAATGCAGCTTCACCGCATCCATTTCTGCCATCAGCGCAATCAGCGATTTTGTCTGAGTGCGCACCTGCTCATGCGCTGCCTGCGAGATAGCCACCAGCTGCTCATGCACCGACATTCCGGAGGCATCGCGCTTTTCTACGCCGCTGTCAAAATTACTCCACAAACCGGCTACGCGCACCATAAAAAATTCATCAAGGTTAGAAGCCGAAATGGCGATAAACTTCAACCGCTCCAGAAGCGGCGTTTCCTTAACCATCGCTTCCTTCAGCACGCGCAAATTAAATTTCAGCCAGCTCAGCTCGCGGTTATAAAAATACTCAGGCTTTGTCAAATCTAATTTTCCCATATTTCCCATCACTTATTCACCCGTTCCAAAATCGGTTCAATACCAAAAACTTCCTCAAAGAAAGTTGATTTATCATCAAACGTCCAGATTTCCAACGTCAAATCCTCTTTACTTGCTGCCAGAACCTTCAGCTTATTATCCTTCAGCGTTACACTGCAGCTGTGAATTTTTTGCATATAGCTGCGGTCCAGAGCATCAGCCAGACGCACAATGGCAGCCAGCTTAGCCACAACCGGCACTAGCTCCTTTTCCACATGCGGAGCAAGCGTATTGGTCTTGTCAAACAGTCTGTTGGCATGATAATACGATGCCAGCGCTACGATTTTCTTGTCCTTCTCGCTCAGGCCGATAATATCCGTAGACATAATCAGCTGATATGTATAGATAGAGTGACTGCGCATGCAGATATATTTGCCTATATCATGCAAAATGCAGGTTGCACGCAAAAGCAGGCGCTCATGCTCACCCATGCCGTAAGCCTTGGCAATCTTATCGAAAATAATCAGCGACAAGCGCTCCACCTGCTGGGCATGCTTCTTGTCATACAGATAACGGCTGCCGATGGTATGGAAAAGGCTGATAAGCTCCTGCTCCAGCTCCTTGCGCATTACAGGATTCGTTTTATTGCCGATATGCAGCAGCTGGATGCCGTCGATAAAGCGGTCTGCCGTAATAACAATCTCCTTGGCGGGAATCAGATGCAGCAGCTGTTCATAAAGCAGCACCGTAGGCAGTACAAGCTCCGCAACATTCTCCGGCAGCTTATATACCTGAATCAGCTGCGGCAGGCTCATCTGACGCATGCTGTCGAAAAAGGCATGGAAATCCGCTGCTTTGATGCGATGCACCATCTGCTTCTCATCCAGTCCCAGCATACGCAGCAAAAGCTCGGTTTCTGTACCTGAAAGCACCAGATAACGCACCTTGCTGTCACCCAGCTCATTTCTTACCGGGCCGATTGTGCTGCTGAGAAATTCCGTCAGCGCCTTGTTAAAATGCATGCTTTCACGGCGATTGCGCTCAAAGCTTTCCTTGATCCGGATAATGCCGATATGGAAGTTACCCTGATAGCAGATTTTTTCATCACGCACCAGCGTTACACCCAAGCCGCCGGAGGAAATATCCATCATCAGCATGCCTTCACGCTCGGTAGAAATTTTTTCTGCCTTCAGCGTATTACGGATGGCCACAAATTTGGTATAAATCTCTTTCGGCATATCAACAACATCGACCACAAGACCGGTTTTGTTATAAATCTGGTCCAGCAGGAAAACCTGATTGCTTGCCTCACGCACAGCAGTAGTCGCCTGCATAACATATTCCTCTACCCCGTATTCCTTCATCAGGCGCTTGAAGCCGATAAGGATTTCGCATATTTCCGAAACCAGCGGAAAAGGAATTATTTTATTTTTAAAAGTTGCCTCACCCAGGCGAATGCGTCGGTTGCAGCACTCAATAATCTTATACCTTTCGGTATTGTGATATTCGGTAATCTGCATACTGAGCATCTCCGAGCCTAGATGAATAGCAGCAAAGGTTGTGTAATTTTTACGCTTCATTAGCTAAGCCTCCAAAACAGTATGTTACTGTTATAATTCGGGTTTCTTAACAAAAATCCTGCGAAAAAATCAAAATTATACAGTAATTTAACAAGTTAACACGAATTTTACTTTTTCACGCAGGATTTTTTCAGGTTATGGGTAATATAATAAATATATCGTTAAAATAGAATAATCGGAGTTTATAGAAACACCCCACAAGGAGAAAAGGAAAATGCAACGAATCGCAATTATTGACATCGGCTCTAACTCGGCCCGGCTTGTTATCAGTCATATTTATAAGAATGGTGCTTATAATATGGTCTATAACCAAAAAGAAGCCTTGCGCCTCAGTCAGAAGGTCGACGAAAAAAACATGCTTACAGAAGTAGCCTTCAGCAGCACCATCGAAACCATGAAAAGCTTTGCCTATATGTGCAAAATTTATCAGGCTGACAAAACTATTGCCGTTGCCACCGCAGCCATCCGCAATGCTGCCAACGGTGCCGAGCTTGTCGCACGTGTTGCCGAAGAAACAGGCATCCAGCTGCACATCATCTCCGGCAACACCGAAGCCTACATCAGCTACCTTGGCGTTATCAACACCCTCAACGTCAAGGACGGCATCATCTTCGACTTGGGTGGTGGCAGTACCGAGCTGATTCTGTTCAAGAACCGTAAAATTTTAGATAGCGTGTCCCTGCCCATCGGTGCAGTCAATACCACCTCCATGTTCAATACCCGTAACGTCATGCCAGCCAATGTCTTCAGCGATGTCAGCTTTTTTATCATGAGCCGTCTGGAAAAGTACCCCTGGCTCAAACAGAACGGCCTGCCTCTCATCGGTGTCGGCGGTACTGCGCGTACGGTAGCTAAAATCATCCAGCGTGAAAAGAAATATCCGGCAACCAAAATCCACAATTACTCCTATACCACGCAAACATATTGCAGCTTCTTCAACAGACTGCGCAATACAAATCTGGAGCAGCGCAAAAAGATTTCCGGCCTCAGCAGCGAGCGCAGTGATATCATTTTGGCCGGCAGCAGCATTATCAGATGCCTTTTGGAGGCAACAGGTGCCAAAAAGCTCATCACCTCCGGCTGCGGCCTGCGCGAAGGCCTATTCTTCGATTATTATTCCAAGGAAAACCACGTGCCCATTATAGCGAAGGATATCCTTAGAATGAGCAGGGAAAATGTGTTAAACCTATATGAACCCGACCAGCAGCATTCCAGACACATCACCCATTTGGTGTTATCAATGTTTGACGGCTGGAGCGAGCTGCACGGCTTACGCAAAAATTACCGCCGCCTGCTGGAAACCGCTGCGCTGCTGCATGACATCGGCATCACCATCAACTTCTACAGTCACGCACGTCACAGTGCCTATATGATTTTAAATGCCAAGCTCTTTGGTCTGACGCACAAAGAGCAGGTCATCACGGCAGCTATCGCCGGCTGGCATAACGGCGTTTCCAAAAACTATTTCAAGGACCGTTTCTACAAGGAACTGCTTAGCGACGCCAACTGGAAAACAATCAACAAGCTGGCACTGCTGCTGGCCTTAGCTGAAAGCCTCGATTATACGGAAACATCCCAGATTCATGTTATTGAACCGAGCATCAGCAAAAAGAATGCTACTTTAAAGCTATATGCTCAAGGTATTCCCAGTATTGAAATGCATCAGATTCAGGAGCATCTGTCATGGTTCAAAAAGACCTTCGGCGTAGAGCTGAAGGTGCAGCTGGCGACAGCAGCAGAAGAATAATGCAAAGCAGCCTCAGTATACGCTTGCGTATGCCAAGGCTGCTGTTTTTATTTTGCTCCGTATTTTTCTGTTTCTTCCTGAATGTAATGTGTTGTTAAGTCAAAAATTTCATCCTCAAGATGCTTGCGTAATATTTTTTGCCAATTGCGTCTGCTATACAGAAAGCGTAAAACGTACACTATCTTTTCATCCTCCCGCACGATGTAAAACAGCAGATAATTGTTTACCGGCACAAATCTGATTTCCCATACTCTCAGGAAATCATCATTGCATATAGGGTACTTAGTCGGGAAAAATGACAAATCATTAATAGCTTCATGCAATTTTTTAGCAAGACCGGCAGCAGCCTTCTGATTATATAATTCGTATTTGATATAAGCTTCAGCCTTATAATAATCCTGCTCAGCAATTTGCGTTACTTCCACATTGTAATAAATCATTTCTCTACCTCAGCTAACTCCGGATAGCGTGCTTCCAATTCAGCTAAGAATTTTTTAGCAGGCACAGTTCTGCCTGCCGCCACATCGTCCAAGCCTGCTTTTAGTGAGCTGTACAGCTCAAAGCGTGCAGTCAGCTCTTCGTAGGCATCAATGCTCATGACAGCCAAATCTCCCTTGCCGTTTTTGGTAATAAAAACCGGCTCCTTGTACTGATGGCAGAAATTAGAAATCTCGTTATAGTTGTTGCGCAAATCTGCGCTGGAAGTAATTTTCGGCATAATCGCACCTCCTTCATATAGCTAAATTATATCTTAATTCGGCTATCCGGTCAAATTTCATAAGAAAAGGCCTGCATGCGTTTTGCACATGCAGGCCTTTTGCTATATACATACAGCGTTTGATTTTTTTATTTTACCGCAGCCTTCAAAATACCGTGTACCATAAGGGCGGAATTGTACAAATCCTCTTCCTTGATGTATTCGTCAACAGTATGCACATGAGCCATACCGGTGCCCAAAATTACGCTGGGCAGTCCGTAAGCATTCAGGAAGTTGGCATCACTGCCGCCGCCGGTAACCGTAATATCAGGAGTAAAGCCATGCATTGCGCAGGCAGCCTTTGCCAGTGCTACAACATCGCTGTCCTCGGCAACAGCAAAGGAATCATACTTGTTATCCACAAAAACCTCTGCCTTAGCGCCGTATTTTTCAGCACTGGTTGCAATAGTTTCTACTATTTCCTTGCAGATAGCCTCCAGCTTTTCCTTGTTACGGCTGCGCGCATCGCCCTCAATAGTTACCAGATCAGGCACAATATTGGTTGCCTTACCGCCGCCGATAATGCCGATATTGCAGGTAGTTTCCTCATCAATACGTCCGTAGCGCTTAACATCGGCAAGAGCCTTGGCAGCAATCATAATGGAGTTGATGCCCTTTTCCGGCTCCAGTCCTCCATGCGCGGTTTTGCCGATAATATCGATTTTATACTTCTTCTGGCCGGGAGCACCGACAACAATCTCGCCCGGAGCGCCTTCGCCGTCCAGTGCATAGCCAACGTCGGCGCGCAGCTTGGAGCGGTCGAGGCAACGGGAGCCGTTCACGCCGCCCTCCTCGCAAACTGTAAAGAGTATCTGGATATCGCCATGCGGAGTGCCTTCCTCCAGCAGCAGACGGATACCCTCTAAAATACCCTCAACGCCGGATTTATCGTCACCGCCGAGAATAGTGGTGCCGTCGCTGTATAAAACGCCGTCCTTTTGGATAACGGTAGTGCCGCCGCAGGGCTCAACACCATCCATATGTGCAGAAAGCAGCACGCGTACCGCACCTTCAACTCCTGCGCTGGCAGGCAAAAATGCCCATAAATTACCGCAGTTGCCGCCCAGCTTTTTACCGGCGTCATCCTCTTCCACCGTAAAGCCAAGTGCCTCCAATTTGCCCTTAAGCAGTTCGAATACCGGACGCTCCTGCAGGCTGTGACAAGGCAGAGCAACAATTTCCTTAAATTCTGCGAGCATACGCTCCTTATTTACTTGCGTCATGTGTATCTTCCTTTCAATGATATAAATTAAGCTCAGCGGTTCCTAAAGGGGTAAATACGCTAAACTTTTATTCCTTAAATTATTCCTGTATGTTCCAGCAAAATTTTGACACCGATAAAAATCAGCACCAAGCCGCCGGCCACATCAGCTCTCTTACCGGCCATAGCACCCAGCTTAAAGCCGGCCAGACCGCCAAAGGCTGCAATAGCAAAGGTCACCACGCCAATCAGTATGGAAGCGGACCAGATATCCGTATTCAAAAAGGCCAAACTGATACCTACTGCCAGAGCGTCAATACTGGTGGCAATCGCCAGTACCGCCATCTCCTTCACGGTATAGTCTTTTTTTACATGACAGGCCTCGTTTGCTTCCCGAATCATGTTGATTCCCAGATAAAGCAATAAGAAAAAGGCAAGCCAATGGTCATACTCCGTAATATAATCACGAAACGATACAGCGCCGAAATAGCCTATTACCGGCATCAAAAACTGAAATACTCCGAACCAGCTACCGAAGCGTAATGCTCCGCGCAACCTGTTATCCGGTGTCAGCACCATACTGCCGCAAACGGAAACGGCAAAGGCATCCATCGCCAGGCCAACCGCCAACAGCAACAGTTCTGCTAAACCCATATTTTCATTCCCTCACTCACTGTAAATAACCTTATTCTTTTTCTTCCTTATGCAACAGCTGCAGCAGACGTTTATGATCCTTGCTGATTTTAAATACACGGAACACGCTTGTCATAAGCATCATCCCTAAGGCAATAGCACTGGCATCCATGCCGGTGGTTATAAGGATGTTCATACCCGTGTCGTAATTATTTTCTATAATCGCTGCCATACCGCGATACATGCCGAGTCCCGGCACAATCGGGATAATACCGGGAATAACAAAAATTGTTACCGGCTGCTTAAAAACACGTGCTGCCAGCTCGCTCAAAAGCGAAAGCGCAACCGTGGCAAAAAACATGGCATAAAAAGAATCATACGCCAAATCCTTACGGATGTAGCAATAAACTACCCAGCCTACAGCACCGATAAAGCCGCTGACAGGCAAACTTTTACGCGGTGCCTGAAACAGGATACCGAAGGCAGCAGTAGCAATAAATGCAAAGCCAAAGGCTGTAAAATAATTTATGCCCACAGCTTCCACCCCCAGTGATACCATACAAGCAGACTAAATGCCAAACCAATCGCAATGGATGTAGCAAAAAGCATCGCCTCGGCGATACGCGAATTACCGGAAATCAAATCGCCGGCCATATAATCGCGCAGTCCGTTGGTAAAGGCTACACCAGGCAGGAACGGCATCAGCGCACCTACGATGATGTTGGTACGCGTACATTCGCCGTCCATCTCACAGCAAAAAATAGCCAAAGCACCGATTGCCGCACCGGAAAGCGCATTCTCCCAAAAGGCACTGGGACGATAACCTCCCAGCTGCTTTAACAGCACCATCGAAAGACCGCCGGTAATAAAGGCCGCAATAAAATCATGGCCGTTGCCGCCCAGCATCGCCGAAAAAGCTGCCGAGCTGATTGCCGAAGCCATACAGACACGCCATTTGCCATAGGGTGGAGCCTTATGACGCAGCTCCTCCAGATACGCCAGCGTTTCTTTGTAATTCAGCGGCCAACGTTTCAGGTTGTAGGAAAAATCGTTCACAGCACTGATGACGCTTAAATTGGTGCTGCGATAACGGATACGGCTGATAATCGTCGCACCTTCGCTTTCCTCATCGCCTAAAATAATAACCGTCGGCGTAACAAAAACATGAATATCATGATAGCCGTGCGTATGACAGAAGCGGGAAATAGTGTCCTCTACTCTGGAGGTTTCCGCACCGTTTTTCAAAAGCGCCTTGCCCATGCCAAGAGCAATATGCAAGGTCTGCTCACGGCTTAAAGGAACAGCTTCCAATTCCATTACATCTCACCGCCTAACAGCTGCGCTACTGCCGCACGGAAGCGGTTGGCACCGCCCATAGACGGATGCGGCACAGCCATACATTCAACACCGTAGCGTGCAAGCGTTGTCGCCGCCTTCTGACCGATGGCAACAATCTTCATCCCCGGACGCAGCTCCAGCAGCATCCGCGCGTACTCAATGCCTACATCAAGCTCGCTCGGTGAGGGCGTACGGTTAGTCAGCAGATTGCCTGCTTTATACGGATGAAACGGAAAAATATTCCAAAGGATAACATCAAACGATGCAAGACCGTGACTGTTCAGCGCGTTCCAGACAACAGTATCCGTGGGCTCGTTAAATCCCTTCAGGCGCTGCGTATTATTCAGCATTGCGCTGCTTTCATCACTCGTGCGGCGGTAATCCCATTCGCCCAGCACGCTTTTCGGCTCTACATCAGGATGATGGCCCAGCAGAATACGCTCCGAAGTAATTGCAATACCGCTGAAATGACCGCCCTGATAGCCTAAGGCCTCGGCAATAAACAAATAATGTGCATCCGCGCGCAGCTCCAGATAACGGCGCAGATTGGCACTGCGGATAACGGGAGCCTGCGGGCCTATATCACAGCTTGTATCAAAATCACACCAGGGGTTAAAAACCTGCTCGCTGTGATAGCTTTGTAATTTATCAAGAAAAGTATCAATCTCCATAATTCCCTCCATGCATTATTATACCGCATAGAGGCAAGTTGTCGCAATAAAAATGGATGCGAAGCAAAAGTTACGCATCCATTTTCTGCTTTAACAATATCAGATTTTAGAACAGCAGCAGTACCATGCCTACAACCAGCGCCAGGGTAATACCCAAAGCGTTACGCTTGCAGACCTCCATCGGGTCTACACCGGCAATGCCTGCGCAGATAATAGTAGCGCCGGCAATCGGGGAAATAGTACGGCCGAGAGTACCGCCCAAAGCTGCAATAGAGCCCATGTTCATAGTTTCCAGGCCAAACTGTGCCGCATGCGGAGTAACTGCTTCGTTAAACGCAACGGTTGCAGCGTCGCCTGAGCCGGAAATAAGTGCCAGCACAAACGGACCGAAGGTAGCAGCAATTTTAACAATACCGGTAGAATTCAGCATCCAGTTAATCAGCGCCTTAATCAGTCCCAAAGCATTCAAGCCTGCTACGAAAACGCCTACGGAAATAATGATACCGATAATGTTTGCATAAGCATCGCCCATGCCGTCAAAGAAGCTCTTAGTCAGCTCCACAGGATTTTTACGGGTTACTGCCAAGGACAGGATTGCACCGATAACCATAGCGTGGGGTACGCCCATCTTCAGTGCAGGCACTACCTTAGTGCTGCCCAGCAACAAAATAACCACTGGAACCAGCGGCATGATAGCGAAAAGCGGATTAATGCTAAAGCTTTCATCAACACCGGCTTCGCCTTCCGGTACAAAGCCTCTGTTTTCCTTCAGCACAACTGCCAGAATTGTCAATACAGCAGCAGCAATGATTACACCTACTACAGTTGCCATCATATGATTGGCAATTACATCAGTAATCTGCACGCCTGCCAGCTTAGCGATAACGGCGTTATGTACCAGGCCGGGGTTCAGCATGCTGCCATAGGTACCGGATTTAACGGCAGCAGCGGCCATTGCCGGATGAATGCCTGCAGACATCATAATCGGAATAAAAATTACGCCTACTGCAGCACTGCAGCCTGCAGCACTGGGGATAGCAATATTAACAACAAAGGTTGCCAGCGTAGCGCCGGGAATGAGCAAAAAGCCCATTTTTTTCAAAACCTTACCGATAGCGACAACCAAATGCTTGTCGCAGCCAGTGTACTTCATGCACCAGGCAAAGCCCATGCAGGAACAAACAGAAGTAATCAGACCGGCATTAGTCATACTTTTGGCAAAAGCATCAAGAGAAGCCATCGGCTTGCCGGCAATGCAGCACATCAGAATACCAGCGGCAATCAATACCATTCTGGATTCATGTCGTTTCAACAAAAGATAAATTACACCGATAACAACGAGTGCACCTATTATCAGAAACATCTTCATTCCCTCCATAAAATTATTTTTTTGCATTAATATTATATGTGATAGAACTGCGTTTGAAAAGTGTATTATCAATTGTATACATAATACTTGCTTTCTTCAGCTAAGTTTATATAGCAAAAGTATAAATACCGTCCCACATTTCTGCGGAACGGTATTTTTTAATAACTTTATTGATGCCACAAGCCATAATAATGAATAATATAGTTTGTTAAAGCATCCTCATATTCTGTGTCCGGTACAGGCTTATCCATCTGGTCGACAAAATGACGCTCATCCGACCAGTAAAACGCCTTACCGCCAAAGTAGCCTAAGGCATAGGGAATATCCGTAGGCTGCAGAAGATTGCGGCCCATGAATTTGTCCGGCACGTCGATGCCCAACAGATACAAAAGCGTCGGTGCTAAATCGATCTGCGAAGCATATTCATTGGTGCGCAGATTATTGAGCGGTGCGAGATTCTTCGACACAAAAATCAGCGGAATCGGTGCAATGCTCTGCTTATCATCAGCCTTGGTAACAAGCTTCGTGTACTCGCCGCCACTGTGCGGATTATGATCGCTCGTAATGATGAACAGCGTTCTGTCATCCATCAGGCCACGCTTCTGTGCTTCCTTAAAGAAATGCTCCAACGTTTTATCAACCCAATAAACGCCGCGCACTGTAATAAACTTGTTGCTGCGTACATTATCCGGCATTTCGTTCCAGCTGAAGCCTGTATAAGGATAAGGCTGGTGCATATCCAGCGTTTTGGTAACCATCACCATACGATCATTCTTCGCTTTGGCTTTTTCCAGCAGCTTCAGTGTTTCCTCATACATTACGTCATTATGGAAGCCCCAGCCGCTGGCACCTGTATAGCCCTGTTTTTCCAGATATTCCTTGGCATAATATTCGTTCATACCGAACTGCGTCGGATATTCACGCAGCTCGTTGGCGTAATACTGGCTGGAGGCATTCATGAAAATGCCGCGCATCCCCGCTGCCTGCACGCTGCGGAACAGTGAGGGCGTATTTTTACCGGGAAGATCCTTATCCATTATCAAATGTGAACGGAAGGTAGCATTCAGGCCCTGCGTCGTGGGCACAGCAGAGGAATAATACCTGTTCATATGCGGATAGCGAATAACAAGACTATTCAAGAACGGTGTAGCCTCTTCGGGAATATCGTGGTTATAGTAGTTGATGTAATCGCGGTGCATGGATTCCAAAATCAGCAGAACAACTCTGTCATACTGCGGTTTGATTTTGGCAATCTTTGCTTTAGGCTCATCAATGCCCATTTCCGTCAGACGTGTTTTATCCTTGGCGGTCAGCTCGCGCTGCTCCACATGCTTACTGCCGGCAATTTTATCGGTATCAAAAATTGCCTTGCTCACAAAGTTCACGTTAACCGGAACGGAAAGCATATTTCGGTAGTTCATGCGTGTTTTTTCGTTCTCAACCTCAGCGTACATACCGATAACATTTTCCACGCTGTACATGCCGGCATAGCCAAGCAATCTGTCGGTAAGGTTCAAGCCCAGGGTGAACATAGCCACGCACAGCAGCGACCAGGCAAAGTTCGGCTTACGCTTTTGCGGCTTCGGTACATAAAACAGCAGTAAAATAACCACAATGCTGATAACAATACCGGCAATCATCGTATTGCTCATCGTTGCAAAAATACCTTTAACAGCATAGATATTCAGATTTTGGAAGAGAACGCTCTCCACGTGCATGGAGGTCTGCCAAAAGTAGAACCCATCAAAGACCAGCGCCAAAGCAGAAAACACATAAACAGCAAAATAAAGGATTTTCATTCCGATGTTAGGCCATTTATGGTAGCACATTGCCATCAGCAGCACTGCAAAAATGTTATTGTTAATACCGGCAAGCACGGAAAGGCTCGTCTGCAGACCTTTATCAAGACTAAGCTGGTTAACCATGAAGCAGGCTTCGCACAGATACAGCATACCGATGACAATAACAGGAAAATAGCGCTGTAATCTGTCAGGCACACGCTTGCGCCGATAATACAGCAAATAAACTACCTCTGCCAAAACGCAGTCACGCAGAAGATGATCAAAAATCTGAAAGCCAAACTCGTTCAGCGGAAAGGGGTGCGTCCCGCCGAAGCTCTGCCAGGCAAAAAAGCCTTCAACTATACAGGCTGCGATAATAAAAATCAGCCAGCCCATTTTTCTACTAATCCTATTCACCTTACACCATTTCCTTGCTTACGCCAAAAACTTAATCGGCTCAGGCTCCATCTCAATTAAAAGCGGAGCAGTTGTTACAGCATCTCCGTCAAGCTCTGCTGCAAAATTCTCTTCATTGCAGCGTATTTCCAGCTTTTTTGCGGTGCGGATAACAATATCATTATCCAGCGTCAGCGCCTCCATAGCAATGCACGCCGCATAACGGATAAAATCGCCGCGCTTATCACCGGTAAACAGCGCCGCATGTAAAAGGGGTGATGACAGCGACGCCCCGTTGAAAAGGTTATAACGTCCGGCATAATAGCGGCTTTTGCCTACAATAACAGAAGTCGCTTCATGCCACTCGTTTTCATCATCAAAGCGCACCTGAAAACGGTAGCGCCAGTTGTTGAACAGTAATTCCTTACGCATAATCTCTGTACCCTGCCAAACATAGGCAAGCTTGTTGAGCAGCTTTTTCTCTTTTTCCGTTACCTTGTCTACTACAAGGGAGTCAAAGCCTATGCCGGCAACCGTCAAAAAGACATTGCCGTTGGCACGTCCCAGATAAACAGGCACCTCTATACCTTTGGCTACACGCTTAAACCACTTATGCGGGTCCGCCTTCAGCAGCAGCTCCTTGGCCACAAGATTTACCGTACCGGCAGGAAAAACGCTGATGTAAGGCACATACTTGCGATTAGCCAGCTGTTCAATCATCGCTCTAATTGTGCCGTCACCGCCGGCAATTATCACCCAGTCAACCTTTTCTTCAACTATTTCCGCAGCAATCTGCGGTATCTGGTCAAAGAAGCGGATATCTCGCATTTCTGCATTTTTAGGTCCTACTAATTCCTTCACCAGCTTATAAGTTTCATTCACCTTAGCCATCATACTGGCAAAAAGCTGCTTACCGGAATTACGGTTATACAAAAGAACAACCTTTTTAAATTTTTTTACGTCTACATATTCTACAGGCATATCTAACTCCTAAAAATCCATTTTTTACGTGAGAGATAGTTCCATACAACAACAATACAGCTTGTCAGTACCTTCGACAGCATCGGCTGCCAGTCAAGCAGGCTGACAAAAACATACATCAGCAGCAGGTTAAACGCCAAGCCTATGCAGCTTACCAAAAACACCAGGCTAAGCTCTTTGCCGCGTTGGTAACGGCTGCCGCTGTCAAAAACCAGAACATTGCCCAAGAAATAATGATACAGTGTTGCCAGGCAAAAGGATAAGGCTGTTGCCAGCATAGTCAGCAAAGTCAGGCTCAGCCCGGTTAAAATATAGTGGAAGAAAATGTAGAATAAGGCCCACTCTACCAAGGCCGCTGTACCGCCGACAAACAGATACAGTAAAAGCTTAATCAGCTCGCTGTCTGTATAATCAACACCAAATAATATTTTCCTGCGCATAGCGTACTCCAGTCATAGTATAATAGCTTATTATATCATCTTTAAGCGAAGTTTTCAAAGCTTTCCGGTAGGAGCTGCTGGTGTTGGCAGATTTATATATTTAGATAATTGTTGCCAAAATATACACTATCCGCTTCTTTTGTATACTGTATTTTTACATTCGTTCTTGAAATTCCTGTTGACGTTTACACTTGCGCGTATTATACTAAGCACGTAGACAATTACATGGCAATGAAGCCCGACTTCGCACATATGCGAAGTCAGGCTTCTTCTTTTTTTAGCAGCCTTGTCTGTACCAAACCGCTAATATATTTTCTCAATATTAGTCAATCAAAAAATCAAAGGAGCTGATTTCAATGAAATGCAAAAACTTTTTCAAGACTATGACGGCAGCTATCTGTGCATCCAGCCTGCTCATAGCAGGCTGCGGCAGTGACAAAGCGGCAGACGACACCATTAAAATCGGCGCCATCGGTGAGATGACAGGCGGTAACGCTTCCTATGGTACATCAATGATGCGTGGCTTTAAGCTGGCAGTAAAAGAAATTAACGCCGCCGGCGGTGTCAACGGCAAGAAGCTTGTACTTGTTGAAGCAGATACCAAAAGTGAACCGGCCGAAGCAGCCAATGCTATGAGTAAGCTCATCAATCAGGATAAGGTACCTATGGTAGCAGGCATTTTTACCAGCTCCAGCGCCATTGCAGCCTGCAATATCAGCGAAACAGCAAAAATTCCCTATTTGGCAATCGGTGCAACAAATCCTTCTGTAACCGTTGCCAAAGACGGCAGCACCAAGCCCAACACCTTCCGTGTCTGCTTTATTGATCCCTTCCAGGGCACAGTCGGCGCTAACTTCGTCACCAACGAGCTGAAGGCAAAAAAAGCAGCACTTTATATAGACAACAGCAGCGATTATTCCAAAGGCTTAGCTGATTTCTTCAAAAAATCCTTCACCGCCAACGGCGGCAGTATTGTTATCGAAGAAGCTTATCTGCAAAAAGATACTGATTTCAAAGCCGTACTGACCAAAATCAAAGTAGCAAACCCGGAAGTAATTTATGTTCCCGGTTACTATGAAGAGGTTGGCAAAATCGTTAAACAGGCACGCGAGCTGGGTATTGATGTTCCTATCGTCGGCGGTGACGGTTGGGACAGCCCCAAGCTTCCGGAAATCGCCGGAGCTGCTGCTCTGAACAACACCTATTTCACCAACCACTATTCTGCTGATTCCGATTCTGCCGAATCCAAAGCCTTCGTTACAGCCTTCGAGAAGGAATACGGCCAAAAACCCGACGCTCCTGCAGTACTCGGCTATGACGGCATCAAACTTTTAGCTGACGCTATCAAACGCGCAGGCTCTGTTGAACCGGCTAAAATCGCCAAGGCACTGGCTGAAACAAAAACCTTCAGTGCTGTTACCGGCTCTCTTGGCTTAAACGAAAAGCATGACGCAGTAAAGAGCGTAACCATCATCGAATTCAAAGATGGCAAGCAGGCTTACCGCACAACTGTAAAACCCTGATTCCCCTCTCAATATCGGTCTTCCCAGCCGATTTGTGGAAAAAATGAGGCTATCACACGTTCTAGTGATGATAGCCTCATTTTTTATTTCAGATACTTCATATAGAAAGCTTCTATTTTATTGAAAGGAATTACATCCATCTTGTAGTGCAAATCAGTATGCACTGCCCCAGTGTTTTTGAATCGTTTGCTTGCTTTCATAAACTTATTCCTCCTTATTTTTTCACTAGAAACAATATACTATTTGGAGTTAACTCTAAGCCAAGAACAAAATTTTCAAGTTCCAAATTTTTCTTGACTTAGAGTATACTTCAGGTATTAAAATATAAGTAACTAGATTATAGGAGGTAGATTAAATTGACACAAGAATTTGCCCAAGCCCCTGTAGTAGGCTGCAAAAAAGTTTCCGCAAACGACAACGCAGGCTCTCATGCCAAAGTATACTTCACCAAACACATTGATGCAGAGCATCTCATCAAATTATATGATTTAATTAACGAAAGCATTTACGGCAAGGTTGCCATCAAGCTGCACACTGGCGAAAAGCACGGTCCCAACATTCTGCCGCGCGAGCTGGTGAAAGCGCTGCAGCAGCAAATCCCTGACAGCACCATCGTAGAAACCAACACCTTGTATCAGGGTGACCGCTATACCACCGAAGAGCATCTGGATACCTTAAAGGTCAACGGCTGGACCTTCTGCCCTGTTGACATCATGGATGCGGAGGGCACTGTAAATCTGCCTGTCCGCCACGGCAAGCATTTTAAAGAGGTTTCCATGGGCAAAAATATCGTCAACTACGATTCCATGCTCGTTTTAACACACTTCAAAGGCCACGCTATGGGCGGTTTCGGCGGCTCCATGAAAAACCTTGCTATCGGCTGCGCTGACGGACGCATCGGCAAAGCACAGGTTCACGGCGTAGATAAGGATAACCTGCCTACGGACTGGAACGTATGGCCCGGCAAAGAGCTGCTCATGGAAAACATGGCTGAATCCGCTAAGGCTACCATTGATTTCTTCGGCAAGCACATCGTTTACATCAACGTGCTGCGCCGTATGTCCGTTGACTGCGACTGCGCCGGTTTAAGCGCAGCAGAGCCGACTATCCCCGATATCGGCATTCTCGCTTCTACCGACATTCTGGCTATCGACCAGGCTTCTGTCGATCTCGTCTATGCCAAGGAAAGCAACCATGACCTCGTTGAGCGCATGGAAAGCCGTCACGGCCTGCACCAGCTCACCGCTATGCGCGAGCTGAAAATGGGCAATGATAAATACGAACTGATTGAGCTTGATTAATAGCACAAAAAATTTACACCTCCCCACAGCATTCGTTGTATAACATTCTTGTACAGAAAATGCTATGAGGAGGTCTTTTTTTATGACTATGAAAAAAGCAACTCCGCGGTCTTACTATTACACTGGTTCACCTCTTCCGGTATAACATAATTCTTAACGCCACCACGTAAAAGCTGAGCAGGTGTACTGCTCATTTTTATGTCAATTCACCAGAAACTTTAAAATGAAAATTAAACATTGCTCATTTTCTGTATATGTTTTAATTCAAAGTCAAACTCTTGATGTTTTTCCTTGCTTATGCTATACTAATTTCATAAGAAAGCGGGTGAAGCAATGAATATAAAACGTCCGGAATATCTAAAATTTTTACTTGATTGGCAAGATAAGCAAATTATCAAAGTTGTCTCCGGCATTCGTCGTTGTGGCAAATCTACTCTTTTTGATTTGTTTCAGGAACAGCTGCTTGCACAAAACATACAGCAAGAGCAGATTATAAATATTAATTTTGAAGATGCAGAATACGAAAACCTTTGTGAATATCACGCACTTTATAAATATGTAAAGGATAGAATGCTGCCTGATAAAATGAATTATATTTTCTTAGATGAAATTCAGCATGTAGCTGAATATCAAAAAGCAGTCGACAGCCTGTTTATCAAAAAAAATGCTGATGTCTATATCACTGGCTCCAATGCCTATTTCATGTCAGGCGAATTGGCAACACTGCTTTCAGGACGCTATATCGAACTAAAGATGCTGCCCCTCTCTTTCAAGGAATATACTAGTGCTTTTCCCTCTATCATAAGCAAAGAAGAGCTTTATCGAAATTATGTCTATAACAGTTCCTTCCCTTATACTGTCAATCTCACAGACAGGCGCAATATCCATGCCTACCTTGATGGTATCTACAACACCGTAGTACTCAATGATATTGTTACACGCAAAAATATTCAAGACCCGTCTATGCTAAAAAGCGTCCTGAAATATATGTTCGACAACATCGGCAATCTTTGTACTGCCAAAAAAATTGCTGACACTATGACGAGTGCAGGACGCAAAATAAGTCCGCGCACTGTTGAAAATTATCTTGATGGTATTTTAGACAGCCTGCTGATGTACAAAGTCAGCCGTTATGATATTAAAGGCAAGGAATATCTGAAATTGCAGGATAAATATTATCTTGCTGATATAGGTTTACGTTATTATCTTTTAGGCACACGTAATGTTGACCAAGGGCATATTCTGGAAAACATTGTCTATCTTGAACTTCTAAGACGGGGATATCAAGTTTATATTGGCAAGACAGGTAATACAGAAGTAGATTTTGTGGCACAAGATTATGATGGTAACACTGAATATTACCAAGTTTCGTGGAGTGTACATGACGAAAGCACCTTGCAACGTGAACTTAAACCCCTTGCTTCTATCAACGACCACAACTTGAAAGTCTTGCTGACTATGGATAATGACCCGCCCATCTCCTATAACGGCATTCGCCAGAAATATGTTCTTGACTGGTTATTAGATAAATAATACATACAATAAATACTAAAGCAGCTACTCCCTCTTGAAAGTAGCTGCTCATTTTTATGTCAGCTTAGTTTTTGCTTATTTAGTTAATTTCACTTCATCAAACTGCTTGCCATCCGGCAGGAAGGCTTTAAACTCCAAGGTTTTCTCATCTGCCTTCAGCGTCATATAGTTGGCGGTTTCCGGCTTCGGTGCTGTTGCCGCATCCCACTCAAAATCGCCCCACAGCTTAGGATAGCGTACATCTCCGGCAACACCTGTCAGGATATAGGTAACACCGCTTCCCTGCGGTGCAGGTGCAAAGTTCTGCAAGGGAACACGACGGCGATATGTATGTAAATGTGCCGTCAGCACCGCATCAACCTTGTATTTTTCAAAAACAGGCATCAGCTGATAGCTGAAATCAAGGAAATGCGTCTTGGTCTGCGCTCTGCCCGACTCCGATCCAAAGCCGTAGATGAAAATATCACGGTGCATCAGAACAACCTTCCACAGCGCCTTGCTCGCCGCCAAATCCTTTTCCAGCCACGGCAGCTCGTCTGCCAATAAATCAGGCTGGAATTTTTTCATCTCCGGAAAATTGGTATCCAGCACTACGAAATGCACAGGACCGTAATCAAAGCTGTAAAACTGATTCGGATATTTTGCCAGACCGTTTTGCGGTACATTGAACAAATGCGTATAGCTCGCAGGCAAGCATTCCTTCCACTCCAGGCTGTACGCCTCATGATTACCGAGGATTGGAGCCAACGGAACAGCATCACTGAACACACTCACGCTGTTGAACCATGCGCGCCATTGGCTTGCATCCTGTCCATTGTCCACCAAATCACCCATATTCACATAAAACGCACTCTCCGGATGGCGCTTGTACGCTTCACGCGCCAGCTGCTGCCAGCCGCTGTAATTGGCACTTTGCGAATCAGGGAAGATCAAGGCAGTAAAGCCTTCGCCTTTTTCCGTCTGCAGCTTGTGCCAACGCCCCTTGTTCTGCGCTGTATTGATGCGATATTCATAAGCGCTTCCCGGCACCAGACCACTTAAACGTGCGGTATATTGAATAATACTGTTCTTATCTGTAAAGCTGCTGTCCGTTGCCTGCACTGCCTTGATATCCTTGCTGCCCTTTAAACGATACTCCAACGTATAAGGCTGCTTCACCTTTGCTTCCCACATAATTGTGCGCCCTGTCTTGTTATCCGCAGCCACCAGCTGTCGCGGATTGGTAATGGCAACAGCAGTATCACTGCCCTTCACTTCGCTGTCGGCGTTTTTTGCGCAACCGCTCAAGAATACCGCTGCCAAACACAATATAAAAACTAAAAGCTTAATTTTCTTGTTCATGCTCTACATCCTTTCATGTTGCTTTATTTTAGTATAGCATAACACCTAGAGTACGGTCGAAGTCAAGAGCAAAAGAAAACAGCTACCCTCTTGCGAAAGTAGCTGCTCGTTTTTATGTTATCTTATTTTAGAATGTCACAGGTGTGCCATAGTAAGCGCACAGCAGAACTTCTTTCATCTGCTCCTTATCAATCTTACGCGGATTAGAACCGGTGCACGGGTCAAGCACAGCATTGGCTGCGATTGCGTCGGCATGCTCTTTCAGTACCTCTTCGCTTACGCCGTTATCCTTATAGGTCTGCGCAATATCCAGCTTTTTGTTCAAAGCCTTAATCGAATCTACAAGAGCATTCGTCAGCTGCTCGTCCGTTTTGCCGGGCAGGCCGATGTGCCGTGCAATGGCAGCGTAACGCTCAGCGCATTCCTTGGCATTAAATTCAATAACCGACGGCAGCAGAATCGCGTTGCAGCAGCCATGCGGAATATGGAATACAGCGCCCGTCTTATGCGCCAGGCTATGAGCAATGCCCAGCAGCGCATTAGAAAAGGCCATGCCTGCCATACATTGCGCAATATGCATCTTTTCCCGAGCTGCTTTATCGCCATAATAGCTGGCAACAAGGCTGTCATAAATATCGCTGATTGCCTGCAGCGCCAATGCATCAGAAAAATTGCTGCGAGCTGTAGCAACATATGCCTCAATAGCATGCGTCAGTGCATCCATACCCGTATGCGCCGTCAGCTTCTTGGGCATAGTCAGCGGAATATCTGTATCGAGAATTGCGATATCCGGCGTAATCTCAAAATCTGCCAGAGGATATTTAATATCTGTTTTATAATCAGTAATTACCGAGAAGGCTGTTACCTCGGTTGCCGTACCACTGGTAGATGGAATAGCTACAAAAATAGCCTTGTTACGCAACGTCGGAATGGTAAACGGATCTTTGATATCCTCAAAGTTTTTATCCGGATGCTCATAGAAAACCCACATGGCCTTAGCCGCATCAATCGGAGAACCGCCGCCAATCGCTACAATTACATCAGGTTCAAAGCTGCGCATGGCTTCAGCACCACGGAATACAGTTTCAATTGACGGATCAGGCTCAATGCCTTCAAACAGCTGTGTTTCCATGCCAATGTCATGCAACACATCCTCAACCTTTTGCAAAAAACCGCCACGCTTCATAGAGCTGCCGCCAGTAAAAATCATTGCTTTTTTATGCCCCTTAAGCACCTTCAGCTCACTGATTGCACCGGCACCATAATAAATATCACGCGGTAAAGTAAATCTTGCCATAATGCGCACCTCCTAATTATACACTTAAGAAATTTGTATTTCTTATTAGTATATTATATCACTTTTTGACATTATGTAGGTGACAAAGTTGAGAAATTTTGCTACTAAACGTACAGTTATAGTGTATGTATGTAAAAACAGCAGCCCTGTCTCATGTAGTGACCCCAAAAAGTTAGACTTTTATTACGCAACAGAATTTAAAATTTGTTGCGTATTTTTTATGCAACAAAACTAAGCCTGTACTCTACAGGACTCATCCA
>CAVCLW010000016.1:0-48224 GCA_963603005.1 Escherichia coli | reverse complement strand
TGAAATTTATGCTATTTGATTAGGAAAAATGTGCAACTTGTTCTTGCAATTTACGTTGTTTAAAAAATAAGCTGTTAGCGTGTCTTGTGACGTGCTGGTAGCTTATTTTTCTTGATGCGTTTTACGTACTGCGTGAGCGCATATTTGATTTCATAAAGAATTCTTGGTGTGCCAAACATTCCGACCTTTAAGTCTGAAACTTAGTAAATACAAAAGTTTTAGGAAAATAATTCCCAAAACTATACAGAATCGCCAAGTTTTAGGAAAAATCTTCCCAAAACTTTTGCAATCAAAAACGAGCAGGCTTTAGTGTTGGTACTAAAACCGGCTCGTTTTGATATATGACGCATTTTACATTTTCAGCTTGCAGAAAACGTACTTGGCAATTCCTGCTTCAATGACAAGCAATAAGGCAACCAGTTCAAACACCGCGCTGATATTGATACCGTGGGCGACAAAGCCTAAAAGTGCGGGACCTAGAATAACACCTGTATAACCCAAACTGGTTACAGAAGTTACCGCAGCGCTGATAGGCATGTCCTTCTGGTATTTTAAGAGCGAATAAAACACAGGGACAATGTTGGCACAACCAAGGCCGATGAGAATGAAGGCAAAGGCGTTGAGATACAGGTTATCTAAAACAACTACGAGCGCAAAGCCTGCTGCCGTGACGATGCTGCCGCCGATAACAGCTTTTTGTTCGCCTAAAAACTGTACAGTTTTATCGCCTAAAAGACGCATGATGAGCATAGCAACGGAAAAGATAGCGTAACCTGTGCCTGCCAACGCTATATCCATATTTTTCACTTCGGTGATCAGTACGCCGCTCCAATCCATAACTGCACCTTCAACAAGGAAGGAAATGCAGGCGAGAATGCCTAAAACGATAACAATGCCGCGTGGGATAGCAAAGGCCTTTTCGCCGCCGGGGCTTTTATAATCCAGTAAGTGGCGGCCGAAAACTGCCAGCAACGCTAAAACAATAGCACAGTGCAGTGTGGCGATGAACGTTACGTTTAAGCCTGAAGATGCCAGTACGCTGAAAAGACCTGCGCTAGCAAAGCAGCCGATACTCCAAAAGGCGTGCATACCACTGAGCAGTCTGCGGCCGGCAAGCTTTTCTACAATAACTGCATTGGTGTTCATGCTGACATCAGTTGCGCCCATGACTGCCCCGAAGAATGCAAGCGCAATGGCATAGCTCCAGATGTTTGGCAGGCAAGAAAGCAGCACGGAAATTAGCGCCATCAGCGTTGCACCTGTGATGACGACTTTTTTGCAGCCAAAGCGTTGTACGAGTGCGCCGGCTAAAGGCATAAAGATAAAAGCGCTGATACCGATGCACAGAAGCAAAAGGCCAAGTACATCCGCTTCAAGGTTCAGGCGTGCTTTGACCATAGGAATCATCGGTGCCCAGGTGGAAATGACGAAGCCTGGCAGGAAAAAGGCTACGCGCGCTGCATTGATTTCTTTGCTGCCGACAGAAATATTTTGTAAAGTATTTTCGGGTTTGTTGATTTGCATTGTTAAAAACTCCTTTCGTTACATAAGTAGCTATGAGAGCTTTTATGGGTTGAATGTTGCCATAATTTATCTAAAAAAGCGGGATGAAATTCGTTTGAATCCTATCCCACTTCAATAGCTTGAGCGCTACAATTCCTCTGATAAATTATGATGATTTTACCACGAGCATATTTTGTTGTCAACGTAAGGTATTTAATTGTTGACATGGAACATATTTTGATGTGTTTGTGAATTGTTGCTCTGCCTAACTTAGCAAGACCGCAAAGCTTTGAAGAATCTTCCCCAAACTTTTTTGATTGTTGGATTAAATGCTGTAAAAAGGTTATCCTGTTTTTGTCATATAGTTTTAAAGTATTGTGCTAATGTTCAAAATGCAACAAATAATTTCCTTGTCTTTCATGATTGCCTATGCTATGATTTACTTAAAGCGTTCAGATGATAAAGGGGGAATTGTTTTGACTTACGGAATTGTTTTTCTAATTATTATTTTCCTGGTTTTATTTATTATTGCGGCCAAGACCTGTTATGTAAAGGCACCGCCAAACGTGGCGTATATTATTTCCGGCTTGACGAAGAATCCGCGTATCCTTATCGGTATAGGCGGTTTCAAAATCCCTTTGTTGGAGCGCGTGGATATGCTGTATCTGGGGCAGATGTCTGTTGATATCAAGACTAGTCAGAGCGTTCCGACCAACGATTTTATCAACGTTAAGGTTGATGCGGTTGCCAAGATTATTGTTGATAAGGAAAACGGTATTTATCTGGCAGCGCGTAACTTTTTAAATATGGAGCCGGCGGATATTACGCGCAGCCTGCAGGATTCTCTTGAAGGTAATATGCGTGAAATTATCGGTACGCTGGATTTGAAGAAGATTAACGTTGACCGTGATTCCTTCTCTGACGAAGTGCTGAAAAAGGCTGCCAAGGACATGGAAAAGCTGGGTATCAGCATTCTGAGCTGTAACATTCAGAACGTAGTTGACGATAACGGTCTGATTGTTGATTTGGGCGCAGATAATACGGCGAAAATCCGCAAGGACGCTTCTATCAGCAAGGCTGTTGCCGAGCGCGATGTGGCTATTGCCGAGGCTGCTGCCAAGAAAGAAGCTAATGATGCGCAGGTGCATGCTGATTTAGCGATTGCGCAGCGTCAGAATGAGCTTTCTATTGCCAAGAGCGAACTGAAGCGTACTGCCGATATTAAAAAGGCAGAGGCGGATGCTGCTTATGCAATTCAACAGCAGGAGCAGCAAAAGTCTATTGAGGTGGCAACTGTAAACGCACAGATTGCTAAGGCAGAGCGTGAAGCTGACCTGAAAAAGCAGGAGGTGCTGGTTAAAGAGCAAATCCTGGCTGCTACTATTCAGAAGCAGGCGGATGCCGACAAGTACAGAGTCGAACAGGATGCTTTGGCTGAACAGGCTAAGAGGCAGCGTGAAGCAGAGGCGCAAAGATATGCTATGGAGCAGGAGGCTGCCGCTATTAAAGCCAAGGGCGATGCGGAGGCTTATGCTATCAGAGTAAAGGGTGAAGCAGAGGCCGCTGCGATTAAGGCCAAGGGCGAAGCAGAGGCTGCCGCTATGGATAAGAAGGCCGAGGCTATGAAGAAATATGGTCAGGCTGCAATGGCTCAGATGGCGATTGAGGTTCTGCCGCAGGTTGCTAAAGAGGTTGCTGCTCCGCTGAGCAAGGTGGACAAGATTACGCTGTACGGCGAAGGAGGCATGGGCAGTCTTTCCGGCAACGTGCCTTCCGTGATGGCGAAGGTTTTCGATACGGTGAAGAGTGCGACCGGCATTGATCTGCAGGAGATTGCTAAGGGTGAAACCTACGATGCTAAGGTGAATAAGAACATCAGCATTGACGGTAAGTTGCCGGAAATTCCTGTAGAAATCAGCAAGGAAGAATAAACATGAAAATAAGCTGTTAGCATCAGGCATGTTAGCAGCTTATTTTTACAATAACGGAGGAATATTTTTTGAAGATTCTCGTGAGTGCCTGTTTGTTGGGCAAAAACTGTAAGTATAACGGCGGTAATAACTTAAATCAAAGCGTGTTGGATTTTATCGAAGGCCATGAGGTTATAGGCGTTTGTCCGGAGCAGCTGGGAGGCCTCTCTACCCCTCGCTTGCCGGCAGAAATTGTTGCTGGTCTTGTGACAAACAAGGAAGGCGTCAGTGTGGACAATGAATTTCGCAAGGGTGCACAGGAGGCATTGGCAGTTGCTTTGGAGAATAAGGTGGATTTGGCAATCCTGCAATCACGCAGTCCCAGCTGTGGTGTTAAGGAAATTTATGACGGCAGCTTCAGCGGTAAGAAGATAAAAGGGCAGGGCGTGTTCGCCAAGTTACTTTCTGCACGTGGAATTAAGGTGCTTGATGCCGAGGATGTGGCTGAGCATAAATAACAGTGCCTGAAAAAGTTGGTTTATAAAAATTAAAAGGCAAGGTCTTAGGAGGTTTGTTTCCTAGGCCTTGCCTTTTTGTGCGTTATTTTTTATACTTTCTGATTGCCGCACCAATCAGCTTCGCTGTCTGCGACAGCTCCGCTTCGGTGTGCGTTGCCATGAGGGCAACACGCAGACGCGCAGTACCTTTTGCTACCGTCGGATAGCGAATAGCGGGGGCGAGCACGCCGTTTGCCAGCAGCTCGTCTGCAACCTGCAGAGCGGACTTCTCGTCGCCAATGATAATAGGAATGATGGCGGTGGGTGAGTAAGCTTCTACGCCTTCGGCGTGCAATGCGTTTAAGAAAAACTCTACGTTATGCTGCAGATTTTGCGCACGCTGTGGTTCTTCCTCCAGCACTTCCGTAGCTCGCAGCGCAGCGGCGAGCGTTGCAGGAGTCTGCGAGGTGGCGAAGATAAAGCTGCGTGCTTTATTTTTGAGATATTCGATAATCACCTTGCTGGCGCAGGCGTAACCGCCTTCGGCACCGAGCGCCTTGCTGAGCGTACCCATGAGAATATCCGGGCGGACGGTGTTGCCGAAATGTTCAACGGTGCCATGGCCTGTTTTGCCGATAACACCGGTGGCGTGTGCTTCGTCGATCATCGTGAGCAGATGATATTTTTTGCCAAGGGCGACGAGAGCAGACAGGTCAACAATATCACCGTCCATGCTGAAAACTGCGTCGCTGACAATCAATCCTCTGCTGCATGGGGTAGCAAGAATTTTAGCTTCCAGGTCCTGCATATCATTATGCTTATAGATAACGATGCGTGCTTTAGAAAGACGTGCGCCGTCGATGATGCTGGCATGGTTATATTCGTCGCTGAAGATAACGCTTTCACTGTTGCAGAGGGCGGAAATAATGCCGACGTTGGCCATGTAACCGGTGTTGAATACTAATGCTGCTTCCGTACCCTTGAACTGTGCCAGCTTGCTTTCGAGTGCTTCGTGCAGTGCGGTATTGCCGGTAGTAAGACGGCTGCCGCCACTGCCTGCGCCCCATTGAAGCGCAGCTTCGGCAGCGGCTTGCTTAACGCGGGCATCTGCTGCTAAATCAAGATAGCTGTTGGAAGCAAGCATCAAAACCTTGCGTCCCTGCATTTTGACATATTTGCTTTGCTCGCTGTCCATAGTACGCAGGGAGCGGTAAAGATTCTGCTCTTTAAGCTGCTTTAATTCGTCAGCAAAAATCTGCTCCGGATTGGGATTAGCAGGCTTTTCAACGGGCAGTCCGCGTACAAGCACACGTTGTTTTTCCAGGTAATAGATAGCATCTTCGGCTTTAGCCTTGGTGCTGTCAAAAATAAAAACTCGACCGCCATGCGGATTGCCCATTTCCTTCATCGGCATGAGGCGTACATAACCATGCTTTAAGGAAGCTAGGTAGCCGACGAGGTAATCGGGATCATCGGAAAGGCACAGCTCGGCGATGATGCCGGGGGCGTTAACAACTTTGGTAGCCAATACGATGGCTTCACGGAAATGGTTTTTACCGCTACAGTTGCTCGCTGCTCCTTCGGCATCCATATAGGTTACGCGGATGCCTCGCTCGTGGTCGGGTTCAAGTCTGGAGTTTGTGGCGACGTCATAGAGAACTGCACCGCGCATAGGATGGTTGTGACGCAAAAGATGGATTAGTTCATCTGCTTTAGCTTCCAATCCCAGCTCGCAGAGCATTTCCTTCATGATTTTATAGGTTTCCTCTACTGTGTCGGCAGGACGTTTGCTGACAGGCAGAGCGTCGAGGTATTGCAGCTTTTCCGGTGCGATCTCTTCCATTTTGACGTTGATGAAGTCGGCACGGCCAAGGCCGTGATGTAGAGCGCGTTCGGTAAGGGCGCTGACAGCGCTGCCGATATCGGCTTGCGGGATAATGCGTTCTGCGCCGCTGACGTGCAAATCGCCTTTGGCTGCGCGCATTTTGATGCTGTATAAGGGCATAGGGAAATCTCCTTTGATGATAAATTTAGAACGTTATAATTTTGGTGTCTTCGCATCGCAATCAATATATCGTTTCGCTCAAGAAAAATTTTCCCGTACCCAAAGGGTACAACGCAAATTTCGTGTGGAATCAATACAAAGTGCCGCAAAACTCGCGCAAAGCGATAATGTTTTTCTACATAAGCAATGTTTAGCGCTCAAACAGTTGCGCCACTTTTGTGATTCCAGACACTCATTTGCTAAAATTTTTATTCACTACACGATATATTGATTGCTGGCGTTATTTGTTCGGCAAACTTTTGTGAATCTGCATTTAGAAAAGAGCAGGCAAAACCACAACTGTGATTTTGCCTGAAATGTTATACAAGCTATTATGTATCAGCCTCTGAGCAAAGCCACTTTGGTAAGCAGCTGTTTTGCGGGCTTATAGAATGCACCGGCGGCAACGGCGGTGAAGATCATACCGGGGAAGGCTGCGGCGGTGAGTACCATCCAGTTTACACCGGTAACCTGCCACAGTACGAGGCGGGCAGCGAAGGTTCCGAGCGGGCCGCTGACAGCAACAGTAAGCAGGTTGGTTCCGAGCAGGGCCATGGTGCCACCGGCAACAACGCGGAATACCATCTGTACAAGCACGTTGATGATGTTGTGCATTCCGAGCATCATACCGAGCATACTTGCAAGGATACCTGCGATAATGTAGCGTTTAAAGCCGAAGCAGGCGCAGATGAGTACGGCGATTGGTGCAGATAACTGGAATTCGCCACCGGCAATTGGCGAAGGGATTTTAAAAGAACCTGAAATCAGAATCAAGACACCTAATAAAGCGATAGTAGTCAGCTCTTTCATACTCAAATCTTTCATTTATTCGCTCCTTATTTTAAAACCTCATCCATGGATTGTTTAGCCAGTGCTATAGCCTTATCCAGATCTTTATTTTCGATATTCAGCGGCGGGTTGAAGTAGATGACGTTGCCCAAAGGACGCAGCAGCAGGCCGTGGGTAAGTGCTTTTTTGTAAATTTCGTAGCCTATACGCAGGTCACCGTCGAAGCCGATTTTCTTATCCTTATCGGTAACAAGCTCCATAGCGTTAATCAGGCCGATATGACGGATTTCGCCGATGTTTTTATGAGCGCCGAAGGTATCCATGAGTGCATTATGGAAGTACGTTGCCTTTTCCGCAGCATGCTTGAGAATTTTTTCTTCCTTCATAATCTTGAGTACAGCGAGGGCGGTTGCGCAACCGATAGGGTTACCGGCATAGGTGTGGCTGTGCATGAATTGCTTGCCTTTGTTGTAATCATCATAGAAAGCATCATAAATTTTATCGGTGGTGCAGACAATAGCCATCGGCAGGTAACCGCCGGTGAGTGCTTTACTGATAGTCATGATATCCGGGGTGATACCGGCATGGTTGCAGGCGAACATTTTGCCTGTTCTGCCGAAGCCGGTAGCAATTTCGTCGGCAATCAAAAGTACGCCGTATTCATCACAGAGCTTACGCAGCTTTTGCAGGTAGAGAGGCGGATAGATACGCATGCCTGCGCAGCCTTGTACGATAGGCTCAACGATGATAGCAGTGGTTTCTTTGGCATACTTAGCAAATGCTTCTTCTGCAAATTTGAAGCATTCGCATTGGCAGTGCTCGCGGTCCTTAGCAAACGGGCAGCGGTAGCAGTCAGGTGCCTTAACATGGATGTTGTTCATCATCATGGGCTTGTACATTTGTGCGAACAGGTCCATGCTGCCTACGGACAGAGCACCGATGGTTTCACCATGATAGCCTTCGCTGAGGCACATGAAGCGCTGTTTTTCCGGGTGACCGGTCTGCAGCTGATATTGGAAGGCAATCTTCAGTGCGATTTCTACAGAAGAGGAGCCGTTATCGGCAAAGTTGAATTTATTCAGGCCTTTGGGGAGAACTTCGGTAAGCTCTTCGCAAAGCTTGATAGCAGGCTCGTGGGTGAAGTTAACGAAGATAACGTGCTCTAATTGTTCAATCTGTTCTTTGATGGCAGCGTTGATTTTGGGATTGCAGTGACCTAAAAGGTTGCACCACCAGCTGCTGATGATGTCGAGATATTCGGTGCCGTCGGCTGCGTAGAGGTAGGGGCCTTTAGCGTGGTCGACGATGATGGGACGTAAGGTTTCGTAGTCCTTCATCTGGGAACAGGGATGCCAGATGTGGGCTAAATCTCTTTTTTGTAAATCTGCTACTCTATCGTTCATGTTTTCTTCCTCCTGAGTTTGGTGTCATTATTGTTTATTCCCCCTTCCGCCTCACGTTGTTCGCCACCTTCCCCGTAGGGGCAGGCAAGAGCGTGTAATTGAGACTTTCTTGGTTCCCCCTTGGGGGAACTGTCGAGCTTTAGCGAGACTAAAGGGGGCTGTTAATTTTTATTTATATAATCCTTTGAGTACTTCTACATCAATATCCAGTTCGATGGCGTTCGGCGGTACGCAGGCAAGTACGGGGACCGCTGTGATTTCTTCCATCATACGCTTGTTGTCGGCTTGCATGAAGTTACTGCCGTCATAGTTGTTAAGGATGATGCCGCGGACGGGAATGTTTTTCTGTTTGAGGTAGGAGATGGTCAGTACGCAGTTATTGATGGAACCGAGCGCTGCGTTGGAGATTACCAGTACACCTAAATCAAGCTTTTTGATGATGTCCTCGAGCAGGATGTGCTCTTCATCCCAACGGATGGGGCAGATGATGCCGCCGCTGCCTTCCATGGTAACATAATCATATTTGGCGAGAGATGCCTGATAGTCAGCCTCAATCTTTTCCATTTCTACGGGATTGCCCTCGCGCAGTGCTGCCAGATGCGGAGAAACTGCTTCCTTATAAATGTAGGAAACAAGGTTTTCCGGTTTTTCCGGGATGTTGGCAGTTTTGGCAACAAAGGCTGCGTCGCCTGGCAGCCAGGTACCGTCAGGCTGTTCTTCAGCGCCGCTCAGTGCTGCTTTGTAATAGCCTGCGTTGATGCCTGCATCGCGTAAGCGTTTAACAAGCAGGCCGGTAACATATGTTTTACCGATATCTGTTCCGATTGCTGTAATGAAAAGACCTTTACTCATAAATTTCACCTTCGTAATGTATTTTGGTTAACTTAAGATTCTACGTGGTTAACTTTACTATAGCTTAAGTATACGCTGTGGAAATTTTAATGTCAACCTAGCAAAATGGTATGGTTAACCATGAGGGCTGAGCATAAAAAAAGACTGACAGCTATATTTTGTGGTTATAGCTGTCAATCTATGCTTATCTTGTGGTTAACGATGTTAATATTAAAATAGGTAGAAGAAATTTATTTTTTGGCTGCCGCATTTTTACGGATTTCGGTTACAGGAATGCCGCCGATGCCCCAGTTATCTGTATCAACCTCGTCGATGGTGACAACAGTGGTGGATTTGTTTTTGCCTAGAACGTCGTGCAGAAGATTGGTTGCGCCTTCGATGAGAGCGCGCTTCTGCTCGGGTGTAACGTTACCTTCTTTGGTGATTTTGATGTTTACATAGGGCATGCTGATGACCTCCTTGCATTTTTCTTTCATTATAGCATATTTTGCTTGCAAACTGCTCGTTTCTATGCTATTATAAGTGCGGTAAAATTTACTGATGCACAGTAGCATTTAGGATGAGCTGGAGCAGTTAACAGTAAAGCTTACTTCTGAAAAATTTTAAGTCAATACTCGCTTGGATCTATAAGACCGGGACGAAGACGCAAACAGGCTAACTATGCGCATTCCGTACCGGAATGCGCTTTTTTATATGCTTCGGCATTAATCGGCAATTCCGTAGTCTTGAATTTGCACAGCGTCTCCTGTGGTCAGAAGGGAGGGCAATCTTGAAGGTTGGTATTATTGGCGGTGGCCGTGTCGGCAGCCGTTTGGCTGCAAGCTTGCGTGAAGCAGGCTTGCTGGCCGGCATTACGGCTGCATCTGAGCAGCACAGCGCACAGCTGGCACAGCAGTTTGGCGTACCGGTGACGGATAACGCGAAGCTGTGGCAGGCAGCGGACGTGCTGCTGCTTACCGTACCAGATCGTTTAATTGGTACGGTAGCAGAGGAGCTGGCGCAAAGCTTGACGCCTGCAGCTAAGGTTGTGCTGCATGTGAGCGGCAGTGTGGGACTGGAGCCGTTGGCTCCGCTTACGCAGTTGGGAGCACACGTAGGCAGCCTGCACCCGCTGCAGAGCTTTGCCGGCGGCAATACACAGCTTGCAGGTGTGTATATGGCGTTGGATGGTGACAGCGAAGCGCAGGACGCAGGCAAAAAGCTCGTAGAGCTTTTTGGCGGTAAAGCGTTCAGCGTTCCTGCTGAAGAACGTGCGGCCTATCATGCGGCAGCGTGCATCTGCTCTAATTACGCTGTAGCGGTGGAGGCTATGGCGGCGCAGCTGATGGCGCGCTGGACCGGCAGCAACGAAGCTGCCTGGGAAGCTCTGCTGCCATTGTTCAAAGGCACGGCAGCCAATTTGCAGGATACGCAAAATCCTGCGGCGGTTCTTACAGGACCTATTGCCCGCGGTGATGTCAGCACGGTAGCAAAACATCTTGCTGCTTTACCGGCAGAGATAATCCACGCATATTGCTCTCTGGGCCTGGCGACAACCTCGCTGGCCCTTGCTAATGGCACTATTGACGAAAATGCAGCTGATGAGCTGAGAAATTTGCTTGGAGGATATTATGGCTAACAAACAAGTAACAGTCGCAACGATTAAAGAAATGAAGCAAAAGGGCGAACCTATCACGATGATAACCGCTTACGACGTAGCAATGTCCCGCAACGTGAACGAAGCAGGCGTAGATATGATTCTTGTAGGTGATTCCCTGGGTAACGTAATTTTAGGATATAATTCCACAGTCCCTGTAACGATGGATGAAATGATTCATCACACCAAGGCTGTTATGCGTGGCAACAGCACTGCTTTAGTAGTTGGCGATATGCCGTTTATGAGCTATCAGGCAAGCATTGTTGATGCAATGTATAATGCTGCACGCTTCCTGAAGGAAACAGGCTGCACTGCAGTTAAGCTGGAGGGCGGCTCCGAGGTAGTTCCTCTGGTAGAACGTCTGACACAGGCCGGCATTCCTGTATGTGCTCATATCGGTCTGACTCCACAATCTGTAAATCAGCTGGGCGGCTTCAAGGTACAGGGCAAGGATATTGCCGCTGCACAAAAAATGATTGATGATGCCAAGGCTTTGGAGGCTGCAGGTGCTTTTGCCTGCGTGCTGGAATGCGTTCCGGCAGCACTGGCTGCTAAGGTAACCGCTGAGCTGAAAACTATGGCTACCATCGGTATCGGTGCCGGCAACGGCTGCGACGGTCAGGTGCTCGTATGCAATGATTTGCTGGGTGTTTCCACCGGTTTCTGTCCGAAATTTGTTAAGAAGTATGCTAATCTGCATGATACTACCGTAGAAGCAGTAAAGGAATATATTGCCGATGTTAAGGCAAGAACCTTCCCTGCTCCGGAGCATACCTTCAAGATTGACGATGCTGTTTTAGAAAAATTATATTAATACTTTCATAAATAAAGTGAGGTAATTCAAAATGAAATTAGTACATACAGTTGCAGAGCTGCGCGAAGAGGTTGCAGCAGCTAAAGCTCAGGGTTTGACCATCGGTCTGGTGCCTACTATGGGCGCTTTGCATGAAGGCCATGCATCCCTGATTAAAGCAGCTAACATGGAAAATGACTTTGTTGTAGTCAGCGTTTTCGTAAACCCGACTCAATTCGGTCCTAACGAAGATCTGGACGCTTATCCGCGTACTCTGGAAGCAGACTGCAAGCTGGCAGAAAGCATGGGCGCTAACGTAGTTTTCGCTCCGGCTCCGAAGGAAATGTATCCGAGCGAGGATGCAACCTGGGTTGAAGTAACCGGTGAGATTACTAAGGTTCTGTGCGGCCGTACCCGTCCGATTCACTTCCGTGGCGTAACTACCGTTGTTACCAAGCTGTTCAACCTGGCACAACCGGACCGTGCTTACTTCGGCCAGAAGGACGCACAACAGGTTGAGGTTCTGAAACGCATGGTAAAAGACCTGTTCTTCAACATCCAGCTGCGCATTATGCCGATTGTCCGCGAAGCTGACGGTCTGGCAAAGAGCTCCCGCAATACCTATCTGAATGAAGCAGAGCGCAAAGCAGCTCTGGTACTGAGCCGTAGCCTGAAGGCTGTTAAGGAGCAGTACGAAGCAGGTGAGCGTGATGCTGCTAAGATTACTGCGGCTGTTACCGCTTCCATTAAAGAAGAGCCTATGTCTGATATTGATTATGTTGAAATTTATGCACTGCCGGAATTGAAACCTGTAGCAGCTCCGATGGCAGGCAGCAACCTGCTGGCTGTAGCTGTTAAATTCGGCACCACCCGTCTGATTGATAATGTAGTTTTGGAGGAGAAATAATATGCTTTATACTATGCACCATGGCAAAATTCATCGCGCTACCGTAACCCAGGCTAACCTGGAATATATGGGCAGCATTACTATCGACAGCGAGCTGCTGGAGCTGTCCGGTATTCTTCCGGGCGAGCGTGTACAAATCGTTGACAACAACAACGGCAACCGTCTGGAAACCTATGTTATCGCCGGTGAGCGTGGCAGCGGTGTTATCTGCCTGAACGGCGCAGCTGCACGCAAGGTTCTGGTTGGTGATACTGTTATCATCATCGCTTACAGCCTCATGACCGAGGAAGAAGCTAAAAGCTATGTGCCGAAGGTTGTAATGGTTGACGAAAACAACCATCCGATCAATGTTCGCGGTACTGAAAAAGAAGCAGAAATCGGCTGATTTTAAGAATTGTAAAAGCACGTTGTGGGTTGCGCGAAAGCGCAGGCTACAGCGTGCTTTTTGCATTAATTGCTTTCGTTGTAAAGTAGTTACGCTATGCGTGTGAATAAAACACTTCGGCTGTTTTAAAGTGAAAACGCAAAAACTTCGGCTAAATCGTAAGTATGGTTATGGTTTGGCCGAAGTTTTTCTTGCTTTTAGGTATTATATGGGATATACTTGGCATAGAATACAAGGAAAGGAAGTGTGACTATGGCTTATATTAATCGAGCAATGGAGGCGACATTTAAAAGAATGGCGCAAGAGTTTTCCGTTGTTCTATTGACCGGTTCCAGGCAGGTTGGCAAAACAACTATGTTAAAAATGCTGGCTGAGGCAGAAGGCATAAATCGTGAATATGTTACGCTAGATGATATTACAGAACGCGAGATGGCGAAAAACGATCCTAAACTGTTTTTGCAGCTGCATAAGCCACCGGTATTCATTGACGAGGTGCAATATGCACCGGAGCTTTTTCCTTATATTAAGATTTATGTTGATGAGCATCAGCAGGCAGGAGATTTTTGGCTGACAGGCTCACAGATTTTTAAATTGATGGATGGTGTGCAGGAATCCTTGGCGGGGCGTGTTTGCTTGCTGCACATGTCACCTTTATCGCAGGCAGAGGCATGTGGCTGTACGTCTGAACCCTTTACAGTTGATTTTGAGCGCTTGTTAATGCGTAGCAAAGCTGTTGCTCCTGCAAGCATTCAGGATGTTTTTGAGCGTATCTGGCGCGGAGGTATGCCTGCTATTGTTAGTGGAGCAAAAAAAGAGCAGGCAGCAGTTTATAGCAGCTATATTTCTACCTATATTGACAGGGATGTCAAGGAGATTGCAGATAGAATTGATTCTTTTAAATTCTTGAACCTTGTCACTGTTGTTGCGGCGCTCACTAGCCAGATGGTGAATTATAAAACTATAGCTGATGCAGTAGAAATAAGTGTGCCGACTGTGAAGAACTGGCTGAATATATTAGAGCGCTTGGGCATTATTTTTTACCTGCATCCATACAGTAATAATTTGTTGAAGCGTATGGTGACAAAGCCGAAGCTATATTTTTATGACAGCGGTTTAGTTGCCTATCTCACGAAGTGGACAGACAGTGAGACATTAATGAATGGCGCGATGAGTGGTGCAATTTTAGAAAACTTTGTAGTATCTGAGATTGTTAAAAGCTATCAAAATGCAGGTTTAGAGCCGTTTATTTATTATTATCGTGATAAGGATAATAAGGAGATTGATATTGTTCTTGAACGCAATGGTACGTTGTACCCGCTCGAGGTGAAGAAAACCATGATGCCGGATAAACGTTGGACGAATGTTTTTGGTGTGCTGGATAAAACCAGCTTAAAGCGTGGTACAGGTGGAATTTTGTGCTTGAGTGATAAGTTTACAGCATTTGACAGAGATAATTTGATAATCCCAGTTTGGGAGATTTGAATTAAAGCAGGTGGTTTTCATGCGTATAACTGGCTTAGACTATAGTTTTTCTGATGTAAGCGCAGCATTTCTCTATACTATGAAATTTATTAGTAACTTATAAATTCCTTAATATATTGTTTTTACAAAGCAGTAAGCATATAATAAAGGCAAATCAAGAAAAGCTTAGGAGGAATGCTGAATGTTAAACGATAGTGTTATTAATGTTTTGAAAAATAATCTTTGGGATGTCGCAACCTGCGCTAATAACGAGCCTAATGTTGTGCCTGTTGGCTTTAAGGATGTGACTGCAGAAGGTAAATTGGTAGTAGGTGATGTATTTCTGGATACTACATTAAAGAACATTGCAGAAAATAACGGCCGCGTTGCTGTTTCTGCTTATGACGGCAAAACCTTCGAAGGCTATCAGATTAAGGGCAACGCTGTTTATGTAACGGAAGGCGAAGTAGTTGATGCCTTTAAGGCTGCTGCAGAGGAGCTTTTCCATGGAGCTGCAACTGCTAAGGGGGCCTTGATTATTACTCCTGAAAAGGTTATCGTTACTACTCCGGGTGCTGATAACAAAAAAGAGCTTTAATTTTCATTGCATTTGAGCGTAGGGAATATTCCCTGCGCTTTTTAATTATGTAGGCAAAAACAAGCCTGATATAGTAGAATAGTAATAGGCAGGTGATGACTATGTATCAAAAAAAGCTGGCGGCGGATATCCGCTGTCCGTTGGAATATGGTTTGAGTGTTTTTGGCGGCAAATGGAAATCGCGTATTATATGCGTACTGGCACAAAACAATAAATTGCGTTATAGTGAGCTGCGTAAGGAATTGGCTAATATTACCGATGCTGTTTTGGCAACGGCACTTAAAGAGCTGATTGCTGACGATATGGTGGCGCGCAAGGCTTATAATGAAATCCCGCCGCATGTGGAGTACGAGCTTACGGAAAAGGGAACTTCGGCTATACCTATATTACAAAGCATTTGCCGCTGGTCGGGAATGTTTTGTAAGGAAACTGACGAAGGGACATTGACGCAGTGTCAGCGTTGTGACTATAAGTAAAGTATATACAGCAAATAAAAACTTCGGTAGAACGCTAAATATAATGTCGTTCTACCGAAGTTTTTCGTTTGTTGAGAACTTGAGGAAAAAATGATATACTGAACCTGTGTGCAATACTGAATAATATACTAGATTTTAGGATATTTCATTTGGAGGAAATAATATGTTGGAAAAAGCTTTGTTTTCAGGAGAATCAGTAAATGTTGAATATAAAGTAGAAATTCCGCCGAATAGTGATAAGTACATGAAAACAGTAGTTGCTTTTGCTAATGGACGAGGTGGACATATTATTTTTGGTATTGATGATAAAAGTTTGAAGGTAGTTGGAATAGAATCTGATGCTATATTTTTGAAAATTGATGCCATTACAAATGCTATTTTGGATAGTTGTGAGCCGAAAATATATCCAAACGTAACTTTACAGACATTAGATGATAAAACTGTAATAGTGGTAGAAATTCAACCGGCACCTATGAGGCCTTATTATATAAAGTCTCAAGGTATAGTAAAAGGTACTTATGTGCGCGTTGCCGGAACTACAAGACATGCAGAAGCGTATATGTTAAAAGAGCTTATATTAGAAGGGCAAAATCGTTATTATGACAGTGAAATATGCAAAGACATTACAGAGGTGCAAGATGATGAAATAGAAAAATTATGTCGTGAAATGAAAGCTATAGCAATAAAGAATACCTTAGATGAAAGTGCTAAATTAGCGGTTCGCGATATAACAAAGAATGTATTGATAACTTGGGGAGTTTTGAAGGATGTTGATGGTAAAATTCTTCCTACCAATGCATATGCGTTGCTAACAGGTCAAATGCTGCGTCAGCCTGTTATACAATGTGCTGTTTTTAAAGGAAATACACGTGCATACTTTATTGATAGACGAGAATTTGATGGTCCTGTTCAGCAGCAGGTAGAGTTTGCGTATCAGTATGTTTTAGAAAAAATTAATATGGGAATGCAGATCAAAGGGATTTATCGTCAGGATATGTATGAGTTGCCAATCGATGGCATACGCGAATTAATTGCTAATGCTGTTGCTCATCGTAGCTATTTGGAACCTGGGAACATACAAGTAGCATTGTATGATGACAGATTGGAAATTACATCTCCTGGAATGTTATTAAATAATGTTTCGGTAAGCAAAATAATGGAAGGCTATTCTAAGTTGCGTAATCCGGCAATTGCAAGTGCTTTTGCATATATGAAAATTATTGAAAAATGGGGTACTGGTATACCAAGAATTTTTAGAGAATGTGCGGAATATGAGTTGCCTAAACCGCAATTACTTGATTTTGATGGTGATTTTAGGGTAAATATGTATAGAAAAACTACCCAAACTACCCAAACTACCCAAACTACCCAAACTACCCAAACTATCGTAAGTAACTTTTCTGATTTGACAGATGATGATAATGTTATTTTAAATGCTTTGCTGCAAAACAACAGATTAACGCAAAGGGAAATTGCTTCAAAACTGGAATGGTCTGTGGACAGAGTAAAATATTATTTGCAAAAGCTGAAGAAAAAAGGAGTTATTAAACGTGTAGGCAGTAGCCATAACGGATATTGGGATGTAATAATAAAATAGCCAAATAAAAACTTCGGTAGAATGCTAAGTGTCATCGTTCTACCGAAGTTTTTCGTTTCTATTCGGTTTTGTCGTGACAGCAGCAATGCTCTGTTTCCACAGGCTTCATGGAGCATTCCGGGCAGATGCCTTCACCATCTAAAAGCTTGCTGCCCCAGGCGTACATGGCCTGCAGGATGGGAAAGAGGCTTTCGCCCCGCGGCGTCAGGCTATACTCAACCTTAGGCGGTACGACGGCGTACACCTTGCGCGCAATCAAGCCGTCGCCTTCCAGCTCGCGTAATTGCTGGGTGAGCATTTTGGGCGTAGCCTCGGGGACGAGGCGGCGCAGCTCGTTGAAGCGCAGGATTTTGCCTGACAGATGCCACAGGAGCAGTGCTTTATATTTGCCGCCGATGAGCTGCAGCGTGGCAGCAACGGGACAGTTGACGTTAATGGTGTCTTTCATTTGTATTATCCTTTCTGTAATGAACAAAGCTTTAAGAGTTTTTTACAGTATCTTTTTGTATACTATCTACCTTAATAGTGCATTCTTGAAATAAAGGTAGCGTTTGCTATAATAATAGCAGACAAAAATTTTTACGTCAAATAGATAGTAAGTGAAAGGAGCCACGATGCAAAAACAATTACTTGATATAACAGGCATGAGTTGCAGTGCCTGCTCTTCGCGCATCGAAAAGGTTGTCAACAGGATGCAGGGTGTGGAGCAGATGAGTGTTAATCTGCTGAAAAATAATGCGCACGTTACCTTTGATGAAAGCGTTGTGGATGAAAAAGAGATTATCGCCCGCATTGAAAAGCTGGGCTTTGGCGCCAGCGTGCATTTAGCAGGCGCGGCCTCTGCACCGGTGGTGCAGCAGGATACGGCGGCACAGGAGATGGAGGAGATGCGCCAGCGTCTTATCGGCTCGCTGATTTTTGCCGGTCTTGTCTTTTATCAGCACATGGGGCGCATGTGGGGCTGGCCGTTGCCAGGCTTTATTCTGGGGCAGGAAAACGAGCTGATTAACGCTTTGCTGCAGATGCTGTGGTGTATTCCGGTGCTCTTTATCGACCGCAAGTATTTTATCCACGGTGTGCGCAATCTTTTAAGCGGTGCGCCTAATATGGATTCGCTGATTGCTGTGGGCAGCGGTGCATCGTTTGTTTACGGTTTATATTCCGTATTTGGCATGGCGTATGCCTTTGGTCATAATCGTCTGGATTTGCTGCCGGGCTTTGCCGATGCTTTGTATTTTGAAGCGAGTGCCGTAATTTTGGCACTTGTGACTGTAGGCAAGTTTATGGAGGCGCGGGCAAAGAGCCATACCTCTGATGCGATTAAGGCGCTGATGAATCTTACGCCGAAGACAGCGCTTGTCGAGCGTCACGGTCTGCAGGGAGAAATACCTGTAGAGGAGGTTGTGACAGGCGACGTGCTGATTGTAAAAAGCGGTGCTTCCGTGCCTGTTGACGGCAAAATTATTGAGGGCAGCGCTGCCCTGGACGAAAGCGCGCTGACGGGCGAAAGCCTGCCGGTAGATAAAACGATCGGGGACAAGGTTATCGGCGGCACCATTAACAGAAGCGGTTACTTTAAGATGGAAGCAACTGCGATTGGCGCAGATACCGCCTTGTCGAAGATTATTGCGCTGGTGGATGAGGCAACTTCGTCTAAAGCGCCTATTGCTAAGCTGGCTGATAAGGTGAGCGGTTATTTTGTGCCTGCCGTTATCAGCATTGCAGTGATAGCAGCCGGTATCTGGCTGGCGCTGGGCGCAAGCTGGCATTTTGCGCTGACGATTGCCATTTCGGTGCTCGTTATTTCCTGTCCCTGTGCTTTAGGATTGGCAACACCGACGGCGATTATGGTAGGCACGGGGCGCGGTGCCAAGAGCGGTATTCTGATTAAATCGGCAACAGCGTTGGAAACAGCGCATAAGATTGATACCGTTATCTTAGACAAAACAGGCACCATTACGGCAGGCAAGCCGGTGGTAACGGATATTTTACCGGTTAAGGGCAGCGAAGCTGAATTGCTGGCATTTGCCGCAGGACTTGAAAAGCTGTCGGAGCATCCGTTGGGCGAAGCGATTGTTGCTGCTGCTGAAGCAAAGCAGCTTGCTTTGCCGGAAGCCGGCAATTATAAGCAAATTCCCGGTCAGGGTGTTACAGCGGAACTTGCGGGTACTGAATGTGCAGCTGGTAATCTCAAGCTGTTGGAGGCGTTGAATGTTGATGTCAGCAGTTTGATGGACCAGTATGACAAGCTGGCGGCTCAGGGAAAAACACCATTATATTTTGTGAGTGCAGGCGAGCTTTTAGGCTGTATTGCTGTTGCCGATACCGTAAAGCCTACGAGTAAGGAGGCAATAGGCAAGCTGCAGGCAATGGGCCTACGCGTGCTGATGGTGACCGGTGATAATCGGGCGACGGCGGAGGCAATTCGCACGCAGGTGGGTGTTGATGAGGCTGTGGCGCAGGTGTTGCCGCAGGATAAGGAAGCGGTAGTACGCAAGTTGCAGCAGGAGGGCCATATTGTCGCTATGGTAGGCGACGGCATCAACGACGCACCGGCGTTGGCGCGTGCCGATGTAGGTATCGCTATCGGTGCCGGCACGGATATTGCGATTGAGGCTGCTGATATGGTTTTAATCAAAAGCGACTTGCTGGATGCGGCGAAGGCAATTTGCTTAAGCCGCAGCGTGATGACCAATATCAAGGAAAATCTTTTCTGGGCCTTTATTTATAATGCCGTCGGTATTCCGTTTGCCGCAGGTGTATTTTATACAGCCTTCGGCTGGCTGCTGAACCCGCTGATTGCAGCGGCGGCGATGAGCTGCAGCAGTGTTTCTGTTGTTACTAACGCACTAAGACTGCGTTTTATAAAATTGTAATTGCAAAGGAGATTTTATTATGACTAAGACTATTGCTATCGAAGGTATGCATTGCCAGCATTGTGTTGGCGCCGTTAAGGAAGCACTTGCTGCTGTAGAAGGTGTAACAAGTGTTGTTGTTTCTCTGGAAAACAATAATGCGGTTGTTGAGGGCGCAGGCCTGGATGATGCAGTTTTGAAGACTGCTGTTGAGGATACCGGCTTTGATGTAACCGGCATCAACTGAAAATAAACACAAAAAAACGCCGCGAAAGCGGCGTTTTTGCTTGTAAAAAGGTCGCTGCGCAACGGCCTTTTTCTTATGCAAATATTTCTGCTATAGCAGGCGGAAGCATATCAAGTGCGCTTGCTGTCATAAATGCGGCAGCAATGGCCACGACGATAAAAGCAGCAGCGTGCGGATAATCCTTTTTGCGTACGGAAGAGAAGATGGCACGCAGGGATAAAAGCAGAATCAGACCCCAGATATAGGGACCGGTTACTTCATGGAAAAATTTTTCAAACATGATAACACTCCTTGCTGGCTGAAAAATGTGTTTAAGAAGATATAGATATACAGATAATAAAAAAACACCCGCAATAGCAGGTGCTGTTTTTGGATTGGTGCCTCAGCACAGAATCGAACTGTGGACACAAGGATTTTCAGTCCTTTGCTCTACCAACTGAGCTACCGAGGCATGATTGGCGACCCGGATGGGACTCGAACCCACGACCTCCGCCGTGACAGGGCGGCATTCTAACCAACTGAACCACCGGGCCATTACAATATTGAGGCAAAATGGGCAAAAAAATGGTGGGCGCTAACGGGATCGAACCGCTGACATTCTGCTTGTAAGGCAGACGCTCTCCCAGCTGAGCTAAGCGCCCGTATTTGGTGACCGGTGGGGGAATCGAACCCCCGATACCGCCGTGAAAGGGCGGTGTCTTAACCGCTTGACCAACCGGCCAAATGTGGTGACCCATGTAGGCCTCGAACCTACGACACCCTGATTAAGAGTCAGGTGCTCTACCAACTGAGCTAATGGGCCGTGGTCACGTTACTTGATTATAATACTCTATATGCAGGAAAATGTCAAGCATTTTTTTCAAAAAAACTTAAAAAATCTCCGGAAGCATAAAAACATTTGACTATGCATCTAGAAAAGCATACAATTAAAGTGTTATAGTAGGTTCTAAATTTTTTGTACGGAGGATAGACTTATGGATTACGATATTGCCGTTATTGGTGGTGGTCCTGCCGGCGTATCTGCAGCGATTACTGCAGCCAGCAAGGGACGTAAGGTTGTTCTGTTTGAAGCCCACGGCTTCAGCCCCCGTCTGCGCAGTGTAGCGCAGATTACAGATTATATGGGTATACCCGATATTTCCGGTACTGCGCTTATGGATATTTTTGTAAATCATCTCAAGCAGATGGAAGTAGATATTATTGAGGCCAAAATTATTTCTTTGCGAGAGGTAGGCGAAGGCTTTATGCTGGGTACTCCTCATGGTGAATATTCTGCGGATTCTGTAGTATTGGCAACCGGTATTTCCCGTTCTACCCTTTTCCCCGGTGAAAAGGAATTTTTGGGCAAGGGCGTAAGCTACTGCGCTGTTGTTGATGCTGATAAATATAAGGGCAAGTCCGTGGCTGCTATTGCTACTGTACCTGATGCTCTGGAAGAGGTTGAATATTTGGCAGACCAGTGTGAGCATGTATTCTTCTTCCCGCTGTATACCGGCTTTGTTCCGCCTAAAAAGAAAAATATTACTGTAGTGCTTGATAAGCCTACAGAAATTACCGGTACCGACAAGGTTACCGGCTTGCGTGCAGGCGATGATTTTTACAGCGTTAAAGCTACCTTTGTTTTCCGCGCCAGTGACCCGCTCAACAGCTTTCTGCCGGGATTGGAAATCCGTGGCCGCAGCATTTATGTTGATGATCAGGCGCAAACAAATATTGAAGGCGTTTTTGCCGGCGGTGACTGCACAGGTCAGCCTTGGCAGGTAAACCGTGCTGCCGGTCAGGGACAAAAGGCTGCTCTTTCGGCAATCCGCTATCTTGCACGTCGCGATGAGGGAATTGGCTATTAAAAATTGCAGTAAAATCTTTTATCCCAACGGGATTTATGCTACAATATAAGTTATGATAAATTATTTGGAGGCTATATTATGTTAGATTTAAAATTCGTCCGCGAAAATCCGAAGCTGGTCGAAGAGGCTGTAAAAAGCCGTAATGGCAGCCTTGATTTGACTGAATTCTTGGAACTGGATAAAAAACGTCGTGAAATTACCCAACAGGTAGAAGCACTGAAGAAAGAACGCAACACTGCATCTCAGGAGATTGGCAAGCTGAAAAAAGCCGGTCAGGATGCTGCTGAGCAGATGGCTGCAGTTCGTGCTCTCGGCGATAAAATTGCTGCAGATGACAAGGAACTGAAAGAGATTGAAGAAAAAATCAAAAGCATTCTGCTGACTATTCCTAACGTTCCCGCAGAAGATGTTCCCGTAGGCAAGGATGATACCTGCAACCCGGTTATCCGCACCTGGGGCGAACCGACCAAGTTTGATTTTGAACCTAAGGCTCACTGGGATATCGGTGAAAACCTGGGCATTCTGGATTTCGAACGTGGCGTTAAGGTTAGCGGTGCACGTTATGTATTCTATCGTGGCATGGGCTCCCGTCTGGAGCGTGCCGTTATCAATTTCTTCCTGGATGTACACACCAGAAAGCATGGTTATACCGAATTCTTCCCGCCGTTCATCGTTAACGGTGCAAGCATGCAGGGCACCGGCCAATTGCCGAAATTTGCCGAGGATATGTACAAGCTGGAAAACGGCGATATGTACCTGATTCCGACCGCAGAGGTTCCTGTAACCAACTATCATCGTGATGATATTCTGACCGGCGATGAGCTGCCGCTGAAATATACCGCATACAGCGCTTGCTTCCGTGCAGAGGCCGGTGCTGCAGGCCGTGATACCCGTGGCCTGATCCGTATGCATCAGTTCAATAAGGTTGAACTGGTTAAATTCACTAAACCGGAAGAATCCTGGGCTGAGCTGGATAAGCTGACTAATGATGCTGAAGAAGTTCTGCAATTACTGGGACTGCCGTATCATGTTGTACGTCTGTGCACCGGTGACTTGGGCTTCAGCTCTGCTACCACCTATGACCTCGAAGTATGGCTGCCGGCAGCAAACTGCTACCGTGAAATTTCTTCCTGCTCCAACTTCCTGGACTTCCAGGCACGTCGTGCCAACATCCGCTTCCGTCGTGATGCAAAATCCAAGCCGGAATTTGTACATACCCTTAACGGCAGTGGTGTAGCTGTTGGCCGTACCGTTGCTGCTATTCTGGAAAACTATCAGCAGGCTGATGGCAGCGTAGTTGTTCCTGAGGTTCTGCGTCCTTACATGGGCTGCGATGTAATTCCCGCTCCGAAAAAATAATTTGCGCAGATACAGCTAAATAAAAAAAGCGTTGAAATGTCATTTAACAGACATTTCAACGCTTTTTGTTTTGTCTGCTGTATTCAGTAACTTTTTGCTAGTTTTAAATATTTTATGGCGAAATTTTCGCTATTTTATGCTTAAAAATGAGCCAATCCGTGATTATTGGAAAATTTTCCCGTTCTCCTTGAAAAAAATCAATTTTTTGCCGTTTTCCTATTGTACTTTCAAATTATTGTGGTACAATCATAGAAGAAAAAATAAATGCAATAGCAAGGGGAGAGTGTTATGAGTAATAAAAAACATTTCCAAATAAGCCAACAGGCTGTAGAAAAATTAGCGGTACGTTTCGGTACGCCGCTGTTAGTACTTTCTCTTGATGAAATCAAAAAGAACTACAAGGTTTTGAAAAAATATATGCCGCGTGTCAAAATTCATTACGCGATTAAGGCTAATCCGCATCCGGAAATTTTGCGGGTGATGGCAGATATGGGCTCATGCTTTGACGTAGCAAGCGACGGAGAAATCCGCACCCTGCATGATATGGGCGTAGATGGCGGTCGTCTGATTTACGCTAATCCGGTAAAGACGGGCGTAGGCCTGGAGGCCTGCCGTAGCTGCAGTGTACGCAAGATGACTTTTGACAGCGCCAGTGAAATAGATAAAATAAAAAAACAGTGCCCGGATGCGACTGTACTGCTCAGACTGCGTATCGACAATTCCTCGGCACATGTTGATTTGAATAAAAAATTCGGTGCTGCGCGTGAAAATGCGTTGGCACTGATGCAACAGGCTAAGGAAGCAGGCTTGGATATGGCCGGCATTGCCTTTCATGTAGGCAGCCAAACTGTCAGCGCTGACCCCTATCTGCATGCGCTGGATATTGCACGTGAGCTTTTTGAAGAGGCTGAAGCAGCAGGTCTGAAGCTGCGCATTCTGGATATCGGCGGCGGCTTCCCTATTCCTGAACCGAAGGTTAAATTCAACCTGCCGGAAATACTGCGCCAAATCAATGCGCGTCTGGATGAGGATTTTGCCGATGCCGAAATCTGGGCCGAACCAGGCCGTTATATCTGCGGTACGGCAGTTAATCTGATTACCAGCGTCATCGGTGTTACCGAGCGCGGCGGTCAGCCCTGGTACTTCCTTGATGAAGGCCTGTACGGAACCTTCTCCGGTGTGCTCTTTGACCAGTGGGATTTCAAGCTCATCAGCTTCCGTGAGGGTGATGAAAAGGTGGCAGCAACGTTCGCCGGACCGAGCTGTGATTCCCTGGATATTATGTTCCGCGGACGCCTGACAGTGCCGCTGCAGGTTGGCGATTTGCTGCTGGTTCCCAGCTGCGGTGCCTATACATCTGCCAGCGCAACTACCTTTAACGGCTTCAGCAAGGCTAAGTTTGTTATCTGGGAGCGCGTAAAGGCTGAGGTTGAGCCTGTTGTCGCTGTCGGACATGTTGAGATGAATCAGTCTGTGGCGCAGGCTGTAAAATGAAAATATAGTTGTTACCGCATCAGCGTTTAGCGTTGGTGCGGTTTTTGTGTTTTAGGAAAAACGTGACAGATTAGGTGTGAAAAGTACGGAAAAACGTTACAGAAAGCGATGATAAAATACGGAAAAACGTGACAAGATCAGGATTTTTTAGACGCAGCGATGGAAGTCTTAACGCTCATTTTACGCAAGTATGCTTTTTCTTACATTTCTACCAGCTTTACTTCTACCGTCAGTTCAGACAACAATGAAAGCAAATCGCCAAAGGCAAGCCATACGGTAGCAGTATTATCGTTCGGATGAATACCGATGATGGCGGATGGCGGTAAATTTTTGCTGCTGACGAAGATAACGCTTTTGCTTGTATCGTTCAACAGGCCGAAGGGGGAAACTAAGCCTGACTGCAGTCCTAAATATTTTTCCAGACGCTCTGCCGAAGCGAAGCTGAGGCGAGAGCTTGCAAGCTTTACTGCAAGCTCTTTGAGATCAACAGGCGTATCTGCGGGAATGGTCAGAAGAAAGTGCTGCTTACTGTTATTGTTGCGCAAAAATAAATTTTTGCAGATAACGGCACTGGCAGGTATTTTCAGTGCGTCTGATTCCTCCATAGAATAAACAGGCCTGTGCTCTGTATAGGAGAATTGTATATTCTTGCTGTTTAAAAGAGCATAGATACTATTTTTGTCAAAGCTCATAGGTAATCTCCTCACGGAAAGTTTTGTATGTTGATGCATTCCATTATAAAGCAGTATGTGCTTTATGACAACCTGCGTACTTTCTAAATATGGAGAAAGCTTGGCGTTCATGCTATAATAATAGCATAGCGAAAGGCGGAAAAGATAATGCGAAAATTTATGATATACATTTTGGCGCTGCTGGCTTTGCTCGCAGCAGGCTGCGGCAGCCAACAGCCACAGCCGAAGGAGCTGCAGCTCTGCAGCAGCATGGGTACCAAGCTGACGGAGGTTATTGCCGACAGCTACAGCAAGACTGCCGGTGTAAAGGTTAATATAAGCTATCTGCCGGGAGGTACGCAGCAGGAACGATTGGATTACCTGCGTAAGCATAGATTTGATGTCTGGCTGGGCGGTACGAGCGAGGAATACTTTATGGCAGATGAGCAGCACATCCTGCAGCCGTATATTGCCAAGGATTCCTATAAGGTGCCGGCAGAGCTGCGCAACCGCACCGGTCAATGGACAAGCTTGTATCTTAGCTATATTGCTTTGCTGAGCAATAAAAATAATCTGCATGCCTACGGTCTGTATGCTCCGGAAACCTGGGATGAGCTTTTGGCACCTCAGCTTAAGGATGAGCTGGCGGTTGCCGACTTTGAGCTTGGCGGAGCAAGCTTCGGCATGATTACAAGCATTTGGCAGATGCGCGGCAAGGAGCAGGCTATGGCTTATGCAGCCAAGCTTAATGCGCAGCAGCCTGTTTATACTAAGGGCTTCGGCGAGGCTGTAGACCTTGTGTATATCGGTAAAAAAACCGTTGCTGTAGTACCGTTGGATTATGCTTTACTGATGGAAGCTCGTCACCGTCATCTGTTTGCGACAGTGGTGAAAGATGCCAACCGCACGATGCTTACCGGTGCGGCTATTATGCGCAGCGCCGAGCATCCTGATGAGGCACGTGCCTTTTTGGATTATCTGATGAGTGATGCGGGTGTAGAGCTGTTGCCTGCTAACGGTTATCACTATATGTGGCATGTAAAAAAATATCCCTATAATGACGGACGCAGGGAGCTTATAGGTAATGTCCGCGTGCCGGTAGATGATTTAAGCTGGACCTCGGTCTATAAGAGTGAAATTATCCGCCAATGGCGCGGTGCGCTTTAAGGGCAAAAAAATTGGCGCTTTTACAGCGCCAATCAGCATTATAAAACCTTATGCTTTACATGGTCCAGTGCCTGGTCAAACAGACTGAGCACATGGCTGTCATCCAGAGAATAGATAACCTCTTTGCCATCCTTGGTAAATTTTACCAGGTTGGTGGCACGCAGCAGACGCAGCTGATGCGAAATAGCGGAATGAGTCATACCGAGGGCATCGGCAATACAGGTAACGCACATTTCCTCGTGTGCTAACAGGGAGAGAATGCGGATACGGGTGGGATCGCTGAGAACTTTAAAAATATCTGCCATAGGCTGGATATATTTTTCGTCATCATTGCCGGGGAGAGGCAAGGCATGATTGTGGATGTGTGTCATTTTTTCACCTACTTTATTTTTTATTGTTTAAGCGCAGACCTTTATTGAAAAAGAATGCGAGTACTGCGTAATAAAAGAAGCCTCCGGTAGGAGTCTTGCTGATAAACCATGTCGGAAAAAGGAAAAAGCTTACACTGAGAAAGAGCAGCTGCGGCAAGCAGCTGAAAAGACAGCTGATGCCTTCCGTCTGCCATTTGCTTTTAATGTGCAGCGCACTGAAAACGCTGTAGCGTGAGGCAAAGGCTCCGAAGCATATGCCGCTGAAGGCATAAAGAAGAAGGTTAACAAGTTCGCCGAAGTTCATCTTACTTACCTTCTTTGCTGCTGAGCTGTTTGAAAAAACCGGTTTTGAGCAGCAGGCAGGCAATAACGCTGCCTCCGATAGTACTTACCAAAAACGGTGGGATAAAGAACCAGGCTACAGCCTTGCTGCCTAAAAGCAGAGTGGCCATAATCCAGGCGACGAAGCCGCCGAGGATGCCGGTGCCGATAATTTCACCGGCCATAGCTGCCGGCAATGTTTTGTAACGGCTGTAGGCCAGTCCTGCGAGGGCTGCACCGATCATGCTGCCGGGGAAAGCCAGCAGTGAGCCTGTGCCCAGCATGTTGCGCAGACAGGCAATGATAAAGCCGATAGCAACGGCGTAATCAGGTCCTAAGAGAACCGCACCCATAACATTGATGGCGTGCTGCACAGGGAAGCATTTGGAAACACCTGCAGGGATATAAATTAAATGTGCGCTCAATGTGCCGATGGCAATCAGAAGCGCTGCTGATGTCAGCTTGCGGGTTTGCATATAAAAACCTCCATAGGAAAGTTGCGTATAGCTAACAATGATATAACTATATTATAGCATTTAAATAGGTGTTTTGTGAACATATTTGAATGGGTTCAGAAGAAAATTTTGCGGAATATAAAAGCTTATTAAGCAGAACAGGAGTGATAAATTTGGCTTTGTTAGAAGGTATTAAGGTTATTGATTTTTCCAAGTGGCTGCCGGGACAATATTGCGGTATGCTGTTGGGTGATTACGGCGCGGATGTAATCAAGATTGAAGATTTGCAGGGCGATGCGACGCGTCGCTTTTGGCCTGAAAAAACTAAGGGCATGAGCTATTGGCATCTGATGCTGAACCGCAATAAGCGAGGCGTTGCCCTGAATCTTAAAAAGGATGGCGGACGTGATTTGCTGCTGAAGCTCCTGCAGGAGGCGGATGTTTTTCTGGAAGGCTTCCGTCCGGGATATCTGGCGCGTTACGGTCTTGATTATGCAAGCGTGCACAAAATCAATCCGCGTCTGGTGTACTGCTCGATTACCGGCTTCGGCCAGGAATCGCATAAGCCTGCGCATGATCTGAATGTTGTGGGACTTGCAGGCTTAAATAATCTTGATGATATCGGCAGAGCCTGCGTATCAGAAGTACAGGTGAGCGCTGTTGGCAGCGGTCTGAATGCTTTGAGTGCGATTTCGATGGCGCTGCTGGCGCGCGAACGTACCGGCAAGGGACAGTGGCTCGATGTCAATCTGTATGCTACGGCGCTGTCTATGCAGGTGACGGGCATTAGCGCCTTGTGGGGCTGCCGAGAAACCGGTGAAAAGCCCTTTGGACGCATAGCACATTACTATAATATTTATCGTACAGCAGATGGCAGATATCTGACGGTAGGCACTATCGAGCCTAAGTTTTGGCAGCGCTTTTGCGATTTAATTGAATGCCCGGAGCTGGAAAAACGCCAATATGATTTTGCTCATGAGGAGGAGCTGCAGCAGCTGGTGGCTGCTAAAATTGCCGCTAAAACTCAGCAGCAGTGGCTTGAGCTTATCGGCGGAGCAGAATTTTGCGTAACGCCTGTATGCAGTCTGGAGGAAGCAATGGACAGTGAGCTGACGGCAAAGGAGCATATCCTGCAGGAGGCTGACAGTGACCTGGGGAAATTGCAGTATATCGGCGGACCGGTAAAGTTCAGCGAAGACGCAAGCAGCATCCGCATGAGAGCACCTAAGCTCGGCGAACATACGCTGGATATTTTGCAGGAACTGGGATATAATGATAATGAAATCAGCGCTTTACATGAAGAGGGCGCAATCTAAGTTTTTTTGATTGTGGTGTGTTTATGAAGCAGGAGGCCAATATGAGGAAAATATTAAAGCTTTTTATGACGTTTGTTTTTGCCTGCTGCCTGTTCGTAGGCGTTAATCCTGTAGAAGCAGGTTTAATCAGCAGAGAGCAGGAAATTGAAATGGGCCAGCAGACTGCGCAGCAGCTGGAGGCTCAATACGGTGTGTCGCAGGATGCTGCGCTGCAGGAAAGAGTTAACCGCATCGGCCAAAGACTGGCGAAGGTTTGCGGTCGTGATGATATCACCTTTTCCTTCAAGGTGCTCAACAATAATGAGGTCAATGCATTGGCCTGCCCCGGCGGCTTTGTTTATGTGTACAAGGGACTGATTGACTACATGCCGACAGACATGGAGTTGGCCGGCGTTCTTGGTCATGAGGTGGGACACGTAGCCAAGAAGCATACAGTAAATGCGATTGAAAAGCAGATGTGGACCTCACTGATTCTGATAGCTGCTACCCGCGGACAGGGCATGGGACTGGTGCAGGCAGCGCAGCAGGCGTTGTTTGCCGGCTACAGCCGTACAGATGAGCGCGGTGCCGATAAGGAAGGCGTAAAAAACAGCATTGCGGCAGGTTATAACCCTTACAGCATGCTGATTACCGTGTGGAAGCTGGACGATTTGTCCAAGCAGGGCGGCGGTGCCAAATACGGTCTGTTCAGCAGCCATCCCGAACCGGAAGAGCGTGTAAAACGCGTTATGAAGCAGCTTAAGGAATATAACATTCATCCGGATGTTGTTGTTAAAGACGATGACCATGCGACTGTTACCGAGGGCAACTGGAGCTTTAACGTAAGTCAGAGTATCGGTAATACCAAGGGTAAATATCGTGCCTATATGCTCGCAGGCGGCTTGTGGAACGTGCGTCAGCGCGGACCTGTAAACCCCAACCATTTTGTGGTTTATGACAACGGCAGTACGGCAGATATCTATTATGACGATATCCAGGTTTTCCGTCTGTATACTCAGGATGCAGGTGCCTTTGGCAGTGCCGGAGCTTATGCCGCAGCTTGCGTTGATATGCTGCGTGATTGGGCGCAGATAGCCAATGCTAATGATGCTAAAGCTAAGAGCAGCACCAAAAAGAAATAAGCAGATTTAGGCAATAAATAAAGCCATACCCTGCTAAGCAATTTGCTTAGCGAGGTATGGCTTTTTAGTGTGCGTTAATGCATGGGAGGTGTTTTTTTACAGTACCTTTTGCAGCAGATTCAGCACGTTTTTATGGGTAATTTTTTCAACGGTGCTGGCGCTGTATTTTTTAGAAAGATATTCGTAAACCGCACTGTAATCCTGCACTCCGTGGAGGTTATAGGGCGGGTGGCTGATGCCGTCGAAGTCACTGCCGAAGCCGATATGGTCATCATTGCCCATGAGGTTCAGCATGTAATCGATATGGCGGTAAATACTTTCGATGCAGGCATCGTTGTAATCGTGCTCCAAAAATTGACCGGCAAAGGTAACACCAATCAGGCCGTCATTTTCTTTAATTGCCAAAATCTGCTTGTCATCCAGGTTACGCGGATGCGGGCAAAGAGCCTTGGCATTGGAATGAGTTGCGATAATGGGCTTGCTGCTGGTCTCGATAACATCCCAGAAGCCTGCGGGTGCGATGTGGGAAACGTCAACCAGCATACCGAGCTTGTTCATTTCAGCAACTACCTGGCGGCCGAAAACGGTGAGACCGCCGCCGCTGCTTTCTTCGTTGACACCATCAGCGATATCGTTGCGGTTGCTCCAGGTGAGTGTCATAGCGCGCACGCCTAAGGCGTAGAGGCAACGCAGTGCTTCCAGACTGCCGTCGATAGCGCCGCCCTCTTCAATGGCGAGCAGAGTTGCAGCCTTGTGGTTGAGCACATCGGCAGCATCCTCTTTCGTGAGCACCTGCAGCACGTCAATACCGTCTGCGTGAAGCTTCTTTACCTCTTGCAGGTATTTGTCGAGCAGCTGCAGGGTGTAGCGCAGGCCGCCGTAATAACGGAATTCGTGTGTGGGTACGAAGATAGCACAGAATTGCAGACCGCCGCCGAGAGCGATTTGACGCTGAATGTCAAAATGCTGGTCATTTGCATAAAGGCTGGTGCCTTTCTTATATAATTCGGTAAGGGTATCGCAGTGACAATCACAGATAAACATAGAGAAAACTCCTTTCAGAATTTATTAAACCCCCGCGTTTCCCGAACGTGGAACAGCGGGGGTTATAATACTGTAAATTTTTACTTAACAGTTAAAGGTACTTGCTTCTTACCAACCGGTGTAGTAGTAGAAGAAGGTCATACCGATGGTAACGATCATAGCGCCGGCCATGGGGATTGCAGTGCGTTTTACCAGATCAAAGGAGGAAACGCCACCCATACCGGAGGATACTACGATAACTGCGGTAATCGGGGAGCAGTTACGCATGATAGAAGCTGCAAAGTGCATCGGCAGCAGCATCAGTACCGGGTGCAGGCCGCTGTGCGCTGCAACTGCCGGAGTAAGTGCAGCGAATGCGAAGAAGGGAGCATTGCCGCTGCCCATAACAATTGCGGATACAGCGATGATTGCTACCATAACCAGCATCATAGCCATCGGGCCGAAGCCTAAGTTTTTACTGCCGTCGATAAGAGTGGTGATAGCACCCATGGATACGAGGCCCTTAGCAAAGGTCTGACCTGCTACAACCAGGGTAATAACGTTAGCCATCTGCATACCTAAACCGTCAAAGAAGGTCTGAATATCGCCCAGAACCTTATGGCCGTCACGCCAACGGCCGTACTCGCAAATAACACCGATAGTCAGGCCGATAAACATAGCCATAACGATATTCATCTTAATAGTGGTAATCCAGAGAGAGCTGAAGGAAAGAATCAATGCCAGAGGAATTACCGGCAGGATAGCGTACCATATCGGTGCATTATCTGCTTCTTCTTCAATTTTTTCAACTTGCATCGGCTGCACGATATGGCCGTCGCGTTTATCCATATATTTCTGAGTCAGGTAATGCAGAACACCTACAACTACGAAGGCTACAGCAACGATAGGAACCTGATAATGGCTCCAGTAAACTACAGGGTCAACGCCTGCGGTTTCGGCGGAGAGGATGGTACCGGTATCACTGGGGCTCCAGTCGAAGCAGAGAGTGGTTGCTACAGCCGCGGTTGCGGACAGACGGCTTACGCCCAAGCCTAACAGAATGGGGAACATGGTTACCATCAGCAGCATTGCCAGACCGGAGGCACTGTTGATGCACAGGCCGATGAGCATGCCGATAATCCAGGTGCCGCTCATTACCAGATAGGGAGATTTTAAAGCCATCAACGGTTTGATGGTTAAACGTACTAAAGAGCGGGAAGCGCCGATTTTATCCATGTATTTAGCAAAAGCGCCTACAGACATAATGTTCAGACCGAGCTTACCGACATTAGAGCTGAAAGTTGCGCGGATAAATTCAAAGGCATCGAAAATTACGGAGCCTGTTGTAGCCTTAGCTCCTAAAATCTGGCTGTAACCCAGCATAGCAGCGATATACATCATGATAATACCGCCCATGAAGAGCACAGGCTGTGGTTTGTACTTTTTGTAAATCAAATAGCCAACCCAAAAAGTTATAATTGCAGAAATAACAATACCCAATTTTCATCATCCCTTTCTCTTATGAATTTATTTTACAAAAATTTAGGCAATTCCATTATAGCATAACTTTGTTGCATTAAGCAATAAAAAAACCTGCATTATTCCCCGCGAAGGGGACAGAACACAGGTTTTTTTAGTTAATTATTAATAAATGTCAATCTTCTAAAGACAAAACGCGTAAAACATGTTGGATATAAATAGCCTGAATAGCTTTGGAACGGCCAAGACCACACAGATGACCGGTTGTTTTGATGCCTAAAGCTTCAATCTGAGTCTTCCAGCTGTCTTCCTCGTCGCTGTACATATCGTTGTTGGCGTGATCACCGGCAACAACCATCAGTGGATACATATGTACATGCTTGTATTTGCGCTCCTGCAGCTTTTCGAGGACAGCTTCAAAATTAGGAGTATCCTCTTCTTCTACGGTTCCTACAATAACAGGGAATTTCATAGAATCAAAGATTTCCTGCAGCTTAACATAGGTGTAGCCATGTGCTTTGTTATTGTTGCGCGGAGTACCGTGGCCCATCAGGACTACGCCTTCGCCCGGCGCTAAGGGAGGAACCTGGACGGCAATAGCTGCTGCTGCCAGCTTATAGTCCTCTTCGTTAACGATGAGAGGCTGGCTGATAATAATTTTTTGGAATTTAGCGGTAAATTTATCCTTGAGGCTGAGAATCTTCTGTTCGAATTCTTCGCCGTGCAGCAGATGTGTCGGCTGCAATACTACCTCTTCGTAGCCTGCGTCTGCCAACTTTTGCAGCACTGTTTCCGTATCGTCGATTTTAATACCGCGTTCAGCCAGACGTTTGCGGATAATTACGGAGGTAAAGGCACGATACTGGTCGTAGGCAGGGAAGGCTGCGGCCAAGGCCTGTTCAATGCCGCCGATATCGTGGGTTCTGGTTTCGTCGAAGGTGGAGCCGAAGCTGATAACCACCAGAGCTTTTTTGCTATCCATCTGTAGCACCTCTTCTTCCTGAATTAATTTATATTATAAAAATACTCTCCGCCCAGACAAGCGGACGGAGAGTAAAAAGGTGTGAAAGAAATGAATTACTTGGTCAGTAAATTATTTAGCTTCCAGAGCATTCCAAGAATCGTTTGCTCTTTCAACGAACAGTTTTTGTACTGCTGCGTTTTCGCCCAAACCATGGATGTAGGTGGAAACCTTGAAGCCTTCAGCTTCAAGTTGAGATTTAAAGGAATCGGGCTCGTCACCGGCCATATCGTTATTAGCATGGTCGCCTGCAACCATCATCAGCGGCATCAGAGTTACGTTCTTAATGCCTTTAGCTTTCAGTTGCGGAGTAACGGTGTCCAGATGCGGCCAGCCTTCTACGGAGAAGATGTAAGCGTTGGTGTAGCCAAGCTCATTCAGACGGTCTTGCATTACTGCATAGTAAGCATTGGACGGATGCGGAGTACCATGAGCCATGATCAGAACAGCATCTTTTTTGCCGAGTTTCGGGAATTGAGTAGAAACTGCTTTCATGGTTTCGGTAATATCGTCAGCTTGGCCTTCCTGACCTTGCCAGTACATCAGCGGAGTACCGAAGGTCATTTTCTTGAAGTCGTTTTTATGCAGGTTATAAACTGCATCTTTGTATGCATATTCCATGCCCGGAATAATATCCAGAGAGGTCAGAGCAACACGGGTGTAACCTTCAGCTTTCAGTTGAGCCAAAGCTTGTTCAGGTGTCGGGATGGTGAGACCTTCATGAGCTTTGATACGGTCAATAATAATATGAGAGGTGAAAGCGGTAACTACTTTTACACCGGGATGAGCAGCTTTAATAGAGTTTACAGTTGCTTCAATAGTTTTAGCACGGCTGTCTTTAAAGGTAGTACCGAAGCTCATTACAACGATAGCGTCTTTGTCAGGCAGGTTTGCCAGAGCCGGATTAACATTGGTTTTTACGCCGATTTGGGATGCCATAAGCAGAGCCGGGGTAGCGTCTTTAACTTCGTCGTTCAGTTGGTATGCGGCATGGCTGGTAGCAGCAAAGCCTAAGAGGGCAGCGCAAGTCATAGATGCAACAGCAAATTTTTTCAGACTTTTCATTTTGAAAGCACTCCTTTGAAATTCATAATCATCAAAAATAGTAGAAGGTTGTTTTATAAACCTTACTTCTCTGTATTATATCACTTATAGTTGAGATGTCAACAAAAATAATAAGAATTGCTATTATGAAGTTGTAATAAAAAAACAGACTGCTGTTATCAGCAGTCTGTTGCAGGATTATTTCCTGAAAATTTTTTTGAAGCAGTCTTTTAGAGAACGATTGAGCATACCGTCCGCCGGGTCGTTTTCGTATTCACGGTTACGGCTGTCGCTGAAGGAGGCCACAAGTGTGCCGTCGTTCATATCATAAAAGCTGTAAATCAGGCTTAGCTGCGCATAAGGATGAAAGCTTTCCGGTACCCAGCGTTGGCGGACAACGTCCTCGGTCCAATAGTGACGTTTGCCGTCTTTATCATAATAATAGTGTCTTTCCTGAGTAGTGTAATCTTCAAAATGAGCGGGAACGGCAACTATACTGTAGCCGCAATGATTAACAGTAATGCGCATTTCCAAGTCTCGGGGCGCAAAGACTTTACGGCCGGTATTTTTATCATTGTGATATTCAGGCAGCGGCTTTTGCGTTTCATCCGTAGCAATCAGCTTTTGTTTGCCTGCAGCCTGCAAAACAGCGGCGAGCACCTTGGTTTCGGCGTTTTCGTCCGATTTGAAGCTGCGCGAGGGTTCACCTTCAAGATTATCAATCTTGGTAATATGAATTTCTTTGACAGTACGCAGATTGTAATCAGGATGTTTATAGGGCTGATTTGCAAAGCAGGAAACGCTGACGCAGAGCAACATAATGAATGTAAGCAGAAACAAGACTGATTTTTTCATAGCGGACCTCTCGAAAGCCTATAAAAAATTAATCTTTCAGCATGCCTTTGATGCCGGCAAAGGTTTCGGGGCTGATGATATGTTCGATGCGGCAGGCATCCTTTTCCGCAATTTCTTCGTCTACGCCCAGAACCTCGTTAATGAAACGGGTGAGGGTTACGTGACGGTCGTAGACGGCAGCGGCTTTTTTCTGACCGTCTTTGGTAAGCAGGATGCGTCCGTCAGGCTCCATGATAATATAGTTATCACGTTTAAGAATGCTCATAGCGCGGCTGACGCTGGCTTTTGTAAAATTCATTTCCTCCGCAATGTCGATAGAACGTACGCTGCCATTGCGTTTGGTCAGAACTAAGATAGTTTCCAAGTAATTTTCTCCGGATTCCAGCAGTGACATTTTTATAACCTCCATCAGTATAAGATGTAATATTTCAATTACTACTATTTTAACACATTTAATTCTTAACGTCACTAGCTGAGATAGTGTATAATAAAAAACAAACAAAATAGTCAGATGAGTAAGCTGTGGCTATCTAAAATAGATGATTAGACGGAAAGAGGTAGTGCTATGTTAAAATTTATGCAGGAAACGCTAAGTGTATGGGAGCTTATGCGACGGACGGAAAAACCGATAGTGCTTTATGGTATGGGCAACGGCGCGGATAAGATTATTGATTGGTGCGAAGCAAACGGCGTGCGGGTGCAGGGTGTATTTGCCAGTGACGAGTTCGTCCGTGGTCAGCAGTTCCGCGGCTTTACGGTAGAACGCTATGATGTGTTGCGTGCGCGTCTGGGCAATGACCTTTTGGTTGTCATCGCTTTTGCTAGCGAAAGACCGGAGGTGCTGGAGCGTTTTGCACAGCTGGCTGCGGAGCAGGAGGTTGTGGCGCCGCATCTGCCGCTTTTTGATGAGGTAGAAACTGTAAGCACAGCCTGGCTGCAGCGTTACGAAGAGCAGCTGACGCAGGTTTATGACAGACTGGCGGATGAACAGTCGCGCAGAGTGTTTGCGGATACGCTTAACTATAAGCTCAGCGGCAAGATAAGATATCTTTTTGACTGCGAAACGCAACGTGAAGAGGATATCAGGTCACTGCTTGTGCCGACGGCTAACGAAGTATATATGGATCTTGGTGCCTATAACGGTGATACCATACAGGAGCTGGGACGCCTGACTGACTGGCAATGGCGCGAGGTGCTGGCGGTAGAGCCGGACCGCCGTAACTGCCGCAAGCTGCGTCTGCTGGCTGACGAGCTGGCAGCGAAGGGACTGAACGCCGAGGTGTACGAGGCAGGCATCTGGAGCGAGCAGGGGGAGCTTGGCTTCAGCGACAGCGGCGGCAGACAGTCTACGTTTATCGGTGCAGAAAAGAAAACCGTGCCGGTGACGACGATTGATGCCGTAGCGGCGGGACGCCCGGTGACGATGATTAAGATGGATGTCGAGGGAGCGGAGGTGCAGGCTGTTGCCGGTGGCAGGCAGACCATTGGCAAATGTAAGCCGAAGCTGTTTGTGGCAGCCTATCATTATGATGTTGATTTATTCCGCCTGCCGCTGTTTTTATGGGAGCTGGTGCCGGAGTATAAGATTTATTTACGTAAGCATCCTTATGTCCCTGCATGGGAATTGAACTTTATTTGTATCGGACAATAATGGGACGAGAAATGTCCACATAGGACAAAAAACGTCAAATGTAATATGGTGGTGGAATGTCCATTTTATAAATGTCAAAGTGACACAAAAAGTTAAATATTTGCAAAATTAGTGTAAAGTGTAAGCAGGTAAAAAACGGCCTGCAGCGAATTTATCAAATATGGGTGTAGAATGGAACACGCTAAAATATAACTATTATTGACGACGCAAAAAAGGAGTGTATGTGAATGAAAAAATCTAAATGGATGCTTGGTGCAGCAGCAATGCTGGCTTTATCTGTAGCTCTGGCAGGCTGCGGCGGTGACAAAAAAGCAGACAACAAGGCTGCAGGCGTAAAAGGCAGTCTGATGGTTTATACATCTATTTATCCCGATATTATCGACAATATGTGCAAACCTAACGTTGCAAAGGCTTTCCCGGATATGAAGGTTAACTGGTTCCAGGGCGGTACCGAAAAAGTTATCACCAAGATTACCGGCGAAATCAAAGCTAAAAAGATTGCTGCAGACGTTCTGATGGTTGCAGATCCGTCCTACTATCTGAAGCTGCAGGAGCAAGGCTTGCTGTTACCGTACAAATCCAAAGAGGATGCTAACGTTATCAGTGAAAAAGACAAAGACGGCAACTGGTACGGCGTTCGTATCTCTAACATGATCATTGCTTATAACTCCAATAAGCTGAAAGCTGAAGAAGCTCCGAAAAACTGGACTGACCTGACCGACCCGAAATGGAAAGGCAAAATCGCTATGCCTAACCCGATGCTGTCCGGTACTGCTTATGTAGCAGTAGGCGCTCTGGCTGACAAATACGGTTGGGAATATTTCGATAAACTGAAGGCTAACGGCCTGCGTGTTGAAGAAGGCAACTCCGCTATTCAGAACAAGCTGCTGACCGGTGAATATGCAGCTGTAATGATTCTGGAAGAAAACATCCTGAAGCTGGCTAATACCAAGAAAGAGCCTCTGAAGATTGTTTATCCGACCGACGGCGTAATCAACGTTCCTTCCCCAATCGCTATTTTCAAGGATACCAAGAATCCTGAAGGTGCAAAGGCTTTGGTTGACTGGTGGCTGTCCAAAGAAGGCCAGCAGGCAGTTGTTAAAGGCTGGATGCATTCTGTACGCGGTGACGTTTCTGCTCCTACCGGTGCTGAAGAAACCAAGAAAATTGTTGAGGGCAGAATTAAAGTTGACTGGCAGAAGCTGGCTAACAACAATGCTCAAATCAAAGAAGAATTCCGTAAGAGAGTTATGGATAAATAATGCGTTGTTAAGTTAAAACATAGCGGAAACAGGGAGACCTTTCGGGCCATCCCTGTTTTCTGCTCAATAAAGAAGGGCGCAAAAGCCGCTTTTGCTGCTGCCCTGAGGATTAAAAAAGGAGAAAGAAGCGTTCTATGTCAAGAATAAACAGTAAATTTATTGTTATCGCTATCTCCGTGCTGCTGCTTTTATACTTTGTTATTTTCCCAATGGGAATTCTGCTGTATGACAGCATCATGCTGGATGGCGCTATTAACTTGGAAAACTATCGCAATGTATATAGCCAGGATGTCAACTGGCGTGCGTTGACGAATACAATCGAGCTGTCTTTGGGCGTTATGATTGTCAGTGTGCTGATTACCTTCCCGCTGGCTTGGCTGGTTGGCCGTACTGATATGCCCGGTAAAAAAATCTACCGTACTTTGCTGGTATCCAGCTATATGATTCCGCCGTATGTAGGCGCTATCGCTTGGGTACAGCTGCTGAACCCCAGTGTAGGTTATCTGAATGAGATTTTTAAATTTGTCTTTGGTCTGGAAACGGCACCCTTTGACATTTACACCATGACCGGCTTAGGCTGGGTATTGACCTTATTCTACTCTCCCTTTGCTTTCATCACCATTTCCCGTGCTATGGAGAAAATGGACCCGACGCTGGAAGAGGCTGCACGTGTCAGCGGTGCTTCTCCTATGCGTACCGTTTTTGACGTAACCCTGCCGCTGATGGCTCCGTCTATCTTGGCAGGCGGCCTGCTGGTATTTATTGCTGCCGGCAGCTGCTTCGGTATTCCTGCTATCGTAGGTATGCCCGGCAATATCGAAGTAATGACCACGCGTATCGTAACCTATATCTACATGGGTGATACTGCGGGCGTACGTGATGCTACGGCTCTGGCTGCGTCCTTGATGTTTCTTGCTAACATCCTGCTGTTCGGTATGACCTGGATGGTTGGCAAAAAGGATTACACCACTATCAGCGGCAAGAGCACCCGTCCGAACATCGTTGAGTTGGGCAAATGGAAATGGCCCTGCTTCTGCCTGGTTGGTGCTTACAGCATGATTTCTATTATCATTCCGCTGGGCTCCATCGTACTTACCAGCTTGATTATCACTCTGTCCAAGCCTATTGGCCTGGATAACCTGGGCTTTGATGCCTGGATTCCTGTTATTACCAGCTCCCAGTATATGGAAAGCGTTTGGAATTCCGTTGTTTACGCTGTTATTGCTGCCTGCATCGGCACTCTTATTTCTATCTTCATTGCTTATCTTGCAGTTAAGACCAGAATTAAAGGCCGCAGCCTGCCGGATTTGCTGGTTGTTATCGGCGGCAGTACCCCGTCCATCGTTATTGCGCTGGCTTTGATTATCACCTTCAGCGGTAACTTTGGCTTGAACCTGTATTCCACAATGTGGATTATGGTAGTTGCTTATCTGGTAAAATACATGACGATGTCTGTGCGCACTATTGCCGCTTCTCTGAGCCAGGTGCACATTTCTCTGGAGGAAGCAGCACTGAACTCCGGTGCAAGCTGGCTGCGCTGCTGCAAGGATATCATCATGCCGCTTATTGCACCGTCCATCGTTGCCGGCTGGTTCCTGATTTTCATGCCGTCCTTCTACGAGCTGACTATGTCCCTGCTTCTGTACGGCAGTGACACCAAGACCATCGGCGTATTGCTGTATGAACTGCAGACCTATGCGGATACGCAGAATGCATCTGTGCTTTCTGTAATCATTCTGCTGATTGTTTTGATTGGCAACCTGATTCTGAACAAGGTTTCCAAGGGTAACGTAGGTATTTAATTAAAGGAGTGTAATAAATGGCTGAGGTAAGAATTGAGCATGTATTTAAACGTTTCGGCGCTGTAACTGCTGTAAACGATTTTGATTTAGTTGTAAAGGATGGCGAATTTGTTTCCATCCTCGGTCCTTCCGGTTGCGGTAAAACCACTACCCTGCGTATGATTGCAGGCTTTGAGCGTGCTACCGAAGGTGAAATTTATATTGGCGACCATTGCGTAAGCTCTTCCGTTAAGGGCAGCTTCGCTCCGCCGGAAAAACGTGATATCGGTATGGTATTCCAGTCCTATGCTGTTTGGCCGCATATGACTGTTGCCGAAAACGTAGGCTATCCGCTGAAAATTCAAAAGGTAGAGAAGCAGGAGCGCGAGGCGCGCGTACAGAAGATGCTGGAGCTGGTTCATCTGGGCGAATACAGCAAGCGTTATCCGCATCAGCTGTCCGGCGGTCAGCAACAGCGTGTAGCTTTGGCGCGCGCTCTGGTAGCTCAGCCCGGACTGCTGCTTTTGGATGAGCCTCTGTCTAACCTGGATGCTAAGCTGCGTGAATCCATGCGTTTCGAAATCCTTGCTATTCAAAAGGAACTGGGCATCACCGTTGTCTATGTAACCCATGATCAGGGCGAAGCAATGGCAATGAGCGACCGCGTAGTTGTTATGAGTGCCGGCGTTGTACAGCAAATCGGTGCGCCGCACGAAATCTATACCAAGCCTGCCAACAAAATGGTTGCCGACTTCATCGGTCTGGTTAACTTTATCGATGGCGAGGTTAAGGGTGACAGAGTATTTATTAAGGGCAGCAATGTTTCCTTCCCGAATACCGCTAAGGTTACCGGCGAAGCTACCATTGCCGTACGTCCGGAGAATATTACCATGTCCCTCAGCGGCGGTCAGATTGAAGGTCAGGTAACTCACCGCTTCTACCTGGGCGATGCGGTTGATTATCGTGTAAATGTTCACGGCCATGACATCCGCGTTATTGTTAAGGGCGCAGACATTGATGCAATTCCTGACGGTTCCAAGGTATATCTAGACTTTGACAGAGTAATGGTTTTCGACAGAAACTAAGCTGAAAATACAAGACGGAGATAACGGATTAAATTACTGTTATCTCCGTCTTTTTTTGTGTAAAAAAACATAAAAAAACGGCGGTTAGCTATTGACAACTCGTCGCAATCGTAGTATAGTGGTCTTAAACAGGAACAACAATATAAATATGCGCCCAAAACGCAAAAAGTTCCGTCGCAAAAGCCGAAGAGCTGAATGAGGGTTTTATGAATTTAATTGAAGGTCTTACTAATTTTAACTTAACAAAGCAGGAAGCAACGCTGTATGTGCTGCTGCTGAAGTCCGGTCAGATGACCGGCTACGAAGCAGCCAAGCAGACCGGCATTTCGCGTTCCAACACTTATACTGCGCTGGCAGGACTGGTGGATAAGGGAGCAGCGTATGTGCTGGAGGAGGGCAAGGTAACTCGCTATACTCCGGTGCCTGCTGCTGAGTTTTGCAGCAACAAAATCAGTTGTCTGGAGGAGATAAAAAAAGATATACTCCAGCAGCTGCCGGTGCTGAACAATGATCCTGAGGGGTATATCACCATCAAGGGTGCGCAAGAGATTATAAATAAACTGCGCAATACCGTGCGTCAGGCACAGGCAAGAATTTATCTGTCGGCTAACAGCAGAATGCTGGAGCTGTTGCTGCCGGAGCTGCAGGCTGCTTTGCAGCGAGGCTTGAAGGTAGTAGTTATCGGCGATAAAAGTTTTTCTTTGCCGGGAGCAATCTGCTACGGAACAAATAAGCAAAGCGAGCAGATTCGTCTGATTGCCGATTCACACACCGTTTTGACAGGAGATTTACAGGATGATGAAGATTCAACCTGTTTGTATTCCTGTAAACGCAATTTAGTTGATTTATTTAAGGAAGCGCTGCAGAATGAAATTGCGCTGATTAAATTACAGAAAGGTGATATAAATGTCTAAGAAAATTCCGTTTGTTACTAAAGAACAGTTAGAAAAAATCGTTTCCCAATATCCTACTCCGTTCCATCTGTATGATGAGGCCGGCATCCGTCGCACCGCGCGTCTGGTGAACAAGGCTTTTTCCTGGAACAAGGGCTTTAAAGAATATTTCGCAGTAAAGGCTACTCCTAACCCCTATCTGCTGCAGATTCTGCGCGAAGAGGGCTGCGGTGCCGACTGCTCATCCTATACCGAGCTGCAGATGAGCGATGCCGTAGGCTTTAAGGAGAGCGAGATTATGTTCTCATCCAATGCAACTCCGGCAGAGGATTTCAAGCTGGCTCGTAAACTGAACGTAAACATCAATCTGGATGATATTACTCATATCGACTTTTTGGAAAAGGTTGCCGATATTCCGGAAACCGTCTGCTGCCGTTACAATCCCGGCGGACATTTTGCCATCGCCAACAACATTATGGATAACCCCGGTGATGCCAAATACGGTATGACTCATGAGCAGATTATCGAAGCTTATAAAATTCTCAAGAGCAAGGGCGTAAAGAATTTCGGTATTCATGCATTCCTAGCTTCCAATACAGTTACTAACGAATACTATCCGGAGCTGGCACGTATTCTGTTTGAGCTGGCAGTAGAGCTGAAAGAAAAAACCGGCGCGCATATCTCCTTTATCAACCTCAGCGGCGGTATCGGCATTGCCTACAAGCCGGAGCAGCAGGATAACGATGTACTGGCAATCGGCGAAGGCGTGCGCAAGGTGTTTGAAGAGGTGCTTGTACCTGCAGGCATGGGTGATGTTAAGCTGTTCACCGAGCTTGGCCGTTATATGCTGGCACCGAATGGCGCTTTGGTAACCACCGCTATTCATCAAAAGCATATCTATAAGGAATACATCGGCTGTGATGCCTGCGCTGCTAACCTGATGCGTCCCGCTATCTATGGTTCCTATCATCATATTTCTGTTATGGGCAAGGAAAACGCTCCTTGCGACCATAAGTATGATGTAACCGGCGGTCTGTGCGAAAACAACGATAAATTTGCCGTAGACAGAATGCTGCCGGAAATTAATATCGGCGATCTGCTCTTTATCCATGATGCCGGTGCACATGGCTTCTCCATGGGCTATAACTATAACGGCAAGCTGCGCAGTGCAGAGCTGCTGCTGCAGGAGGACGGCAGTGTTAAAATGATTCGCCGTGCGGAAACACCGGCAGATTATTTTGCTACCTTTGATTTCGGCGAATACGGACCGAAGCTGGCAGAAGAAGCAAAGATTAAAATGTAAAAAACAACGCTTAGTGACGTTGTTTCACGAGGACTGAGGCCTGAGGGCTTCAGTCCTTTATTATTGTGTGATATAAGCACTTGCCTGAAAGCTGCTTTTGATTTACAATATATAATGAATTGTCGGAAGCTTTAGGCAATAATGCTTACGAAAAAAATATCAGGCTGTGAGGGAACGCAGCCGAATTTTGGAGGATGTGCTTATGCAAAATAAATATGCTGTTTATGAGGAGGCGCTGGCGGAGGAGCTTATTCCCGCCATGGGCTGTACCGAGCCTATCGCCATTGCTTACTGTGCTGCTGTATGCCGCGAGCAATTAGGAGCTTTCCCGGAGCAAATTGAAATCTGGGTTAGCCGTAATATTATCAAAAACGTTAAAAGCGTTGTTGTACCGAACACCAACAAGATGAAGGGCATCGAGGTTGCCTGCGCTGCCGGTGTCGTTGCCGCTCATTCCGAGCGTCAGCTGGAGGTTCTGGCTTATATCAACCAAGAGGAAAAGGCTGAAATTAAGGCTTTGGCTGAATCCGGCAAGATTAATATTCACGTTTCCGAAGAACCGGATATTTTCTATATCCGCATTTTCCTGGCAGCAGGCGGCAATAATGCCGAGGTAACTATCCGTACGGACCACACTAATGTTACCTGCATTAAGAAAAACGGCGCTACTGTTTTGGAAAAACCGATTGTTCCTGCCGAAGAAGAGGCTAAGAGCCTGTGGAGAATCGAGGACGTTCTCGATGCAGCCCGCAATATGCCTTTAGATAATGTTAAGCATCTGCTGCAGCGCCAGATTGATTTCAATATGGCTATTTCCAAGGAAGGCCTGACCAACGATTACGGCGCAAGCATCGGCAAGATTTTGCTGCGCCGCGACCCGGACAGCCTGCGTATCCGCGCACGTGCCAGCGCTGCTGCAGGCAGTGACGCGCGCATGAACGGCTGTGAGCTTCCGGTAGTAATTACCTCCGGCAGCGGCAACCAGGGTATTACCGCTTCCGTTCCTGTTGTTGTTTATGCACATGCATTGGCTGCAGGCGAAGAGAAAATGCTGCGTGCAGTACTTCTGAGCGATCTTGTTACCATCTACTTGAAGCAGGGTATCGGCAAGCTGTCTGCATACTGCGGTGCTATCAGTGCCGGCTGCGGTGCAGGTGCGGCAATCGCTTTCCTGTATGACTGCACCGATGACCAGATTGAGCATGCTGTAGAAAATGCTCTGGCTATCAACAGCGGTATTATCTGCGACGGTGCTAAATCCTCCTGCGCAGCTAAAATTGCTATGGCTGTTGAAGGCGGTTTGATGGGCGTTGATATGTCCGTGGCAGAACGTAACTTTGCCGGCGGTGACGGCATTGTCCAAAATACTGCCGATGAAACCATTGCTGCAGTCGGCAAAATTGCCAGCCAGGGCATGGTAGAAACCGATAAAGAAATTATTGATGTAATGCTTGGCCTGTAATCAAGGCAAAAATAAGAGAGTCTGCTGTTTTAGCAGGCTCTCTGTTTTTATGTACGGTATATAATTATTCTTCTACCATTTTCGTCAGCTCTTCTACATGCTCGGTAGCTGTAAGAACATAAATGAAATCGCCGCTGAGCAGTCGTGTATCACCTGCAGGAATAACTTGGGATTCACCGCGCTTGACGTCTACTAAGAGTGTATTGGGAGGCCAGGGGATATCCTTGATAAGCTTGCCGCTGACACTGCTGCCGCTGCAAACTGCCAGCTCGATAACGTTGCGCTGCTCCAGTACAGCCAGCTCCGGTGCTTTTTTGTGCAGCATGCGCTGCATAAGCTCCTCGTATATTGGCTTGCTGTGGCACAGCTCCGCAATGACGAAGGCTACCATAGCAGCAATCGCCAGCGAAAGCAGCTGCTGGTAGCTGGCGGTCATTTCCATTATCAGCACGGTGCCTGTGATAGGAGCGCGTACGGAAGAAGCGAAGAGTGCAGCCATGGCAACTACCATAATATTTGTGGCATATGCAGGCTCAATCCAGCCAAGCATAATCAGAATCTGAGCGCAGATACTGCCGCAGAGAGCACCGATAACGAGCATCGGCAGGAAGAAACCGCCGGGAACGCCGCAGCCGTAGCTGATGAGCGTAAAAATCAGCTTGCCTGCAAGAAAAATCAGCAGAAGCTGCAAGGATACAGGTGCTTTGGCCAGATGATTAATCAGATCGTTGCCGCCGCCCAAAACCTCGGGCAGAAAGTAGCCTAAAATGCCGGCGCAGATAAGGGCAAAGGCAATTTTCTCTACCGGACGCTTGAAGCAGGGCAGGCTGTAAAAGCGGCCGATGTTCAGCAGTCCCCAGTTAAAGATAACGCCTGCCAGACCGCTGAAGAGGGCAACCAGAATCACGATACCGTAATAGCCGATAGGAAGCAGTTGCAAGTCGGGGATATCAAAAATTGTCGCACGGCCGAAGATGGCACGTGAAATAATCGTTGCAGTGAAGGCTGCGGCCATGGAGGGCAGCAGAACCATGATGGAAAAGTTGCGGTGCAGTTCTTCCAAAGCAAAGATAACACCGGCAAGCGGAGCGTTGAAGGCTGCGGCCAGACCGGCACTGGCACCGCTGGTCAGCAGATAGCGTTCTTCCATGCGTGTGCGTCCCATAAGACGGCTGATGCCTTGTGCTGTTACTGCGCCCAGCTGGATGGAAGGGCCTTCGCGTCCTAGGGAAAGACCGGCGCCGATGCCGATGATGCCGGCGGTGAGCTTAACCCAGAGAATGTGCAGCCAGCGCATCTTCATCAGGCCTAAAATTGCTCCCTTAACCTGCGGAATGCCGCTGCCTGCTGCCATAGGCTCGATGCAGTTGAGCTTGTGCAGGATGAAGGCGATGGCGATGAGCACGGCGAACCAGCAGGCGTTGATGCTCCAGTCGCTCACCCATAGGCGGTTGTAGAGCGCACCGCGCAGGTATTCCATCTCCGAAAGGGCGAAGCGGAAGAAGCTGATGACTATACCGGCTAAGATACCGGTGAGAATACCCTCCGCAAACAGGCGCAGGCGGAAGTTGTGCATGTTGCTGAGCGAACGGTAGGTTTTGAATTTTTGTTCTTTATCGTCCATAAATATAACTCTTTTCTTCGAATTTTTGTAACTAATATTATAGCACAAAAATAACCTTACGGATGTATATACTTCGCAGAAGAAAAAGAAGCCGGCGCAAATGCGTCAGCTTCGAAGTGTTACAAGCTTCTTTTCAGTGTTTTAGGTTGAAAAACAAGGTATATAATAGCTATACACCTCAATCAGTATATTCTACTCTTAAGCAGAGCTTAACAAGCTCTTCCTCCGGTTTAGATGTGGACCAAAAGTTCCTCAAGGGGAAAAGATAGATACCGCCATGATAAAGCAATTTGTTTTGCTTTATGAATTTTACAATCCGTTCTTTGATTTTGCTGTCTATTACGCCGTAGTGTGCATTGCAATAAACACAAAGATACAGACCTTTTTCTTTAATCACCTTTATAGGATTAGTATAATTAAGCTTGCTGTTTGCGGTAATAAATACATTGTATTGAGTCAAGTGGTTCTCGTGGAAAAAATCGTTGCTGTCATAGTGAAAGCCCATCAGATATTCCTGAAATGATTCATAAGAGAACACCGGCAACATATGATTTGCTAAAATTTTCATCCTTTGCTTTATAGGCTGTTGAAAGCTGATATCTTCACTGAAATATAGATATTCCTCTTCCTGGATTTCCAGAAGAATCTGGTTAAGCGGCAGATTTTGAATATCGTTCAAAAAAGAGATTTTCTGCTGCATCGTTTTTTCTAAATACAGCAGTTCTTCAATCTGCTTTTTATATTCAGTTTATTTATTGCGATATATATCTTTTAGCAGGTTTATATCCTTGCTCTTTAAGTAAGCTTTGATTTCCTTTAAGGAAACATCGAGCTTTCTGAGAGAGATGATAATCTGCAGGGTGAAATACTGCGATAAAACGTAAAATCTGTAGCCGTTTTCGTCCACAAACTCTGGTGAAAAAATATCGTTTTTATCATAATATAACAGAAGCTGCTTGGATATGCCGAGCAGCTTTGCCAGTTCACCGGGAGTGAAATAACGTGAATCCTTCATAAAAAACCTCTTGACTGTATAAGCGTTGTATGTTGTAAGATAATACTGATAACGTGGTATAAGTTATCAAAAGCCAATATTATTATTTTACGCTATATTATTAAAATTTTCAAGGAGTGTATGAGTGATGAGTTCGATGAGTAAGAAAATGGTAAACAGCGCTGTAGCTTTAGGCTGTATGCTGTTTGCTGCGCCGGTAATGGCACATGAAGCATTAAATGAGTATGTACTGGATCCCATAATGGTTACTGCCGCCCGTTATGAGAAAAGAGATGTAGATATTCCTGCTGCAACAGAAATTTATGATCAGCAGAAAATCGAAAAGCTGGGTGCCAATAACGTTATGGAGGTAGTAAAAAATATTCCCGGCTTTACCTTAACCGCTTCTCCGACCGGCAATACTTATATCGGCTTCAGAGGCATTTCTAAGGATAACGTTGCTATCTTAGTAAACGGCATTCCTCTGAACCAGGACGGCAACTATGACCTGGAATCCATTTCTGCCGATATTATTGACCGCATTGAGGTTGTTAAGGGCGGCGCTACTGTTCTTTACGGCTCTAATGCCAGCGCCGGTGTTATCAATATTATTACTAACTCAAACTTCCCACACGTAAAAAGCCAATAAACCATTGAAAACTGCATATTTCA
>CAVCLW010000015.1:0-50538 GCA_963603005.1 Escherichia coli | reverse complement strand
TGAAATATGCAGTTTTCAATGGTTTATTGGCTTTTTACGTGTGGGAAGTTTGAGTAATTATAAACATACTGCACTTTATAGAGCATTCATCAAAAATTTAATGCCGGTAATCAGCACCAGTACGCTCGCCAGCTTCATCAAAATGCCGGACTGCAGCCTTTGCGCCAAGGCTACACCGCCCTGAGCACCGACAAAGGCACCCGCACCAATCGCCAAGCCGCTGGTCCACACAATATGCCCCAGCATAGCATGCGAAACTAAGCCTGCAAGCGAGGAAACTGCCAAAATGCAGGTAGAAGTAGCAATGGCCACGTGCACCGGGAAATTCAGTACATAAACCATAAAGGGAACGTGGACAATACCGCCGCCTATGCCCAAAATGCTGGCTAAAAAGCCCACACCGACGCTGCAAAGAACGCCCAGCTTCCAGTTATAGACTTCCGGCACCACGCTGGCCGTCTTACCAGCCGCCTCCTTATTGGCCTTACGATACATATTTATCGCCGCCAGCACAAAGAAAGCGCCAAACACCAGATAAAAAAGCCTGTCCTGCAGATATTCTGCGGCATAGCTGCCTAAAAATGCACCGGGAACGGTAGCCACGGCAAATTTCAAGGCTGCATCTACGCAAGCCTTCTTCTGCCTGATATAACCCCAGGTCCCCGAAACAGCATTCAGCAGTACCACCAGCACCGAAGTACCGATGGCCAGCTGCGGTTCATAATGCCAAGCAAACACCAGAAGCGGTACAATCACCATACCGCCGCCAATGCCTAAAAGCGCCCCCAATAAGCCAACTAAAATACCTAAGGCCAAAAAGCCTGCTACTTCCATCTGCATCCCTCTCATTCTCTCATAATTCTCATTGCAGATTAGCTTGGTTCTTTCTTAAAAATCTCTCGTCGGTCAAAATCATCTTTTGACCTGTATTCTCATATATTCCGCAAGTATTCAAAAACAATTGCGGAACAGCAAATATTTTACACCTAAATAATCAAAAAAGGAAGTACCTGTGATATAAATTACTTAGGAAAAGTTAATTTTTCCCAGCTACCGCCAGACATGGCAGCATCATACCCTTGCAGCCGTCAAGAGTGGAAGGTAACAGGGCTCACAAGTAAAAGCGGCAGCCGCCACCGGCGACTGCCACATGCATCAGCTTCGCTCTGAAATTATTCGGCAACTACCATAACCTTGAAGGTAGCAGTTACATCGGTATGCAGCTTAGCAACAGCGGTGTATTCGCCTAAGCCCTTAACTGCGGATTTCAGCTCGATTTTACGACGGTCAATATTCAGACCGGTTTGCTTAATCAAAGCTTCGGCAACATCCTTGGAGGTTACGGAGCCAAACATTTTACCGTTTTCACCCACGCGTACCTTCATGGTTACTACAACCTTTTCTACCTGCGCGCCCAGAACAACAGCCTCATCCTTAGCCTGAGCCGCACGATGCTTAGCGGTTGCCTGGTCCTGTTTAGCTTGGTTAAGGTTAGCAGCGGTAGCTTCCTTAGCCAATTTACGCGGCAGCAGGTAGTTGCGGCCATAGCCTTCGGCGGTTTCTACGATTTCACCTTTTTTGCCTAAGCTTTTAACATCTTGTAAAAGAATTACTTTCATCTGTTCGACACTCCTCTAACTGTTTTTTAGTCAGCGCAATAATCTGCGCTTCTACATCCCTGGCACGTTTATTTGCCAGCTGCACACCGGCCACCGTCTGATGACCGCCGCCGCCCAGCTCTTCCATAATTACCTGCACATTGACGCTACCGTCACTGCGGGCACTTATGCTCAGGGAACCATCTTTATATTCAACAATTGCCATGCCTACAGCTACACTCTCAATAGTAATCAGAGTATCCGCTGTCTGCGCGGCAAGCACGGAAGACATAGTATCATTATCGGCATTACGCATAACTGCAATGGATAAGCCCGGTATCGGCATTTTAGCTCCGGCTATCAGCTTAGCCTTCTGCTGTACAAAGCTCAAATCATCCTTAAACAGCTGGCGTATCAGATTCGGATTAGCACCGCAGCGGCGCAGCAGAGCGGCAGCCTCAAAGGTTCGCTCGCCTGTCTGCACATTAAAGTTTTTCGTATCCAGGACAATGCCTGCATACAAGGCAGTTGCCTCCGCCGGTGTAATATCAAGCCTGTCATCAAAATAACCAATCAGCTCCGTTACCAGCTCACTGGTAGACGAGCTGGAAGGCTCCAGATACAGCAGTGTTGTATCACCGATAATATCCTCGGCACGACGATGATGGTCGATGATAATGCGGTTTCGGCAAGCCTGCAGTACAGCCTTGCTGGCAGAAAGTACCTCGCGGTGATGGTCGACAATAACCAAAAGGCTCTTATTGGTAACTAGCGGCAAAGCATCCGCACCGCTCAGCATAATATCTATATACTTAGTTTCGTTAGCCGAAAGAATGATGTTCTCATTATCCAGCACCTCGGTAATGCGCTTATAGTAAGAGTTATGCTCGCTGCTGACAATATAGGTTTCCTTGCCCAGCGACAGGCCCAGCTTAGCCATACCAATGGTAGCGCCGATGGCATCATAATCCTCATTGACATGTCCCATAACAAAGATACGGTCAGCCTGCAGCATCTGCTCATGAATCGTCTGCGCTACAATGCGGGCACGTACACGCGTACTTTTGGCACCGACACTGCTCGTGCCGCCAAAGAACTGCGTATTCTTATCCTTCATTACTACGGCCTGGTCGCCGCCGCGGCCTAATGCCAGATACAGGCTCTTATTGGCATTGCCGATAAGCTCCTCCAGCGTAACTCCGTCGCAGGCTACGCCTATACTTACAGTCGGCGGTATTTTATTGCCGCTGCGGATTTCGCGCACCTTATCGAGAATCATGAACTTATCTTCCATCATATCCATTACGGCAGACATGGAAAAGCCCATCAGACTGCTTTCCTTGTTCATACGGCAGATAAAGCCCTGCTTAGAGGCAGCCCACTTCGTCAGCAGCTCGTTGATTTCGCCATTCAAATTGGCCATATTGGTTTCACTCAGCCCGCGCATAACCTCTTCGTAGTTATCAAAGCGCACATAGGCCAGGCACAGCTTATCATTGCTGTATTTCTGGCGCAAAAGCTCATAATCCGTGATATCCGTCAGATACAGCATCAGGCCGCTGGAGGTATTTTCCTTTTTGCTGTGACGCTCCTGCGTTTCTACACTGTAATAGCGCATACGGTAATAGTGGTCCTCAATCTGAATAACCTGCTCCCCATCACGCACACTCATCAGCTCAAAAGCATTCTGTGCCAACGGCAGAATTTCCTCAGGCTTTTTGCCCTCCAGATTACTTTTGCCTGTCCAGGCGGCGAACAATTCATTTTTCCATTGCAGCTTGCCGTCCTTAGAAAAAACAGCAATACCTACATCAAGCTTGCGCACCGCAAAATGGTTGGTACGTTCAATATTGCGGATAATATTATCCAGATAACTGCTGAAGAAGATTTCCCTGTTAATAAGATTCTGGCGGCTGAAATAATAGATAACGCAAAAAAGAATCAGTGCAGGAAAAATCAGCTTTGGCTGCAGATAGCAGACCAATACTGCCAGCAGCACAATTATCAGCAAATAAATATTAGTATCCGCTTTGGAATTCATATTCCGGTTAAACCTACTGAACATTATTTTCACCTCAAATCCGGCACAGCTGCCGAACTTTACCTTTGTTTTCTGAATCTGCTTGCAGGACGGATTTTCCTGAAGTCCATAACAATATCAAAGGCACCTACATAAACCATAATCTGAGTAAAGATAGGCACTATAAAGAGCAACGCTATACCGATATTGGCCCACCAACGCGGCTTGTGCTTTGTTGCTACAAACCAGTACAGCAGCACGATGCCCTGCAAAACCAGCACAAAGCTGCAGACCGTCTGTACATTGACAGACAGTGTATACATCCAGCTTGCCTGATCATGCTGATAGTAATAGGTTACCGCAAACAGGGACGCGGCATAAGGCCACAAAATCCAGCCGGGAACCTGCAGCATCGTAAACGGAGGAAAGGCTTCAAAGCTTTCACCCAGCTTCGTAAGAATCTTTTTGGCTGCCATGTAGTTCACAAAGGCCATCAGCGGCGCACACATCAGAAAAGCACCCGGCATGATAATACGCATCATGCGCAGCATTTCAGCATAACCGTCGACAGTCTTTTTGATATCGGCCTCGCTCATGCCGTGCTCGCGGTAATAAATCGTCAGCTGCTCCAAGCTTTGGTGGAAGGAGCTGAACATCATCTCAATCGGGTCAATGCCCAGTACCCAGAAGCTCAGCACGATATTCAGCACCAGCGCAATTACAGCGCCGACACTGCCGTAAAGCATCATTTTCATCGGCGGCAGATGACGTCGCATGCACTCGCCCAAAATCAAGCCCAAAAGGCCGAAAATCGCCGCCAGGAAAAAGGCATTAATCGGACTGATAATCATCGCGATAATCACTGTAGCAACCAACAGCGTCATAATGCTCCATTTCAAGCCATGACGGCAGCCGCAGATAACTATCGGCAAGGGCCAGACAAAATTAACAAAAGCACCCAGCACAGGCACATACATACTTATTAAAGCCATAACGATGGCAACGGCAGCTAAAATACCGGCCTCAACCATGGCAGATGTTTTACGAATCACAGGTTATCCTCCTTTATGGATATATTTCTTCAATATATTATTGTACTACATCAACCGCTGAAAAGCAAAGGCTTTACGCCTGCCGACAAGCCGTATTGTGTATTTCATACAAAAATGGTATAATATATATAACGTTCTTGTACAGTAATGACTACCGTACATAGGCGTCTTTTATTTTTTCAAAGGGGTTCTTAGCTTGCACAAGCAATATTTTCCGCAGCGCTGCTGCATGTTTCTCGTCGGTATCTTTACCATGACCATCGGCATCGCTCTTTCCTGTAAAGCTGATTTAGGCACCTCACCCATTTCCAGTGTACCATGGGTTCTGAGTATGTTTACACCCTGGAGCATCGGTGAAATAACCATTGTCATGAATCTGCTTTTTATTATTGCCCAGCCCATTCTGCTGCGGCAAATTTACTGGCGTGAGCTGTTGGGCCAGCTGGTAACACTGCTCGCCTTCGGCTACTGCATAGATTTTTCGATGAACCTGTTGAGCTGGGTAGCACCGTATACCTTGTTTTGGCAATGGTTTGACTGCATCCTTAGCACCATCATCCTTGCCTTCGGCGTTTTTCTCTGCATCCGCGCTAAAATTTTTGTTGCCGCCGGTGAGGGCATCGTCCTAGTTATCGCCTTCGTCAGCAAAATTAAATTCAGCATCATCAAAAACTGCTTTGACTGCACACTCGTTGCTATCAGTCTGGCAATTTCCTTTATGCACTTCGGTGCTATGCGCGGCGTAGGCGTAGGCACGATTGCCGCCGCCATCCTCGTCGGCCGCTGGATACAGCTTTACAGCAATAAGCTGCATATTTTCGACAAATGGAGCATCTTAGAGTAAGATTTTTTCTTACTCTAATTATTTCGTTTTAATTTTCTGAATTTTTCTTGTTTTCTGCAAGATTGTATGTTATAATCCATTACAACAGCTGTTAGTATAATATTTGTCAAAGAAGGTGCTTAATTATGCTCAGTATTGGTACAGTAAAATGGTTTAATAATAACAAAGGCTATGGATTTATAGAAGCACGCAACGGTCAGGAGGTTTTCGTGCATTTTTCAGCCATCCGTTCCGACGGCTATCGCTGTCTGCAGGAGGGCCAGCGTGTTTCCTATCATCTTTCACGCGGTAAACACGGCCCGATGGCATTGAACGTGTCGCCGATTATTTAAGCCTAACAGAAAAGCTTGTTATGTGCTTTATGTACTAAAAAACCGGTGGAGGTTTACCGTCAAGTAAAATTCCACCGGTTTTTCTATTTAAGGCTAAGTTATGTCCCAGCAACTTTTTATGCCAAATTCACTCTTCTTTTAAATCTTTACGTCCAGCGAAGCGCTCACGCCCACGCCCTGTACACGGTTAACATTTTGATATGACACATTATCTACCGGAATCAGCACCTTGCAGCGCACACCCAACAACGTCTGCTCAATCATCAGCGCTGCCTTCACCTGATCAACCTTAGACTGCGGACCGGAAACCTGCGCTGCACCGGCACGGCTGCCGTCACCGACAGAAATAACCGGTACTACCTTCGTAGCATCCGTCGAGCTTACACCGTATTTGGCCGTTACAGAGTTAATTGCGTTATTCAACGCCGGAGCGGTAGCATCTACAGCATAACCGATAACGCCGCCCTTGAGAACCTTATCCAAAATACCGGCCTGCGCTGCAGGCATACTGTTACCTAAAACAAAACCGCACACAAGTGCTGCCGCAATCCATTTCTTATTTCTCATAACGCATACCTCCTCGAATATTTATTATATTCGACAAGCAGCGTCAAAAGCCTTGCAAGTATTCTGTGAAATTAAAGTAACGAGATTGTTACTGCCCGGAATTTATATTTCCCTATAACCGAAGAGCATCCCTAAAGGTTATCAAGAGCTTCACAATCTAGATTATAAAGTACCAAAGGCTGTTGTACCACCCTGCATGTACAACAGCCCTTATCATTTTGCTTATTATATATTTATATTCTCATCTATCTTTCCGCTACCATCAGCCCGTTATCATGAACGCGCAGCGGCACCTTCAAAACCTGACCGGGATAAATATGCTTAGAGTTAAGTTTGTTCGCCTGTTCAATGCGGAAAATAACCTCACGCACATCCTCACGCGCTTCTGTATGACGACCGGCAATTTCCCACAGTGTTTCGCCCTCAGCGACAGTCACCGTATATTCCTTATAAACAGGTTCATCAGCAAACACAGCACTATATCCGGCATAAAGGAAACAAGCACAGCAGATAATACTTAAAAACTTTTTCATATCTATCACCACCTAATAAATCTCTGTTTGCTTATATTATAGTGTGCCACACGAACTTTGTCAACATTTTTATGAATTTTTGTTTGTTGATTACCGATTCTTTGCGAACGCATCCCCAAACATCAATATTGTTTATGCGTTATATATAAAAATAAGTGCAGCAAAAAAGGCATCACCTCTCGGCAATGCCCTTTTACTTAATATATGCTACTCTATATCGAAAATTTTGCCCGGATTCAGGATATTATTGGGATCCAGGGCTTTTTTAATCGCACGCATCATTTCCAGCTCATCGGGATTAGTAAATTCCTCCATCAGCTGTTTGCGTTTATAACCAATGCCATGCTCACCGCTCAAGCGACCGCCGTGCGCGTAAATAAAACGGTACAGCTCCTGCTGGTTGGCTTTGACTCTGGCATCCCAGTCCGCATAATCCTCTGCCTCCTGCTTCAGGATATTCAGATGGATATTACCGTCACCGGCGTGACTGGCAATGCGTGTTACCAGCTGATATTTTTCCGCCAGACGCAAAATTTCTGCCAACAGCGCAGGCTCATGGTCTACCGGGCAGACAACGTCCTCCTTGCAAACAATCAGGCTTTCCGCACGTACTGCTTCAGCGAAGGCCTTGCGCGCCTGCCAGATTTTATCGTGCTCCGCTACCAGCACATCGCCGGCACCGTTTTCCGAGCAGATTTCATCCATCGTACAAGCCTTTTCATCCAAGTCATCCTCGCTGGTGCCTTCCACTTCTACGATAAGATAATTGCCCTTTTCACTGCCCTGCAGCGTTGTACCGAGATAACGCTCTACGGATTTGATAGTGATATTATCTATGTATTCTACGCAGGTAGGCATAATACCGGCCATAACCAGCTTGTTTACCGTGCCGATAGCATCCTCAGGGGATTCAAAAACCGCCAGCAGATCCATGCTGTACTTAGGCAACGGCAACAGCTTCACTGTAATCTGTGTAATGATACCAAGAGTACCCTCACTGCCGATTATCAGCTGCTCCAGGCAATAGCCTGTAGTCTGCTTCTGCAGGCGTGCTCCCAGCTGCACAATCTTGCCGGTAGGATTTACCACCTCAACGGCATATACCTGATGACGCGTAGTACCGTATTTAACCGCGCGATTGCCACCGGCATTGGTCGCCACATTGCCGCCGATAAAGCATGAATCACCGCTGCAGGGGTCGCCTGCATAAAAGGCTCCCTTGGCCGCAGCCGCAGTCTGCAAATCGGAAGTGCGCACACCCGGCTCTACAACCGCATACATAGCATCGGCATTAACCTCGATAATTTTATTCATCTTTTCGAGCGAAAGCACTACACCACCGTAAATGGGCACTGCACCGCAGGCAAGACCTGTGCCTGCGCCACGTGGCACAACCGGGAAGTGATATTCATTCGCCAGCTTGACCACAGCCGCCACCTGCTGTGCATTTTCCGCAAATACGACAGCCTCAGGCATATGATGATAAGCCGGGTCAGTTACTTCATCATGGGCATATATTTCCATCTGCCCTGCATCCGTCACTACATTCTGCACGCCGACCAAGGCCTGCAGCTTGGCAATTATTTCGTCAGACAGCTTGTTATACTCCATAATTCAGTCCTCCTCATTTACAACATTTATATTTTAAACTACTCTATGCTTATTTTATCACAAACAGTGACATTTATAACAGCAAATATTTTTCAGTGTACCAGCCACATATAAAACGGTATTGCAAAGACCGCCAGCACCGTACTTACCGCAGTCAGCATAGCGGCATATTTATAATCGCCGCCATATCCTTTAGCAACAATCGCCGTATTAGTCATCGCCGGCATAGCCGCCATAATGACAAATACCTTTTCCATCAGCGGCTCCAGATGGAAAAACGGCAGAATCAGGAAAACTATCCAAGGACAAATTAAATAGCGTCCCAGCATAGCAACTACCAGCTCCTTGCCTAAGACAACCTCCTCCCAACGGGTTTTACTCATGGCAATACCGATGAACAGCATCGCCAACGGCGTAGTCATGCTGCCCAGATAATGAAAGGACTTGAACACCGGCTCAGGCAGATTCCATTCCAGAAGAACCATCACTACGCCCAACATAAAGCCCATCAGCGGCGGCGACATAATGCTTTTCAGCGTCTTACGGCTGAAAAGCGGCATGGTTACGCCATTGCTGCTCGCCAAATCATGAAAGCCGATAGTCCAGAAAAGCGTTGTGTTCACCATGTAGTAAATCATAATATACGGCGCACCTGCATCACCGAACAAGGCTATACCTAACGGCAGGCCGATAAAAATTGTATTGGAAAAGCTGACGCAGATGGAAAAAATTCCTCTGTGCTCCCGCGGCACACCTATCAGACGTCCGAGCAGTCTGCTGATAAAATAGCCCGCCAGCATCGAAATAACCGGTACAATCAGGCCATGCGAAAGCGTAATAAGCTGGTCATGCTTAAACTGCCCCAAAATATTGGTCAGCATATATGTAGGCAGACAGACATAATTCACCAGACGCGAAATCAGCGCCACACTTTCCTCGCTGAACCAGCCCCTGCGCTCTAAATAAAAGCCGACAGCAATCATCAGCATAATGGTCAGCACACCGTTTAATGCATGTAAAACTATTTCCATTATTCATTCCCCTCATAAGACAAAAATTGCCGAAGCATTCAGCTCCGGCAACGAAGATTTTAGTTTTTGGATTTTTTTACTTCTTCCAGTTTGTTTTTCATCCAGTCAATCATTGCTACCTTGCCAAAATCGTGCCAGGTTTCACATTCGGTATTTTTGGCAATATACTCATTCCACTTATCCTGATTAACATTTTCTACTTCCATCAGGTTCATAATGCCAAAACCGCTGCGCCAGATCATATCATCCATAGAAGTAAATTTGCTGTTTTCCTGCAAAAACTTAGGATTGAATAATTCCTGGAAGGATACCTTGTTTAAAATCTTACCCAATTCCTTGTCCTCGGTAAAAATTCCCAGATAATGCTTAAAGGTTTTATCTAATTTATTTTTTTCCATCTTACTTCCTCCAAAAATAGTTGTATAAGGGTATTTTAACACAAAAGTAATAAAATGGCACTAGCATTTTCATATTCGGTGTACAGAATCATTAATTTATGCCCGCACAACACAGATATGATAATCATTATTGAATTCCTACTAAATTCATAGTAGAATATAGTCATTAGAAAGGTTGTGACCGTAATGAAAATTTCTACCAAGGGACGTTATGCCCTGCGATTGATGCTCGATTTAGCAATCAACCACACCGGTAGCTATATACCATTAAAAACAGTTGCCCAACGGCAAAATATTTCCGATAAATACTTAGAGCAGATTATTCACCAGCTGAGTAAAGCAGGCTTTGTCCAAAGCGCCCGCGGCGCTCAGGGAGGCTATCGTCTGGCGCGCACGCCTAATGAATACACTGTCGGCGAAATTCTGCGCACAGTCGAGGGCAGTCTGGCTCCCGTATCCTGCCTGGACTGCAAAACACCCTGCGATCAGTTTGACTCCTGTATCACCATCGGTCTTTACAAAAAAATTCAGCAGGCCATCGACGGCGTAGTTGACCACACTACGCTGCACGATATGATCAGTGATTACCGTGCCAAGCATCCGCAGGCTGAAAATGTTTAAAAGCGAGCCAAGCACCCGCATTTTATAGAAAAACAACAAAGCATTAGGAGGAAAATAATATGAACAGAGAAGAAGCCTGGAATTTATTACGTCAATATAACAAGGAATCCTTTCATCTGCGTCATGCGCTGACTGTAGAAGGCATTATGCGTTACTTTGCCAAGGAGCTCGGCTACGCAGACCAGGAGGAATACTGGGGCATCGTAGGCCTGCTGCATGACCTGGATTTTGAGCTGTATCCAGAGGAGCACTGCGTAAAATCTCAGGAGCTGATGCGCGAGCACGGCGTAGACGAAAGCATTATCCGCTCTACTGCAAGCCACGGCTGGGGCCTGACTGCCGCTAACATCGAACCTGAGCATCAGATGGAAAAGGTGCTTTTCGCTATCGATGAGCTTTCCGGCTTAATCGGTGCCGCTGCCCTGATGCGTCCCTCCAAAAGCGTACAGGACATGGAGCTGAAATCCCTGAAGAAAAAATTTAAGGATAAACACTTTGCTGCTGGCTGCAGCCGCGATGTAATCAAACAAGGTGCCGATATTCTGGGCTGGCCTTTGGACGAGCTGATGGAAAAAACCATCGCCGCTATGCGTGTAGACGAAGCAGCCATCAACGAAGTCTGCGATAAATTATGAGGCGCACAGCCTTAATCTGCTCGCTGCTGCTCAGCCTTGCAGGCAGCAGCTTTGTGGCTGCAGCCGAGGAGCTGCCAAATGATGCTGCGCAAACGTCAGCTGTAGTTTCCACTGTACCCACCAAACCTGCTGAACCGACGGAAGCAGAAAGCAAGGTTGACGTTCCCCAATCAGAGGAACCCGCTTCAGACAATAACATCGTAAGCACTGCTCCGACTGTACCGGCAACGCCAAAGCAGGAGGAAGCCGTAGCAGAAGTATCCACGACAGTGAATGAAGCAAAAGCATCTGTTACAGAAGTACCAATAACCCCCGAAGCTGCAAACGCTGCAGCCACTCCGCCTGTTATCAGCAACGAGCCTGTTGCTCCTGCAGATAAGCCCAAACCTAAGCCTAAGCTTAATTTAGTAGGTAAGCCGCCGCTGCCCAGGCAGTTCATGCGTACACCGCAAGTAAACGATTTTACGATTGTCAGCAGTGAAGCCGGCGGCTATAGTATGGCCGTGCCCAAGGCCTTCGGTAAAAATCCGCTGGCAGACCTGCCGCAAACCGAAGGAGCTATGCTGGTGCGCACTGCAGGCAACAATCTGATGCTGGCAGCAACCGTGCTAGACCCTACGGATACTGCCGCCTTTAAGGCAACAGCAGCTCTGCCTGTCTATGAAAACGCCAAGGTATATTGGCAATGGCAGCATGGCAGCCAATTTATCTGGACCTGCCGCCTGAGCGCCCACAATGATTATCACGGCGACAAGCTGCTTTTGACTGCAGAAGCGCAGCAGAACGGTAAAACCTACCAGCTGCTTTACGTAATGCCTGCGCTGCAGGCAGATAACTATCTGCCCCAGGCAATTTATTCCATAGACAGCTTTAAATTAAACCAGCCATAAAGAAAAATCCTCCGACAGCTCGCCAGCTGCGGAGGATTTTCTTCTTTCTCTCTCGTTAATTATGAGTCCGGGGACATTAGCTTTGTTGGGACATTGGCTAAAAGCAAGGGGTGTTAAAGGTTAAGAAGAAATAAGTAGAGGGATAACACCATATGCAGACAAACTTGATAACTACGAGATTTTCTATGCAAATTGACTTTTAAAGAAAGGCTTGTTAACTTAGCTCAGCTTCTTCAGATAAGCTTGTCCTTTTTCATGCTCGGACATAAACTGGAACAGGTAAAGGCCGCACAAGAATAAGAAGATGTTCGGCAGGAAAGGCACATACTCCAACGACACAAAATCTGCACTAGGCAGCCCCAGCCATACGTTCCAGTCACCGTACAGGAAGGACGGCAGATGTCCGATTATCTTACCTTGCCAGATAATCACGCCATCGGTAAGATGCCTGGTCAAATCATAGGCTATTGCAGATAACAGCCAACCACAGGAACCGGGAGACTTCTGCAGCCACCAATGAATGGGCTGTACTACCAGATAAGCAAGACCAAGGAAGGTAAAGATGCCGAAATAAATGGGATGCTGCGGTGTGAAAACGTAGGTGCAAAGCGAAATCGCAGTTCCTACACCCAAAAGGCCCAATCCCCATTTGAGGTAATTGCTGCCCTGGCTGAAGGTCATACCGCACAGAACCACAATGCTCCACAGCGTCAGCCGCTGCCACCAGGCGTAATCCCAAGCAGGATTAGTACCCTGAGCTACATTGATATTGTACATGAAGTAGAAAACTGCCAGATTCAGGAAGGCTGCAGCCTTGAGTGCGTTCAACACCCTATACTGCTTCTTTTCTGTCTTTATTTCTGACTGCTCATACATTTTTGCTAATAACTTTTCCATAATACTTACCTCGCTTTCAACGTGTGAGGTGAAGCGCCGCGCAAACCTTAGGGAATATTTATTATTCCCTGTAGTTATAATATAAACGATTTCGTCAGAATTTTCAAGAGGTCAAATTATAACGTTTGGGCATGTGGCAAGTAGTTTTATATCAGTTATGCTTTATTGGAATATTAATGATGCACCGCAGGAATAACATAACCCTTTAAAAGCCCAAAACAGCAGAAAAAGTGTAAACTACATTACACTTTTTCTGCTGTTTTGTAAAGTGACTTCTTTATTAACGTTTTTTTATTTTTCTACACCAAAGGTATTGGTTAATGCGGCAAAATCCTCCAGGCTGAGTGTTTCCGCTCTGCGCTTGCCGTCTACGCCGGCGCGCTGCAGCCACTGCACACACTGCTCGGAGCCGATGCCCATATTCTTCAGCGAATTGCTGAGCATCTTACGTCTGAGGGAGAAGGCTGCCTTCACAACGCGGAAGAACAATGCTTCGTCGCACACCTTTACCGGCGGCTCGGAGCGGCGCTTGCACACTATAACAGCCGAATCAACAGCCGGTGCGGGAATAAATGAGGTCGGCGGTACAATAAACGCTATCTCCGGCTCAGTGTAATACTGGATAGCTACCGAAAGCGCACCATAATCTCTGCTGCCGGGTTTGGCAGCCATGCGTTCGGCAACCTCCTTCTGCACCATAGCAACTAAGCGCTCCATGGGCAGACGCTTTTCCAGCAGGGCAAAAATAATCGGCGTAGTAATATAATACGGCAGGTTAGCACACACCTTAAATTCCGGTGCTGCCACCGTTTCCATAATATTTACCTGCAGGATATCGCCATTGACAATGCGTACATTATCATAGCCCTCCAGCGTAACATCCAGTACCGGCAGCAGGCGCTTATCCAGCTCTACTGCTACAACATCGGCACCGCTTTCTGCCAGTCCCTGTGTCAGCGTGCCGATGCCCGGGCCTACCTCCAGCACCTTATCCGCAGGGGACAGCTCTGCTGCCTCCACAATACGGCGCACGATATTTTCATCAATTAGGAAATTCTGCCCCAGCTTTTTATCGGCACGCAGCTTAAAGCGGTGCAGAATATGATTCGTTACCTGGGGAGAAGCAATAACCGGTTTATTCACTCTTCACTCTCCAATTTTTCTAAAGCAGCCGTAAATTCTTCACGGCTCACGCCATAATGATTCAGGCGTTCCAAAAAGCGTTTGGCATTGCCATAGCCTATACCAAGCTCGGCACCCAGCGCATCACGGCGCGCAGAGGCACTTTCGCTGCCATTCAAATCATTTTGGAATAAATCACACATGGTAAATTCCTGCTGCGGACGATATTCATGGTGACGCACCTTAGCCAGAGCTTCCAAAATCGCCTCCGGCTGCGCCTGCTCCACGCCTACGTCATTATTGGCAGTTGCCTGACGCTTAGGAATAAACGCCTGACCTGCTTCCGGAAAGCGCTCCGTCAAAAAGCGGCGAATGCGTTCACCGGCACCGTCAGGATCAGTCAGGATAATTATCCCGCGTTTTTTATACGCAGCCTCAATTTGGCGCAGAGTATATGGTGCCAGCGTAAAGCCGCCGGTTTCGATTGTATCGGCCTCCAGCGCCTTCCCAATCGCTACCGTATCCATTTTTCCTTCTACTACGAGCACTTCCTTAAGCATCAGATAAATTCCACCTTAATCAGCTAAAATATAAATATCTACATCGCGTCTGCCCCACTGGATAGCACGATGATAATCATTAAAGAACAAATCTACTCTGTGGTGAACCATATCGCCACCGGTATCACCGGCCATAGCGATACCATAACCGGGGATATACATTTTTGTATAATACGGAATGAAGCGCGGGTCAACAGCCACAATACCTTCATACGGAACAAGGCCGATAGAAGTACGGCTGCCTGTTGCTACATAAGCAGAGGCATGGGCACTGATTTTTTTCGTATAGCGCTTATAGCCCTCAGGAGTATAGACGCTCATCGCCATACCCTTGCGGATAACCTTTGTTTCCGGCTCAATCAGCACATGACGCGTCAGCTCCTGTACGGAATGACTGCCATCACCGTTTTTCACCTTTTTGGAAACAACCTTCGCTGTACCGGCCTTGCCTTCAACATGTATCTTTTCCGTACCGAAGTTCAGACTGTAATCGTCCTCATACTTCACCGGAATATCTACACTCGCTTCACTGAATTGCAGCTCCTCATCGGCATTCAAAATATAAACCTGCATGCCTTCCTTGAACGGCTCATGCACATCCGGATAAACACGCTCCTTTTTGTAGGAGATGCCCAAATCCTTCAGCGCTTCGCCTACAGTCGGCTTGCAGCTTTTGTATTCTACCGTTTCATTGCCACGGATAACAGTAAAGGGCTTGCCGCGCAGTACCTCAATCACACTGCCGTTCTGTACCCTTTTGGTATTCTGCAGCTTCCAGCCATCGCCCTTCTCCAGGACAATGCCTGCCTCCTGCAAAATCTTACCTGGCTTTACTGCATTAGTACGCACTTCCTTGGTCTGACCATCATAAAGAATAGTCACCTGCTGTGAAATATCAAAACCGGTCAGGAAGGGTACCATCAGCATAAGGATAACGGCAGATAATAAACAATTTAAATGTAATCTGCATATATGCTTAATCATAAAAACCTCCTTAATCCGATAATTATTTTAACATAAAACAGCAGGAAGCGTCAAACCCGTGACATTTACAGCATTTTCGCGTATCTAAAATGTATAATTTGTTAGCATATAGACTACTTATATTCTAACATTTTCCCGTCCATTGAGATTATTTAACAGCAGGCTCATAGAATTTTTTCACCTGCTCCGTATAACTGCCATCCTGATTATACATAATCAGCGGCGGCAAAACATCCAAGCCGTAGCTGCCGCCCTTCTGCATTTCCATCAGGAAAATCCAGGCAGGCTTATCAATTTTGGAATGCACCCATTGCAAACGCTTCGGCTGCAGGCCATATTTCAGCGCCAGCTGCATGCTTTCGGCAAAGCGCTCTGGCAGCTGCACCAAAGCAAAGCGTCCGCGATAGCGCACAGCAAAGGCCGCCGCCCGGAAAAAATCCTCCAGCGTCGAGGTAACCTCGTGGCAGGCAGCAGTGCCTACCTGGCGCACGTTGCCGCTGTTGCGGTAGGGCGGATTGGCAGCCACCAAATCCACGCTCTCCGGCTGCAGCAGCTGCTTGTAATTGCGTAAATCGCCGTCTATAACAGTAAACTTATCCTGCAGGGAATTATCCGCAACGCTTTGGCGTACCAGCTTTGTTACCTGCGGATTGCAGTCCAACGCCGTCACCTCTGCGGCGCCTCTGCTTTCCAGCAGCATGCTGATTGCACCGGTGCCGCAGCCAAGCTCCAGCACCTTAGCCTTACGCACAACATGCGGAAAGTTACCTAAAAACACGGCATCCGTAGTATAGCAGAATTCCTTGGCGTCCTGCCAGATTTTATAGCCGCAGCCCGGCACATAGTCACAGCGCAGGCTGTTTTCCTGCTCAGACATTGTCAGCCTGGGAAGCATCAACAAGCTCTTCCCACTCCACCTGAATAGTATTATCCGGAGAAAGCTGTACTGCAGCTGTACGCTCCTTGCGGTTGATGCCTACTACCTTGCCTTCGCCCATAGTAGTCACTACCTTGCTGCCCATCTTGGGAATTTCAATGCGCTCACGACGACCACAGCCGTTGCAGCCATGCTTGCAGTACATATGGTTTTCATACTTCAGGCAGCACATCAGACGGCCGCAGATGCCGGAAATCTTTGTCGGATTCAAAGACAGGCTCTGGTCCTTGGCCATGCGGATAGAAACAGGCTCAAAATCGCCCAAAAAGGTTGCACAGCACAGCGGACGGCCACAGCTGCCGATACCGCCCAGCATTTTGGCCTCATCACGCACGCCGATCTGACGCAGCTCGATACGTGTACGGAAAACAGCTGCCAAATCCTTAACCAGCTCGCGGAAATCAATGCGTCCGTCAGCGGTGAAGTAAAAAATAATCTTATTCACATCAAAGGTAAACTCGACGTCAATCAAACGCATCGGCAGACCATGATTTTTGATTTTGCGCAGGCAGATATTAAACGCTTCCTTTTCACGTATTTTGTTTTCTGCCAGCTTCATGTCATCATCGGCTGTTGCTTTACGCATAACCGGCTTGAGTGGGGAAACAATCTGCTTGTCTTCCACCTCACGCGGTCCGATAACAACCTCGCCGTATTCCACACCGCGCGCTGTTTCCACGATAGCAAAATCACCCTTTGCTACACCTGTTTCCGCCGGGTCAAAATAATATATCTTGCACGCTTTTTTAAAGCGAATGCCTACTACTGTCGGCATAAATTATCACTCCTTATAAATTTTATCTATTTTAAGCGCCATGGTTTCCAATGCCGTCTTCATGCCGACACTGCTCACCAATGCGTCATATGCTTCCTGTACAATCACTAAAGCCTGCTTCAGCGCCGACAGATGCCAGCCGCTGCTTTGGCTCTTCAGCTCATCCAGTAAATCTATATTATATATTCTATCATAAAGCTGCAATTTGCACATCATTAAATCGCGCAGCAATAGCTGCCACAGCTGCACAAGCAGCAATGCCTGCTCGCGCTGCACCTTTTTATCCAGCCAGCTACGGCCAGCCAGATAATTCATCGGCATTGCCAAAGGCAATGCCTCTAAAAAGGCTGCCGCCTGCTTGCGGCATTCAAATACATCCAACTGCCCCTTGGCTGCGGCTAAATTCAGCGCCAAACCGATTGAACCTTCGCTGATACGTGCCAGCACTGCGGCCTTAGCAGGCTCTATTTTCCTTGCCTGCAGCGCCTGCTCCACCAACTGCGGCTCAATTGGCTGAAAGCGCAGCTGTACCACGCGCGACATAATAGTCGGTAGCAGCTTATTTACATTGGCTGCCAGCAAAATAATCACCCAGCCTGCCGGAGGCTCCTCCAGCAGCTTCAAAAAAGCATTAGCGGCCGCAGGCACCATGGTATCTGCATCCTCCACCAGGCACACCCGCGTCGGTGACATTACCGGTGCCAGCACCGTTTTGGCGGTCAGCTCTCTGATCTGGTCGATAACAATCGTATCTCTTAAACGGTCTTTTTTATCATCCCATTCGTGCTGCACCAGCACAAAATCAGGATGGCTCAGATTACCGTCCTGCAAATTCATCAGGCGACAGGACTCGCAGCCATCTGTTCCGCTATGGTTAAAGCAAAGCAATGCCTTGGCAAAATCCAAAGCAAGCGTACGCTTGCCCAAGCCAGCAGCACCGCTAAACAACAGCGCATGCGGACGCTCCTTGGCCTGCAGATATTTCTGCAGGAATTTTTTCTGTTCTGTGTGGCCGATAATATGCTCCCACATTTTATTTCTCTCCGCTGATTACTCTGCCGATAGCCTGCAGCACCTTAGCAGTAACCTCCTGCTGCGTGCCTAAGGCATCAATCACCTGCAGACGCTGCGGCTCAGTCTCGGCAAGCTGCAAGAATCCTGCACGCAGACGCTGCTGAAACTCCAGCCCCTGCTGCTCATAACGGTCCTGCACACCGCGCTGCTGCCGACGCGCCAGCAATTCTGCCGGGTCGGCATCAAAAACAAGCGTCAAATCAGGCTCCAAGCCACCGGTTGCAAAAGCTCCCAATCGGCGCAGCTGTGCAATCTCCTCCGGAGCTTTGCCCTGCGCCAGTCCCTGATAAACCAGCGTTGAATCATTGAAGCGGTCACAGATGATAATCTTGCCTGTTTCCAGCGCCGGACGCAGCAGCTTGTCGACATGCTCGCTGCGCGCTGCCAGATACAGTAGCGTCTGCGTTGCCGTTGTCAGCGGCAGTTCCGGGTCCAGCACCAAAGCACGCACCTTTTCGGCCAGCTGAGTACCACCGGGCTCGCGGCTTTCGAGTACATCATACCCCCGCTCGCGCAAGGCCTGCGCTGCCAAATGCTGCTGCGTAGTTTTTCCCGCTCCGTCTATTCCTTCGAATGTAATAAATAATCCTCGCATCTTTTTACCTCAATCCGCAATAACACGTATCGTTTGCAGTCTGCTGTCAGCAGGTCCGCTTACCGGCAAACCCAGCTCCTTCTGCGCGCGGCAGTAAGCAATAATTTCTTCCGTTACCAGCTCGCCCGGCAGCAGCACCGGTATTCCCGGCGGATAAAAGCTCACCTGCTCGCCGCAGATTTTGCCTGCAGCCTGCGCCAAAGGCACCGCTTTTTTCGCACGATAAAATACATCGCGCAAAGGCAGTACCGCCTGCGTCTGCGGCACCTGCGCTGCCGCTGCCAGCTGCAGCGGCGCACGCTTCTGCGCCTGCATTTTATCCAGTACGGCGGCAATCCTTGCCAAAGCCTCGTCATAATCCGTAGTAACATCGGCATAGGTCACCAGAAAAAGCACATTATAGGCATCTACCAATTCCACAGCAACTCTTGCTTCACGGAAAAGCTCCCCGACCTCTACGCCTGTATAACCCCAGGCTGCAAAATTCACCGTAACCTTGGTAGTATCAAGCTGCAGTCCGCCGCAATCTGCTTCCTCCAGCACACGCAAGCCGCTATAGGATGCACACAAGCTGCGCAGCTTGGCTGCAGCCTGCACCGCCGCCGCTGCCATCTCTCCGCCGTAGGCCTGCACCTGCGCTCTGGCGGCATCCAGTGATGCCATCAGCAGATAATTGGGACTCGTTGTCGTCAAAATGCTCATCACATCCGCCGCACGCTGCAAATCAAGACGCGCTCCCTGCACATGCAGCATGCTGCACTGCGTCATCGCGCCCAAAATTTTATGCGTACTCTGAGCGCAGGCATCAGCGCCGCACTGCAGAGCGGACGGAGGCAACAGCTCACTGAATCCCAGATGCGGTCCATGCGCCTCATCTACCAGCAATACTGCATTATGCGCATGGCAGCAATCAGCAATCGCCCGCACATCTGCCGCTACACCGTAATAATTGGGGCTGGTCAGCAGTACCGCCTTAATTTTGCTGTCCTGCGCCAGCGCCGCCTCTATCTGCTGCACAGTAACCTGCATCTGAATGCCGAATTCCGGCTGATACTCTGGCTGCAGATAAACTGCCTCTATACCACCCAAAACCAGTCCGCCGGCGACACTGCGGTGCGCATTGCGCGGCAACAGCAGCTTTTCCCCCGGGTTCAGCGCCGTCAGCAGCATTGCATGAATTGCCTGGCTCGTGCCGTTGACTGCCCAAAAGCAGGCATCACTGCCGTAGGTTTGCGCTGCCAGCTCCTGCGCCTCCTTAATATAGGTTTCCGGCTCGTGGATATCGTCCAGCTCGCTCATCAGCGACACGTCCATTTGCACGCTGGCACCCAGCTCCTGACGCAGCAAGCGCTGCATGCCGCGTCCTCCCTTATGTCCGGGAGTATGCAGAGGATAGACGTCCTCACTTTTATATTGCAGCATCGCCTCTATTAAAGGCATGCTAATTTTATCTTTCATTATTTGCTCCCTCCGGCAAAGCTAAACTAATTTAGTACATCATTATATTTTAACATATTTAGCACTGCAGATATAGCTTTAAAGCGGGTATCCGTATAAATTTATTCTTTGCGCTCCGCACATCTGCGCAAAAAAAAGAGAGGCCCGTGCATCACAAGACCTCTCTGATTTTTGCTGAAAGCAACTCTATAATTATTTTATCTTTTTGAATAACCTTTTGGTATTTGCCGTAGCAATTGCCGCCAGCTCTTCAAATTCCATTCCCAGCACCTGCGCCGCATTGCGTGCCGTGTATTCCGTATAGCCCGGATTATTACGCTTGCCGCGGAAAGGCACCGGCGTCAGATAAGGGCTGTCGGTTTCAAACAGCAGCAGCTCCTTGGGAATATACTGCATAACCTCGCGCACCTTCTGCGCATTCTTATAGGTAGACGTGCCGCCGAAGCCAAAGTAATAGCCACGCTTAGCCAGCTCCTTCGCCATTTCCAGCGAACCGCTGAAGCAGTGGAACACTGCCTGTACGCCGTGTACCTCCTTTTGGAACAGCTCCAGCATATCGCCGTGCGCATCTCTGTCATGAATAATTACCGGCAAATCAAACTGCTTAGCCAGGTCAAGCTGCTCTAAGAAAATACGCTTCTGTACCTCCTTAGGCTCGTTTTCCTTCCAGTAATAATCAAGACCGATTTCACCGATTGCCACTACCTTCGGGTGCTGTGCCCACTCTGCCAGCTGCTGCAGATAGTCGGCAGGAATGCCCTTTAAATTTTCCGGATGCCAGCCTACCGCCGCATAAATAAACGGATATTTTTCCGCCAGCTCCACCGCAACAGCACTGCTGGCAGCATCACAGCCTGGATTGACGATACCGTCCATATCCTGCTCCAGCTGAGCAATCAGCTGCTCTCTGTCCTCATTAAACGCTTCGTCATCTAAATGGGCATGCGAATCCCATAAGCCTGTTCTGCTCATAATCTACCTCACATTCACAAAAAAGTTCAGATACAGCTGCAAGAAAAGCAGCATGCTGAACAAAATATAACGAAAAACCGCCGCCTTACGCGAATAATATTCGCAGCCCGGCAGATAAAATTCCTTGGGGTTTTGCGGGTTATAAATAATTTTACGCGGCAGCTTCAGCGTAAAGCCACGCTCCAGCACATCGCCGCTCTTTTCCTTGGTTCCCTTAGCTTCATTCAAAGCCTCGCTGTATTCCTTGTCGCCTACTTTATAGGTAAAAACAGGACACAGCTGTTTGCCACGGCTCCAACTGCTTTTGTAGCCGGTAATTACCGCGCGCACCTCCTCGGTGCACAGGCTGCTCAGCTTAGGGAAATAATTCTTCGTAAAAATGCAGACGATGCCATATAGATAAATTAGCAACGCCAGCTTCAGCGTCCAGGCCATACCCTTAAACATGTAGAAATCGTAACCGGGATAATGCTCTCCCAGCCATGCATGCGGCAGGATATAGGGCACCATGCTGCTGAGCAGCACTAAAATCATACTGATGCCTATAAAAATATACGGTCGCCAGAACAAGCGCGAAAATAGCTTTTCGGACACTGATAAGTCCCCCTTCCAAAACAAAAGACAATATGTTAATAGACGAAGAGCAGGCACTCCTCATCCGCTAAAACGTATCAGAGTGACTGCTCTAAATCTCAGAGTGCGTCAAGCACTTTTTTATTTTACACGACTGCCGGAAGCAAGATTTTGCGGATCAACAAGAGCAAGATTGCCCTGTCCGTCGGAAGCACACAGCAGCATGCCGAAGGATTCGATACCCATCAGCTTAGCCGGTGCCAAGTTTGCTACAACAACAACGTTTTTGCCTACCATCTGTTCAGGCTCATAGTATTGGGAGATACCGCTGACAATAGTGCGTACCTCATCACCGATTTCTACCTGCAGCTTGAGCAGCTTTTTGGATTTTTTAACCTTTTCTGCTTCCAGAACCTTGCCTACGCGCAGGTCAATCTTCTCGAAGTCAGGGAAAGCGATTTCCGGTTTAATCGGCTCCATAGCAGGCTTTGCTTCTTCTGCCGGAGCAGGTGCGGGAGCTGCAGCCTTATGCTCATAGCGTTTGCCGCCGATAATGGTTGCGCCGTCTTCAGTAACCTCGATACGCGGATACAGAGGCTCACCCTTGCAAACCTTAGTACCGTTTGCCAGGCCGCCCCACTCAGCGTCAGCCAGCAGGAACTGCTCAGGCACAGCCAGGCCAAGCTGGGTGTAAATTTTTGGGCTGGTGGTCGGAATATATGGGCTGATTAAAATAGCTACGATACGCAGGGTTTCAGCCAGATTATACATAACAGTCTTCAGACGGTCAGCCTTAGCCTCGTCCTTAGCCAGAATCCACGGAGCGGTTTCGTCGATATATTTGTTGGCGCGGCTGATTAAAGCCCATACGCCTTTAATTGCAGTGTTGATTTCCATGTTGTCCATGGCCTTAACATAGTTAGCTACGGTTTCTTTAACGAGAGCCTTCAGCTCATCATCAATCGGCTCGCTGGCACCGGTATCGGCAACAATACCGCCATGATATTTTTCAATCATGCTTACGGTTCTGTGCAGCAGGTTGCCCAGGTCGTTGGCCAAATCAGCATTTACACGGGTAATCAATGCATCACGGGAGAAGTTGCCATCGCTGCCCAGGTTGATTTCACGCAGCAGGAAGTAGCGGATAGCGTCAGCGCCGAATTCATCAATCAGGCCCAGCGGGTCGATAACGTTGCCCTTGGATTTGGACATTTTGTCGCCGTCAACTACGAGCCAGCCATGACCGTAAACCTCCTGCGGCATTTCCAATCCCATAGCGTGCAGCATAATCGGCCAGATAATGGTGTGGAAGCGCACGATTTCCTTGCCTACCAGGTGCAGGCTTGCCGGCCAGTATTTGTGGAAGAAGGCATCATCGGTGCCGTATTTAATGCCAGTCAGATAGTTCAGCAGAGCGTCGAACCATACATAAACAACGTGTTTTTTATCAAACGGTACGGGAATGCCCCAGTCAAAGGTGGTACGGGTAATGCACAGATCCTCCAGGCCTTGCTTAACGAAGTTGATCATTTCGTTGCGGCGGCTTGCCGGTTGGATAAAGTCCGGATGCTCTTCGATGAATTGCAGCCACCAATCCTGGTATTTGCTCATTTTAAAGAAATAGCTTTCCTCCTCCATCTCCTCTACCGGACGATGGCAGTCGGGGCAGCAATGGTTTTCATCAAGCTGACGCTCCAGCCAGTAGGATTCGCAGGGAACACAGTACAGGCCCTTGTAGTTTTTCTTATAGATATCGCCCTGCTCATAAATTTTTTGCAGCGCATCCTGAACTACCTTGTGATGGCGCTCCTGGCTGGTGCGGATAAAGTCATTGTTGGAGATATTCAGCTCTTTCCACAGCAGCTTGAAGTTAGCAATAATTGCATCTACATACTGAATCGGGGTTACACCCTTTTCCTTAGCCTTACGCTGGATTTTCAGACCATGCTCGTCACTGCCGGTCAGGAAGAATACATCCTCACCCTTCAGACGATGGAAGCGTGCCAGGCTGTCAGCGATAGTTGTGCAATAGGCATGGCCTATATGCAGATTGTCACTCGGATAATAAATTGGTGTTGTAATATAGTAACTCGGTTTAGTCATTGTCAAACCCATCTCCTTCAGAAATTAGTTGATTATATAGCTCCCGTTTGGGAATTTTACGTTTTTTTGCTACCTGCGCCAAGGCAGCCTTTTTATCTACGCCTTCAGCCATCAGCTTGCGCACCTCGTCAAGAGGCTCAAGCTCCTCCTCGGCCGCAGCGAAAGCACCGTCGCCGGCACCAAGCACCAGGCAGAACTCACCGCGCGGTGAATTGGCCTCCAGCCATTCCAGACAGCCGCTGACCGTGCCACGGTAGAATTCCTCATGCAGCTTCGTCAGCTCGCGTGCTGCCGCCAAGGGACGGTCACCCCAGGCATTCAGAATGTCCTTCAGCACCTCCACAATCCTGTGCGGTGCTTCGTAAAGAATTATCGTCGCAGGAATATGCTGCCATTGCTCCAGCTGCTCGCGTCTGTTGCGCTTGCTCTTTGGTAAAAAACCGCCGAAGAAAAACGGATACGTCGGCAGACCACTGGCAATCAAAGCACACAAAGCAGCGTTGGCACCTGGTACAGGCACCACTCTGATACCATGGGCAATCGCATCATGCGCCAAAGCTTCACCGGGATCAGCAATTCCCGGAAAGCCTGCGTCGCTTACAAGCGCAACATTTTTGCCCTCCAGCAGCTGGCCTAAAAGATATTCGCCCTGCTTATCCTTGCTATGCTCATCATAACGCACCAGGCGTCCTTTGATGTTGAAGTGATTTAAAAGCTGCAGCGTATGACGTGTATCCTCCGCCGCAATCAAATCCGCTTCCTGCAGCATCCGCAAAGCGCGCGGTGTCATATCCTCAAGATTACCGATAGGCGTAGCGCATAAATAAAGTGTTCCATATATATTGTTTTGCTCTGCTGTCACAGCTCCGCCTCCTATCATTTAACGGTGGTCAGCAGGTGCAGTACATACTAACCCATAATATATTAATTTTATCACACAAGACGTGATAAATAAAGAAAAAACGCGTAACTTTCGTTACGCGTTCAGCTTATCAGTAACCAGCTCGGCCGGATTGCCAACCGGGTGTAAAAGTAGGCTCGATAGCAGCGCATTTATTATTATAGCTGTCTGCCAGCCAGGACGGATAATCAAAATACCAGGTATTCCAATATTCCCCGTTAATAAAGCACTTTTTGTAGTAAATCCTGTCATTTTTCAGATAGGAAATAACATACCAGTCATCACCCTTAGCCTTATAGGCAGCAGACGGATGATTTTGGATATCCATATCATATTCATCAGCCAACGTCATACCCATATTATGACCGCCGCTGACAGTAAAGCTGGAGCCATATTCATCTTTAAAAATACAGCCATCGCCGTTAGTGCTCTCGAAGGCCTGATTGAAGTTTGCCGGAAGATTAATCGCAAAGGCAAATCTGTCGTTGATATAACGATAATAATCGGGATTATCCGTTGTAAATACTTTGACGTACTCTGCTGTTCCTTCGCTGGGTTCATACCATTGGTTTTTCAAAAAAACAGCACTCGCCGCCGATACGGTAGCAGTAAAAATAAACATCAGCATCGACAGTAACAGCAAGATTTTTTTCATAGCATTCACCATCCTTAAATGTATTCTCTGTAATTTAATTGTAACCTGCGCAGGAATTTTTGTCGAGATAAATTCTCATAGTAAAAATATTTCAAGCACGTAATTACTATGCAGTTCAGCGGAATATTTTTCTGCTCACTATTTTCAGTCAACAGGTGTATATTGCTTTTCTAGCAGACGCACAAAATAATGGTAGGCTGCAAAAACGAAAACAGCACAGCTGATCCAGGCAATCGGCTCTGCCATGCAGATGCCTTCATAGCCAAAGGGCGCACTGAGGTATATTGCCGCAATAGAACGCATGATAAGCTCCACAACGCCAGAAAGCATCGGAATCATACTTACGCCCATGCCTTGGCAGGCGTTACGGTAAATAAAAATCTGACTGAGGAAGAAGTAAACAGGCACGGTATATAGAATGTAAAGATGTGCAGACTCCATAACCGTCGGTGACGGATTATCGAGGAAGATGCCGATTACTTCTTCACCGAAAGCAAATACCACTACTGCAGCAAACAGGCTGAAGGCCAGCGTCAGCAGCGAGCAGCGGCGCACCGCATCGTGGATGCGGTCAAAACGACGAGCGCCGAAATTCTGCGCCGTAAACACAGCCATCGCAATACCGAAGGAAATCATCGGCTGCAGCGCCAGCTGCTCTACGCGCATCGCCGTAGTAAAGCCGGCAATCTGGTCACTGCCGAACTTATTGCAGACAGACTGCAGAATAATAATACCAAGGCCCAAAACAGAAAACTGCACTGCCATCGGCAGGCCCATACGCAGATGTGCCCACAGCTCCGGCCAATCTAAATTGAAGTCGCTGCGATGAATATGCAGCTGCGGAAAGCGCTTATAAATATATATCACGCACAGCACTGCGGAAAAGGCCTGAGCAATAACCAGCGCAAATGCACTTCCCGGTACGCCCCAGCCAAAGCTGATGATGAACACCAGCGCCAGAATAATATTTACTATCGAAGAAATAATGAGAAAGTACAGCGGCGTTTTGCTGTCACCCAAAGAACGCATAATACCCGACAAAAGATTGTACGCCATCATGGCCAGCAAACCATCGGCGATAATCATTACATAGGCATAGGCATCAGCCATCAGCTCCGGCGGAATATTCATCATCACCAGCAGCGGGTCGATAACCAAATGCATAATACCCATAATGAGAAAAACGAAAAATATGCTCAACACAATGCAGGTAGCAATGCTGCGACGCATACCAGGCATATCCTGCGCACCATAGCGCTGGCCCGTAACAACGGTAAAGCCGTTGCTGAGGCCAATCGTCAGAACCATCGTGAGCATAAACAGCGGCGATACCGCACCTACGGCAGCCAAAGCATTCACGCCAATTGTCCGCCCGACAATAATAATATCGGCAATATTATACAGCTGCTGAAAAACATTGCCTATCAGAAGCGGCACCATAAAGGGAATAATCAGCTTTAAGGGTGCGCCCTCTGTCATATTCTGAAGCATAAAAAAAGAACCTCCTTTAGCTACTCTCTCAAGCAGCAGTATCAGTCCAGTATTGCAATATATATTACTGACTTACCAGTCAAAATATAACACATTCAGGAAAAAAAATACAAGACGTGTCGCAACACACGTCTTGTAAAATCTTATTCCATAACTACTCTGTTGGTAATTTTGCCAATGCCCTCGATTTCGACGGTGATTTCATCACCCTCATTCAAGAGACCGGCACCAACCGGAGTACCTGTCAAAATCAGATCACCGGCATCCAATGTAAAGCTCTGAGAGATGTAGCTCAAGATTTCATAAGGATTATAAATCATATTGCTTGTGCGTGCATCCTGCTTGAGCACACCGTTGACATAAGAGCGGATGGATAAATTGTTAGGATCCAGTTCCGTTTCCAGCCACGGTCCCAAGGGACAGAAGGTATCAAAGGATTTGCAGCGCAGCCATTGGCGCTCCTTGCGCTGCAGGTCACGAGCCGTAACATCATTAGCACAGGTATAGCCCAAAATATATTTAGGCACATCCTCTGCCTTGACATTCTTCATTCTCTTTTTGACAACAATGCCCAGCTCCGCACCGAAGGCCAGCTCTTTTACCTGCTTCGGCCAGATGATATTCGCACCTGTACCGATAACAGTATGCGCAGCCTTGGAAAAAATACTCGGCTCACGCGGAATTTCTACGCCGAATTCTGCTGCATGCTTCTGATAATTAAAGCTGACGCAGATAATCTGCTTAGGTACGCAGGGTGCCAGCAAGCGTACATCACGCATAGCAAAGGTTTCATCCGTTATCTGCCAATAGGTTTCCAAAGAACCATACACGCAACGGATAACATCGCCGTCAATAAAGCCTATACGCTTGTTGCCTGTCCGCAAATCCTCAAAACGCACGCATTTCATTTTAACCCCTCCATAATCTGCATCTTTCTCGCTTTAAAATAAACAGGTGTCAGCTCTGCCTGCGCTGCCAAAGCCAGCGCCTCCTGCAGCCGGCGCCCCACATGCTCCTTATAATGGGCGTCACTGCCAAGAGTGCAGTATTTGCCGCCAAGCTCATGGTAACGCTTATACAGCGGCAGTAAGCCTGCTACCGCAGCAGCATCATCCAGGCGGCGGGTATTGATTTCGATAGGCTTGTTCTGCTTAATCAAAAGTAAAAACAGCTTATCAAATAATTCCGGTGCATCCTCAAGGCGCAGCTCGCGCTCCGCCCCCTTATACGGCCAATAACGGCAGATATAGTCAATATGTGCAAACGCATCAAAATCGCGCTCTTGCTCCAGGCAGGTAATCGCATCATGCAAAAATTCTTCTACAATCTGCTGACGTGTGCGTCCCTTGTAACAGGTCTGCTCGTATAAATCACGCCCGCCGATGCAATGGATAGAGGCCAGCACATAGTCAAACGGGTAAGCCTGTGCCACCTTTTTATCCTCGACAGCAGTATGCGTCTGCATGCCGATTTCAATGCCTATCAGCACCTTGTCGTTGCTCAGCGGCTGCAGGCGCGCAAAATATTCGTCTATATCAAAGGTAAATGCTTCCGGATTAGTCGGATAATCATAATCCCAATGCTCTGTAACCGTTATCCCAATCCCCTGCTCAGCGGCTGCGTCAACGGCATCAGCAAATTTCATTTCGCTGTCGCAGGAGTAATCACAGTGCATATGTGTATCAAATATCATTTAGTGTACCTTCCTTCCGTAAATTATATTGTATCAAATTGCAACAAAAAAGCAACGGGGAAGGCAGGATTTTTTCAGCAATTAACGAGAAAATCACAAAGGAGTTAGCAGAGAGTAATCCAAGAGAAAATTTTAATTATTCTCCGAGATTACTCCCTGCATAATTCAGTGTATTTTATACCTCGCCTTCGTCCATAATTCCCAGCTTGCGCTTCCAATAACGGGAATAAATAGCGCCTAAAGGATTGTGGGCCAGCAGGCGGTCCTTAACTACCAGATTCGTTACCGGACCTTCGGCATTCATATTGAAAATAGCATCGTGGCCAACGCACAGGCCACAGGAAATGTACAGCTCAACACCCTTTTCTACCAAAAACTTGGCCTGGAATTTAGGATTGCACATTGCTTCATGCTCCAGCTCCGGCTTAACCTGCTTCAGTCCCAGCTCTTTTTTGGGGAAGCTGCAGTTTTTGCAGCATACGCTGTAAAACTCAAAGCCCTGCTGCTTAAAATATTTAGCAATATAGCGTGCTTCCGCATTCAGACCGATACAGAAGGACATGCCCAGCTTTTTGTAGCCCATAGCTTTGGCAAACTCCGCGGTTTCCTGCAGACGGCAGATATTGCTGTAGAACGTGCCTTCAACGTAGGCAGCAGCCTGCATGAGCTTCAATTCTTCCTCGGTATAGGCTTCCTTGACATCCTCCAGGGGCACGCCTGTGCAGTTAACACCCTTGGTGTAGCAGGCATGTGTAGGACAATTAGCGCAATCACATTTCATTTTACATTTCTCCTTTCGCCAATAACCTTGTTAAGCCTATTGTAGCACAAACAGCAGACAGATTAAAAGAGCTGCCGCACTTTTTCGTGCAGCAGCTCCGGTAAAGCTAAAATATGAAATTAGAATTTACGTTGGTAGGAAATAGAAGCAATCTTAGTGAAGCTGTCGTAAGCATGAGCACTCTTATAAGCATCGGTAGCATGACCTGCAAAATCCAGATTGCCGACATCCATCCAGCCCAAAGCAACAGCAACAGTCTGTTTCTTATCGTTGTAACGGGCACCGATAGAATAGGTACGACGCAGACCGGTCGGAACCATGAAGTCACCGCCATTGTAAGGAATAGAAGCTTCATCGAAAGCAAAGCCTGCCATAGCTGCATACTTATCGCTGAAGCTGTGTTCTAAACCGATAGCATAACGCCAGCCGTTGGACCAGTTTTTAGCAGAATCTACATTGGAAGGCAATACGCCGGGAACACTGGGATTGGACAAAGAAATATTCAATGCATCATAGGTGCTCCAGTTGGTACGTGTTGCTTTTAATTCCAGGCGAGTCTTTTTATCAAATTTATGGTTATAACCGATATCCCAGCTGTCCGGCAGAGTTACTACGCCATAAGCGTCAGCAGTAATTTTACCGCCGCTTGCAGGATACATTTTAAAGTCTGCTTCTAAGGAGTGAGTAATACGGCTGCGATAAACTACACCGATTTCATTTTTATCATCAAAGGCATAGTTGGCAGCAGCATTCCAGCCTAAAGCATAGCTTTCGCCTTCTGTCTGCGTTGCACCAACATTCATTTGAGCAACCGGATGATAAGAATTCTTCTGCAGCTCCAGACCGACATAGTTGATTTCCGCACCAACTGCTGCGCTCCATTTTTTGTCGAACTTGTGCGCATAGGTCGGAGTAACGCTGACACCGTTCAGTTTAGAGAAAAATGCATTAGTAGATGCCTTGCTGGCACGCTCAAACTCAGATACCATGGCAAAGCGCGGGAAAGCGCCGATGCCGAACCATTCTTTATCATTAATCTGCCTTACGTAGTAGCTGCCTACTGCCCAACCGGCATGAACAACGTTTTTGCCGTCCTCAATTTCTTTGCCTGCACCATCATACAGCTTATAGTTGCCGTGCGGGCTCAGATAAGTGTAGCTGCTCTTCATTACTTCACCCTTTACTTTGGTGATAGAAGCAGGGTTGTAAGCCACGTTTGCAGCATCGTCCTCAGCAAACATACGCGCACCACCCATAGCAACGCCTTCAGCAGACCATTCGTTAATAGCAAAGCCTTCAGCGCCTGCTACCTGGGGTGCCAACAGAGCTACAGCTAAGCCTAAAGCTAAAAAGTTTTTATTCATATAAGTACATCCCTTCTCACATTTTTATTACCTGCTACTAATTGTAACAGATTCGTGAAAAGTGCGTACAAAATCTTTTAATCGCTCGTTTTAATTACTTAATTAAACTTTGAAAAGAACCCTTTTCATCCGGCTCCTCACCGGCAGCCTTCGCTGCCTCGCGACGGGCAAAATTGCGCTCCTGCAGGCGGCGTACATCCTCCAGCGTCGGCACATTATCCTTCTCCCACGGCTGGTACTGAATCGTAGTGCAGTGATGATACATCGCATATCTTTCCTTGGCATCTGCTGCAGCCTCGGCCTCAGCAAGAGCCTTCTTGGCAGCCTCGTTCACAGGGAAGGATTTGTAGGCATCTGCCAAAAGCAGCGCAGCCTTAGCATAATCGCCCTGCTCCGCCATGCTTTCCGCAATAAACTTCAGTGCATGGAAACGATAAGGATTAACGCCTTCCACAGCCTTTTCGGCCTCCAGCATAGCTTTAGCCTCAGCCAAAGCAGCATCCTCGGCGCCGCAGGAACGCTGCAGCTCCAGTCTGCGCGCCCAGATAGCGCCACGATCTGCACTGCGAAAAACCTTCTTATATTCACGGCACAGTCTGTAGGCTTCATTCAAATAAACAATCGGTGCATCTCCGGTGCCGGTCAGACGCCAAACGATTTCGGCAATATCACGCAGGCACAGCACCTTATGCTCCGCCTCACTGAGTCCGAACTCCGGCGCATCCTCCATATCCGGCTGCACATCCTTTACGGTTGCCAGCACCGCCATAGCTCCCTCGATATCCTTCAAAATCATCAGCATACGTCCTACGTTGCTGCGGCATTTCCAATCATCATAATCGTTTATCAGATTTAACGGTATAGGGTAATCACAGCTTGCTACCTTCTGTACATAACCTTGCCATTCCTGTTTTTCCATTTCAGTATCCTCCTCAATCTGTTATATATTCTATTCAAATTATCTGCGTTGCCGCTGTCTTTGTCAAGCGCTAAACATCTGCGCAGAAGTTATAATATTAATGCTTGTAAGTTATCTGTAACAACTTATCAACCTTTTATATTCCATTTAGTTATAAACTAAATGCTTAATCGCTATTTGACTATAAAATTAAAAGTAGTACAATAACTCTACTAGAGAGAAAGAAGATGTATAAAGTTATGAGTTTTCCCCTATTATTACGTGGCTTCGTGGTTCTGGGTGTCATGCTGATGCACACCACTTGGTACTTCAGCCACGCCCACGCGGAATCGTGGGTCACTATTTCCGAAATGCTGCTGGATATTATTTCCCTCTTTGCCGTACCCCTGGTAATGTTTGTTTCGGGATATATGTTCATCAGCCACAATCGCCATGCCGATTATTATAAGTGGTCCTTCTTCCGCAGAATGTTCCTGTCGGTGCTTTCACCGTATTTGCTGTTTTCGTTACTGTACCTTGGCGGTGCCTGGTTCTTCAGCAACGCCAGCTTCACGCTCAAGCAGGCAGCTTATCTTATCGTCACCGGCAGCAGCGCTGTTCACATGGCCTTTTTCCGGGCGTTATTTGGTTTTTATGCTATCTACCCGCTGCTGTTGCGTTATTTTAACCGTTGCCGTCTGCATCACAGGCTGCACCGCTTTATTATTCAGGTAATCCTGCTGCAGCTGTTCTGGAAAATCTGCAACAATATCAGCTGCAGCAATCAGGCAGTTATCCTAACACTGGAGATTACCACTTTTCTGCGTTATATCGCCTACTTCTCCTTCGGTATGCTGGCCTATATCTATCATAAAAAAATGCTGCGCTGGATTGACACCCATCACGTTCTTTTGATGACAGGCTTCATCCTGAATCTGATTTTAATCGGCGGTTGCTGGTTTGCTAAATACTACCTGCATATCCTGCCGCTGCTGGAATTTGTCTGCTTCCCGCTCAACCTGTTTTTGTACAGCATCATTATCGCTATGCTCTTCCGTTATGCCTGCACTTTGGAATCACAAGACAGCCTCAGCAAACGCTTTATGATGTATCTAGGCAACTATTCCTTCGGTTTATTCTTGATTCACATCATCTACATGTATGTCGGCAGCGAGCTGCTTACACTGCTGCATATGTCACCGCAGCAGCTCTGCTTTTATCCGCTGCTCTTCATCATTATGCTCAGCCTCAGCCTGCTGACCATGGAAGCACTTGCACGTGTTTCATGGGGCCATTATTTCATCGGCCATGTAAGCCGTCTGTAAAAAAGCTGCAAGCAATATAGTTCAACCCCCACCTGCAAATGCGGGTGGGGGTTTTGCTTATAGCAGTTTTAATTAACAACTTTTATATCTTATTTATATAGCTTCAGATTATAACCGGAATTTCAATTTTCGAAATAAAAGTATCCATAGTATCAGAAGTCCAATAGTTTTTTATCGGGCGTATATATACCTGTTTACCCAATTTTATATTGAGTGTCTGGCAAAACTCATTAATAGCCGGTGCTGCAAGCTGCAAAGCATTCTGAAAGGTATAGTTTACATACATTTGCAGATAAATATTCCTGGGACGTTGAAAATTAGTCTTACTGACAGCTGCTTTGGCAAAAAGTTTATAGTATTTCGGTTCTTCTTCAAGACTATCCAGCTCAAAAAGAAAACCTGCATCTAAAAGACTCCTCAGGCAATCATCTTCAGAAGCAATCTTAAGCACCTCTGCACTTGCTATAAAACGATCCTTCAATGATTTACAAAAGCAGATTTCATCACTTAAAATCAAATTTTCAGCATCCAGGTAAGATAATGATATTTCATTAAGCCTGATATCAGAATGGCCATTAAGCCTGCTGATTTCATTTTGGATTCGACCACATAAACGATCTATCATAACACGCTTCTTTTCCAGATTTTTTATCTGATTGCAAAGCAAGGGTACCAAAGATTCCGCATTACGGTTATTGATAAAATCTTGAATATCAGATAGGTGTAAGCCAATATTCTTCAAATCAAGAATAATACCCAGGATAAAGAACTGCTTAAAAGAATACATCCTATAGCCATTACTGCCCACAAAAGCAGGCTTAAGAAGATTGATTTTATCATAAAAAATAAGCGTCTGCTTCGAAATATCATACAGCTCTGCCAACTCACGTGCATATAAATAATGTGACTTTTCATTCATTTTGATATATTCTCCTATTGACTTTATAGTTACTATAAGGTGTAGTATCTATTATAATATCAGAAATTAAGAATTGCTTCAATATGAAACATTATGTTTATATGACTCGATTGGAATTTAAGGAAGTGGAGTTGAAAGTAATGGAGAAACTTAAACAGCGCGCTCTTTGGCTCATACTAATGCTTGTATTGCTTGTATTTTCCTTAGGCTGCAGCAACAATAATACTCAAAATAAGGATACTAATTCATCTTACGTAGTAGAAGATGCCCGCGGTAAAAAGATAGAGTTTGATAAACCACCTTCACGTATTATGTCTATGTATCCCGGCTCTGATGAAATTTTGGTTAACATGGTAGAGCCAAATCGCATCCTCGCTTTAAGCAAATGGGCAGAGGATGAACAGATTTCCAACGTTATGCATATGGCAAACAAGGTAAAGCTGCGTACTGAATATAATGTCGAATTTATTATGAAGCAGCAGCCGGATGTAATTTTCTTAAGACAAAACACCGGCGAAGACTTTATCAGTCAGCTGGAAAATGTCGGTGTTAAGGTCTTTGTTTATCCCAATGCTCAAACCTTGGATGATGTTAAGGAAATCCATAATATTTTCGGCAGAGTTTTGAGAACAGAAGACAAGGCTGCAGCTATGAATAAAAAGATTGATGATGATGTTGCCAAGCTGTTAAGCGAAAAGCATAACGTTAACGCTAAAATCTTGATTTTTAACAGTCGCGGTGCTATGAGCACCAAGGGCAGTCTTTTAGGTAACGTTTTCCAAAAGCTTGGTATTGAAAATATGGCCGACCGATACGATATTCCGCCCGGAACTGTGTTAAATAAAGAGCAGGTAGTTGCATGTAATCCCGATGTATTCATTCTTATCGATTGGAACGATGGCGGCTATTTCCCCAGCGGCGAGGTCAAATTAAAGGAAATGTACGGTGATCCCAGCTTTGCGGAATTAAAAGCCATTAAAAACAAAAAGGTTATTTTACTGCCTATCAAATACATTTCCTGCGGTTCCATCTATATTACGTCATCTTGTTATGAAATTTTAAATATATTAAAATCTTAGGAGGCTTTTATGATGAAAAAGGGTTTATTGATGACAGCTTTGCTGATGTCCATGGTTCCCAGTGCCATGGCTGCAGAACCGGTAGAGTATACACTGGATACTCTGCTGGTTACCGCTACCAAGTATGAAGAAAAGGATCTTCATATTCCTGCTATGACTAACGTATTTACACAAAAAGATATTGAGCGTTTAGGTGCTACCAACGTAATGGATTTGCTGGCTAATGTTCCCGGCGCCGTTATTACGCCCCCTGTAGGTATGGGCGGCACCATCGGCTTCAGAGGTCTGGCTAAAAATACTGTAAATGCAACTATTCTTGTCGATGGTATTCCTCTGAATTCTCAAGGCGCAGCCAACTTGGAAACTCTCGATACAGATACTATCAGCAGAGTCGAGGTTATTAAGGGTGCCGGTGCTGTTCTTTATGGCTCCGATGCTATGGCAGGCGTTATCAATATTATTACCAAAGAAAACAATAGCAATAAAATTACCGCAGGCTTTGGTAAAGATGGTAAACGTTACGGCAGCTTAGAGGTTAAAGCAGGCAATCTTGACGTTAACTATAGCCGTGACCAAATCCAAAAAAGAGGCTTCCTGACAAGAACTCTTAGCACCGTAGGCCGTAAATTTGCCAAAGATTCCCTGAACCTCAACTATAAGGTTAACGATAACATTAAACTACAATACCTGTACACTAACCAATTGGACGAATACGATTGGCTCAACAAATACACTCCTGCTAAAACAACCTTCAACAAAAATACCTATGATTTCCACGTATTGAACTTAAACTATCAAAACAATGATTTTTACTTCAACACTTATGGTCGCAGATATGACTTTAAAGGTCAAACCTGGGTAAAACAAACTAATGCATTTCAATCCAGCAGCAAAAATGTTGTAGAAAACTTTGGCGCTGAAATGAGAAATAAATGGGATATCGGTAACAGTAAACTGACCGCGGGCATTGTTTTTGACCGCGAAGAAGCTGATTATTCCTCCATTAAGAGAAACAGAAACAATACTGCGCTCTATGCATTGAGCGAAATTCCGCTCTCCGAAAAGCTTGACCTGTTCTTAGGCACACGCTACCAAATGGTTGAAGACCTGAAAAATGAACTGTGCCCGCAAATTCAGTTGCTTTATAAAATGGATGACACCCAAAGCATTTATGTCAATGCCAATAAATCCTTCAGGGTTCCCACCATTAAGGAACAGTATAACACTAACAGCAACACCTTTATTCCTAACCCCGATCTGAAGCCGGAAACTGCCTGGACCTATGAAATCGGCTGGAAAAAGCAATTTGATGACAGCTCTCTGAAATTAGGCCTGTACAAGCTGCGTGTTGAGGACAGAATTTACTCCACAAAAACCGGTGATAAATACAACGGTGATGATATCTACACCCCTATAAATGCCGATAAATTTGAAAACATTGGTTTTGAAGGCTTGTATGAGCAACGCATTGATGATAACTGGTATTATAACTTTGGCTTTGCATTCTCCAATCCTAAGCAAACCACCAAGTCCAATGTCATGCAGAGAGTTGATTACAGAAATAATGTCAATGCGTTAGTTGGCTACAAAAACAGAGATTTCTCCTCCAACTTAAGCGTACAGCATATTTGGGACAGAACTCCGAAATATGGTACTGTTCCGCCTCAAATGTGGAATTTGAACTTCAATATGAACTATCATATCAACAAAAACTCTGACGTTAAGCTGCTTGTCAACAACCTGCTTGACCGCGATGACTGGCTGTCCAGCAACGGTTCCTTTACTCCGAACAGAAACTTTGTTTTATACTATTCCTACAAATTCTAATTAATTTAGCATACCTAACATTTTTCCGTTACTCTATTCACTCTCCATTAATTAAATACCAAAAAGGAAAGGACGTGTCCTATAATCGGCACGTCCTTTCCTTTTTACTTATTCAAAATCTCTTCTTATACGCCTCGCCCCAGTCACGCATAGCCTCCAAAACAGGCCGCAGACTGTAACCAAGCTCAGTAAGCGTATATTCAACACGTGGCGGCACCTCAGCATAAACCTTGCGCGTCAACAGGCCGCTGGCTTCCATCTGCCGCAGCTGTGATGTCAACACCTTTTGGCTGACTCCGTCTAAAGATTTTTTCAATTCGCCAAAGCGCTTTGTTCCCGTCAAAAGGTCGCGCAAAATCAGCACCTTCCATTTATCACTGATTAAGGTCAGTGTAGTTTCTACCGGACAAGCCGATAAAGCATCACTCATTTCATGCAACATTTACAGTCACTCCTTCAGCTCTTTGCTGTATATCCACGTCTCCTGCGCCCCCAACTGCGGCAGAATATTATTCGTAAAATGCGCTGCTTCGCTGTAACCACGACTGCGGTAATATTCATAATCACAGGTAGCATCCGCCCATAAATAGAGCTTTTTGACACCTTTTTTCTGAGCAATCGCTTCCACATTATGCAGCAGCTTACTGCCCACACCGCTTTTCATGCTCAAAAACAGGCATAACAGTAAATCCTCCGGATTGGCCAACGCTCTTACCTTTTGGCCGTTATAGGACAAATAGCGCAGATAATCGTAAACAAGATCCTGCTCCTCGCACTCAAAATGCTGCAGATTTTGCTTTAACCAGGACTGGGAATTATCACGCTCACTCAAAGGCGCCGCTAATAAAAAGCCCTGCATGCCATCTTCATCCGTCATTTTTAAAGAAAAGGCCTCACTGCGATAATAATAGCGCACCATCGCCTCATAAAGAATATCCTTCAAGCCATCATTCGTCAGCGCCATCTCATCACCCCAGGTCAGCTTGGTGAGCTGGGATGCACAGGAAATATCCTGCGGGGTAAAATTTGATAACATTTATGCTTCTCCACTTCAATAATCGAATTACAACACTTGCACAATCAGTTTTTAAGTGTCTTAAATATTATATTTAACTCTATTTTAAGCTATCCTCATGAAATATGCAATCAGTGCAGATTTCATGAGGATATTGGAAAAAAGAGCTTCAGCAAGATTATATAATTGCAGCCATGTACAAAGGTAAAGTAATCTTTTTCTCAACAACACCGGTATTTTGTGCTGTGAGCTTATAACCTCTTTCAATATTATCCATTTTAAGCAACTCATTTAATGAACGTGTCGAGCCCTTCCTGGCTTTCACTTCTACAGGCACAAGCTTACAATCCCGTTCTAAGATAAATTCAATCTCTAAGGTTGAATCCTCTTTTTTATAGTAATAAAGCTCTTCTCCTCTTTTTGCTAAAATATCGGCAACAAGACTTTCATAAATGCCACCTTTAGCCGGTCCTTCCAACGCATCTGACAGCAAAGCAATTTTCAACTGATAACCATACATAGCTACCAAAAGACCAATGTCACAAAGATAAACTCTAAATTGATCTTCCTTGACATATGCTTTCAACGGGAACCAAGGTGAATTAACATTATAAGCAAAATAAATTAATCCGGCATTATGGAGCCAATCTAAGCTACTGGTAAATTTCCTTGCTGTCGCCTTTTTCTCAACAACAGAATACTGAAATTTATGGTTTTCTTTGCTTAACTGACGCGGGATAGACAGAAAACACTGCTTAGCCTTAATTTTATCCTGATTCAGCGCGTATTTAGCAATATCATCCTGATAATCACGCAGAATTTTTTCCTGTAACAGATGTACTTGGTAAAAATCTTTCGTTGCAATATATGTATCAACTACCTCAGGCAATCCACCAACTACAATATATTCCTGCAGATACTTGTTTAAAGAATTATGCATAGCCTCAGGAACTCGTTTTGCTCCGTCTACGTATGGTGCCAGCATCTCCTTGAGATTTACTTCTGCACCAAGCGCCCAAATAAACTCTTCAAAATCAAGAGTACGCATAATTAATTGCTGTTCATATCCTACAGGTATAGAAACCTCATTTTTGTAATCTATGCCTAGTAATGAACCGGAGGCAATACAATCAAAACGTCCATCCTGCGTCCAAAATTTCAAGGAAGTTCTGGCGTTAGGAGCATCCTGAATTTCATCCAAAAACAAAAGCGTTTCACCGGGAATAAATTGGCAACCCGGCATACTAAGTTTAATTTGCTGAACCATGTTATCAACATCAAGATTTCCGGAAAATACAGCCTGCATATCAGGTCGCTCAATAAAATTTATCTCTATAAAATTTTTATATTCACGCTTACCAAACTCTCTGACAATATATGTTTTACCACACTGCCTAACGCCACGTAATAAAATAGCGTCTTTTTTGCCTGTGCGTTTTTTCCATGCCAAGAGCTTATCATAAATTTTTCGACGTAACATTTTAATTGCTCACTCCCTTCTCTATTTTACTCTCATTCTAGCATATCCTCATGAAATATGCAATCAGTGCAGATTTCATGAGGATAAAATATGCAACCACTGCATATTTCATGAGGATATTTGGAAAAAGAGCTTATTTTGATATTCACACTAAAATATTACGCTTAGACAATTTTCAGCAATTCCTTACATTATTTTCGATCCTTCCTCTCCTTGACAATCCCCCATCACCGCAATATAATTATCTTTGATAATTACTTTAGGTAATCATATTGCAAAGGAGAATCATCATGACACATAAACTGCCTATCGAAGCAATCAAAACTCTGCTCATCGCCTGCCACGAAGCAAAGCGTGTAGTAGAGCTGCAGCCACCTCTGCCGGAAGGCTTAACTCCCGGCAATCTCAAGGTGTTGGACTACATTGAACACCTGGAACGTAACGCGCAGCCTCCCAAGGTCAGCGACATTGCTGACCTGCTGCAGGTAACTCGCCCCGGCATCACTCGTCTGGTAAGCGAGCTGCAGGCAATCAATGTTATCGAAAAGTTCAGCGATGAACAGGATAAACGCATCGTCAGACTGCGCATGACAGACGAGGGACGAAAGATTCACGCCTATTACATTGAGCAATATCACAGCTGGCTAGCCGCACAAATCACCGATATCAGCGAAGCCGATATCAACACCACTGCTGCCACCATCGCCAAGCTTTACCAAACCATGTCTACCCATAAGCCTGCGCTGCAGGGCCACGCTCCCGCTATCGGGCAAAGGAAGGAGAAAATATAATGACTGACAGCTCTACACGTGTGCTGGATGCACGCTTACTATTATCTATCGTCGCCGCCGGCATCATGTCCTTTAGCGGCGTTGTTGTCGAAACTGCTATGAACGTTACCTTTCCCACGCTCATGCACGAATTTAATATCGGCACCTCGCTCGTACAATGGATAACCACCGGTTATCTGCTGGTGTTGGCACTGATTATCCCAACCTCTGCTTATCTAAAGCGCCGTTTCGCAACGCGCAGACTGTTTACTGCTGCTATCAGCAGCTTTCTTGCAGGCACACTGCTTGCCGCCTGGTCACCTTACTTCAACGTTCTGCTTATCGGCAGATTGCTGCAGGGCATCGGTACAGGTATCGCTCTGCCGATGATGTTTAACATTATCCTGGAGCAGGTTCCCGGTGAACGCCTGGGCTTTATGATAGGCATAGCCTCGCTTATTACCGCCATGGCTCCGGCTGTCGGCCCTTCACTCGGCGGTATGATCGTCAGCTATTTGGGCTGGCGCATGATTTTTGTCAGCCTGCTGCCATTTTTATTACTTTCTGCAGTCCTGGGTATCAAAAATATCCGTCAGGCAGGTAGGCTGGAGCAGACCAGTTTTAACTTCAGCTTATACCTTCTGCTTATCATCGGCTTCAGCAGCCTGATTTTTGCCACCAGTATTGCCTCTGACTTCGGCTGGTTCAGTATCGAAGTGCTGGCTCTTTTCGCAATCTGCCTTGTTGCCTTAACCGCCTTCTATAAGAAATCATTAAGCAGCAAAGCGCCGCTTTTACGCGTACAGATTTTCCGTTATCTGCCCTATACTCTCAGCACAGTCAGCCTTTTACTCGTCGGCTTTATCTGCTTAGGCCTGGGCTTTTTAATTCCCAACTATGCGCAGCTTGTTTCGCATACGGATGCCTTCACCGCAGGCTGTCTGTTGCTGCCTGGGTGTATTATCGGTGCTATGCTTGCTCCCATCAGTGGCAGGCTATTGGACAAGTTCGGTGCCAAACGCCCGATTTTATTAGGCAACACATCAATTCTCATATCCGTCATCTGCTACAGCCTTTATCCGAGTGAGCTGAGCTCGTTGCTCTTTATCGTCTTCTACCTGTTCTTCGCCTTCGGCCAAGGATTTTCCATGGGAACGATTATGACTAACGGCCTGAGCCAGTTACCGGAAGAACTGAATGCCGACGGCAACGCAGCGATGAACACGCTGCTGCAGCTGGCAGGTGCAGTCGGTACAGCGGTTATCAGTACGATTGTCGCGACCGCGCAGGCTACGGAACCGGGCAATATCGCGCACGCTACTATGTTAGGCAGCAGACATGGCTTTTATGTGCTTACTGTCAGCGCAATAATTATACTTTACTGCTCGCTGAAAGTTTTTGCCTCAATAAGAAGGCAGGCCAAGTAAGCTAAAAACCGTCTATGCAAAGTTAAAGCATAGACGGTTTTTATAAGTTGCGGCAATATGGCTAATTTGCGCAGATACTTTCTTTGTTCTTACCCGTATAATCAAAAAGACCGTCATTTTTTTCTTCTAACGGCTTTATGACCCATAAAAACAGCTTTTTATGCCCTGTGCCTTAGCAACCGCCTCCACCTTCTTCAGCAGCCTGCTGCCCACTCCGCTTCTCCTGCTCAAAAACAGGTACAGTAGCAAATCCTCAGGCTTAGACAGCGCACGCACCCTCTGCCCGTTATATGAAAGATAGCGCAGATAATTATACACCAAATCCTGCGCCTCGCAGGTAAACGGAGACTAAGCCGCTGTCTCCGCTTCTATATTAAAATTCATAAATATCATATTGTATTTCCATTCTTGCATATCCACATACTTTTCATATTCCCACTAGCATATTTTCTCTGTTTAAACAGAGCTTTTAAATCTTTCTATTATCCGTACTTATTGCATCAGGAAAATTCTTATGCTAAAATATTTCTAAAGGTGTTACCATAACGGTAGGCGGTTGCCCTCTCGGAGGGCTGGCACCCCTCATGAGCTTTTAAAAACTGCGCCACGAGGGGGTGATTCCCATGCTCCTTACTACGGATACTTTTCTTGCTATTCTTAGTTTTGGCCTTGGCTGCTTTGCAGTCGGCTATGCGCTTGGAACCTCACATGCTAATAATAAAAAATAACCGCCGTCCTGCAAGATTAGCGGTTATTTTTTAACTACAATTATTCAGGCAACCGTCTATCGGTACACCTTTTTTCTATTGTCATTGTACTACATTTCCAATGAAAAAACAAGGTCAGAGGATCAAAAAGGCCGCTTCCTGCATCTGATGCACAGGTAAGCGACCTTTTAATATTTCCCTTATTTTTAATTACTGCAAGCCACGCAGCTTTTATTTTTCTACGCTGCGTTTATGGCTCACATTCTTTCCCTTATTTTTCGCAATCCGGACAGCTGATTTTTTTCTGTATGCTGTCCTTGGCGGATTACGCTCTTTCCCTTATTTTTGTTTATCGTAACCCCGACAGCTTTTTTATCTGTACGCTGCCTTTAGCGGATTACGCTCTTTCCCTTATTTTTATTTTCTGCACTAAAAGTGCTTGTAAGCTGTTGATTATTTTTTCTTCAGGAAGCTCATCATGCCACGCAGTTGTGCGCCAACCTGTTCAGCCTGGGTTGCTGCAGCACGACGACGCATAGCGTTGAATTGCGGACGGCCGCATTGATTTTCCAACAGCCATTTCTTAGCAAAGGTACCATCCTGAATTTCAGCCAGAACCTGTTTCATAGCAGCTTTGGTTTCAGCAGTGATAATGCGAGGACCGGTTACATAGTCGCCATATTCAGCGGTATCGGAAATGGAATGACGCATTTTAGCCATGCCGCCTTCATACATCAGGTCAACAATCAGCTTCATCTCATGCATGCATTCGAAGTATGCGCTTTCAGGCTCATAGCCTGCTTCTACCAAGGTTTCAAAGCCTGCGTTCATCAGAGCGCAAACGCCGCCGCAGAGAACTGCCTGCTCGCCAAAGAGGTCAGTTTCGGTTTCTTCACGGAAGGTGGTTTCCAGAGCGCCTGCACGGGTGCCGCCAATGCCCTTAGCATAAGCCAGAGCTAGGTCATGAGCCTTGCCGGTCGGGTTTTGGTAAGCAGTTACCAAAACAGGAACGCCGCTGCCTTCGGTATAGGTACGACGAACCAGATGGCCGGGGCCTTTAGGAGCAACCATGAATACGTCTACATCAGCAGGAGGAACAATCTGACCGAAGTGAATGTTGAAGCCGTGTGCAAAAGCCAGAGCATTGCCTGCCTCCAGGTTCGGAGCGATATCTTTTTTATATGTAGCAGCTTGTTTTTCATCCGGAATCAGCATCATGATGATATCGGCAGCCTTAGCAGCTTCCGCAGTAGTCATAACCTTCAGGCCGGCAGCTTCTGCCTTAGCTTTGGATTTGGAGCCTTCATACAGGCCTACAACTACGTTTACGCCGCTCTCCTGCAGGTTCAGTGCATGTGCATGGCCTTGAGAACCATAACCGATAATAGCAACTGTTTTGCCATTCAATAATTCCAGATTCGCATCGTTGTCATAATACATTTTAACCATTGTTATTACCTCTTTCTTTTCCCTTATTTTAATATATAAATTTAATAAAAATTTTCCCTTATTTATAGCTGTTTATCTGCATCTGTTAATCTTGACGAAATCATCTACCGCAGCACCGGCTGCCACCATCGGCTCTACCAGGTCACCCTGCTCTACGATTACTTCAATCAGGAAGGGCTTGTCAGCCTCGCGTGCTGCCTTCAGTGCCTCCTTGAATTCCTTGCAGGTCGCTGCTCTGCGTCCGCCTGCACCGCAGGAATGAGCAAAGCCGATAAAGTCAAATTCTGTCAGCAGCGTATTGGAGTAATGCTCGTTGTAGAAGAGCTGCTGCCATTGACGGACCATGCCTAAGCAGCTGTTATTAATAACGATACTGATAAGCTTTTTGCCTTCACGCGCCGCCGTATACAGCTCCATGCCGGTCATCTTGAAGCCGCCGTCACCACAGATATGCACTACCTGCTTATCAGGCTCGGCAAAAGCTGCACCCAACGCGCCGGGGAGACCGAAACCCATCGTACCGCAGCCACCGCTCGTCAGATGGTGACGCGGTTTATCAACAACTAAATGCTGTGCTGCCCACATCTGGTTCTGGCCAACGTCCGTCACATAAATCGGATGCTCGCCTTCAAAGCTGCGGCTCAGCTCCTTCATCATCCAGGGAGCTGTCAGGCGGTCGCCAGCCAGCAGGCTGCGGTCCTCTGTTGCATCCCAGGCCTTAATCTGCTGCCACCAGTCGGCATGCGCTGCCTTCTGCACCAACGGCAGCAGGCTTTGCAGTGTCTGCTTTACATCACCCATTACGGAAAGGCTTGTTGCTATATTTTTATCTATTTCCGTCGGGTCGATATCAAGCTGGATAATCGTCTTTTGTCCTACATAACGGTTGCGGTCACCGGTTACGCGATCGCTGAAGCGGCTGCCTGCTACTACCAGCACATCAGCCTGCGCTACAGCCATGTTGGAAGCGATATGACCATGCATACCGGTCATGCCCAGGGAGCGTTCATCAGACTCGGGATAAACGCCGATGCCCATCAGCGTATTTACTACCGGCAAATCAGCCTTTTGGGCCAGCTCCAGCAACTCATCCTGTGCACCACTGTTGACAGCGCCGCCGCCAACCAGCAGTACCGGACGCTGTGCCTTGTTCAGCACTGCCGCTGCCTGCTGCAGCTGCTCCGGTGTTGCCTGCGGCAACTCTTCCGCTTCAGAAGCTGCCTGCGGCTCGCTCCATTCCAGCTCCTCAACCTGTACGCTGCTGGGAATATCCACCAGCACAGGTCCTGGTCTTCCCTCCTGCGCCAAGGCAAATGCTTTGCGCAGTGCCGGCAGAAGCTCTTCCTTGCTGCGTACCAGCATGTTGTATTTGGTAATCGGCATTGTAACGCCAACAATATCAATCTCCTGGAAGGAATCGCGTCCCAGCATGCTTACGCCAACCTGACCGGTAATCGCTACCAGCGGAATGGAATCAAGATAAGCAGTTGCCAGGCCGGTAACAATGTTTGTAGCACCAGGACCGGAGGTTGCGATACATACGCCGGTTCTGCCGCTCGCACGGGCATAACCGTCAGCTGCGTGAATAGCGCCCTGCTCATGTGCTGTCAACACATTTTTCAGCGGTGCATCGTACAATGCATCATACAGCGGAATTACGGCACCTCCGGGATAACCGAATACTGTATCTACGCCCTGCTCCAAAAGGACCTTTACAATGGCTTCTGAGCCCTTCAGCTTCATCAGTCCGTCCCCCTTACGCCATAGTAGCTACAGACTCAACTGCAACCTGCTTAGCCAGCAGCTTGGCAACCTGAGCAGCAGCTACCTCTGCCAGCTGGATTTCCAGCTTCAGACGATTTTCTTCTGCATCCATGCGCAGAGAGCGTACCTGAGCACCTTGCTTGGAAAGCACACGCAATACACGCGGCAATAAAGTTTCATCATTCTGACCAGTTACCAATACCTTTTCAAACATGTTAATTCCTCCTATCAAGAACACCTGAATTTACTACTAAATCAATTATCTTTTGATGGACTTTTCAGGAGTAGTATTAAAAAAACGCCCCTGCATATATGCAGGGGCGTATAATACGCGGTACCACCCTAATTTATTACTTTCAGCACCAGTCCATCAACCGGCTCGGAAATAACGCATCCGTTGCGCATCAGTCTACTTGCAAAGCTTTCGCTGACGAGTTCATGGGTGATTTAATCAATAAGGCTTCGTACCGGTTTGCACCAGACACCGGCTCTCTAAAACTCTACGCTTATCTTTAGTCCCAATCATAACCTTTGGTTTGCAATTTGAAATTACTGATACTATACACCCATCTAAATCGTTTGTCAACACCTTTTTGCAAAATTTTACATTTTTCTTCTTTTAGTCACTGTACATGAACATTTTCAGCTTTTTGTCTATTGTGCATGTACTAATCAAATGATTAAATTTTTCGCGCTACTTTTCAGTAGACAAAGTACACTAATATCCATTATGCAAAAACACGTTAAAAACGCTGTTTTGTATCGTTTAAAACAAAAGACTTCCCAAAAATTTTTGGGAAGTCCTTAAAATTTTATCTTAGATGTTTTTTAATTTAGCAGCAACATTCTCTTTGATTGCAGCAGCATATTCAGCATGATGCGCTTCCAGGAAAGCCTTCATGTCAGCAGCAACATTGCCTTCCTCTTTCGGATTCAGCGCCTTTCTGTAGCCAAGCACTAGTGCGCGGTCGGCAGCGTTTGCTGTCGGCTCACAGCCACAGGCAGCACACAGCTTGCCGAACAGGTCGGCATCCAGAGCTTTGGCAAGCTCTATTGCGCTCATCCAGAGGATATTGTTCATTTTAAAATGAACCTTGCCCTTCAGATATTTCATAGCAGCAGCGGTATCGTTCATAGCGATATCCGCATTTTTAAAGCTCAGGCGATAGCCGAAGGTGTCAGCAATCTCGCAGTGCAGCTGCAGGTTATCGTTTACAGCCTCTGCGTCCTTCAGCGGGTCGAGGCAGATAGAGCTCAGCTTAATACCGTTACGCTGCAGCTCGTTACCAATCAGATAATGCTCCTGCGGAGTCAGCACCTTACCGGGCTTGGACAGATCCAGCTCAAAGTCAATATCCCACGGAGTATTTTTCAAATAGGAGTTGTAGATGAACTGGATATGCATAATTGCTTCGCCGTATTCCAGAACAATGCGGTGCAGCTGATTTTCCGTAAAAGTAATCTTGCTGGTGCCAACCTTGAACTCAGCGTTCAGATAGGAAGCATGCACAGCAGCACGGAAGGTTTCGTTGAACTGCTCAAAGCGTTTATCAACAGCCTCGTCGGACAGCTTTTCAATGCCCAGGTCAATCTTATCACTGCAGTCAAAGCCAATCATGCTGTAGCCATAAAGCAGAGCCTTAACGATTTCCTCTTCGGTTTTCAGGCCGGCAGCATTAGCGCCGTAGCCTTCCTTATAGCCCTCTTCGAGCACACCCCAGGTTGCGGTATCCACAGCCTGTACAAAATAGCGCTGCAAAGCCTCGCTGTCCTCGGTAGTAAAATCAACCAATACCGGTTTCAGCTGACGTTTGCCGAACAGCTCCGCCACAACTGCATCTGCCTCGCCCAGCCAATCGCTGAAGCCGATGCTGGCACCCTTAGTGCCGCAAGCAGTCGGTGCAGTCCATTTAACATAGCGGCGCACCAGCGCAGCATTATTCGCATTCAGTGCCATAACAGAAACATGCACGTCCTTAACGTCTGCTTCCTTTTCAACATCCTTCCACAGTGCGCTCAGCGCAGCTTCACCCTTCGCAGCAAAAGCCAGACGCTTGCCTTCCTCAGTATTTACCAGGGCCAGCCAGCTACCCTGTACATCACACAAAGAAGTTTCTATAACTTCACCTGCAGCCTCACGCAAAGCTGCCAATGCATCCATTTGCTTTAATGCCATAACCTAATCTTCCTCCATTTACTTACAATTAGTCATAATAATATTATGAACAAAAATCGTCTATTACGCAAGCAAAAACTTTGCAGACAGCAAAAAAACTTGCGTTTGTATACAAAATACCACCTCAGCAATAGGAAATTATCTTGTTTTCCTGGAAAATATATCCCATGTTTCCGATATTTAGTGTAAGGTTATCAACAGTATCAACAGACTTATCCACAGTTTTTGTGCATAACTTTTAGTTATGCAGAGTGTTATCCACCAGCCTCTGAGAAAAAAGTGGCTTGTTTACAAGGATTTTACACAATTATCAACATGTTATGCACAATCTGTGGATAACTTTAATAACAACTAGGGGGAGATTTCCACAACACTATATCTAGGGGTCCCGCTTCGTCCTGCTCACAAGCAAAACAGCCTTTTAAAACGTCAAAAACAGCGAACAAACTATTATTTGTCGCTGTTTCCGATGCAAAATTAAATTTTATTCTGCTTACCAGAGATTAAGCAGATGCTGCAAAAGCAGGCTCACAAACGTAATGCCTGCCCAACAGCCAAGACCGAGTCCCAAAGGCTTGCTGCTTGTTGTCACAAGCTTGACGATATTCGTATTCAGACCTACCGCAGCCATTGCCATAACGATAAAGAACTTACTGAGCCATTTGAGCGGTGCAAAAACCTCTGCTGCTACGCCCATGCTTGTCGCCAACGTAGTGATAAGCGAAGCCAGTACGAAGTACAGTATAAAGCTCGGCACAATGCTCCTGATATTAACCTCATGATTTGCACCCTGTTCACGCTTGCCTACGAGATAACCTAATACCAGCGTAATCGGAATAATTGCCAACGTACGCGTCAGCTTAACCGTTACCGCCTTATCCAGCGTTGCCGTGCCCAAACCGAACATGGCATCCCAAGTCGCCGCCGTTGCCGTAACCGAAGAAGTATCGTTAACCGCAGTACCGGCAAAAATACCGAAGGCTTCGCCGCTTGTCGTAGAAAACCCCAACACCGTACCCAACCATGGGAACAGCAGCGCTGCCAGCACATTGAAGAAAAAGATAACGCTGATAGCCTGCGCCACCTCTTCATCATCTGCTTTGATTACAGGCGCTGTTGCTGCCACCGCACTGCCGCCGCAGATAGATGAACCTACGCCGATAAGCGTTGAAATCTTGCCAGGGATATGCATCACCTTATGCAATACATAGGCCACGATAAGCGAAGTTGCAATCGTGCAGACGATAATCGGCAGTGACTGCTTACCGGTTGCCAGCACTACGGAAATATTCAGACCGAAGCCCAGCAGGATTACTGCGTATTGCAGCACCTTTTTGGATACAAAGCCTACACCGCTCTTAAACGCAGCCTGTACGGGCCATACAAGCGCCACCAGCATACCTAAAAGAATTGCAAAGACCGGTGCGCCGACAACAGGCACCAGCTTGCCTAAAAACCAGCACGGCACTGCCAAAACAGCACACAAAATAATACCGCGCCACTTATCTGAGAAAAAGCTCATTATAACACCTCCATAAAAAAACAAATATAATTATAGCATAATAAGCCGATATTTTTCAAAAAGTAGAATATGAAAGCTAAAACGTAAAAACTCCTGCCGACAGGCCTTCAGCCTGCTAACAGGAGTTTATTTTTATCTTCTTATCTGCGACCAGATGAACAGTGCCAGTCCCGCCCAAATGCAGCCAAAGGCTGCAGCAGTAGCTCCGGTAAACGGTTCACCGTAAATCAGCACGCCAATCATCAGCGATATAGATGGAGCAACATACTGCAAAAAGCCCAGAATATTCAAAGGCAGCTTACGAGCACAGGCAGTAAACAGCAGCATCGGTGTTGCCGTAACAATGCCGGCACCTGCCAAAAGCAGCAGCGTGCTCGTATCGCAGCTTTGGTAGACATTGCCTCCCATTGTACTAAGGTAATATAAATAGCCTGCAGCTAAGGGCAAAATCAGCAATGTTTCCAACAGGATACTCGTCATTGGCTGAGCAACGATAAGCTTTTTTAACAGACCATATGAGGCAGAGGTCAAGGACAGCGTGATTGCTACCAAAGGAAGACCGCCGTTATGGACAACAATCACAGCAATTCCGGCAGCAGCACAGCCAACCGCCGCAAATTGCAGCTTAGAAAGGCGCTCATGCAGAAATACTACGCCAAAGAGTACATTCATCAGCGGGCTGATATAATAGCCCATACTTGTTTCTACAATGCGTCCCGCTTCTACCGCCCAGATAAAAATACCCCAGTTGAAGCTGATCATAATTGCTGCCAGCACCATGCAACAAGCCGTCTTTTTCGTGCTGAAAATAGCCTTGGTTTCCTGCATAAAGATGTTCAGCTTGCCTGTTGCCAATAACAAGAGAAAAACGAAAACGGCCGACCATAAAAAACGGCTCGCCAAAATTTCCATCGCCTCAACATGCTGCAGCAGCTTCCAGTATATCGGCAGCACGCCCCATAAAAGATAGGCACCAAGACCATAAAAAATACCAAGTCTATAGTTATTATCCATAAGAAAATACCCCTCTATAAAAAATTATTATATGATTTACCTAACTTAAACTTCCCACACCGAAAATCAGCTTAATTCCTTGAAAACTGCATATTTCAG
>CAVCLW010000014.1:0-51547 GCA_963603005.1 Escherichia coli | reverse complement strand
CAAGATTCGCAGCTGTTCATGATTAATTCTGCGGGGATTTGTTACAAGCATATATTAAAAAGCTCCTTTGTATTTTTTCTCCCATGCGCTTACTTGCATATCCGGATTCTGCTTTCGGCAAGAGGCGGGAGCGTGTTGTTTTTGCCTCTCACTTATACAATGGGCCTAAAATGACAAAAGCGGACAGCCTGAGAAAAAATTTTTTGATAATATTTTAACAATCTTCGTCCTTGGGATTTTCTTACGTGCCAATAAAAGTGGCTGAGAAAGTTTTTTTAAAATTATTGCGGTCGCTTGTCCGCTTTGAGCAAAAATGCCCCATTGTATAAGTGAATCTTCTTTTTTCTCACTTTCTTTTTAATATTTTTCTTTCGGTCTTTATTTCTTCTGCGGTGATAAAAACTACTAGCGTAAGCTAGTAGTAACCTTGTTCTAAATAATACTACCTAAAGGATAGACGTAAAGTACGGTAGAAGCAGAGCGTAAGCAAAAGGCGCTCTACCTATACTGCGGTAGAACGCCTCTGATGTTAATTCAATATTTGCTTTAGTTTGTGTAATGCTTTTGCATGATAACGACGTATACTGCGTTCGCTGCAGCCTAATTTTATTGCTGTCTGCTCCTGCGTAAGTCTGGCTTCGTAGCAATAGCGTAAAACAATTTGCTCCTTGTCGGTAAGTCTTGTCATAGCCTGTTTGAGTGCCATGCTAAAGGTTGGTGCATCGAGGGGAGAATAGCCCAGATATTCCAAGGCTTTTTCCAAGGATGTTTCTTTACTGCAATAGTTCTGCCTGCAGGCTGCATGCATAAGCTCATAGCGCAAATGACATTGAATAAGTCCCGGCAGATGTACAAAATCATTACCATTATATTTTTTTATAAATTGCAAAAAGATAACCCAGGCAGTGTTGACCGCATCCTCGCCTAAAATATCGAAGATGCTTGGGTAATGACTTTCCTTGAGTATAAGTGGCTTAAAGGTTTCGCAAAGCGATTCAATAGCCTTTTCGTCTGCTGCTTGTGCAGCAAGGATCAGCTCCTTTAGTTCTTTCGGAGTATAACGCTCCGCATTATGGATTTTGTTTGGTTGATTGGTTATTTTCGCCAGTTCCTTTCTGTGGCGGTTCGTTGACCGCGTATGGCAGAATTCTGTGCTGTACTGCATCAAGCTCTTGATGTGGCTATTGTATCACAGAAAATTAGAAAGATTCGTATATGTATCAGATATGCTACATATACGTTTTCGCTGCTCTTTTTGTAATACGCTGTTAGCAAAATAGTGATATTTTGAGGTGACAGTATGCTAAAAAGACGCAGAACTTTTCAGGCGCAGGAGATTGGGGAACTGGATTTTTCCGAGGAGCTTTTGGAGTTGGGAGTGCTGATAGGCTCGTACCGCACGGCGCGGGGCATTAAACAGGAGGATATGGCGAAGCTGTTGGGGATGTCACGCATTACGCTGAGCAGGATTGAAAACAGTTGGCTGCCTTTGACTATGGAGAATTTTTTTAAGATGGCTGCTATTTTTGAGGTGCGGCCGGAGTATTTGCTGCAGGAGCTGGCGCGGGTGACGCAAAGGAAGTGGAGCAGGAAGGGGGAGGATTGAGGGAGAGTTGGCTTGGTAGAACAAGTTTGGCAAGAATTAACTGAAAATGCGTGACGCTTTAATTTTTTTGTGCTAAAATTAAATAATGGACATTCAACTCCCCCCCGGGGACATTTTTCGGGTGGTAGTTAAAATAAACTTTCCAACCTCCGGGGCTGGGGAAATTTGATGCAAAATTTCTCAGCCTTGGAGGTTTTTTATGTGCGAAGAAAAACAAGCGTCTGCTGATGTGCAGGAAACAGCTTTAGCAGAATTAGACAAAAATATATTGCTTATCCTGCTTAAAGACCGCAGCACAGGAAAGAACATCCTTTGGGCGACAGACGATTACAAGGATCTTGGCATTGGCTTTGCAGCGGATGATGAAATTACCTTACCGGCGATTACCGGTGCTCATGGCAATTTGATTAAACCGCGTGCCCTTAAAAGCAAGGAAGAGCAGGGAGCGCGCACCCGCAACATGGCAGAGGTGTTCACCCCTTTATGGATTTGCAACAAGCAGAATAACCTTGCGGATAATGCCTGGTTTGGACGTGAAAACGTCTTTAATACCGAATGTGGAACAGATTGGCAGGCGACTGATGGCAAAATTGCTTTTCCTGGTGAAGATGGCACCGATGGCTGGAGAGCGTATATTGGCAGCAAGCGTCTAGAAATTACCTGCGGTGAAGCACCGTACCTTGCCAGCCGTTACGATACCATGACGGGCGAAATAGTGCCTTTGGAAAAACGTGTTGGCCTGCTGGACAGAAAGCTGCGTGTTATTAACGAGCGTACACGCAACTTTAAGGACAGGGAAAGAGCCAAAAAGCGTTGGCTGGAGCTGGCAACACTGGCGGTGCGCAGTATTTATGGCTTTGAATGGGCCGGCGACAACATTTTGCTGGCAAGGGAAAATTTGCTCTTTACAGTTGCAGATTATTACGCTGCTAAGTTTGGCGATGCTTCGGACATGGAAATGCTGGAGCATTTTGCGGAAATAATTTCGTGGAATATTTGGCAGATGGATGGCTTGAAGGCAGTTGTTCCCAATAGCTGCCATGACTATAAAAAAGAACGGCAGGCAGTATCGCCTAACCTTTTTTTGGCAAAGGACTTCAGCGCCCGCACCTTAAAGCGCAGCGTGAGCCCCTGCGATGTGGATGAGGACGAGCGCCAAAAGTGCCAAGGCTGTTTGAAGGATAATATTGAGCTGCATAATGGCGTTTATTGCAAGATTAAGAATTGGTCTACAGGCAAGGTTTTATTATTTAAGGATATGCTGGACGGTGAAGGGAGCGAGGGTGTTATGAGTAAGGATTTTAAGTTTGATGTGGTTATTGGCAATCCGCCGTATCAAGATAGAACTATAGGCGAGAATAGGACATACCAACCTCCTGTTTATCATTTGTTCTTGGATGAAGCTTATAAACTTTCTGATAAGGTTATGTTGATTCATCCTGCAAGATTTCTGTTCAATGCTGGAAGCACTCCTAAAGAATGGAATCAAAAGATGTTGCATGATAAGCATTTTTCTATTGTTATGTATGAGGCTGATTGTAGCAAAATATTTCCTAATACGGAAATAAAAGGCGGAATAGTTATTTCATATCACGATAACACCAAAGATTTTGGCGAGATAGATGTTTTCACAATTTATCCTGAGTTAAATAGTTTGATGAAAAAAGTTGTAACCAGAAGTGATTTTTCGAGCATTAGCGAAATTATTAGCGGACGTAGTATGTATAGATTTACGAAAAAAATGCATGAAGAAGTTCCTGATGCGGCTCAAAGGTTAAGCAAGGGACATGAAAATGATTTAACTTCGAACGTCTTTGAAAAATTACCTGATGTAATGACTGAATCTTTGTATGATGATATTAGTGAATATTATCGTATCTTGGGAAGAATAAATAATGAAAGAGCATATAGATTTGTAAAAAAAGAGTATATTGTTGATAACAAATATATTCCAAAGTATAAACTGTTTATGCCACAATCTAGTGGTAACGGAGGGTTAGGAGAAACAATGGCTCCGTCAGTTGTTGGTTTGCCTGGGGAAGCAACAACTGATACGTTTTTGAGTGTAGGACTTTTTAACACAGAGATTGAAGCTGAAAATTTGTACAAATATATAAAATGTAAATTTACTAGGGCTTTATTAAGCATTCTTAAGATTACACAGGCCAATACAAGCCAAAAGTGGCTTAAAGTTCCTCTCCAAGATTTTACCTCTGCTTCCGACATTGACTGGTCAAAATCTATTCACGAAATAGACCTGCAACTTTACAAAAAATATGGTCTGTCTGACGAAGAAATAAACTTTATCGAAACTCATGTAAAGGAGATGGCGTAAATGGCTATGCAAATTAACATCAACCCCTACGCAAACATAGTCCCAAAAATCTACGCCTACACCACTCCCGAAATCGCCCGTCATAACGGTTGGACGAAGATTGGCTATACTGAGCAGCCTTCCGTCAAAAAGCGCATTGAACAGCAGACCAAAACCGCGGATGTGCGCTTTAATATTGAATGGCAGCAGGAAGCACGCTATACGGACGGCAGCGGCGAATATTTTACAGACCACAATTTCCATGATTATTTGGAACGCTTTGAAGACATTAAGCGTGAGCCTAACACCGAATGGTTCAACGTCGACGGTCCTACGTCCCAGCAGCTGCTGTGGAAGTTTGCTGCCCGCAGCTATGCGCACGCACAGGCTAAAAATAAGCTTACCTACATCCTGCGCCGCGAACAGCAGCAGGCAGTAGACGCAACATACGCCTACTACCAAAAATGCTTGCAGAGCGGAGAAAAGGAGAAAGCGGAGTTCCTGTGGAACGCCAAACCACGCTTTGGCAAAACACTGACAAGCTATGACTTTATGCGCAAAATGGACGCACGCATGGTGCTCATCGTCACCAATCGTCCGGCAATTGCCAACTCCTGGTTTGACGACTTTGAAAAATTCATCGCCTGGCAAACAGATTACCGTTTTGTCAGCACCACAGATTCCCTCAAAGAAAGAGCAACGCTTACAAGAGATGAATTTTTGAACGCACAGCTTGAGGCTGAAGATAAAAACAAAGAACTGCGCATGGTAGCTTTTTTGAGTCTGCAGGATTTAAAAGGCTCCGTTTATTTTGGCGGTGATATTAAAAAACTCAGATGGATTGCGGAAAACAACTGGGATTTACTAATTATCGACGAGGCGCATGAGGGTGTAGATACCCATAAAACAGATAAAGCCTTCGACAAGATTAATCGTAAATTTGCGCTGCATCTTTCCGGTACACCGTTCAAAGCAGTAGCTATGGGAAAATTTGCGCAGGAGCAGATTTTTAACTGGACCTTCAGCGACGAGCAGGAAGCAAAGGATAATTGGCATGAGGAAACACTCAACCCCTATGCCTGCATGCCGCGTATGAATATGTACACCTACCAGATGTCGCAGATTGCCATCGACAAGGTAAACCGCGGTATTGACCTCTCCGACGATGATAAAACAGAATTTGCCTTTGATTTGAACGAATTCTTTAAGACCAATGAACGCGGTCAGTTCATCCATAAAAACGAAGTAAAAAAATTCCTGGACGCCCTTGTAGAGCAGGAAAAATTCCCCTTTTCTACACCGGAACTGCGTAAGGAACTGGCACACACCTTCTGGCTTTTGGAACGTGTTGACAGTGCCAAAGCACTCGCCAAAATGCTCAAAGAGCATCCTGTGTTTGAAAAATACGAAATAGTGCTGGCTGCAGGCGATGGCAGACTTGAAGAAGACGACGCAAGCAAAAGCAAGCGCAGCTTTGACAAGGTGCGTGAAGCTATCAAAAACCATGACAAAACTATTACCTTAAGCGTAGGCCAGCTTACAACAGGCGTCACCATTCCCGAATGGACAGCGGTTTTTATGCTCAGCAACATGAAAAGCCCTGCGGAATATATTCAGGCTGCCTTCAGAGCGCAGAACCCATTTAAATTCGAAAAGGACGGCAAACTCTACCAAAAGGAAAACGCTTACATCTTTGACTTTGCGCCTGAGCGCACACTGATGATTTTCGACGAATTTGCCAACAGCCTTTATTCGCAAACCTCTGGAGGCGGTGGTACAAAGAGAGAGCGCGAAGAAAACATTAAGCGCCTACTGAACTTCTTTGCCGTTTTTGCCGAAGACCAGGACGGTAAAATGGAGCAGGTGGACGCAGCCAAGGTGTTGACCATTCCGCTGAAAATCAAAACCGAAGAAGTAATCCGCCGTGGCTTTATGAGTAATATGCTCTTTAGCAACATTGGCGTTGTCTTTAACGCGCCTAAAGAAGTAGTCGAAATCCTGAATAAAATGGAACCTGCCAAAGAGCAGGGAAGTCGCAAAGAAAAGCTTGACCATGAAGAATTGCAGGAAGTTCCGGTTGACGAAAATGGTAATATTGAAATACCGCAGGAAACTGTAGTCAACCAAACCAATGCCATATTCGGTGAAAAAATTTATGAAGAAGTGCCTGTAAAACCGCTGGAACCGTATAAGGAAGTTGGCGATGACACTAAACCGGAAGAAGCAATGGCGGTAGGCTTGGCGCAGAGAATTGCCGAAACTTTGCATGAAGGTATTTATGGCGAACAGGCGCAAAGCGATTATGGCCTGACTAAAGCGGAAAGCAAGCGCATTGAAGAAAAGGTGCAAAAGCAAGCGGAGGAAGCATTGAAGCGTGTAGCTGAAGAATTTACCGATAAAAAGAAGGTTTTGGAAGCTGATTTGCAGCATGAGCTTGCCGAAGCAACGACTGAAGCCGAAAAAATTCAGGTACAGGTAGAACATGCAGAAAAGGTGCAGCAGGCTACGCAGGAATTTTACGAAATCATGGAAAAGCGCACACAGGAAGTAATAGTCGAAAGTGCGCAAAAGGTTGTCAAGGAGCAGGAAACCAAAAAAGAAGAAAAGAAAATGCGTAGCTTTGAAGGCGACATTAGGGACAGACTGCGTGGCTTTGCACGTACAATCCCAAGCTTTATCATGGCCTATGGCGATGATAAGCTTGTCCTGAAAAACTTTGAAACCTATCCTGAAGAAAAAGTTTTTAAAGATGTAACCAGTGTTACCGTTGATGAATTCAAAATGCTGCGCGATGGCTTTGAATATATCGACGAAGAAACTGGCGAAAAGAAAAAATTCCCCGGCGGCGTTTTTGCTGAAGATGTTTTTGACAGCTCCGTGCAGGAATTCTTAAACAAAAAGCGCGAGTTAGCAGATTACTTTGCTGAAAGCAGCGAAGAGGATATCTTTGACTATATCCCACCACAAAAAACAAACCAAATCTTTACGCCCAAAAAGGTTGTGCAGATGATGGTAGACCAGCTGGTGGAAACAGAACCGCATATCTTTGAATCTCCTGATAAAACCTTCGTCGACTTCTACATGAAGTCAGGATTGTATATTACAGAGATAGTCAAACGCTTGTATCGCAACAAGGTGTTGAAGTCCATTATTCCGGATGATAAAGAACGCGTTAAGCACATTCTGGAATGTCAGGTGTTTGGCTTTGCACCAACGCAGATTATCTATGATATTACGATGTCCTATATCTTTGGCTTTGATGAAGGGGCAAAGAACATCAGCCGTCGTAACTTCTTCTGCGAGGATACGCTGCCGTATGCAGAAAGAGGCGAGCTACAAAAGCTGGTTAACGAAAAACTGGGGGACAGAGTAAAATAGCGCACTCGTAAAAGTAAATAAGCACCAAAACACTAAAGGCGTTCTACCCGACTGCGGTGGAACGCCTTATTTCTCAAACACGATTAAAGAATTTTCACACTATTCTTGACATTATCACAATTATCTGATAATATAAACCCATAAGATTTTGCACACCTGCCCGGAGCAGGCCAGTGCAGCGTCACGAACGCCTTATGTATTATTGAGCAGTACATAAGGCGTTTTTTGTTAAGAAGGGAGCTGAACGAATGGTAAATCTGAGAGAGGATACCAGAGAATCCATTGCCAAGTTAACTTTAATGGATGATATTTTCATGAATAAGGTCTTCGAAAATGATACGGAGCGTACAGCGTTGTTGTTGCGAATTATCTTAAATAATGATAAGATAAAGGTAATAAAAGCAGTAACGCAGCAGAAGCTGAAAAACCTGTCAGGACATGACCTGCAGCTGGACATTCTGGCGCAGGAAGAAAACGGCAGACGCTTCAATGTAGAAGTACAGAACCGCAGTAGTGGCGCTGCAGCACGCAGAGCACGCTATCATCTGAGTCTGCTGGATGCTCACAGCCTGCCAAAGGGTGAAGTATACCAAAAGCTGCCGGATAATTACGTTATCTTTATCACGCAGTATGACGTGCTGAAGGGCGGGTTGCCGATATACCACATCAGTAGAAAAATAGAAGAAAACAATGCAGCTTTTGCTGATGGTTCGCACATCATCTATGTAAATAATAAAATTAAGGATAATACACCACTCGGACGTCTGATGCACGATTTCAGCTGCAGTAATCCAGACGATATGTATTATCCGGGATTAGCAGAAAAGGCAAGATATTTTAAGGAAACAGAAAAGGGGTTGACGAATATGGGTGATGTATTTGAAAAATTACTTGCAAAGAGAGAAAAAGAAGCTGCAGAAGCAACTGCAAGAGAAAAGAAGGTTGAATTTGCCAAAGGCCTTTTGGCTGATGGTATGAGCATTGAATTCACCGTGCGTCACTCCAAACTTTCGGAAGCAGAGGTGCGCGAGCTTGCCTCCAAGCTGACAGCATAAGAGCACATTAACACTAAAGGCGTTCTACCAAACTGCGGTAGAACGCCTTATTTTTATCTGCAACAATATATTTTTACGCAAACAAAAAGACCTGAGGTCCGCAAGAATAGGGACTTCAGGTCTTTTTTTCGTACAAAACCGCAAGCAACAAAAAAAGCCTCTCCTTGGGGAGAGGTGCCGAGCTTGTCGAGGCGGAGAGGGGTGATGACTATCAAGCGTAAAAACTGCAGTCCCCTCTCAGTCGCCCTGACGGGCGCCAGCTCTCCCCTAGGAGAGCCTTTCTCAGCATATACCGCTAGCGGTAATCAGGCTTTCAAGAAGGCAGCCAGCCTCCAAAGATAACTTTACTATACACACCAACCGGCATTTGACAAGAGTTCTGGCAACTTCGTTCTGTCCCACACCTCTCGCAAAAATTTTAATCAGCATATTCGCCAATAAAGCAAAATCACGAATATGCCAAGAGGCAAAAGGCAGCATAGCAAAATCTTTCCCCTCTATCTCCCATTTTCCTACCATTTCCCATATAATAGTTGATAATTAATTTCAATCGTGATATGATTATATTGGTTCTGAAGGAACTAATAATTGATTATTCTTACAAAAGAATGAAAAAGAGAGGTTTTTTAAATGACGACTGTTGCTGAAAAGTATTTACAAATTGCTAAGCTGGCGAAGGATCCTGCTAATGCTGAGGTTGTTATTGATGGTATTCTGACATTTTTCGGATTGGATTATTTTGACTTGGATTTGGGTGTTGAGTACCTGTATACTACCAAGGTGATTGACTATAAATTCAGAAGCGTTCTGCACAAGGCTGAAGACATGGACGCTATCATGGCATGGTTCAAAGAAAAAACCGGCATTACCGATGAGGAAATCGCTGCTGCCGAAGCTAAAGAAAAAGAATATGTTGCAGGCTGCCTGATGCTTGCTAAACAATATCTGGGTATGGGCCACTGCATCAGCGGTAAAACCTATCTGGAGCTGGCTGCCGCTAAAGGTTCCGAGGAAGCAATCGCACAGCTGAAAGACATGGAATATGCACAAGATATGTATGACCTGGGCGAGCATTATCTGGCAATGGGCCATTGCATCTGCTCTAAGACCTACTTTGAGCTGGCTGCTGCCAAAGGCTGCCCGAAGGCTGCTGCTAAGCTGAAAGACATGGAATATGCAGAAGATATGTACAAGCTGGGCGAGCATTATCTGGGCATGGGCCACTGCATCTGCGGTAAAACTTACTTCGAATTGGCTGCTGCCAAAGGCTGCCCGAAGGCTGCCGCAAAGCTGAAGGACATTGAATATGCAGAAGACATGTACAAGCTGGGCGAGCAATATCTGGCTATGGGCCACAAAATCTGCTCTAAGACCTACTTCGAGCTGGCTGCTGCTAAAGGCTGTCCGAAGGCTGCTGCAAAGTTAGCTAAATACGAAGCATAATATTGTATTTTCAGGAGGCTGTCACATTGCGTGGCAGCCTTTTTCCTTTCCCTAAAAATCCGTTCCTCAAATAGACAATCTTTGACAGTCGCTTATGGTATAATAAGCATTATAAAGATTTGAGCAATATTACGTTGAAGGATAAACAGAAGGAGATTGTTATGGCAAAGTTGATTTATGTACCTCTCGGCTGCAGCCTGCGCTCGCAGCTGGCAGAGAAGCTTTCGCAGCAGCCGTTGGGCGAAGGCGTGCTGGTGCTGCCCAACCGCCTGCTGACGGACGATGTGCGCAGCAAGTACGCTAATGTAGAAACCATGGGCATGGATACCCTGGCCGGCAAGCTGATGAACCTTAACGGCGGTACCGATTACAAGGAATTGAGCCGTCGCAGTCAGGAGCTGATTGTGCAGGACATCATCGACTATATGATGGAAAACAAGCAGCTTACCGGTATGACTACGCACAAGCAGCTGGAATATTTCGGTTCGCTGGCGCATAAAACAGGCTTTGTGAAGGCCATGACCTCACTCGTAAGCCAGCTTTCACGCTGCGGTGCCACTAAGGACGATATCTACGGCCAAATCCAAAAATCCTTTGAGGAGGATGAGCTGAAGGGCAAGGATTTGGGCGTCTGCAATTTTTATCTGCTTTATCGTCAATATCTGGAAAACAATAAATGGTACGATCTGGAGGGCAAGTATCGTCTGGCAGAGAAGATGTTGCAGAAGCAGGATTGCAAAATCCCTTGGAGGCATATCTATATCTGCGATTTCTTCAGCCTTGACCAGGTGCAGATAAACTTTTTGCAGGCTTTGGCGAAGCATGTGGATGATCTGGTAATCAGCATGAGCTACGAAGGACGCAGAGTAAGCTCCGACGAAAAGGCGAAGGATGAATCAATTACCAAGTTTATGCGCGCGAGCACGAACACCGTCAATGCGCTGAAAATTCTTGGTGCGACTGTTGCAAGCCTTGCGGCAGAGGAATTGGGACAAGCTCCGGCAGGCGTTGCTATGCGGCAGCTGCGTCACTTGGGGCATGCGCCTGCGCCTGTGCCTGCGGATGGTGTGGAAAGCTACTGCTTTGCCTCCGATGAGCAGGAGATGCGTTGGGTGCTGAAGCGAATCAAGCAGCAGCTGGCACATGAAAAGTGCGCTGCCAATCGCATTGTTGTTGCCGTGCGCGACTTTTCCTTATACAGCGGCTTGCGCCAGCTGGCGGATGAATACGGTGTGCCGGTGAGCCTGCCGCAGACAACTGCGCTGGTGTCGCAGCCGTTGGCTGTTATGCTGCGCCTGCTGCTTACTGCCGCAGGCAGAGGACGTGAGGCGGCAACGGCCTATTTGGAGCTGCTGAACTGCGAGCTTTTGCGTCTGTTCTTTGATGTGGATGTGGAAACGGCAAGCAGCCTGCGCACCCAAACGTATTTCAAAACACGTCAGGAGGCTATGCAGAAGGCACACGAGCTGCTGGGGGATGCAACGGAGCTGTGGCAGCAGCTGGATGCTTTTATAGAAAATACCAAAGCGGAGGCTGCCATCAGCGAATATGCCGAGCAGCTGACGCAGCTTGTGCAATCGCTGCCGCTGGAAGAGCGTCTGGGCAGCCTGCATAAGCAGGGCGTGCCGCTTGACTTTATGCTGGCCTGCCTGCGCAGTAAGGATGCTGTGCTGAAGGCTGTGCAGCAGCTTGTGCGTGATTACGAGGTGGAGAAAAACAGTGACTGTAAGCTGACGCTGAGCCAATGGAACAGCCTGCTGCAGGAGGCCTTGGGACAGGTGCAGCTTACTCTGCGCTTCGGCCGCAGGGACGGCGTACTCTTTACGGAGGTTGGCAACGTACAGGGCCTGAGCTTCGACAGCGTGTATATTATGGGCCTGCGCGAGGGCGAATTCCCGCAGGCTAAAAACGAAAACTGGATTTATAACGATACGGAACGCAAGCAGCTGGCGGACGCAGGCTATGATTTGCCCACGGTTGGCTCCTCCTTTGATGAGGATGCCTATTTCTTTGCTCAGGCTGTGTGTGCGGCGCAAAGGGAGCTTATCCTCACCTGGCATGAGGATGTGGGCGAAAGCCTGGCCAGCAGCTATCTGGACGAAATCTGGAAGCTGTTTTTGCAGCCGGGAAGTGAGGGCAAGCGTCTGGACAAGGACTATGTGAAGGCGCAGACGCTGCCTGATTTCGGTGTTGCTTCGGCGGAGGAGGCGTACAGCGACAAGCGCTTTGTTGCTGCGGATTTGCCGAAAATAGCAGAGCTCAGCGGGCAAAAGGCTCCCTCTGCGGAGTTGCGGCTGGCAGCCAAAGCGGATATTCTGCGTAAGGCACAGCAGCCGGAATATAACGGCGATTTGCAAAATTCCCTGCCGACGAAGCTGCTGCGTAAGCAAATCGGCAGCCGCTTCAGTGCGAGCAGGCTGGAGGCTTACGCTGCCTGCCCCTTCCGCTTTTTGGCGGAGAAGGTGTGGCTGGCGCAGGCGGCGGAGGAAGCGGATGATTTGTTGCAGCCGCGGGATGCTGGTGATATTCTGCACCAGACGCTGAAGAATTTTGTCGAGCCTTATCTTGGCAGCAAAATTATCGGCGAAACTATGGCAGACCTGACAGAGGAGCTGGAAGCAGTCTTTGAGGATGTCTGCACCGCTGCGCGCAATGATTGCAGCAGCACCATTGCTTCCGTAAACGAGGATATCTGGCAGGTGGAAAAGCAGCGCTTATGGCGTATTCTCCTGCGCTGGCTGCGCTTTGAATATGCCGACCAGCAGCGTTGGGGCGGCTTTACGCCGCAGGCCGTAGAATGGGATTTCAGCTCCAAAAACGGCAAGCCCCTGTATCTGACGCTCAGTGACGGCAGTGATGTATCGCTCATCGGCAGAGTTGACAGGATCGACAGTGACGGCGAGCATGCCTTTATCACGGACTATAAAAGCGGCACTCCTCCCACAGGCAGTGCTATGGAGCAGGGGCTCGACCTGCAGCTGCCGGTGTATCTGCTGGCGGTGGCGGAGCTTTCCAAGGAGCAGCTTGCAGTCAGCGGCGGCTGCTACTATTCGCTGAAGGAGGGCAAGCGCAAAAGTGCCTTTTTGCTGGAAAGCGTGGGCAACAGCGACTTGCCGTATAAAAAACCGAAGAACGCCGCAGAGCTGACCTGGAATAGCTTTAAGCAGGAAAAGGAGCAGCTGCTGAAGGATTATATAGAAAGAATTTATGCAGGCGATTTTGCATTGGCAGGCTGCAGGCGCTGCGATGTATATTGCCCGTTACACGATATTTGCCGTGTGCAGCTGGTGAGCGGCGACGGCGGACAGGGAGGCGAGAGCGATGAGTAAGAATCCTACACCGGAGCAGGCTTTGGCGATAAATACGATTAAAAGCAATGTTTCGCTGCTCGCCGGTGCCGGCAGCGGTAAAACCTATGTGCTGATGAAGCGCTTTGTGCAAATTCTGCGCGCGGATTTGAGCGTTAATCCCACGAATATTGTGGCGATAACCTTTACGCGCAAGGCTGCCGACGAAATCAAGGGGCGTGTGCGTCAGGCTTTAGGCGAATGTGTGGAGCAGGCGCAGACTGATTTGGAAAGACTGCGCTGGCAGGAGCATCTGCAGAAGGTGGAGAGTGCGCCGATAAGCACGATTCACAGCCTGTGCAGCCGTATTTTGAGAGATAACCCGGTAGAAACACAGCTTGATCCGGAATTTACGATTTTAGAGGATTTTGAAGCGCAGGACTTTTTTAAAGAAACGCTGCAGCAATATTTACGCAAAAATATCAAGGAAAACGCTGCCCTGCGCAGGCTGGTGCAAACCTACGGCGTTAACAGCTTTGTAAATCAGGTTACGGCGCTGGGGGACAAGCTCTCGGAGCTGGTGCGTGAAGATAATCTGGCAGAGCCTTATCTTAAGGCGAAGGAAGAACTGCCGGCCCTGCAGCAGAAGCTGGTTGCTGCTGTGCGCGAGGTAATCGAAGCGCGCGAAGCTTTGGGGGCAAAGACTAAGGGACGCCAGACCTTGACGGAGGCAGCAGGATTGTTGGACGAAATGCAAAAGCAGCTGCTGGCGCCGGAGCCGGACTGCTCCCTGCTGGATGCGTCTGGCGTTGTTAAGGTTAGCGGCAAGGCGTTGGCAGCGGAGCTGACTAATTTAAAAAATCTGCGTCAGGAACTGAACCATGTAATTTTGAACGCCAAGGGCTGCGATTTAGTGCAGGATTGGCTCGCTGTGCTGCAGGAGTTTTATGCCTGCCTGAGCGCACGCAAGCAGGAAAATAATGTCCTGTTTAATGATGATTTGGATTTGCTGGCCATCGAGCATTTGCAGAAGAATGAGGCGCTGCGGCAAAAGTATCAGGAGCGCTATAAATATATTATGGTAGACGAGTTCCAGGACACCAACGAACGCCAGCGTCAGCTGATTTATCTGCTCTGCGGTAACAAGCTGGACGGCAAGAATAATCTTTTTATCGTCGGTGATGTGAAGCAGTCTATTTATCGTTTCCGTCATGCCGATGTCAGCGTTTTTAATAAGGTAAAAGAGGATATCGCGCAAAATGCGGGACAGAACCTGGGCATGAAAATCAACTTCCGCAGCACGCAAAGCATTGTCGAAAGCTGTAATACTGCCTTTTGTAAGCTGATGGATTTGCCGAAGGAGGAAATCTGCCTGGAGCATCACGAGGGTGCTAATACCGGCGGTGCTAAGGTTTGCCTGCTGCAGGTGCCGTATAAATCCAAGGAAGATGACCTTGGCGCTAAAGAGGATAAATGGCAGAAGGAGGCAGAGGCAATCGCCGCCTATCTGCAGCAGGAGCTGCCCAAGGTTGAGCCGCAGCTCAGGCCGGGAGCAAGCAAGGCTATTTTGCTGCGTGCAATGACGCATTGCGAAATTTTGCGCCAGACGCTGCAGGGCTACGGTATAAATTGCGTAGTAGTCAAGGGCAAGGGCTTTTATGAGCAGCAGGAGGTTCTGGATATACTGAATCTGCTGGCTGCACTGCACAACCGTTACGCAAGCCTGGAGCTGGCAGGTGCTTTGCGCTCCAACTATTTCGGTTTGGATGATGCAACGCTGACGCAGCTCTTTTGGCAGACCGAAAATGACAAACCGCTGTGGGATGTACTGCAGGCTGTTGGCAGCGGTGAGCTGCAGTTGAACCTGTCGCCGGAGCAACAGGCGCTGGCTATGCATGCTGCCGAACGCTTACGCAGCCTGCGTCAGGCAGCAGCGCTGATGGCATTGCCGGAGCTGTTCGCACAGCTTTGGGACGAGCTGAAGCCGGAATTCGTTCTGTCGCAGCAGGAAAACGGCCCGAGCAAGCTGGCCAACGTCAAAAAGCTGCGCCGTTTGGCACAGCAGTATTGCCAGACGAAGCAGGCTTCGCTGGCGGAGTGGCTGCAAAACGTTAAGGATTTGCGCGCAAGCAGCAGCAAGGAGCCTGCCGCTACCGTACAGTCCGATGATGCACTGCAGATTATGACGATACATAATTCCAAGGGACTGGAATTCGATCTTGTTATTTTACCGCAGTTAGATAAATCAGTGAAGGGCGATACTGCATCTATCAAATATTTGCCGGGGAAGGAAGGCGAGCAGGGGCTTTTGGGCATTAAGGTGCCCGATAAGGAAATGCAGCTGCAAAACAGCGGTGTTTACGAGCAGGCGAAAACGCGCGACAGTGAGCTGGAAGAAGAAGAAAGCAGACGTCTGCTTTATGTTGCTATGACGCGTGCTCAAAAGCAGCTTTTAATGGTCGGTACGGTGGCGGAAGAAAAGCTGCCGGAGGCTGTTATCGCTCTGCCTGCCGCCAAGGGCTGGTGGCAGCAGCTGCAGGCAGTATACGAGGTGGATTGGGACAAGCAGGAAAGCAGCTGTCCATGGGTACGCCTTTTGTGTGCCGATGCTTTAAGCCCGGCTGTTGTGCAGCAGGGCGTGCAGCAGCAGCTGGCGCTGGAGCAGTTGGCCTTGGCACCGCTGCCTGCTTATGCAGCCTGCGGCCGTACCTGCTTTACCGCAAGTGCGCTGCAGACGTATCTGCATTGTCAGCGTCAATATTACTACCAGCAGGTTTTGGCAGTGCCTGAGCTGGAGCAGACAGTTGCCGGCGAGCAGGCGCACGAGCTGCCTGCTAGTGTAACCGGAAGTATTGTGCACAAAGCGCTGGAGCTGTATAATGGCTATAATGCGGAGGCTGTTTTTGCCATTGCACTGGAGGAATTTGCTCCCGGCGCTGCGGCAACACAGGCCAAGAGTATGTTTGATGCTTATATTGTCAGCGATTTGTATAAAGCATTGCCCAAAAAGCAGAAGCGTGAATTAGAATTTGTACAGCCTCTGCAGCAGGAGCTGGCGGCTGAGGGCGTAATCGATTTGCTGGCCTTTGACGAAGCTGATAATATGATTATAGTGGACTATAAAACAGGTACGCCGCCGGAGCCTGACGAGGTGAAGCTGGGTTATGCTTATCAGCTGGCGCTGTATAAGGATGCTGCGGAAAAGCTGTACCCCGGCAAAAGAGTTGTGCGCGCCGAGCTGCACTTTCTGCAGAACATGAGCGTCTGGCAGCTGCCGTTGGATAAATCATATCTGCAGGAGGCAGTAGAGCTGTGCGAGGAAATCAGCGGCAAGGGCGAGGAGGACGATTTCGCCTGCATCTGCAATGACAGCTGTGCTTACTGTCACTATGCATATCTGTGTCCGCAAAAAAAATAAAGAATAGGTGATATAATGGAGATTTTTGCTAAATTGGAAGGCTGGGATTATCTGGCGGCGGCCATGCTGCTGTTTTCCGCATGGCTGCTGTTAGGCGGTATCGGCCGTCTGCAGAAGAGCGACCCGGAGCGCGTTGATGTGAAAAAGCTGCGCATCCGTGCCTGCGGTGGTTTGGTTGCGGGCGCTTTGTATCTGGCCTGCCGCTATCTGCAGCTGTAATATTGCCGGCAGTTAAACTTGCGATCGGCTTTCATTAAGGTATATAATATGCTTATATCTTAAAATACTACGAGGTGACCCAAATGATAAACAAAACAAGATTGATTGATGAATTTATAGAGCTGGTAAGCGTTCCCTGCCCCAGCAAGGACGAAAAGCAGGAAGCTGAGCTGATTATGGCGAAGCTGCGCGAGCTTGGTCTGGAGCCGGAGATGGATAAGGCGCACGAAAAGACCGGCGGTACCTGCGGCAATGTGTGGGCCTATGTAAAGGGCACCGTGCCGAATGCTCCGAAGCTGCTGTTCGAAGCGCACATGGATTCCGTAGCACCGACAACCGGCACCAAGGTTGTCCGCAAGGACGGCGTGCTGTACAGCGACGGTACCACAACTCTGGGCGGTGACGACAAGGTTGGCGTTGCTGCCATGCTGGAGGCGGTGCGCGCACTGAAGGAGGATGGCGTAGCTCACGGCGACGTGCAGCTGTGCTTTACCGTCAGCGAGGAAATCGGCTGCCTGGGCGTGGTAAACATGGACCAAAGCTGGATTAAGGCCGATTACGGCTATTGCATGGATATCGGCGGCGCACCGGGTGAAATTACCTATGCCGCACCGAAGCTGTACGATATTTATGTAACCGTCAAGGGCAAGGCTGCCCATGCAGGCATTGCTCCGGAAGAAGGTGTCAATGCGATTATGCTGGCGGCGGATGCTTTGTCCAAGCTGCCAGCATACGGTCGTTTGGACAGCGAAACTACCTTTAACATCGGCATGTTCAACGCAGGCGTTGGCACCAACATTGTCTGCCCGGAGGCTAAATTCGTCATTGATATGCGCTCTCTGAACGTACCGCGTCTGGAAGCGTTGAAGGATTCTACTATCGCGCTGATTAAAGAGGCTGTTGAGGCCGGTGGCGGTCAGGTTGAATTCGACGTAGTGGAAGGCTGTCCTGCTGTCGAGCTGAACAAGGACCACGAATGCATTAAGCTGGCAGCACGCGCTGCGGAAACACTGGGCTTCCCGGTAGAGCTGAAAACAACCGGCGGCTGCAGCGACGGCAACTATCTTTGCGGCTACGGCCTGCCCTGCGGCCTGTTGGCAACCGGCATGAGCAACGTGCATACTACCGCGGAATATCTGAAGGAAGAGGACCTGTACAACACTGCACGCTGGACCTACGAAATTATTAAAGAGGCAGCGAAGTAAATCATACTGTTCACGTATAGTTTTCTTGACTGGAAGAAAATTTGACGCTATAATAAAAATAACTTCATAATGTAACCTTTGGGGCAGGGTGCAATTCCCGATCGGCGGTAAAGTCCGCTAGCGCAGCAGCGCATGAACCGGTGTGATTCCGGTACCGACAGTATAGTCTGGATGAGAAAAGGTGGCAAAACTGTATTTTTACCGCATATAGGCTCCTTAGGTCTTTATGCGGTTTTTTATATTACTGGAAGGTGATATTTTGGCAAGAATGACAGATGAAGCATATATGCAGCGGGCCTTGGAGCTGGCGCTGCAGGCAGAGGGCAACACCAGTCCCAACCCGATGGTTGGCTGCGTGATTGTGGATGCCGAAGGCAATATTGTGGGTGAGGGCTATCATCATAAGGCCGGCGAACCGCATGCGGAGGTCAATGCCTTGGCGGAGGCTAAGCAGATGGCCCAGGGTGCAACGGCCTATGTAACGCTGGAGCCCTGCGCACATTACGGACGCACCGGTCCCTGCTGTGTAGCCTTGGCACGTGCGGGCATCAGCAAGGTTGTTGTGGCCTGCCTTGATCCTAATCCCAAGGTTGCAGGTCAGGGTTTGGAATATCTGCGCCTGCAGGGGATCGAGGTTGTTACCGGCGTATGCGAAAAAGAAGCACAGCGCTTAAATGAACGCTTCTTTACCTGGATTACGAAGCAGCGTCCGTTTATTACTTTAAAATACGCTATGACGCTGGACGGTAAGATTGCCACTGCTACCGGCGACAGCAAATGGATTACCGGCGAGGAGGCACGTACCTTCGCACACCGTCTGCGTAAGCAGCATGACGCTGTGCTTGTCGGCATCGGCACAGTGCTGGAGGATGATCCGGAGCTGACTACACGATTGGTGCGCGGCAAGAATCCGGTGCGCGTAGTGCTCGACAGCAGCCTGAAGATTTCGCTGATGGCAGCAGTTCTAAATCCGCTGGCGGATACGATTATCTTTACCGGTTTGGATTCCGATATCGTCAAAGCGGAAGCGCTGGCTGCTCTGCCTAACGTAGAGGTGGTACGTCTGCCGTTGGCTGACGGCGTGCTGCCTGTGGCGCAGGTGGTGCAGGCTTTGGCCGAGCGCGGTATTACCAGCCTGTTGGTAGAAGGAGGCAGTGCGATTCACGGTGCCTTCTTTGATGCAGGCCTTGCTGACAGAGTGTGCGCCTTTGTAGCGCCCAAGCTGATTGGCGGCGCTGCCGCTCTGCCGCCGGTGGGCGGCGCAGGCAGCAGCCTGGTGGAAACCGGCTGGCAGCTGACAGAGGTCGAGATGGAAAAATTGGGCAGTGATGTACTGATAACAGGTCTGGTGCCGGAGCTGGATAAGCAGGAGCTGCCGAAGGAGGCGGAATAATGTTTACAGGATTGGTAGCCGAGCTGGGCACGGTGCAGAAGCTGGCGCAGCAGGGTGAATCCTATCACCTGACAGTAGCGGCGGCGAAGGTACTGCAGAATTTGAAAATCGGTGACAGCGTTGCCGTCAACGGCGCCTGCCTGACGGTAGTAAGCATGGATGACACCGCCTTTACCGCCGACGTGATGCCGGAAACCGTGCGCCTGACCAATATCGGCAGCCTGCATGCCGGCGACAGGGTAAATCTGGAGCGCACGCTGCGCCTGTGCGATGGCCTTGACGGTCACATCGTCAGCGGACACGTGGAAGGCCTTGGCGTAATTGCCGGCCGCAGACCGGAGGGTATTGCGATGGTGGTGACTATCAACACCCCCCCGGAGCTTTTGAAATATATCATCAAAAAGGGCAGTATTGCCATTGACGGTATCAGCCTGACGGTAACACAGGTTACGGAAAGCAGCTTTTCCGTATCGCTGATTCCGCACACCGCCAAGGAAACAACGCTTGGCTTTAAGGATGTGGGCGACAGCGTAAATCTGGAAACGGATATTATCGGCAAATATGTAGAGCAAATGTTAAAATTTAATCCCAAGCAGACTCAGGAGCCTGCTTTAAATAAAAATATGCTGCTGGAAAATGGGTTTATCTGAGCAGTAACAAAGAGGTAGAAAATGGAAAAGTTTAAGTATAATACAATTGATGAAGCTATCGCTGCGATTAAAGCAGGTCAGATGGTACTGGTAACTGATGATGAGGACCGCGAAAACGAAGGCGACCTGATTATGGCAGCCGAGCTGTGCACTCCCGAGGCTATTAACTTTATGGCAAAGGAAGCACGCGGACTTATCTGCATGCCGGCAGACAGCGAGGTTATGGACAAGCTGCAGTTCGGCGCTATGGTAACGCATAACACCGACAATCACGAAACAGCCTTCTCTGTTTCTATTGACCATGTTGACACCACCACCGGTATTTCCGCTTACGAGCGCGCATATACCATGAAAAAATGCGCTGAACCGGGCGCACAGCCGAGCGACTTCCGCCGTCCGGGACACGTTTTCCCGCTGCGCGCACGCAAGGGCGGTGTACTGGTGCGTACCGGTCACACCGAAACCACTGTTGATTTGTGCAAGCTGGCAGGTTTGCAGCCCGTAGGCATCTGCTGCGAGATTATGAACGATGACGGCCATATGGCGCGCACTCCCGATTTAATAGAGTTTGCCAAAAAGCATAAGCTCGTTTTCATCACCGTTGCCGAGCTGGTTGCTTATCGTAAGGCACACGAAAAAATGGTACATCGTGCCGCTGAGGCTGCACTGCCTACTAAATACGGCAATTTCCGTATTATTGCATATGAAAATGATTTAGATAACCTTTGCCATGTTGCTATTGTCAAGGGTGATGTTGCCGGTAAAAAGGATGTGCTCGTGCGCGTACACAGCGAGTGCCTGACCGGTGATGCCTTCGGCAGCCTGCGCTGTGACTGCGGCGATCAGCTGGCAACCGCATTGAAGATGATTGAAAAGGAAGGCTGCGGCGCTGTCGTTTATATGCGTCAGGAGGGCCGTGGTATTGGTTTGGCTAACAAAATCCGTGCTTACGCACTGCAGGATCAGGGCTTGGATACTGTAGAGGCTAACGTTCGCTTGGGCTTTGCTCCCGACCTGCGTGATTACGGCATGGGTGCACAAATTCTGGCAGATCTCGGACTCACCAGCATCCGCCTGATTACCAATAACCCCGCAAAACGCATCGGCCTCTCCGGTTATGGCATCACCATCACCGACCGTGTGCCCATAATCATGGAGCCTAACGAATACAACGAGCACTATCTCGACGTTAAAGAAGAGAAAATGGGCCACAAGCTGCACGAAGGCTGTGGCTGCAACTGTGGAAAGTAATAAAGTATAAATTAACATAAAACCATTAGGAGGAATAACCATGAAAACCTTAGAAGGAAAACTCACCGCCAAAAACATGAAAATCGCCATCGTCGTAGCCCGCTTCAACGAATTCATCACCAGCAAACTCCTCAGCGGCTGCATCGACTGCCTCATCCGCCACGAAGCAGCTGACGAAGACCTCACCGTAGCCTGGGTACCGGGCGCCTTCGAAATCCCCATGGCAGCAAAAAAACTCGCAGAAAGCGGCAAATACGACGCAGTAATCTGCTTAGGTGCCGTAATCCGCGGCGCAACCCCGCACTTTGACTATGTATGCGCCGAAGCCTCCAAAGGCATCGCTCAGGTAAGCATGCAAACCGGCGTACCCGTAGCCTTCGGCGTACTCACCACCGAAAACATTCAGCAGGCTGTAGAACGTGCAGGCACCAAGGCTGGCAACAAGGGCGTAGACTGCGCAATGACCGCAATGGAAATGGTAAATCTCTTCAAAGAAATGTAACATTTTCACCGCTTGCCTTTTTGACTATTATGATTTATAATTGACATTGTGGAAGAGCTGATAACAGGCTGTTCCCCATGCATGAAATTTGCAAGCCCGCTAGCAGTAGTTTAGTGGGCTTGTTTTATTAAGCAAGTAAAATTTTTGCCGTAAGGCAGGATTGTGAGGCAGATATTATGGAAGATGTTTTGACAAAGGCTACGGCCGACGGTGTACGTATTTATGCATTATGCACCACTAATCTGGTACAGGAAGCAGCTAAAAAGCACGGCTGCTCCCATCTGGCAAGCGCTGCTCTGGGACGTGCGATGAACGGCGCGCTGCTGCTGGCCGCAACAATGAAGGATAACGAGCGCATCAGCCTGCGTCTGAAGGGCGACGGCCCTTTGGGCGAGGTAGTAGCAGATGCCGAAGGCAGCACAGTGCGCGGTTATGTAGAAAACCCCGATGCATTTTTGCCCCTGAAAAATGGCAAGCTGGATGTCGGCGGCGGCATCGGCGATGGTAATATTATCGTAACGCGTTATCTGCAGAATGCAGAGCCCTTCACCGGTTACTGCGAGCTGCAGGATGGCGAAATCGCCAGCGACCTGACCAAATACCTCTATGTTTCCGAACAGACACCGACAAGCGTTGCTCTGGGCGTACTGGTTGACAAGGACGGCAACGTAACAGCCTCCGGCGGCTTCTTTATTCAGGCTATGCCAGGCTGCACCGACGAGGTTCTGGAAAAGCTGGAAAACAACGTTAACCTGACTCCGTATGTAACCCAGCTGCTGGAAATCGGTTATACTCCGCAAAAGATGATTGAAATTCTCGGCCGCGGTCTGGACGTTGATATTAAAGAAACCATTCCCCTGAGCTTCAAATGCCGCTGCAGCCGTGAGCGCATTCTGGCGGCTTTGGGCAGCCTTGATGTAAAATCTCTGGAGGAGCTGGCGCAGGACAAAACTACGGAAGCACACTGCGAATTCTGCAACAGCACCTATGAATATACTCAGGATGAAATCAAGCAACTGCTGGAAGAAAAGGAAAAGCAGGCACAGCTGGAGGCTGCTGAACAGAATATCAAATAACAAAACTTTTCTTGACAAAAGAAACTTTTGTTTGTATAATAAAGGCAGTAAATCGATTAAATTTAAATTTATATATTAGGAGGCAGGCAGATGGACGCAGATAAAAAGAAAGCCTTAGACATGGCGATGCACCAGATTGAAAAGGATTTTGGCAAGGGCAGCATTATGATGCTGGGCGAAGCAAGTGCCAAAATGAATATAGAGGTTATCCCTACAGGCGCTTTATCCCTGGATATTGCTCTTGGTGTCGGCGGTATTCCGCGCGGACGTGTTATTGAGATTTACGGTCCCGAATCTTCCGGTAAAACTACCGTTGCTTTGCATATGATTGCCGAAGCTCAGAAGATGGGCGGTTATGCGGCATTTATCGATGCGGAGCATGCATTGGATCCGGAATATGCCCGTCATCTGGGTGTAGATATTGACGATCTGCTGATTTCTCAGCCGGATAACGGCGAACAGGCTTTGGAAATTGCTGACGCACTGGTACGCAGCGGCGCTATTGATATTATCGTTATCGACTCCGTTGCAGCTTTGGTTCCGCGTGCCGAAATCGAAGGCGAAATGGGTGATTCCCACGTAGGCCTGCAGGCACGTCTGATGAGCCAGGCTCTGCGTAAGCTGACAGGTCTGATTTCCAAATCCAAATGTGCTACTATTTTCATCAACCAGATCCGTGAAAAGGTTGGCGTTATGTTCGGTAATCCGGAAACCACTACCGGTGGCCGCGCACTGAAATTCTACTCTACCGTCCGTATGGATGTACGTCGTATCGACACGCTGAAAAACGGCAACGATGTTATCGGCAGCCGTACCCGCGTTAAGGTTGTCAAGAACAAGGTAGCACCTCCGTTCAGACAGGCTGAGTTCGATATTATGTATGGCAAGGGCATTTCTCATGAAGGCTGCCTTGTTGATCTGGGCGCAGACCTTGATATTATCAACAAGAGCGGTGCCTGGTATTCCTACGGTGATATCCGTTTAGGTCAGGGTAAGGAAAAGGTTAAAGACTTTTTACGTGAGAATCCGGAAATTGCCCAAGAAATCGAAGCTAAAATCCGTGCAGTGACGATTGCCAAGAGCGATAATAAGGAAGCAGCTGAGGAGCCGTTGCAGGATGTGGAGTCGATCTTTAAGGAATAAGAAAAAGGAAGAAGGCTTTACCGGCGCGCAGCAGGTTTATGACTGCGCGCTGGATTTATTGTCTTACCGTGATTACAGCCATAAGGATATGCTGGAGCGCTTGCAGCGCAAGGGTGCAACCAAGGCACAGGCGCTGGAGGCGGTGGCCAAGCTGGAGGATTACGGTCTGCTGAACGAGGAGCGTTACGCCCAAAGGGTGTACGATGCATGGCTGGCCAAACGCTATTACGGCAGGCAGCATCTGCAGCTGGAGCTGACCAAGCGCGGCATACGCCCGGACGTGGCTGCGGAAATTATGGAACGCTTTACGCCTGACATTGAAGAAGTGCAGGCGGAGAACGCAGCGCAGCTTTTCGTGCAACGCAATCAGCGCAAGCTAACAGAAGAAACGGACAAGAAAAAAATATATGCGGCTGCGGGACGCTTTATGGCGGCTCGTGGCTTTTCATCAAGATATGTGCACATTATATTGGGTAAATTGCATTTTTCAGACAATATGTAGCGGTTAAACTTGACAATTTTGTTAAATATAATCTATAATGTAGTTATCCAATCGTGTTAATATCAACGATTTTCACGAGGCGACGCGTAAAGCGGTTGCCTTATTTTTTGCCCTATTTCAGAATAGATAATACATATTTTATTATAGATTCAACGGAATAAGGACATCTATAGCAGACGCAAACAGGCGCCTGCTGTTACTATGCAAAAAAATCTTGGAAAAATCTACATTTAGGAGGTGAGGACGATTTTAGAAATTATCGGTACAGCTGTTGTAGTTGGTCTGGCCGGCGGTGCGGTAGGTTATCTGGTTCGCAAAAATGTTGCCGAAGGTAAAATTGCTACTGCAGAAGAGCAGGCTATCCGTATTGTACAGGATGCGGAGCAGACTGGCGAAGCAAAACGCAAAGAAATCATGATGGAGGCTAAAGAAGAAATCCATCGTCTGCGTTCCGAAATGGAGCGTGAAAATAAAGACAGACGTAACGACCTGCAGCGTCAGGAGCGTCGTCTGCTGCAAAAAGAAGAAAATCTGGACCGTAAAATCGAATCCTTCGAACGCAAAGAAGAAAAGCTAGCTTCTAAGGAACAGCGTCTGAACGCTGCTCAGGAGAAGGCTGATGCTATGTTGGAAAAACGTCAGGTTGAACTGGAGCGTATTTCCGGACTGACCAGTGACGAAGCAAAGCAGGAGCTGCTGCAATCCCTTGAGGAAGAGGTTAAGCACGAATCTGCTATGATGGTTAAGGATCTGGAGCAACAGGCTAAGGATGAGGCAGACCGCAAGGCAAGAGAAATTATCTCTCTGGCAATTCAGCGTTGTGCAGCAGACCATGTAGCGGAAACCACCGTTTCCGTAGTAGGCCTGCCTAACGATGAAATGAAGGGCCGCATTATCGGTCGTGAAGGCCGTAACATCCGCACTCTGGAAACCCTTACCGGCATCGATCTGATTATCGATGATACTCCGGAGGCTGTTATTATTTCCGGCTTCGATCCGGTACGCCGCGAGGTTGCCCGTATCGCTCTGGAAAAATTGATTAATGACGGCCGTATTCATCCGTCCCGCATTGAGGAAATGGTTGAAAAGGCACAAAAAGAGGTTGAGCAGAAGATTAAGGAAGCCGGCGAACAGGCTACCTTTGCTGTCGGTGTGCATGGCCTGCACCCCGAACTGATTAAGCTGCTGGGCCGCCTGAAATATCGTACCAGCTATGGTCAGAATGTCCTGAACCATTCTGTTGAGGTTGCTAACCTGGCAGGTGTAATGGCTTCTGAGCTTGGTGTTGATGTTGTTCTGGCTAAACGTGCCGGCCTGCTGCATGATATCGGCAAGGCTATTGACCATGAAATGGAAGGCTCTCACGTTGAAATCGGCGGCGAAATTGCCAAGAAGTTCCGAGAGTCCGACCTGATTGTCAATGCTATTCTGGCGCATCATGGTGACTGCGAGCCTAAGAGTGTTGAAGCTGTTCTGGTATCTGCCGCTGACGCAGTATCTGCTGCCCGTCCGGGTGCAAGACGCGAAACTCTGGAAAGCTACCTGAAGCGCTTAACTCGATTGGAAGAAATTTCTGAGTCCTTTGAGGGCGTTGAAAAATGCTATGCCGTACAGGCTGGCCGCGAAATCCGCATTATGGTTAAGCCGGATGTTATCGATGATGCTTCCGCTGTGCTTTTGGCACGCGATATCTCTAAGAAGATTGAAGCTGAAATGGAATATCCCGGTCAGATCAAGGTTGTTATCATCCGTGAAACCCGTGCTGTTGATTACGCAAAATAACGAAATTCCTGAAAGAGCTGCTTAGGCAGCTCTTTTTTTGCGTCTTAGCAGGATTATAGGAATTGCTGTCGAATACATATACTTGGAATTTTTTTGACAGGTGCGCCGGTTGAGGCCGGTGCTGAAAAGGGAATGCCGGTGAGAATCCGGAGCAGTCCCGCTACTGTAAGCGGAGCCCAGGCAATTATGTCACTGACGCAAGTTGGGAAGGCGCTGAGGGCGATGAAGCTAAGCCAGGAGACCTGCCTGTTACGAAGCTTGGAGCCTACGGGAGATAGGCTGGCTTTGGTATGCGTAAATATAGAATTTTTGGCTGCAGCTGCATTTTGTGAATCTCCCGCAAGGGAGATTTTTTCATATATGCATAAAATGAAGAGCATGCAGCTTACAAAAACGAAGGGAGGTTGAAATATGCCTGGTAAAATTATTATGGTTACCGGTGGAGCCCGCAGCGGCAAAAGCGAATTTGCAGAACGCTATGTATTGCATTATTCTCCCAAATGCGATTACGTTGCTACGGCAGAAATCTTAGATGAGGAAATGGCGGAGCGCGTGCGTCTGCATCGTGAGCGTCGTGATGCGCGTTGGATTAATCACGAAGCGCCTTATCATGCTGAGCGCACGCTTGAAGCGTTGTCAGCGGAAACAGGAGCGGTTCTGTTTGACTGCCTGACTGTTTATATGTGTAACCTGCTTTATGGCAAGGATGCGCCGGAGGGTGAATTCCTAGAGCGCTGTCAGGTAGTATTTGACGAAATTGACAAGGTGCTGGCAGCAGCACGTAATTGCGGTAAAATCGTTGTCTTTGTTACGAACGAGGTGGGCAGCGGTATTGTGCCGGATAATCAGATGGCGCGTGAATACCGTGACCTTGCCGGCTGGGTTAACCAGCGTGTGGCAGATGCGGCTGATCATGTTTATTATTGTGTGGCAGGTCAGGCCGTAGACGTAAAAAAATTGGCTTTTAAATTTGAGGATGAAGGAGAATAACGACTGATATGGAGAAAATCATAATACCTGCTCTGGATGAAGAACGTATGCAAGAAGTGCGGGCAGGCTACGCTAAGATAGACAAGCCGGCAGCTAATCTGGGCAAGCTGGAGGATATGGTTGTAGGCCTTGCAGGCATGATTGGCAAGGATTTACCGGATAAATTAAAGACGGCGATGGTTCTGATGTGCGGTGACCACGGTATTGCTAAGTACGGCGTCAGCGCTTATCCGCAGGAGGTTACACGCCAGATGATTAACGGTTATATGCGCGGTACTGCCGGTGCTACCGTACTGGCATGTCATGCGCACGCTGATGTTTTCGTCTGCGATGTAGGCACTGCCTTTGATTTGAGCGATTTGCCCAAGGTTTATCAGAAAAAGGTAGCCTGGGGAACTGAGGATTTCACCCAGGGACCGGCGATGACGCGTGAGCAGGCGGAAAAGGCGATTGCCGTCGGTATCGAGATGGCTGATATGTGCATCGACCAGGGCTACAATATGCTTTATACAGGCGAAATGGGCATAGGCAATACCACCTCTACCTCTGCTATTGCCAGCGCCTTTTTAGGATTGGACCCGCAGCTGACTGTCGGCCGTGGCAGCGGTATTAATGACGAACGCATGAAGATTAAACGTCAGGTTGTTATCGACGGTCTGGCAAAAAATATGCCGAAGCAGGGCGATGCAATGGATATTCTCTGCAAGGTCGGCGGCTATGACCACGCAGGTCTGGCCGGTGTAATTATCGGCGCAGCCCGCCGCCGTGTGCCGACGATGGTTGACGGTGTTAATGCTACGGCTGCAGCACTGCTGGCCTACGGCCTTTATCCGCAGTGTCGCGATTATATGCTGTGCTCGCATCTGAGCAGCGATATTTCCCACAAGAAAATGCTGGAGCTGCTGCACCTTTCCCCGATTGTTGATGCCGGTATGCGCCTGGGCGAGGGCACCGGTGCTTCTCTGGCTATTGTTGTGCTGCAGGCAGCTATGGATGTGTATAATCATTTAAGCAGGTGATGTAATGCGTGATTTTGTAACTTGTCTGGAATTTTTGACCAGAATCCGCTTTTCCAACCGCACGGACTGGCATGATGACGATTTCAGCCGCAGCGTGCCGTACTTCCCTTTGGTCGGTTTGGTAATGGGCATTTTTATGGGTGCGGTAAATTACGGCCTGTATTATCTGCACACACCTGATTTAATGCGTGCGGTGATGCTAGTGCTGGCGGAGCTGATTATTATCGGTGCACTGATGTATGACGGCTTTATGGATACCTCTGACGGTGTTTTCAGCGCCCGCGACCGTGAGCGTATGCTGGAAATCATGAAGGACAGCCACGTGGGCTCTAACGCTGTTATCGCGCTTGTCTGCCTTGTGCTGTTGAAGGTTGCTGCCTATACTACACTGCCGCCGGTTAAGCTGTCGTTTGCTCTGGTTGCGGTTTTTGTAGCAACGCGCACCTTTATGGTTACCTACATCGTCAACTACAAGTATGCACGCAAAACCGGTATCGGTCATATGTTTAAGGCTTATGCCAAGCCTATGTACACCTATATTGCCTTTGCACTCTGCCTGGCGCTTGTCGCAGCCTGCGGTCTGCCGTATCTGTATACGGCAATAGCGGCCTTCGTTATCTGCCAGGGCATTGCGCATTTCCTCAGCGGTCAGCTGGGCGGTCTTACCGGTGATACCTACGGCTTTTTGACGGAATGCGGCGTTGTGGTTTACCTGATGCTCGCGACCTATATAATCTGATATATTTCCCCGGCAATATTTTGCCGAATTATAAAGAGACAGAAAGGAAAAATGCTATGCATATAGAAGAAATAATCCAAAAGATTGTGCCTGCGGACAGAGGCTGCATGAAGCTGGCGCAGACACGCTTTGATAATCTGATCAAGCCTGTCGGCAGTCTGGCCAAGCTGGAAGAAATGACCTCACGCTATTGCGGTATCAAGGGCATTTATGAAAAAGAGGATTTAGATTATCCTAAACGCGATTTACTGGTATGGTGCGGTATCGAGGAGGCTGCCCAGGCCGAAAAAATTATGCACGCCAAATGGCCGGTGAATGTGCTGGCTGCAGAAACCGGTGCGAAGGCCGTGGCTCTGCTAGTAACCTCGGAGGAGGAGGCTGACGCTCTGGAAGAGGGCGCTGCCCTGGTGCAGGAGCTGGTACATGAGAAGGGACTGGAGCTGTTGGGCTTCGGCTGTCTTTCCAACCCTGATAATGAGATGGTACGCACCGCTATGGCCGGCGCTCTGCTGCAGGCAGCAGCTATGAAGGTGCCGGTAATGCTGGACGGCGTTGCTGTCTGCAAGGCTGCCAAAAAGGCGGCGGATATGGCACCTGCTGTGCTGGATTACTGCTTTGCCGGTCACGTTTCCGCAGAACCGGGAGCGGAAGAATGCCTGCAGGAGCTGGGACTTACGGCACCGTTGCGCCTGAATATTCCCGACGGCGCTGGTGAGGGCGCTGCTGTCTGCTTTACGCTGTTCAATGCCGGCATCAAGGCCTACAAGGAAATGGAAACCTTTGAGGAAGCAGGCGTGCATGCGGAGATGAAGGAATTTTCCCTGGCAGAGCAATCTAAAAAAGGGGCGAAGGCTTAATGGGTAAAATATATTTAATCCGTCACGGTGAAACGGACAGCAACAAAGGACACCGCTTTCAGGGACGCATCAACATGCCGCTGAATGCCAAAGGTCTGGAGCAGTCCGAGAAGCTGGCTGCCTATATGCAACATCTGCCGGTTGATAAAATTTACTGCAGCTCTATGCTGCGTGCCTGCATGACGGCAGCACCGCTGGCTATGAGCAAAAACATGTCCTATCAGCCGCTTGATTTACTGCAGGAGGTAAGCTTCGGTGCCTGGGAGGGCCTGGAATATGCAGAAATCAGCCGCCGCTGGCCTAAGGAGATGGATGATTTTCTGACGCGTCCGGGCGAATGGATTCCGCCGCAGGGCGAAAGCTTTCATGATGTAGCGCGTCGCTGTCAGGCAGCCTTTGACTATATCTTCGAGCGTGAAGGCCACGATAAAAATATTGCCATTATATCACATGGCGGTATTATCCGTGTACAGCTGTGTCTGCTTTTGGACATCCCACTGAACAATCTGTGGAAGCTGAGTGTGCACAATGTTTCTGTCAGCACGCTGAATGACTGGCAGGGCAATATCATTGCCGAAACCATCAATGATGCTCACTTTGCCAGAGAGCAGGGAAAATCTGTAAACTGGCTGCATAAATAAAAATTAAAGCTTGAAAACCTCGCAGACCTGAAAAGCTGTCGCGGTTTTTCTTTAAAGCGGCGAAAAAAAGACAGTCATAGTTTTTGCTGTAAACTTACCGATGTGCACCATTATTTTGCACGCAAGCTTTTCCTGTAAGCACTGTTCACAAGCGGATTTGAGCATATATAGTGAAATGAAAAGTTTCTTATTAAAGAATTTACGCATTTTTGATAAACTAAGATTGACTTTTACAGGCGCTTACTATATACTGTAAGAGGTGTATCTCAGTGGTCCGTTTAAGTTCCTAACTTCTTCTATCATAGATGACATGGGGAAGCCAAGGTAAACATCTTAATGCGTTCTTTGGGGTATGTTCTATCTATGATTAGGAGTGATTAAACAATGAAAGAAGACAAGACTTTAACCTGCTGCGAGTGCGGCAACGAATTCGTATTCACCGCTTCCGAGCAAGAGTTCTACGCAGAAAAGGGCTTCACTAACGAACCGCGCCGTTGCCCGGCTTGCCGTCAAGCTCGCAAACAACGCATGGGCGTACAAAACGACCGTCCGCAACGCGAAATGTTCCCCGCAGTTTGCGCTGAATGCGGTAAAGAGACCATGGTACCGTTCAAACCCAGCGATCGTCCGGTTTACTGCCGCGAATGCTTCAACGCACGTAAACACTAATTAGACGCTTGAAGTAACAAATTCAGGTACAGCTTAGGCTGTACCTGTTTTTTATTAGCTGATCATAGAAAAAACGAAAATTATTTTACATAAAAGTGCTTATATGCTATACTTTTTACAATATAAATTATTCGAAGCAAGGGAGCTTTATGGCACGTATTATAGACAGTGACTTTCTGCACCGCGCGCTGCAGCATTTTTATGGCTACAGCAGCTTCCGCACAGGGCAGGAAGAAATTATAAGTGAAATATTACACGGACAGCCTGTGCTGGCAGTGCTGCCTACGGGTGCAGGCAAGAGCATCTGCTTTCAGCTACCTTCGCTGCTTTTGAAAGGCGTGACGCTGGTAATCTCACCGCTGATATCACTGATGAAGGACCAGGCGGAGGCGCTGACGGCGCGCGGTATTCCGGCAGCTTATCTTGATAGCAGCATGAGCAGCAACGAGTACGGCAGAGTACTTCACGCTGCGCTCAACAAGCAGTGCAAGTTTTTGTACGTAGCACCGGAGCGCTTGGTCAACCAGCAGTTTATTGATTTCGCCCGCCAGGCTTATATTACGATGGTGGCGGTGGATGAGGCGCATTGCGTATCGCAGTGGGGACACAGCTTCCGCAAGGAGTATTATAATATTCCAGATTTTATTCAGGCCTTGCCGACGAAGCCGCTGGTGGCAGCCTTTACTGCTACGGCTACGCCGGATGTGCGCCGTGATATTATCAAACGTTTGGGCATTCCGGAGGCAAAAATTGTGGTGACGGGCTTTGACAGGCCTAATCTGCATTTTGCCGTGCAGCGCACGCAGGATAAGGAGCGCTCGCTGCTGGAGTTTATGCGTAAGCATAAAAAGGATTGCGGCGTAGTTTACTGTGCTACGCGCAACAAGGTGGAAAGCGTGACGCAGCTTTTGCGGCGCCAGGGCTTCAGTGCCTTGCGCTATCACGCGGGCCTGACGCCGGAGGAGCGGCGTGAGAATCAAAATGCCTTCGTCGGCGGCAGCGTGCCGCTGATTGTGGCGACCAATGCCTTCGGTATGGGTATTGATAAGCCGGATGTACGCTTTGTGGTGCATTATAATATGCCCAAGGATATCGAAAGCTATTATCAGGAGGCAGGGCGCGCAGGGCGTGACGGCCTGCCTGCGGAATGTCTGCTGCTTTACGATAAGGCGGATATTGCGGTCAACACCTATCTTATCGGGCACGATCAACCGGATTTGACCTGGAAGGAGCACGAGCTGCAGCTGCTGAGCAAAATGACCAACTATTGCAATACGTCTATGTGCCTGCGCAAGGTACTGCTGGAATATTTCGGAGAAAAAACAACGTCGCAGTGCAATAATTGCGGCAACTGCGACGTGAATAAGAACGCTTCGTGGCGTAAGTTTTTGAAGTTTTAATTTTTAATCGATGTCAATAGTATTGCCCGGTTTTACAACAATCACCTTGCTGTCGGTTTCATCCTCAACGGCGGCCTTGAAGGCTTCCACGTCCTGAGCGATGGGCGGCCAGGTGTTGTAATGTACGGGGATAACGTATTTTGCCTGCAGCAGCTTGCAAGCGATAAGCGCATCATTGGGGTCCATGGTGAAGTTGCCGCCGATGGGAAGCACTGCGTATTCGAAGGCATCGAGCTTGGGCAGCAGCTGCATATCGCTGAAAAGTGCAGTGTCACCGGCGAAGTACAGCTTGGTGCCGTAGAAATCGATGACGATGCCGCAGGCGTGACCGCCGGGAACGCCGCTGCCGTGGAAGGCCAGTGTCAGGCGTACCTTGCCGAAGGGAAATTTAAAGGTGCCGCCAAGATGCATAGCGTGCGCTTTGCAGCCGGCTTCCTGCGCCAGACCGCAGATTTCGGCAGTAGAGATGATGGTAGCGTCACAATTTTTGGCGATTTCAAAGGCACTGCCTAAATGGTCGAAATGACCGTGGCTGACGAAAATATAATCAACCTTAATGTCTTTGGCGGTGAGTCCTTCCGGATTATCGTCCAGATACGGGTCGAAGATAATAGCGGAATTATTTTTTTCCAAAATAAAGCAGGCATGGTTGATGAAATGGAATTTTGCGGACATAATTTTCCCTCCTTAATTTGACAAGCTGATTGCTACTTTATATTAAATAAGATAGCGCTTGACTGTTATCTTATAAATATTATAGCTTAAATCTACTTTTTTGTGAATTCCTCACTGCAGGGGTGGGAAAAACTTTACAATTTTGCCTCAGGTGCGGTAAAATTGATAGCGTGATATATATAGGAGTAATGCGCTATGAAATATAAAAAAATTACTTTTGCGTGTGTTCTGCTGGGACTGTCGCTGTACGCCGGTGTGTGTGCGGCAACCGTGCGTGAGGTCGCTGATGAAGCGCCTGCCTCCAAGCAGACGATTATCGCTGATAAAAAGGATAAGAAGCTGCTGAATAAAAAGCAGCGTGCTGTGCAGATAACTCAGGAAAAGGATAAAATTGTAGTATCTACTAAACCGGTGGCTAAACCGCCTGCCGGTACGATTAATGTCCCTGCCGCTCCGCGTCCGTCGCTGCTGCAGGAGAAGGACGGCAAGTTCTATTTTTCCGGTACTCAGCTGCCGGACGATTACCGCAATATCGCTATTTACGGTGAGGCGATTGCCAGCAAGGCGCAGGCTGTAGCCTATATTCTAGCGGCTAACCCGGCTGTGAAGCTGGCCTGCCCGGTGGAGGAGCTTGTCGATTTATATTGGCAGGAGGCTAAGCGTGAAAATGTGCGTCCCGACCTTGCGCTGGCGCAATCATTGGTGGAAACAGGAGCTTACCGCTATGGCGGTGATGTGCTGCATCATCAGAACAATTTCTGCGGTCTTGGTACTACCGGCGGTGGTGTGCGCGGTGCATCCTTCGATACGCCGCAGCTGGGAGTGCGTGCGCATATCCAGCATCTGCTGGCTTATACGCAGACGAAGCGTCCTTCCACGGATATTGTTGATCCGCGCTATGATCTGGCGCATAATATCCGCCTGGAGCGTGGTGTTGTCAACACCTGGTACGGTTTGAACGGCACTTGGGCGATGGGCTCGCTGTATTGCGAAAAGATTATGGCTACCTATCAGAAAATCCTGGCACAGCAGCCTGCTGAGCCGGAGATTAAGCCTGCACCGGCTGAACCGGTTAAGGAAAAGAATAAAAAGAAACGCAGTATGAAGCAGAGAGTTTCCGAAATACTGCAGGAGAAAAAATAAATTAATTAATGACTGCGCCGCAGTCAGCTGAGGAGGCATTCAGTAAATGCATATAGTTTTAGTTGAACCGGAAATTCCCGGCAATACCGGCAATATTGCACGTCTGTGCGCAGCAACCAGCTGTCACCTGCATTTGGTTCGTCCGCTTGGTTTTTCCGTGGAGGATAAATATTTGAAGCGTGCAGGTCTGGATTATTGGCATCTTGTTGATATCCATTATTATGACAGCGTTTATGAGGTGCTGGAAAAATATAAGGATAACCCCAAGTATTTCCTGACAACAAAGGCACACAGCTCTTATGCCGATGTGCAGTATGCTCAGGACAGCCTGCTGATTTTCGGCAAGGAAACTGCCGGTCTGCCGGAAACCCTGCTGCACGAATATCCCGAAAGCTGCATCCGTATTCCGATGATTGAGGATGCACGCTCTTTGAATTTGTCCAATTCCGTGGCGATTGTGGCTTATGAGGCTCTGCGCCAGAACGGTTTTGCTGATTTAACCCTTTATGGAGGAGAATATAAATGATAATTATCAAGGAATTCGATTTTGATGCTGCGCATTATCTGCCTGCCTATAACGGCAAGTGCGAGCATTTGCACGGTCATACCTATAAGCTGGTGGTAAAGGTGGAGGGCACTCCCGACCACGAGGGTATGGTTATTGATTTCATTAAGCTGAAGAATCTGGTGAAGGATGAGGTGCTGGCACATCTGGACCACGCCTGCCTGAATGATATTCTGCCGGTGCCTTCCGCAGAAAATATCAGCGTCTGGGTTTGGAATAATCTGGTTGAGCTGCTTAAGAGCGACCATTATCATTTATATGAAGTAGAAGTTTGGGAAACTCGCACCAGTGGCTGCGTGTACAGAGGTGAATGACGTGAAGGATGTACAAAGCGAAAAGGATTTACGCAATATTCCTTTGAAGCATGTGGGAATAAAAGGTTTGCGCTGGCCGATTGAGCTGCGTGATAAAGCGCGCGGTACACAGCACAGCGTAGCGGAGGTGACACTGGCTGTTGATTTGCCGCATGATATGCGCGGTACGCACATGAGCCGTTTTGTGGAGTGTTTGCGTACTCTCGGCCCTGTGGGCCTCGCTGATGTGGAGGCTATTTTGGATCAGCTGAAGCAGCATCTGCAGGCTGAAAGAGCTTTTATCGAGCTGAAGTTCCCGTATTTTGTAACGAAGAAGGCTCCTGTGAGCGGCATGGAAGCGCCGATGGATATCGATTGCGTGTACAAGGCCGAGAAGGGAGAGAAGCTGCGTTGGCGTATTACTGCTGTTGTGCCGGTGCAGACGCTATGCCCCTGCTCTAAGGAAATCAGCGATTACGGTGCGCATAACCAGCGTGCCTGGGCGAAGCTGGAGGTTGAGGCGCAGGAGATGGTGTGGCTGGAGGAGCTGGTGGAATATGCCGAGGCTTCCGCAAGCACGCCGCTGTATGGCCTTTTGAAGCGTCCTGACGAAAAATACGTTACGGAGCATGCTTATGAGAATCCGCGTTTTGTAGAGGATGCCGTGCGTGAGGTTGCTTTGCGTCTGGAGGCGGATAAGCGTATTACCTGGTATCGTGCAGAGGTGGAGAGCATGGAAAGCATCCATAATCATAACGCTTTTGCTGTTGTGGAAAAAGGTGAAAATAAATGTTATTAAAGGTTAACCGTGAAGGCTTGGAGGCGGCGCTGGCAAGCATCGGCGCTCATGCCGACAGTCTGCCTATTTTTGCGCATAAGGCGGAGATTATTCCGTTCAAGCTGCTTGGTGTGCGTACGCCGGCAGCGAATATTATCAAGCAGGAGATGCTGGCGGTGGGCGGCGATGCCGTAACACCGGCCGGTGCTGTTACCTGCGCTGCAAAGTATGTTGATATCCTGCTTTTGGGCACGCTGAAGCATTACAAGGTGCTTTTGAAGAAGCTGGCGCAGATGCCGTACTTTGGCATTCCTCAGGCTGCTATTGATCTGGAGATGGCGCTGACACCGCAAAAGCTGTGTACTACCTTGGCTGACGGCAGAGTGCTGACCTACGAGAAGATGTGCGTGATGGGCATTTTGAACGTTACGCCCGATTCCTTTTACGAGGGCAGCCGTGTGCCCGCTATGGAGGAGCTGGTGGAGAGTGCCGGCAGAATGCTTGCTGCGGGTGCCGGTGTGCTGGATATCGGCGGTGAGTCTACCCGTCCGGGCAGCGACAGCGTTGATGGGGAGGAGGAGCGCCGCCGCGTAATTCCTGCGATTACTGCTTTGCGCAAGGCTTATCCCGAGGCTGTTATTTCTATTGATACTTATCGTGCGGATACGGCGGAGGCAGCTATTGCTGCCGGTGCTGATATTATTAACGATATCAGTGCGATGGAGGCTGACCCGCGCATGGCGGATGTGGTTGTGGCAACTAAAGCGCCGATTATTCTTATGCATATGCGCGGTACGCCGAAGAATATGCAGCAGAACTGCGAGTACAAGGATGTTGTGCAGGAGGTTGCCGTTTATCTGGCGCAGAGAGCGCAGCTTTTGCGTGAGCGTGGTGTTAGTGCGGATAAGATTATTCTTGATCCCGGTATCGGCTTTGCCAAGAATGTGGAGCAGAATTTGCTGTTGATGCGTGATTTGAAGGCTTTGACGAGCTTTGGCTATCCTGTGCTTTTGGCGGCTTCGCGCAAGAGTACGCTTGGTGCTGTGCTGGGCGGTGTGCCGGCGGAGCAGCGTTTGGAGGGAACGATTGCGACGAGCCTGCAGGCGATTTACGCGGGGGCGCAGATGGTGCGCGTGCATGACGTTGAGGAGAATGTGCGGGCAATTCGCACGTTGGAGGCTATTTTGCGCGGCAGCGCGGAATAGGGTTTTCTTAGCAATTATTTGTCACGCTGCAGCGAAAAATTTTTTAACGGCAATTTCGTGCGGAACAAAGACGAAATTGCAATAAACTCGCGCTAGGCGGAGCGTTTTTCTGGAGAAGTCAGCTTAGCGCTCAAACAGTATTGCAATTTCGGTTGTTCCAAGCACTCATTACCTAAAATTTTTATGCTTTCGCTGCGACAGAATAATTGCTGCGATAGTATTGTTTATTTTAATGCTGGAATATCGTATCACATCAAAAGAACAGGAGTCTTAAATGGCTATTGCATATGTTGCCTTGGGCAGTAACTTGGGCGATAAGAAAAAGAATTTACAGCGTGCGCTGATGCTGCTGATGCAGCAGGGCGTGGAGGTGCTGCAGGTTTCGGGCTATTTTGCTACGGAGCCTTACGGTGTGACGGACCAGCCGCAGTTTTTGAATGCTGTGTGCAAGGTGCGCACTAATTTGGAGCCTGTGGCGCTTTTGCGTACGCTTTTGGCAACGGAGCTGGCGATGGGACGTGTGCGCCTGCGTCATTGGGGCGAGCGCAATATTGATCTGGATTTGCTGCTTTACGAAAATGTAGTGATGCAGACACCGGAGCTTACCTTGCCGCATCCCGATATGCAGAACCGGGATTTTGTGCTGCTGCCGTTACTGGATATTGCACCGGAGCTGGTGCATCCGCTGCTGCATAAGACTGTACGTGAAATGGCGGCGGAACTGAACAAATAATGCTGTGGCATGAGCGATTTGTTTTACAGCAAATATGCGCTTGTGCTATAATTAAGAAAAAACATTTGGCAGGAGGTAGCTATGAGAATAGATGGTGCCGGCGGTTGCTTTGATAACCGTCTTTATGAAGTTGATATTGACGTAGCCTGGAATATTGCCTTGCTGTGCGTCAATGAAATGGGTGTAACTATTGATGAACAGGATGATGCTGCACATCAGCTGCACTTCCATAACAAGAAAAAAATTATGCAGCTGGCTATGCAGTCTTTGGATGAAGAAACCGTACAGGTTATCATGGACTCCACTAAGGAGCGTCTGCAGATTTATAACTGGAAGCGTGAGGACAAAGAGGTTAACCAGTTCTATGAGCTGTTCGAAAAGAAGCTCACGGAATACCGTGCCTTTATTTTGTGCCCGAACTGCTCCGCAAAAATCAGCTCTTTGGTTAAGTTCTGCCCTGAGTGCGGCTGCAAAGTAAAATAATATGTTATAGAAAAAAGGCTCCCCTTGGGGGGAGCTGTCAGCGAAGCTGACTGAGAGGGGTTCGCACGAAAAGAACTGCTTCTCTCTGTTATTGTTGCGCTATGTCGCATCTTTAAACCAAGTGTACTTGAAGAAAGTTGCTGTTAGATGTAAATAGCGCAAAAAAAAGAAACCAAATACCGATTGGTATTTGGCTTCTTTTTAAATCCGAACGGATTAGATTGCGCGGTTAACTTTACCGGAACGCAGGCAACGGGTGCAAACGTTCAAGCGTTTAACAGAACCTTCAACAACTGCTCTTACTTGTTGAATATTCGGGTTCCAAGCACGTTTGGTGTGTCTATTGGAGTGGCTGACGTTGTTGCCAGCGAGTTTTCCTTTACCGCAGATTTCGCAGATAGATGCCATTGTTTCCCACCTCCTTAAACGTGATAAGACATAAGGCACATTCAAATTTAACATGAGTATCATACCATAAAGAGCGCAGAAAATCAAGGGAATTTTAAGATAAAGAGGGTATTTTTATAAATGTGGTGGAAAGAACCTGTAACAACACTAAAAGGTGTAGGCGTAAAAAAAGCAGCTGAGCTGGCTGCTCTCAATATTTTCAGCGTGGGTGATTTGCTGGAATTTTACCCGCGTCAGGGTGCTTATCTTGATTATGCCAAGCTCAAAACGATTAAGGAGCTGGAGGTTGACAACAGTAAGCAGATTTTCAAAGCGACCGTTTATCAGGTAAAAAACGGCTACGGTGCCAGCCGTCGCAGCTATACGTCCGTGACGGTGCGTGACGAAACAGGCTATGCTACACTGTACTTTTTCGGCGGGCAGCGCTACAAGGCGCAGAAGCTGAAGCCGGATACCGTGCTGCAGATTACAGGCCGCGTAAGGCAGGGACGCACTACAAAGTCCGTCAGCGAGGTTGATGTGCAGCCTTTGGAGCAGGACGAGGGCAAAACGCCGGGTATTGTACCGGTGTACGCTTTGAGCGGTAATCTGACGCAGAAGAACCTGCGTACCTGGATTAGTGAGGCGTTGCGTCTGGCAGCCAAGGATTTGCCGGAAAGCTTGCCGGCGAAGGTTGTGAGCCAATGCAATTTGCCCGACCGCTATACGGCACTGAAAAATATTCACTTTCCGGAAAGCTGGGAAGCATTGCGGCGTGCCAAGCAGCGTTTCGTCTTTGAGGAGCTGTTTTTGCTGCAGTGCGGTCTGCTTTACTATCGCCAACAGAGCCATGATAATCGGGAAGGCGTTAAGCACGCTGCGGACGGAACATTGGTAAAAGATGTAATACAGGGACTGCCGTTTGAGCTGACTGCGGCACAGCAGCAGGCGTGGCGTGAGATTTCACTGGATATGCAGGATAAAAAGCCTATGCACCGCATTTTGCAGGGCGATGTAGGCAGCGGCAAGACGGTTATCAGCGCGCTGGCGTTGGCCAAGGCGGTGGAAAACGGTTATCAGGGCTGCATTATGGTGCCGACGGAAATTTTGGCGGCGCAGCATTTTGAAACGCTGGAGCAATATCTGCAGCCGTACGGTGTGCGTATTGCTTTGCTGACAGGCGGTATGCGTGCCAAGGCAAGGCGTGAGCTGCTGCTGAATCTGGAGCTTGGTCTTGTTGACGTGGTTGTGGGTACGCATGCTCTGCTGGAGGAGGACGTGCGCTTTGCCAATTTATCGCTGACGGTGACGGACGAGCAGCACCGCTTCGGCGTAGAGCAGCGTGCGCGTCTGTCCAATAAATCGGAGAATGCTCCCGATGTACTGGTAATGACGGCAACGCCGATTCCGCGTACCTTGGCGCTCACTGTTTACGGCGATTTGGATATTTCCGTAATGAAGGGACGTCCTCCGCAGCGTAAGCCGGTGCGGACGCTGTGCTATACGGATGAGCGCCGCCGCGAGGTGTACGCCGGCCTGGTGCGTCAGGTACAGGCAGGAAGGCAGGCTTACGTTGTCTGCCCGCTGATTGAGGAATCGGATGTCCTTGATGTTCATAGTACTGAAAGAGTATACGAGGAGCTGAAGCGTGATTTTCTGCAGGATATTCCCTGCGCTCTGCTGCATGGCAGGCTGAAGGGCGCGGAGAAGGATGCGATTATGAGCAGCTTTGCGGCAGGCGAGCTGAAGGTGCTGGTGAGCACTACGGTTATCGAGGTTGGCGTAAACGTGCCTAATGCTACGCTGATGGTGATTGAAAACGCCGAGCGCTTCGGCCTGGCACAGCTGCATCAGCTGCGCGGACGTGTAGGACGCGGCAGCGAGCAGTCCTACTGCGTGCTGCTGACGGCTGCCGATTCGCCGGAGGCATTGGCGCGATTAAACGTACTGCATGAGAGTGAGGACGGCTTCTATCTGGCGGAAAAGGATATGGAGCAGCGCGGTGCCGGTCAGCTTTTCGGCTTAAAGCAGCATGGCTTGCCAGATTTGCGAATTGCTGATATAATGCGAGATGTTGACGTAATTGCACAGGTTCGCCAGCTGGCGCAGGCACAGCTGCGCACGCCGGAGGACTGGGCGGAAATCCGCCGTCTGGTGGAAATGCAGTTTGGCGAACGCTTTAATATGATTTTCAATACTTAAAGAGGTTATAAATACATGAAAAAAGACTGGTTAAAAAATCCTGATGTTTGTGCTAAGGTGACGGCGGCAGTATTGCTGGTGGCCTTGTTTTTGGGTATTCACTTTTTTGCCGATGATTTCTTCAATAAAACTTTTACGTTGGCAATCAGCGGCAATGTCAACGGTCTGGTGGAATATCTGCGCTCCTTTGGCCCATGGGCGATTTTAATCAGTTTTGTGCTGGACGTGCTGATTAATGCCGGCAGCGTTTTCCCGTCGATCTTTCTTTCTACAGCCAACGGTCTGATTTTCGGTCTGCCTCTTGGTATTACTATTTCCTGGCTGGCGGAAACAACCGGTGTGGTTATCAGCTTTTATCTGATGCGACTCTTCTTCCGCGATACGGCGCAGAAGCTGATTGAAAAAAGCAACTCGCTGAAATCCATTGATGAAGCAAGCAGCAAGCACGGTTTGGAGTGGATGGCCTTTGCCAGGGCGCTGCCGTATTTCCCGTCAGGCATTTTGACGGCGGTGGGTGCTGTGAGCAGCATGAGTGCGCGTGATTACATCATTGCCAATCTTATCGGCAAATTTCCTTCTACGGCGTTGGAGGTTGTCATCGGTCATGATGTAGTTAATTTTCAGGAGCACAGCCAAAGACTGACGCTTTTGATCTTGGTTGTGGGCGCTGTCTTTTTTGCGTATAAAAAATGGTTTTATAAAAAGGGAAAATAAATTTGCTTAGGCGTCGCCGCAGTAATTTCTGCGGCGGCGTTTTTTCAAGATACGGAGAGGATAAATTATGATGGATAATAAAAATGTGCGTCCCTGGCAGCAATATCAGGCGCTGTATCTGCATATACCGTTTTGCGTACAGAAATGCCTGTACTGCGATTTTGCTTCGTATGCCGGCTTTGGCGAGCAGGCAAAGCGTGACTATATCGACGCTGTGTGTAAAGAAATTGCTCTGCGTGCGGATGAGGCGGCAAAGATGGCGGCGAACGCCAGCATCTACTTTGGCGGCGGTACACCGAGCGTGCTGCCGACGGAATGTATTGCTAAGCTGGTGAACGCATTGAAGCAGTACGGCTTTTGGCAGCAGCCCTGTGAGGCAACGATTGAGGTGAACCCCGGCACGGCAGATTTAGCAAAGCTGCAGGCGCTGCGCAGTCTTGGCTTTGACCGCGTCAGCTTCGGCGTACAGTCGCTGCAGGACAACGAGCTGCAGGCGATAGGACGCATTCACAACGCGCAGCAGGCACTGGAGGCTTTGGCCTTGGCGCACGAAGCAGGTTTTGCACGCATCAGCGCGGATTTGATTTACGGCCTGCCGTCGCAGACGCTTACAAGCTTACAAGATACACTAGAGCGTCTGACCGACACGGGCCTTGAGCATATTTCTGTTTACGGCCTGATTGTGGAGGAGGGCACGCCTTTGGCAAGCCTTGTGGAGAAGGGCAGAATAACTTTGCCTGATGAGGATACTGCGGCGGATATGTACGAGCTGGTGCAGAGCTTATTGCGCGAGCGAGGCTTTGAACGCTACGAAATTTCCAACTACGCCAAAAACGGACAGTATTCGCGGCATAATACTGTTTATTGGGAATATCATCCTTACATGGCCTTCGGCGCTGCCGCCTGCGGCTTTGATGGGCAAAGACGGCGTACCGGGCTGAGTACGGTCAGGGAATATATCGGGCAGCTGCAAAGCTTCGGCGGTGAAGATTTACGCAACAGTGCATTATATAATGTAGAAGAATTATCTTCCGCAGAGCTTTTGGAGGAATTCATGTTTATGGGACTGCGCCGCAGCGAAGGCGCGAGCCTGGCGGAGGCACGCGAGCGCTTCGGCGTTGATGTGCTGCAGCGCTTTGCCTCCGAGCTGGCGCCGCTCTTTGAACAAAAGCTTATTGCGTATGAAGCAGGCACGCAAAGACTGCGCCTGACAGAGCGTGGTATGGAGGTTGGCAATCAAATATTTGAAGTTTTTGTGATAACTTAAAAATAAATAAAAAAGGTGTTGACAATAAAGTAGGCTAGTGCTATCCTAGTATCAAGATGTTAGCACTCCTAATGATAGAGTGCTAACAATCAAAATGAGGTGGGAATATGTTAAACGAAAGAAAGAAAAAAATTCTCCAGCTCATAATTGAGGATTATATTTCAACTGCTGAGCCTGTAGGTTCAAGGACGATTGCCCGCAAATATGATTTGGGCCTCAGTCCTGCGACCATCCGTAACGAGATGAGTGATTTGGAGCTCCTGGGTTATCTGGAGCAGCCGCACACCTCGGCCGGACGTGTACCGTCGGCTCAGGCTTATCGTCTTTACGTTGATTCGCTTGTTGAGCCGGGCACTCTGACAGACAATGACAGAGCGCTGATTAACGGCTGGTTCAGCGAAAGACGCAGAAGCATTGATGAAATCTTCCAGTCAACGGCGAAAATCCTTTCCCGGATGACGAAGAATGTTTCGATGGTGCTGGCTAACCGTGATGCCGGTGCGTGCTTCCGTTATATGAAGTTTTTACCTCTGGATGAGCACCATGCCATCCTGTGCATTGTAACAGATGACGGCAATGTGGCCAATTGCGTGGTAGAAATTCCTTTGGGAATGCGGCCGGAGGAGCTGGACTACATGGCAGGACGTGTAAGCAGACTGCTGGAGGGCAGAGAGCTGGCGAATATTACCGATGACCTGTTGCAGGCGGTGCATACCAATATAGCAGATGATAAGCTGCTGTTCACATCGCTGGTACAGTCCATCCGCCAGATGCGTCAGAAATACCAGCAGCAAAAGGTTTTCCTGGGTGGCACCAAGCAGCTGCTTAACCAGCCGGAATTCCGCGACGTGGAGCGTGTGAAGAATCTTCTGGGTATCCTGGAGGAGGAGCGCGTAGTACGCGATTTGCTGAAGGCAGGCGAGGACAGCGGACTGAAAATCACGATTGGCAGTGAAAACAAATTCACCGGCATTCAGGATTGCAGCATGGTACAGGCAACCTACCGTCTTAACGGTCAGATAGTCGGTACGATGGCAGTTCTTGGCCCGACGCGTATGGAATACGGCAAGGTAATCACTGTTATGGATTATCTGCATAAGTATTTGAAAACGATGTTCGAGCAAAAGCCCGACAAGAAATAAAACTAAGGAGGAAGAGCCTTGCAGGATAATGAAATGAAAGAAAAACAGGCTGAGCAGGAGGCTGCGGAAGCGAAGGCTGCCGAACAGGAAACTGCGGAAGCTGCAGAAGCTGAAAAAGCTGAAGATGCTGAAGATGCAAAAAATGCGGAGGAAGCCGCTGAGCCTGAGGTTGACCCGAAGGATGCAAAAATCGAAGAGCTGCAAAATCGCTTATTGAGATTGCAGGCCGATTTTGAAAACTTCCGCCGTCGCACCAATATAGAAAAGGAACAGCTTTCCACCTTTGTAACAGCAAATGTGGTTGGCAAGTTCTTAAAGGTTTTAGATAATTTTGAGCGTGCTGAAGCAAGCGTCGAAAAGGGCGATAATGTGGATGCAGTTGTCGACGGTATGAAAAAAATCCGCCGTCAGTTTGAAGATGCCTTCAAGGATCTGAAGGTAGAAGAAATTGAAGCTCAAAATGCTAAATTTGACCCGAACATCCACGAAGCTGTAATGCGCGGTCATAATCCGGAGCTGGATGATGAAATCGTAGATATGGTTTTCGAAAAAGGCTATAAGCTGGGTGACAAGGTTATCCGTCACAGTAAGGTAAGAGTAAACACCAACGAATAAAGCTGGCGTGCTCTTCACAATAAATTAAAAAATATATCACATCGACTCGGTAAAAATGTGGCATTTGCCGCATCACCGAAGGATAGTAATCAGGAGGATAAAAATCATGGCTAAAGTAATTGGTATTGACTTAGGTACTACTAATAGTGTTGTTGCAGTTATGGAAGGCGGCGAACCTACCGTCATCACTAACCAGGAAGGCAGCCGCTTAACCCCGTCTGTTGTAGGCTTTGCTAAAAACGGCGAGCGTCTTGTTGGTCAACTGGCAAAACGTCAGGCTGTTTCCAACCCTGACAGAACTATCAGCTCCATCAAACGTCACATGGGCGAAGGCTCTTACAGAGTAACTATCGACGACAAAAAATATTCCCCGGAAGAAATTTCCGCAATGATTCTGCAAAAACTGAAAGCTGATGCAGAAGCTTATCTGGGCGAAAAGGTATCCCAGGCAGTTATCACTGTTCCGGCATACTTCAACGACAGCCAACGTCAGGCTACTAAAGATGCAGGCAAGATTGCAGGCCTCGATGTTCTGCGTATCGTCAACGAGCCTACCGCCGCTTCTCTGGCATACGGCATTGATAAAACCGACGACCATACCATCATGGTATACGACCTCGGCGGCGGCACCTTCGATGTATCCATTCTGGATGTAGGCGACGGCGTATTCGAAGTAAAAGCAACCAACGGTGATACTCATCTGGGCGGCGATGACTTCGATAAGAAAATCATGGACTGGATGGTTGACGAATTCAAGAAAGCTGAAGGCATTGACCTTTCTACCGACCGTATGGCTATGCAGCGTTTGCGTGAGGCTGCTGAAAAAGCTAAAATCGAATTGTCCGGCGTTATGAGCACCAACATCAACCTGCCGTTCATCACTGCAGGTGCTGATGGCCCGAAACATCTGGATATGGACCTGACTCGTGCTAAATTCGAAGCTATGACTGCAGATCTTGTTGAACGCACCATGGGTCCTGTTCGTCAGGCTATGAGCGATGCAGGTCTTTCCACAAACGATATCAGCAAGGTAATCCTGGTTGGCGGTTCTTCCCGTATCCCGGCTGTACAGGCTGCTATCAAAGCATTCATGGGCAAAGAGCCTTACAAAGGAGTTAACCCGGATGAATGCGTTGCAGTAGGTGCTGCTATCCAGGCCGGCGTTCTCTCCGGTGAAGAAGGTACCGGCAACGTACTGCTGCTGGACGTAACTCCGTTGTCCCTGGGCATTGAAACTCTCGGCGGTGTATTCACCAAGATTATCGACCGTAACACCACCATCCCGACCTCTAAGAAACAGGTATTCTCCACCGCTGCTGATAACCAGCCTTCCGTTGATATCCATGTTCTGCAAGGCGAACGTGAAATGGCTGCAGACAACAAGACTCTGGGCCGCTTCGAGCTGTCCGGTATCCCGGCTGCACCGCGTGGAATTCCTAAAATCGAAGTTTCCTTCGACATCGATGCTAACGGTATCGTTAACGTAAGCGCTAAAGACCTTGGCACCGGCAAAGAACAAAAAATCACCATTACCTCCTCCGGCACCCTTGATAAGGACGAAGTAGACAGAATGGTTAAAGAAGCAGAAGCTAACGCTGAAGCAGATAAGAAACGTAAAGAAGGCGTAGAAGTTCGCAACCAGGCCGACAACATGTGCTATCAGGCTGAAAAGACCATGAAAGACATGGAAGGCAAAGGCAAGGACGAATTAATCGCTAAGGTTAAAGCCGCAGTTGACACTCTGAAAGAAACCATGAAGGGCGACGACCTCGATAAGATTAAAGCTGATACCGAAGCTCTGACCAAACCGCTGTACGAGCTGAGCGCTGAGCTTTACAAAGAAACTCAGGCACAAGAGGGTGCTGCTGGTGCACAAGGCGCTGCAGGTGCTCAGGGTGCTAAAAAAGCTGACGATGATGTTGTTGACGCTGAAGTTGTTGACGACGACAAGAAATAATCCTGTCTATAAAGCACCGTCTGCGTTGTTGAAACGCCTAGACGTACTAAAAGTACGCCGTCGCCGTTTCGCCTAGCATCCGGCACTTTCTAGCCAGTCTTTTATGAAAGAGGATGGCACCGTCTGCGTCGTTGAAACTCCTCGACGTACTAAAAGTACGCTGTCGTCGTTTCGCCTAGCATCTGATACCTTCTCACCAGCCTTCGGGTTGGGCGAAAAGCACCATCTGTGTTGTTGATACAGACGTAAAAAAGTAATATAATATTAGTGCCCAGCTGCTGTGGCAACCGCCATCATGCATCTGGGCATTATATGCTTAAATAATATTCGTTAGAAAAGTTTTAGGAGGCGCCTGTTTTGGCTAAGAGAGATTATTATGAGGTACTGGGAGTAAGCAAAACCGCTTCCCAGGACGAAATAAAAAAAGCATTCCGTAAACTGGCCCTGAAATATCATCCTGACCGCAATAAGGGCAACGAAGAAGCCATGAACAAATTCAAGGAAGCCAATGAGGCTTACAGCGTCCTTTCCGATGAGCAGAAGCGCCAGCAGTATGACCAGCTTGGCCCTGATGCCTTTGAACAGGCGCAGACTGCCGGTGGCACCGGCGGTAATCCGTTCGGCGGCGGCTTCGGTGGCTTTGGCGGCGGAGGCATGGATGATATTTTCGATATGTTCTTCGGCGGCCAGGGACGCGGTCGCGGCGGCCGCGAAGCGGGCCCGCAGCGCGGTGCGGATTTGCGCTTTGATATGGAAATTACCTTTGAAGAGGCAGCTTTCGGCGTAGAGAAGGAAATCAATCTGTATCGTGACGAAACCTGCGACCATTGCCATGGTGACGGTGCAGAGCCCGGCTCCAAGGTTGAAACCTGTCCTGAATGTCACGGCTCCGGCTATGTACGCTTCACCCAGAACACCATGTTCGGTCAGATGGTAAATGAGCGTCCGTGCTCCAAGTGCCACGGCGAAGGCAAGATTATTTCCAACCCCTGTAAGGAATGCCGCGGCAAGGGTACTGTGAAGAAGAATAAACGCCTGAAGGTAAAAATCCCGGCAGGTGTAGATAACGGCTCCCGTCTGCGCGTAAGCGGCGAGGGCGAGGCTGGTGCTAAGGGCGGTCAGAGCGGTGATCTTTACGTATATCTGTACGTGAAGCCACACAAGTTCTTTGAACGTGATGGCACTACTGTTCTGTGCGAGGTACCTGTCAATATCGTACAGGCAACCCTGGGCGCTGAAATCAAGGTTCCTACGCTGGATGGTCAGGTAACCGTGAAGGTTCCCGAAGGCACTCAGCCCGGTAAGGTGCTGCGCCTGAAGGAGAAGGGCATCCCCAGCCTGCGCGGCGGTAAGCGCGGCGATCAGCTGGTTCGCATTAAGGTAGTTGTGCCGACTAAGCTGAACGAAAAGCAGAAGGAAGCACTGCGCAGCTTCGGAGAAATCAGCAAGGATAATATCAGCCCAGAGGAAAAGAGCTTCTTCAATAAAATCAAAAATCTTTTTAAATAAAAACTGTAAAAAGCTTGACACTTAACTGGCTATGTGTTATCATATTCTAGTAACAAAGCAGAAGCCACTCGCTTCTCACCTTGCGGCAAACGCTCGACAGGGTTGGATATGATATTCATGCGGGTGGAATTTGTTCTGCCCGCTTTTTTGTTTTGCTTATATCTGATATGTTACAGATTTTATAAGCAGTAATTGCTTATCTGATGTTCATGGAGGTGAATTGTTATAAGTAAGGAAAGCTTGCGTATTAACGAAGAAATTCGTGCGCGTGAAGTGCGTGTTATTGCCAATGGGGGCGAACAGCTCGGCATTATGTCCAGCCGTGACGCTCTGAAGCTTGCATTAGAAAATCATCTGGACTTAGTCGAAATTGCTCCGACAGCAAAACCGCCTGTGTGCCGGATTATGGATTATGGCAAGTATCGTTACGAGCAGCAGAAACGCGAAAAAGAAGCTCGTAAGAAACAAAAGACCTTCGACATTAAAGAAGTTAAGCTGCGTCCCGGTATCGAGGACCACGACTTCAATGTTAAGTATAAGAATGCAGTACGTTTCCTGGAAGATGGCGATAAGGTAAAAGTTACCATCATGTTCCGCGGCCGCGAACTGTCTCATCCTGAGCTTGGCGAGGTGCTGCTGAATCGTATGGCACAGCAGTTGAAAGAAATTGCCGTCGTAGAAAGAGTTCCAAAATTAGAAGGCAAAAACATGATTATGATTGTTGCGCCAAAACCTGCTAAATAATAGAGGAGGAAATCACAATGCCGAAAATGAAAACCCGTAGAGCTGCTGCAAAGCGCTTCAAAAAAACTGCTTCTGGTGAATTCAAACATTTTAAAAACTTCAAGAGCCACATTCTCGAACATAAATCTCCTGCACGTAAGAGAAACCTGCGTAAAGCAGCTCTGGTGCACAAGACTGACAAAGAGCATGTAGCAAAAATGCTCCCGTACGCATAATTAAGAGATTTAAAGGAGGATACTAACAATGGCAAGAGTTAAAGTGGGCGTAACCGCTCATCGTCGTCATAAACACATTCTGAAACTGGCTAAAGGTTACTATGGTTCCCGCAGCAAACAATTCAAAAAAGCTAACGAGCTGGTAATGAAAGCTCTGTCCTATGCTCGTCGTGACCGTCGCGCTAAAAAACGCGAGTTCCGTCGTCTGTGGATCGCTCGTATCAACGCTGCTACCCGTGCTAACGGCCTGAGCTACAGCCGTTTCATCTGCGGCCTGACCAAAGCTGGCATCGAAATGAACCGCAAAGTTATGGCTGACATGGCTATCTATGACTCTGCTGCTTTCGCTAAGCTGGTAGAAGCTGCTAAAGCTGCTCTGTAAGAGAAAAGTAAATACTGACTGGTGCGTAGGCGCTGGTCTGAGCCTGCTCCTGTGTGCGCACGGGAGCAGGTTTTTTTGTGATTTGTGAGGGGTTTAGTTTTATGCTGGTAGTTTTAAGTAAAGCCCTGGCCTTTGTGCTCATCATACTTATAGGCTATATCTGCAAACGCCGCGGCTTTTTTTCACCGACCGACTATCAGGTCGTGAGCAAAATTGTTTTGAATATTACGCTGCCCTGTGCCGTAATCAACAGCTTTGCGCATTTTGAGATGGATTATTCCTTAATCGCTGCCGTCTTTTTAGGCTTATGCGGCAATCTGCTGATGCTGTTTGTATCCTTGATGCTGACGCGCGGAGATACGCCGGCAACCAAGATTTTCTATATCTTCAGCCTTGCCGGTTATAATGTAGGCTGCTTTACGCTGCCGTTTGCGCAGGCCTTTTTAACGCCCTTTGCCGTAGTCGGCCTGTGTATGTTCGACGTGGGCAATTCGATTATGTGTACCGGTATGACCTACGCGCTGACTGCCTCCTGCATCGGTTATGCGGACGGACGCAAGGACAAATTCAGCGTGAAGAATATTACGGATAAGCTGCTGCATTCGGTGCCGTTTGTTGTTTATATCAGCATGCTGGTGCTGTCGCTGGCAGGCTTCCATTTCCCTAAGAGCGTGTATACGTTTACCGAGATTGTGGGCACAGGCAACCCGTTTTTGAGTATGCTGATGATTGGCATGATGTTTGAAATCAAGCTGGATAAGAAGGCGATGGGCTATGTTAAGGAGCTGTTCAGCGTGCGTTATGCAATATCGCTGCTGTGCGCTGCAGCCTTTCTTTATCTGGCACCGTTCAAGCAGGAGATAAATTATGTGATTGCGCTGGCGTTTATGGCACCCTGCACGATTATCGGCCCGATTTTTGTAGAGAAGCTGGGAGCTAATGTACAGCTGGCCAGCTTGTTCAATTCATTGACGATTATTACCAGCGTCGTTCTTTTTACAGCCTTTTTCATTATCATCAACGGCTGATTGACGTTGGCTCAGATATATTAGTATAATAGTAGAAAAGTAATATGACTACGTATAGAGGAGAAACAAGATGGAACTTACCGGATTGCAAAACCCAATGGTGAAGGCTGCAGCAGAGCTGAAGCAGAAAAAATATCGTCAGCAGCAGGGCCTGTTTCTGGCGGAAGGCCTGCGTACTGTGGAAGAAGCAGTGCGTTACGGCGCTGTGCAGAGCATTTTTTATACTGCGATTGAGGATGACCGCACCCGTGCTGTGCTGGAGGAGGCTGCGGCTAAGCAGATTAAGCTTGTCTGCGTGAGCGACAAGGTGCTGAAAAAAATTGCCGATACCGAAACACCGCAGGGCATTATTGCTGTGTGCGAAATGCGCAGTAAGCGTTTGGATGATTTTCTGGCCTCCGGCAAGATGCTGCTGGTTCTGGACCGCGTTACGGATCCGGGAAATATCGGTACTATGCTGCGTACTGCGGATGCTGCCGGTGTAGGCGGCCTGCTGCTGCTGCAGGGCTGCGCTGATATTTATGCGCCGAAAACCGTGCGTGCTTCCATGGGCTCGCTGTTCCACCTGCCGGTGCTGAGCGGCTTGAGCGAGGAGCTGTTGGTGCAGGCAGCACGTAAGGCAGGCTATGAGCTGCTGGTTACCTGTCTGGACGGTGCAGATAATTTGTATAAGGCGGATTTGCAGGGACGTCTGGCTTTTGTTATGGGTAACGAGGCCAACGGCGTGAGTCCCGCTTTGCTGGCGGCAGCAGATAAGCGTGTCTTTATCCCGATGCAGGGACGTGCGGAATCGCTGAACGTGGCGATGGCGGCCGGTATTGTTATGTTTGAGGCGCTGCGTCAGAAGCTTAAATAAAATTTTAAATTATTGCTTGACAAAAATATCCCACTGTAATATAATATCTATGTTGCCTATGGATGGGTTCCCGAGTGGTTAAAGGGAGCAGACTGTAAATCTGCCGCGTTTCGCT
>CAVCLW010000013.1:0-53047 GCA_963603005.1 Escherichia coli | reverse complement strand
CCTTTTCATCAGAGTAAAGCTCGTTATACACTATAACAGGAGAATCACCTATAAGAAAAGGTTTACTCTCATCCGTTTTAACTAAAATCCACTCTAAACCTTTAAAATATGCTTTTAATCTTTCTGTTGAATTTGCTATCAAAACGTCAAAATGCAAATTTAGAGCATCATCCTCAAAATCAGGAAATTTTTCATCTAAACCAACATCGTTAGCTAATTTAGGCATTCTCTGTCTAATTGCATTTCTTAGTTGTTCTGGCATTGATTTAAAATTTTCCTTAACATTTTTAGTTCTCATCATTTGCGCAGCTAAAAAATAATCCATATGCTCCTTTTCTTCATCAGTAATATTTTTTACATCATCCTGCTTAAGAATCTTCTTTATAACACGACTAGCATTGCATTCTATTTCACATAATTTTTCTTCAATTGTTCCCTGTAGGATTTTATCATCAACTTTTATTTGAAAATCATAGAAGCTTTTTTCGCATCCACTATCTTTTACACTTGAACCATATATTTTTTCTGTATGTTTATCATATGTATAAAGTTTATCTTTAACAGAAAAATTTCTAAGCACAAACTGTGGAACTATATGTTGCTTTTCCTTAGTCGTCTTATTCATACCAAGCATCCTCTAGCCAATATAAGTTTACTCAAAGCAAGCCTTAATCACTTCAATAATCTTGTCTTGCTCCTCAGCCGTCATCTTGTTATCACTCGGCAAGCACAGGCCACGCTGGAAAATATCAGCGCCAACGTCCTCTACACCACCAGCGATATACGCATTCGTTCTGCATCTGCCACTGCCGTCAACAGTTACGAACTCATGCATGCGGTACATCGGCTGCATATGCATCGGTTTCCAAATAGGTCTGCCCTCTGCATTAATGCCTGCAATAGCCTCCAAAATCTCGGTTGGACAGCTCTTGCCATGTTCAGCAACGTAGCACACGTCCTGTTCACCGCGCACCTGTTTGCACATAGCCTCCGGCTTAATAATCAGTGCGCTAAGCCAGTAGTTAGGCTCGCAGCGCTCTGCATCGAACGGATTCATCTCCACCGGCAAATCCTTCAGGCCTTCTTTATAGCGCTCATAAACAGCCTTCTTCTGCGCAATGTGCTCTTCCAGATGCGGATACTGGCCACGTACAACGCCTGCAATAACATTGCTCATGCGGTAGTTGTAGCCAACCTCCTCATGCTGATACCAGGGTGCATTCTCGCGGGACTGGGTAGACCACTTGCGTGCCTTGTTGGCATCCTCTAAAGAATTAGTCAGCAGGCAGCCGCCGGCAGAACCGGTAATAATTTTGTTGCCATTATAAGAAATAGCGGAATAATCACCAAAGGAACCGCAGGGCTGACCATCCCAGGTTGCGCCCATAGCTTCCGCTGCATCCTCAATCAGCAGAGCGCCATGCGCTTCGCAAATTTCCTTAATGCGCTTAATATCACCGCTAAAGCCATACAGCTCTGCACTGATAACCAGCTTAACCTCAGGATACATCTCAAAGGCCTTTTCCAAAGCCACAGGATCCATATTCCAGGAATCGCGCTCAGTATCAATAAAAACAGGAATACCGCCTTCGTAAACAACTGGGTTCAGCGTAGCATCAAAGGTCATATCGCTGCAGAAAACACGCTTGCCTTCCAGTGCACCGTGGCTGATTGCCGGTTTGCCATACAGCTTTTCACCTGCCAGCTTAACACACAAATGCAGGCCCGGAGTGCAGGCAGCAAGTGCTACAGCGTATTTTACGCCAGCCTTTTGCGCTGCAATGCGTTCAACCTCGTTGATATTTTCGCCAACAGTAGACATCCAGTTAGTTTCATAAGCCTCGGTAATATACTTCAGCTCCTCACCATGCATGGTCGGTGTAGCCAGCCATACCTTCTTGTCAAACGGTTTAAAATCTGCTTTTCTTACAAACATTTAAATGCCCCTCTTTCTATTCTACAACCTTCGCATTCTGCATCTCCGCCGCCTGCGCAGCCTTGCAGTTAACCTCTTCCGGCGTCTTGTACGTCGGCACAACCCTGCGCATCGCAGCACGCACTGTCTCATCATCATTAGAACGGATAGCAGCACGCAAAATATCCAGGCGCTCCTGCAAATCCTCCATGCTAATCGGCTCGTCCTTCTCGATGAAAATCAGGTCGTTATCCGTCTTGCGCAACGTTTCACTCTTCACCAGCAGCTCCTCATAAAGCTTTTCACCGGGGCGCAGACCTGTCTCGATAATATCAATATCGCGGAAAGGCTCCAGCCCGCTAAGCTTAATCATATTCACCGCCAGGTCATAAATCTTTATCGGCTGTCCCATATCCAGCACAAACAGCTCGCCGTTCTTGGCAATTGCACCACTGTGCAGCACCAGCTGGCTGGCCTCCGGAATCGTCATAAAATAGCGGATAATGCGCTTATCCGTCAGCGTAATCGGTCCGCCATTGGCAATCTGGCGCTTAAACAGCGGGATAACACTGCCCGCGCTGCCCAGCACATTGCCAAAGCGTGTATCGCTGAAGACAACGCTGCTGCCGCTGGCACTGTGCGCCCTGGCGATAATCTCGCACATACGCTTGGTCGCGCCCATGATATTCGTGGGGTTAACCGCCTTATCTGTAGAAACCATCATAAAGCGCTGCGCACCATATTCCTCGCACAGCTTAATCACATTCAGCGTACCAAAAACATTGTTTTCCACTGCCTCAATGCAGTTCTTTTCCATCAAAGGCACATGCTTATGTGCAGCAGCATGTACCACAATCTGGGGGTGGTATTCCTCCATAATCCTGCGCATGGAGCCCTCGTTACAGATATTGGCAATCTCCGCCTTAAAATTCAGCTCCTTGCCATAAAGCAAACGCAGCTCCTGCTGCAGATCATAAACGCCGTTCTCATATATATCCAGCGCCACAATCTGCTTCGGTGCCATCTTCGCCAGCTGGCGGCACAGCTCGCTGCCGATACTGCCACCACCGCCGGTTACCAAAATCACCTTATCCTTATAGTAGCTTTTCACCAGCTCGTTATTTACCACAATAGGCTGGCGAAACAGCAATTCGTCAATATCAAACTCACGCAGCATACGCTTGCCGCTCTTGGCAATATCTGCCACGGAAAAATCGTAAACCTTAACCTTGTAGCCTGCCTTACGATAGAAGTTAAACAAAAGCTCCTTCTGCGTATTCACAATATTGGTGATGGCAAAAACAATCTCCTGCACGCCCATTTCCTTAATATCGTCCAGCGTGTCCTCGCCTTCAGCGTAAATTGGCAGGCCCATAATCTCGCGTCCCACCTTGTGCATATCATGGTCGATAAAGCAAACCGGCACATAAGGAGCACTATCATTGCTCAGCAGCTCGTCCGTCAGGGCTGCGCCCAGGCGGCCTGCGCCCAGCACCGCTACGCGGATACGCTTGTTTTCATTGCGACGCTCCTTGATCACCGTCTCACCGGCACACAACACCAAAAGCCAACGCAAAAACGCCCCCTTCTTGTCCTTGCGCACGCCATAACGGTAGCAATAACGGTACATCAGGCGGATGCCCACAGCACCCAGCAAATTCAGCATGGTGATAATCAGCCAGGTTTTGCTTTCCATATGCTGCAGTCCGGCAACATGCTTCAGTGGGAAGTAAAACAGCAGCGCAACAAAATCCGTAGCGAACAGGCGCATATACACGCCCACGCCGCCATAGCGGATTACCATATGGTAGACATTGCCCACGATACGGCAAAACAGCAGGCAGATAAGCGATGCTACAATCGTCGCCGTAAACTGTGTCACCGTCTTGGCGTTGGTGCCATAAGAGCTCACCATAAAGGCAACCACCAGCAGGAAAATTACGCTGTCATAAGCCATCAGCAGCCATCTTATTTTAATTCTCTTGCCAACTTCATTAATACTCATCATAAAAACATATCACAAACACTTTCTTTAAAACACATCAATCAACAAAACAACACAAATCAAAAAGTTAGCCGTCCAGTCTACTTCCATCTTACTTCCCAGTGTCCCCCCCCCGATGAACCTTTGCTTCCGTAATAATAGTAGTAGCCATAACCATAGCCATGATGCTCACTACGCACCTTGTTCAGCACAACGCCCAGAATATTGGCACCGGCATGCTGCAGCTGGTTCTTCACATCGCGCGCCAAGTCAACCTTCACCTCGCCGCTTTCAAGAACCAGCACCACGCCGTCCACCATAGCGCCCAAAACCAAGGCGTCAGCAACCGGCAGCACCGGCGGCAGGTCAATCAGCACATAATCATAAACCTCTCTGGCCTCCTGCAGCAGCTCCCGCATCCGCTCGCTGCCCAGCAGCTCGCTCGGGTTCGGCGGAATTACGCCACCTGTCAATGCATACAGGTTATCCACCTTCGTAGCCTGCACCGCAGCGCTCAGTGGCGTGCCCATGCTGATGCAGCTGGAAAGGCCCAGCTTATTGGAAAGGCCAAAATTCTTGTGCACAGTCGGGTTACGCATGTCGCAATCCAACAGCAACACGCTCTTGCCTGCCTGCGTCAGCACCACCGCCAGGTTGGAAATTGTCATGCTCTTGCCCTCGTCCGGTGTGCAGCTGGTCAACGCAATCGTCTTCAGCTCCTTGCCGACCTGCGCAAACTGGATACTGGTGCGGATAACACGGTATGCCTCCGTCGCCGGGTTTTTCAAATCATTATGAGCAATCAGGTTTAAGCCTTCCATATTTTCCTCCACATTCTCACTGCCAGGCCAGGTTTTTTATCCTTCGCCTGCATATTCTTCTGCAAATCCTGCAAATCAGGGACACTGCCCAAAAGCGGCAAATCCAGGTATTGTGCCACATCATCGGCAGTCTTGATCGTTCTGTTGAGCAGCTCGCGCACCACTACAAAGCCACTGCTTGCCAAAATGCCCAGCAGTGCTGCCAAAAGCAGTGTCATCGCCTTACGCGGCTTCACAGGGGCTTCCGGCAGCGTGCCGCTGTCCACCACCTGCACCTCGGTAGCAACGCTTGCTTCCGCAACCTTGGCTTCCTCCAGGCGTTTGGCCAGCATAACGTAAATTTCGTTAGCCACCGTCACATCACGCAGCAGGCCGACAAACTGCTGCTCCTTATCGGAAAGCTCCTTTAAGCCGTTCTTGTTTTCGCCATCAATCTGCGCCAGCTTGGCCAGGTTGCTTTGTGCCACGCTCGCCTCAGCCTCGCTGCTGAACTTGCTGGCCAGCAGCTGCTGGTGTACCGGGTTATCACTGGGAGCCTGCAAAGCGGCAACCTTGTTAATCTCGTTCTGGATTTTAGCCTTCAGGCCGGCAATCTCCTGGTTCACCTGCTGCACCTTCGGGTGGTTGGCAGTATATTTATCCATATAGCTGATGCGCTCGCCCTCCAGCTGCGCCAGCTTCGCATTATAGCTCTGAATCGTCTTGTTATCCGCAATGGAAACAGCCTCGCCCTGCAGCTGGCCGTTAGCCGCTGACAGGCGCGCATTGGCAGTAGCCAGCGCCACCTTGTTTTCCGCGCTCAGCTTATCCACCATGCTCATCTTCTCACTCGCCAGCTTCACAGCATCATCGGGAGCAATAATATTATTTTTCTTCTTATAATCCGTCAGCTTATCTTCCGCAGTCTGCAGCTCCATCTTGGCAGCCACAGCACGCTCCTCCAAAAAGCCACGGGTAGCCTTCTGCTGGTCACGCGAAAGATCCGTCAGGCGATGCAAAAAGCCGTCCACAATCAGCTTATTAGCCTCCTGTGCCTTTTCCGGCGTATTTGCACGCACCGTCAGCTGCATAATTTCGGTATCCTTAAAAGGCGCGGTAGTAATGCGTCCCTTCACATAAGCCTCATAAGCAGGATATTTGCCCTCCTTATTAGGCTGTTCCGTCTTTTTGATTACCGGCACCACAACACTGCGGCTCTTCAAAATCTCCGCATAGGTATTCATCAATTGGGTGTTGGCCATCGCATTGCCCATCGGCATGGATTCCAAAAGGCTAGTGCCAATGCCCTTAGGCTGCTTAACGCGCAGCAAAGCCTGCGATTCGTACACCGGCGTTGCTGTAGCCAGATACACGCCTGCTGCCACCACAAAAATGCCGGTAACGCGGGCAATATTGCCTGCATTGCGCTTCAAAATATTGGCTATTTCCAGCAGGTCTATAGTAATCTCTTCGTCATTATGTAAATCCTTACTCACAGCTATTCTCCTCAGTCATTATTAGTCTTGATTTCGTTGATGTAATATGCACCGGTCAGGAAAGGCATAATATCCTTGCTGAAGATAACCTTATGGTTACTGGTGAGATACAGGCAATCGCCCTCATGCAGCTCCAGGTTCACGCTCTGGTCAGCCTTCCTCAGATAATTGTTCACATCCAGCTGCTGCACCTCGGTAGAACCGGCACGCACCAAAAAGATATTCTTCTTGGCAGATTTTTCGGTAAAGCCCTCCGCCTTAGCCAATGCATCCAGCACGCGGTGGCTCTTTTCCAGCTCAAACAGGCCCGGGCGCTTAACCTCGCCCAACACATACACACGCGTCGTACCCAGCTTCACCACATTCACACTAATCTGCGGCTGCACCAGATAGTAACCGAAGCGGTTCACCAGCTCATTGCGGAACTGCGTCACCGTCTTGCCCGTAACATCCACATCGCCAATCAGCGGGAATGAAACCTTGCCGTCCGGGCGCACCACATACGGCGAATTTTGCGTATTGCCCGCCAGCGTACTCAAATCCTCGTGACCATATACCACAACCTGCAGTACATCGCCCGGGCACATCACATAATCCTGCACCTGTGCCTGTGCAGCGCTGCCTGTCCCTAAAGCCAGCGCCAATGCCAATACTACCAATGACTTTTTCATTTTATACTCCTTAATAAAAATTTTTAAACAAAAAAAACGGTGTATTTATTATTTAAATAATCTATTCCACCATTTAGATTTCTTTTCCTTTGTAATTAACTGCTGCGGTGCATTAACTTTCAAAGGAGTGCCAGCAATAATCCTCTGCGGATTAATCTGCGTCAGCTGCTGCAGTGTGGCCTCTCCGGCCAGCTCCCTTATTACAGCAGCACCGGCGCGCATATCCGTATCGCGCCCGCTGTCCCTGTGCGCATCACTGCCCACAAAATCCACCAGACCGTTAGCCAAAAGCAGCTTCGCCGCCTGCTCCGCCTGCGCGCCAAAGCGCCCTGCAAAGCTGCCAATATTGCATTGCAGCAGCAAGCCCTCACGACGCCAACGAAGTAGCAGGTCCGGCTTCGCCATCAATTCAGTATAACGCTCCGGATGTGCTAAAATCGGCACAACCCCCTTCAACCGCAGCTCATACCAAAAATCATCAGCATAATTCGGTATGAAATACATCGGTAACTCCACCAGGATATAACTGGTCTTCGCTGCAGCAAAATTTTCACCGTTCAGGCAAAAACTGCCATTCTCAGCAATAATATCCAGCAAATCCCAATCCATAAACACCTCACAGCCGGAATAAATTGCCAGCGGCAGATTGTGCTTCTGCGCTAAAGTGCGCAGCCTTTCTGCCCCAACTAAAAAATCCTGCCAGGCAGGATGGCTTGCAGCCTGCAGCAAATGCGACGTTGCAAAAATAGAAGTCGTACCGGAAGCCACAGCCTTCTGCAGCATTCTAAGGCTCATCGCCTCATCTGTGCTGCCGTCATCTATTCCAAAAATAATGTGAGAATGAATGTCAATCAAGATAAACCTTACCTTTTTTGTATATTAGAATTTGGCTTTTGTTTCATTATGATATTAAAACTCACAAGCAACAAAAAACAAACTCTTTTATAGATAAGAATATTTTACTACTTTGTCAATTTATAGTCAATCAGTCCAGATATAATTTTTGATTGTATACATTGCACAAAACGCTATAGAATCTGTTTCTTTTTCAAGTAAACTTTATGTCTTATTATTTTCAACACTATCTTTAGCAGTATCAGTCTATATATTTAATATAACGGATAAAGATGTGATTTTTCTAAAATGCAGGTTAGGTTTTTGTAAAGTGTTGGTAAAAATCTTTTGCAGTTTGCTGAGGCTAATGCGACACTGCGCGCCGCCCCCTTCCGCCTCGCTAAGCTCGGCACCTTCCCCAAGGGGCAGGCAAGAAAGTTCAGTTGAAAGCCAAAACGGCAAGTATTTATATTTGTTATTTTCTGAATTTTTACTTGACTTTTTTCACTCATTTCGTTATACTTACCTTAGCTTCACCTTCCCAACAAAATAAGTAGTGCCTACCAACTCACATCGGTAGTAATTTAGCAGTACCTACGGTATCCGGAACTTCCGGATACCATAGGTACTGCTTTTTTGTTAAGCGCCTCATGTTGTATTTTGTTGGAGCAGATATTATAATTAAAGGAGGAAAAAGTATGCCAGCATTATCTATGTTTTATGGCATCATAATTCGGATGCAAAGCGAAAAAGGTGAGAACTATGCTTAGACCTACTGCTATCAGCGTAACTGTACAAAAAGACTACACTCTGAAAGTAGTTTTCAACAATGGCGAAACTAAAATATTCGACGTAAAACCCTATATCCAAGGTACATGGTACAGCAAGCTCAAGGATTTTTCTTACTTTTCCTTAGTAAAAACTGACGGATTTACTGTAACCTGGCCAGAAGGTCAGGATATTTGTCCCGATGAGCTTTATTACAATAGCGTACCAGTATAAATTTGAATCCCAACAGCACGCAATGCATGAGAAAATTTCCGTTGCGACGCACTTCCGCACCTTCCCCAAGGGGCAGGCAAGAAAGCTAGACGAGCAATTAATATATCGTGTAAGGAATAGCAATTTTAGCAAATGAGTGCTTGGAAGCACAGGAACAAGGGTACGTAACTTTCTCTTACCGTCTGGCAAATTTTACCGAAGTTCCGTCTTGCTTCCGCACGAAATTTGCGTTATGCCCTATGGCATGGGAAAATTGCTACTGACTGGAACGATATTTAATTGCGACGCGCACTTCCGCCCCCTTCCGCCTCGCTACGCTTCGTCACCTTCCCTATACTAAGACCCATTTTTCATGTAATGAAAAATGTTGGTCGTGTTATACTCGAAGAGTGCAAGGGGCAGGCAAGCCTATGCACCAAAAGCCGCCTTTGCAGGCGGCTTTTTTGCTACAAAACCCAACATCTAATTAGTCTTCAACTCAACCCTCTTATTGGCAAACGCAATGCCATATTTGTGTATAACACTTACGCCCAGTGAACGTAACTCAGTATCATACTTCTTTTCTTCAATCTGGTCGAACGCAGCCTGTGCCAGCTTACATAAAGCACCATCATCGGCCTTTGCCTCACCTGCTTTTATCTCAATAATAATCCCCGGCATACCTGCGTTTTTAGGAATAAGCTGAATATCATATCTGCCAGTTCCACTTTCTCTATTGGAGCGGATAAAATGAGTATATTCAAAAATAGTTATAAGCCCAAGCATCAGCCCGTGATAATAGCTTTCCCTAAGCCCGTCATAATAGCTGATTGTCTGCATCATGAATCTTCCCAGCGTCTCTTTGATGACAGCACTATCCTTATTTAATAAAGCGTCTCTTAAATCCGTTACCGTCATATCACCGACTTCCGCTATCAGCAGACTAATAATTTCCTTACGATAGATCGTGCGTATCTCCTTATTGGGAATATTAAGCCGACATAAATGCTCACCATCTTCGTTAAGAGTCATTTCCGTTGCCTTCAAGTAACCCGTCATCAGAAGAAAACCAAGAATATCTGTCTGAGGCCCCTTAAGTTCAGGATAAATAATATTCGTTTTGATTACAGAGCTTACCTGCCCGTTTTCTTTAAGCAATTCATGAAGATTCCTGTAAGTTGCTTCATTGTACTTCTTCAGTATTTCATGAATAATAGTATTCTCCGAAGTCTGGCTCCAATACGGGATAGCCTTACAGCTGCTTGTTATATAATTAATCACCGACCACGGATTATAGATTTCAGTGCTGCCGAACCTATAGCCATCATACCAGCTTTTGATTTCTGCCAGCTTTTCAGTTACATTATAATACTGCGTTATAGTCTTGACCTCACCCTCAGTGAATCCGAAATAACCACTAAAAGTATCATCAAGTACAGAATCAACACGGATATTATTCAACCCGCTGAAGATACTTTCTTTAGCGACACGCAGGATACCCGTCATAATGCTCATAGTTATATAAGGATTATCCTTCAAGGCAGCCGAAAAGAAATTTCTGATAAACTCAATAGCTTCATTATAGTAATTATTGACGAAGCCTTCCTGGATAGGAGTATCGTACTCGTCAATGATTATCACAGGAGCCTTTTTGTAATGCTGATAAAGCATTCTGCTTAGAATCTGCAGGCTGAGCATATAATCTGCTTTATTAGCATTTTTATTGACTATTTTTTCGTAAAAACCCTTGTCTTGTTGGGATATCTCATTACCAGCCTGCAATTCCGGGTGTCTTGCATACTCGGAGCTGATAATCATTTTCAACAGTTCATATGCTGTTTCCCAATCTTGCGCCTTTATATCCTTCAACGACAAAAAGATAACAGGATATTGCCCTTGCTGCTGCGTATAGCTTTCGCCCTGCTGCCAGATTGCTTTATCCTTGAAATAGCTGCTGGTATCTGCGTCTGTTTTCTCAAAGAAAGTACGGAGCATATCCATGTTCAAGGTCTTGCCAAAACGCCTCGGACGCGTAAAAAGAATGTTGCTCACCTTTTCATCAAGCAGGTCCTTTATAAGCAACGTCTTGTCGACATAATAATTTTCCCGGCAGATTCTTTTGAAGTCAGTAGTGCCGACAGGAAGCGGCAGTCTTGTCTGTTGCATGAGAATTCCCCTTTCTTTGCTTCTTCCAATATTATAACATCTTTTAGCGCCTGCGACCATTTCCCCTGTCGATATAATTCTGCACGCCTTCTTTTATGCTCATAGCTCCATAACATAAAAATACCCCCAATACCGTGCATCTGGTATCGGGGGCACACATCAAGCCCATAGCCTCACGACGTTCTTTATTAATTCACACTACAAAGGCACGGGCATCCACCCTCACACCCTCAATAAGCATCCAGCCCGTTGCGCGCGCCACCGACAACACGCACATTGCTGACATTAAACGCCGCCTTCAGCACCGGCAAATACTTGCCAATCAGCTCCGTGCGCACGCGCTCATCACCAGCAACCAGCAAAAGTGCATCGTCGCCCAGGTTAATATTCAGCAGCGGGCTAATCAGACGCGCAAACGCAGGCTCAGACATCGCCTTCTTCAAAGCTGTCAGTCCGGGTACAAGCTGCGGTTTTTCCTTAGCCATGCGCACTTCCAGCGCTTCAAAAGGAACCTCGAACAGCTTATCATTGGCTGCCCCGACAAAGCTTTCATTAAGAGAACCGCTTACACCAACAAAATCTTCTGCCATAAGAAAAACCTCCTTCATAACATATACACATAGGGAGACATAGCCTCCGCTCAAAATAAAAACTCCTGCTAATATGAATTTATCACGATTCGGACTCTTTGTCAAAAAATACATAGTGAAAAATTCAGCAGTGTTTCAATAACGCTTAACAAAAAAAATGCTCCTCGGCAAGCGATCTTTACAACTTCAATCAAACCGGCTGAAAGCACTATTACAGAGATACAAAAACTGACGAAGCAAAATTTGCCTCGTCAGTTTTATTTTTAGGTAATATTTAATTCAACGTCTGCTAAACGAAGTAATTATTTCACCATAGCAGCAACGATATCAAATGCAGCAGCCAGAGCCTCATCAACCTTAGCAACGTCCTTAGCACCAGCCTGTGCCATATCAGGACGACCGCCGCCGCCACCGCCGCACAGCTTAGCAACAGCCTTAACAATGTTGCCCGCATGAACGCCCTTAGCAACAGCATCTTTAGTAGCCATGGTCAGAATGCTTACCTTCTCGCCCATAACAGCAGCCAACACAACAACGCCGCCTACCTTATCGCGCATCTGGTCGCCCAGATTACGCAGAGCGTCAACGCTGTCAGCATTAACTTTCTGCACCAGAACAGGAACGCCGTTAGCATCTTTAATCTGGTCAGAAACATTGCTTACCTGAGCCTTAGCGATTTCTGCAGCCAGCTCTTCAGCCTTCTTCTGTGCTGCCTTCAGCTCGCATTGCAGAGCCTCCAGACGAGTCGGAACGTCGCAGGAGCGGCATTTCAGCTCAGCAGCCAGACCGTTCACCATTTCCTCGGTAGCATTTACATGAGCCACAGCACCATGACCGGTAACAGCCTCAATACGGCGCACGCCTGCACCGCTGGAGCCTTCGCTAACGATTTTGAACATACCGATTTGTGCGGTATTGCTTACATGGCTGCCGCCGCAGAATTCCATGGAGAAGTCCGGAACGGTAACAACGCGAACAATATTGCCGTATTTTTCACCGAAGAGAGCAGTAGCACCCTTCTTCTTAGCTTCCTCAATCGGCAGCTCTTCAATATTAACAGCTTTGCCAGCCAGCACCTGCTCGTTGACAATAGCCTCTACTTTCTTCAGCTCCTCAGCGGTAACCTGAGAGAAGTGGGAGAAGTCAAAACGCAGACGGTCCGGACCGACATAGCTGCCGGCCTGATTAACATGGGCACCCAGAACCTGTTTCAGAGCAGCATGCAGCAGATGGGTTGCGGTATGGTTACGAGCGATATCCATCTTGCGTGCCTTGTCTACAGCAAAGGTAACAGCGTCGCCTACAGCAACAGTGCCTTCGGTAACGGAACCGATCATAATAACAGCGCCGTCAGGCAGCTTCTTGGTAACATTTACAGCAATAACACCGGTCGGAGCGGTAATAGTACCGATATCGCCCAGTTGGCCGCCGCCCTCAGCATGGAAAGCGGTAACGTCGCAGATAACAGCAACATCAGTGCCGTCAGCAGCGTTTTCAATCGGCTGTGCGTCATGCGCAGGATACATTTTCACAATCTTAGCTTCAGTTGCAGCTTCGTCAACCTTCAGCTCGGCAACATTGATGCCGCTAGTGTTATAAACAACCGGACGGCCTTCTTTATCGTTGCGTGCTTCACGCGCCATTTTACGCTGAACCTCCAGCGCAGCGTCGAAGCCTTCTTTATCCATAGTCATGCCTGCTTCTTCCAGGATTTCTTCAGTGAGTTCCCAAGGGAAGCCAAAGGTATCGTTCAGCTTGAAAGCAGTTGCACCGTCGAGAACGGTTTTGTTTGCAGCCTTCAGCTTTTCAATCTCTTCGTTCAGCAGCTCGCAGCCCTGCTTCAGAGTGCGCAGGAAGCTGGTTTCTTCCATTTCCACAACCTTTTTGATGAAGTCAGCCTTCTCTACCAGGTTGGGGTAAGCGTGACCGAACATGCCGATAACAACATCAACAGCACCGGTCAGGAACATTTCGTTGATGCCCAGCAGACGAGCGTGACGGATAGCACGGCGCAGGATGCGGCGCAGTACATAGCCACGGCCTTCGTTGGACGGCAGAATGCCATCGCCGATCATAAAGGTCATGCTGCGTACATGGTCAGCGATAACCTTCAGGGAAACGTCGGTAGCCTTGTCCTTGCCATATTCAACATTGGCAATCTTAGCTGCATATTCAATAATCGGGAAAATCAGGTCAGTTTCAAAGTTGGACGGCTTGCCTTGAACAACACTTGCCAAACGCTCCAGGCCGGCGCCGGTATCAATGTTCTTGTTTTTCAGCGGCGGATAAGTGCCATCCGGCATCTGGTTGAACTGGGTGAATACCAGGTTCCAGATTTCCAGGAAGCGGTCGCAGTCACAGCCGGGGCCGCAGGTCGGTTTGCCGCAGCCACGCTCAGGGCCAAGGTCGATGTGGATTTCGGAGTCAGGGCCGCACGGACCGCTGCCGATTTCCCACCAGTTATCAGCCAGGCGTACAATGCGGTCTTCAGGAACACCTACAACATTGTGCCAAATGTCAAAAGCTTCATCATCCTCAGTGTGGATGGTGATGTACAGCTTGTCAGCAGGCAGGCCCAGCTCCTTGGTCAGGAACTCCCAGCTCCAGGGAATAACCTCTTTTTTGAAGTAATCGCCAAAGGAGAAGTTGCCCAGCATTTCAAAATAGGTATGGTGGCGCGCAGTGCGGCCAACGTTTTCAATATCACCGGTACGCACGCATTTTTGGCAGGTGGTGATACGAGTAGCAGGCGGTTTCATTTTGCCGGTGAAAAACGGCTTGAACGGTGCCATACCTGCACCGATAATCAGCAGAGTCGGGTCATCCTGAGGAATCAGGGAAGCACTCGGAAGCATAAGATGGCCTCTATCTTGGAAAAATTTCAAAAACTTTTCGCGGATTTCGTTACCAGTCATGTATTTCATAGTAGTTCATTCGCTCCTTCGAAAAATAATACTGCATTACTGCGGAAAATGCCGCAGCAAACAAAGATTGCATATAAAAAAATTATATAATTTTTGCCTGTGAATGTCAATAAGCGCAGGGCAGCGCAAGTGTATACATAGCAGAAAAAACGGAGCAGCAAGCGCAATTTATTTTTTTCAAAAATAGCTAATGCTGCAGCCACTATCTGCAACTACAGCATTGTACATCAACTTATTTTGTTGTTTATGAATAAATTCATCTAAGCTATTTCTTCCATAGCACAAAGAAAATCACTACGAACCTCTTCGTTAGGTATATAAGCCTTTTGCTCCTGCTGCTCATATGCCAGATAGCCTAAATGAACCAGCGACGTCATAACATCATGCTTATTCTTAAAGGTCACCATATCATTTTGATATGAATTAGTGCGCACCAAAACAGCATCACCGGAAAGCATGGTAACAATATCCGTTTTCAGACCATCAAAATTCATATTAATTAACGGAATGATGGATTCATACGTGCCAGTCTGCGACCAATAGCTCTGAAAGGTTCCCCGTAGCATTACGCCTACCACCGCTCTGGGGTTATATACATGATAGCCGCCAAGCTGATAACCATCATACCAGCGCTTTACCTCCGCAAAATCCTTGTGATACTTCTCACATAAAGAACGGACCTCGCTCTCCGTAAAACCAATATACGGAGCAAGAACACCGGAATCAAGCATAGTATATTCATCAAAGTTGTTCAGCGCAGATTGCGTTTTGAATTTTTTTATCGGCAGAATGCCTGTCATAAAGGCTAACGCTATATAGCGTGTCGGCTCAATACCCTTAAAAAGGCTGCGCAAAAAGTCAATATACTCCTCCTGCGCAATTTTATTCGTGCTCTCGTCGCGAATCAGCACGTCCCATTCATCAACAATAATCACAAAGCGATTACCAGTCGCATCGCTGATATAAGCCAAAGCGCTGGAAACCTTAGTCACCTTTTCCGGTATATATGCGCCATAGGCCTCACGCAGCTCCTCCATAAGCACCTGCGAAATAAAGCCTACAGTCTTTTCTGCACCGCCTGCCTCCTTGCAGCACCATTGCACATCAAAATGGATAACGTCATATTTATTAAGCTGCTTTTGATACGCAGGACTTTTTTCGATAGCCAGCCCGGCAAAAAGCTCCTGCGAATTGCAGCCCTTGCTATAATAGGCAGCCAGCATATTAGCTGTAATTGATTTACCAAAACGGCGTGGGCGACTGTTACAGATAAAGGCCTGCTGCGTCCCTAAAACCTTGTTGGTAAATTCTATGAGCCCGGTTTTATCAACGTAAATTTCCGAATCTATCGCCGTTTGAAAGGCTCTGTTGTCAGGATTAAGAAATAAGCCCATTTACATTACCTCCTCCGTTTTGACTAATCTCCTATACAGCATTATAGCACAAAGCTATATTATCGTATACCGCAACTATAAGCATCGAGTTATGTATTTTTTAGAAGTGAAACCGACATTACTCCTGCTCGTCCAGCTCATACAGGCGCTTATAAATGCCGCCCAGGGCCATAAGCTCCTTGTGCGTGCCGATTTCCGCAATTTCGCCGTTATGCAGCACCACAATTCTGTCAGCGTTAATAATTGTAGACAGACGATGTGCGATAACCAGCGTAGTGCGGCTTTCAGCCAGCTTATCCAGCGACTTCTGAATCTGCTTTTCCGTCTTGGTATCCAGGGCACTCGTTGCTTCGTCAAATACCATCACCGGCGGGTTCTTCAGGAAGGCACGGGCAATAGCAATACGCTGCTTCTGGCCACCGCTCAGTTTAACGCCGCGCTCGCCGACCTTAGTTTCGTAGCCTTCCGGCAGCGCGCTGATAAAGTCATCTGCCGCCGCCAGCTTGGCAGCCTGCTTAATCTCCTGCTCGCTCGCCTTAATCTTGCCATACGCAATATTAAAGTTAACGGAATCGCTGAAAAGAAATACGTCCTGCTGCACCAGACCAACGTGGTTACGCAAATAGCTCTGCTTATATTCTTTGATATCCACGCCGTCGAGCAGTACTCTGCCCTGCGTCGGCTCGTAAAAGCGCAGCAAAAGGCTTGCCAGTGTCGTCTTTCCTGCACCCGTAGCACCTACAAAAGCCACCTTTTCACCGGGAGCAATGTCCAGATCAAAATGCTTCAGCACCGGCTTATCCTGCAGATAGCCAAAGGTTACATCCTCAAAGGTAATGCGGCCCTTAATCTCTCCTGCAGCAATCGCATTCGGCGCATCGTCAATCTCCACCTTATGCTGCATCATCTCATTAAAGCGGTGATAGCCGGCCATACCGCGCTGGTACATTTCCGTAAACATCAGCAGACGGAAAACAGGCTTCATAAAGATATTAACATAAAGGAAGAAGGCAACAAAATCGCTGAGCGCCAGCTGGTTATTGGCAACCATCATACCACCGCAAACCAAAACTACCAGATTGGTTGCGTTGGTAAAAAAGGTAATAGTTCCCGAAAAATATGAAAGTATCGCAAATGATTCGGTACGCACACGCAAAAGCTCATTACTCTTGCGCATAAAGCGCTCCAGCTCCAGCTGTTCATTAGCAAAGGCCTTTACCAGGCGGATACCGCTCAGAGCCTCCTCTGCCTGCGCGGAAACCTCACCGGATTTTTCACGGCTGCGGCGGAAGGCACGCTTCATCTTTCTGTTGACGAAAACAGAATGCACCGCCTTAATAATCAGCATGGCACCGATAATAGAGCCAAGATACGGATTCAGATACAGCATCATGAAAATAGTACCCAGCATACTGATGGTGCAGACAAGAAGGTCATTAGGTCCTTTAAATGTCAGCTCGCTGATTTCCACGATATCGCTTGTAATGCGCGACAGCAGCTGTCCTGTGCGGGCATTATCAAAAAAGCGGAAGGACATTTTTTCCATATGTCCGAACAAATCGCGACGCATATCGTTCTCAATGCCGGAGCTCATCACATGACCATAATAGTTGATAGAAAAAAGCAGACCGAAGTTTACAACATATAAGGCTAAAAGTATCCCAGCCCAGTAAAGCAGCTCGTCAATATTCTTTTGAGGAATCTGAACATTAAGCATCTGCCTTACGATATAAGGGAACAGCAGCTCCATTAAGGCCGAGAAGCATGAGCCCATCAGCACCAAAAGCAAAATCAGCTTATAGGGCTTATAATAATGAATTATTTTTTGCAACATTTACTTTGCTCCTCCTGCGTTATTTTTCCAGATATGTAAACGGTAAGCACCGATAATCTTGCCATCGGGAGTCAGCGCCGGCGCTTCCACGCCTGCCAGCCACTGTCCGTCAGGTGAAATACCAATCGCCTGACAAGGTCCTTCGGTTGGGAAATAGCTGTACTTTTTGCCTGTTTCCAGGTCCAGCACCAGTGCTCCGTGCGCCTTGTAATTGTGCGTGCGCACGTTGCGCCCCACCGCACAGGCCGCCAGCCTGCCGGCGAAGGCTATTTCCTCCATCGTACCGTCTGCCATATACTGATAGCGGAAGGTACCGTCTGTATTGAAAACAAAAATACTGTTGTTGCTCGGATGCTCTACCGGTGTCGGCAACTGCCAATTTTCACGGTTAAAGGTGTTAATCGTGGTAAAGAGCACGCCGTAGGGTGTTACGAAACCGTCGCGGCCGCTGGCATTGACATATGCACCATCCACCTGCTGCGGCTTCGATACAGACCTTGTCCAAATGATTTTGCCGGTTTCGTCAAACAAAATTCCGCGTCCGTCACTGGCTCCTGCTGCCAGATATTTTCCGTTCGTACTGAAGTTAGGACTGCCGCGCATAACTGTGTTATCAAAGGGCGGAATCGGCGGCACATGCGTTGAATTGAGCAGCTCGCCGGTTCTTTTATCGAGGAAATACATCGTATCCTTATACTTCATATCCTCGCGGTAATCGTAAGCAGAAGTAGAAAAAACAGCTCTGCCGTTATTATCGTTGACATCGCACCAGTTTATCCAGCTGTCGATAACCTCATTCTTGGGGAACTGCCACAGCAGCTTGCCCTCCTCGTTTACCGCCAGCATTTTAGCATTGTAGCCTCTGCTGCCATCCTTGCGCATCAAAAAGCGGTAAGCGTTGGCATAGACATTGTTTTCCTTATCGACTGCGATATGCACCATGGAAGGATAGGAACGCTGCGAAGCATCGGAGCCTACAAAGTCAGCACTCTTGTACTGCCAGCGAATATCGCCCGTGTGCACATCAACAGCATACAGCTTACCTTCAGCGCTCTGCTCGCCTACTATCGCCAGCTTGCCGTCAGGCGTAAGGCACAGTGCAATCAGCTTGCCTATGCCAAGGGAGCGTTTCCATTTCTTACGTCCTTCATTGTCAAAGAGGAAGAGCTCGCCACGCTCCGTCCCGACAATCCAGCCTTCTTCAGCAGCGGCGTAGCGCACCACTGCCTTCGTAAAGCCCATGCGGTCATAATTCTGCGTCGGGATATCCCCCAGATAGACGCTCACGCCTGAGCCGTCGTTATTAACATGAAACTGGTTCCATGGCGTTCTGCTGCCGGTAATCCAATACAGTGCGCACCAGGAAAGCAGCAGCAGCACAAGCGCCAGCCAGCCTTTAAGCTTATTCATAGATATAGCACCGTCCAATCATAGATTTGGCGGAATACGCCAAAGTAGAAGCCCTGCTCCGACAACAGGTAAATAATTTTACTGCTTACAACAACAACTACTACTAAAAACAGCAGCAGGCAGCTTGCCTTTTCGCGTGCATCCCACTGTTGGCGTCGCCTTGCGGCGCCGCCTGCAAAAAAGCCGCGGCTCACAACCGAAAGCGCCAGCGTCTGCGCGCGCCTCAGGCAGCGCGCCAGCAGAGGCTTGGCGATATACGGTAAATGACGCAGCACGGCAGTACGCCCTCTCTGGCTGTCACTGCGCAGCTGCAGCGCTGTGATGACCTCACCTGTTTCAGCTGCCAACACCGGCAAAAAACGAATTGCCGTCACCAGCATGAACGCCAGCTGCGGCGGCAGGCGCCAGGCCAGCAAGGCCTGCAGCAGCTGCCGCGGGTCACTCGTCCAGCAAACCAAAAGCCCCAAAGCCAACATGCTGGCACTGCGCAAGCCCTGCACCGCACCGTACAGAATACCTTCGCGGTAAATGAAAAGTCCGCCCGTCAGCTGGCCGATAAAGCCTGCTTCCGGAGCAATCAGTACAAAAAGCGGTGTACGCGGCGTCTGCGCAAAGAACAGCGCCTGGCTGAACATGGAGCCCCACAGGCCCAAGAGCAGCAGAATCGCCATCACCTTCCATTTGTAGATGGAGGTTTTCGCTGCCAGATGCAGCAATAAGGTAAACGTAAATAAAATAAAGAGTGTCCGCGGATTATCCACGGTAATCATCAAAATTGCAAAGAGGAAGAGGAACAGCAGCTTGGTACGCCCGTTAAGCTTCTGCGCCCAACCGGCAGCATCAGTGCCTTCCCACAGCTGTCTTACGGACATAGCGCTTCACCCCCTCTACTGTGATGCAGGGAGGAAGCCCCGCCTGCTCGCACACCGGCAGCAGCGCTGACGGAGTAAGACCGCCGGCCTCCACCAGCTCCTTATTGCTCAAAATATCTTCTGTCATGCCATCGGCAATAATCTGCCCCGCGCACAAAACAATTACGCGGTCAGCAACCTGCGCCGCCAGCTCCATATCATGCGTGCAGATGAAGATACTGCCGCCTTTTTCTTTATAAGCCAAAAGCAGGCGGCGGATTTCCGCCAGACTTTGCTCGTCCTGTCCTGTCGTAGGCTCGTCCAGAAGCAGCAGCGCCGGTTTCTTCGCCAGCATCGCGCCCAAAACGACGCGCAAGCGCTGTCCCTTGCTCAGCGCCAACGGGAAATCATCGGCATATTCTGTAAGGTTCATATGCTCTAAGAGCTGCTGCAGCTCCTGCTGCGTAATCGTGTGGTTCTTCCAGCACAATTCCTCGCGTACTGTGTCTGCCAAGAGCATTAAATCAGGCTCCTGCCGCAGATAGCCGATTTTGCCCAGCTGCTTATCTACCGGCTTTCCCTGCAGCAGCATGCTTCCCTGATGCGTCTGCGTCAGACCGCCTAAAAGATTCATCAGCGTACTTTTGCCGGCGCCGTTAAAGCCCATAATCGCCGTAATCTGCCCCTGATAAAGCGTAAACTGCAGATTTTTCAGCGTTGGCTCTTTGCTGCCAGGATAGGTGTAATACACATTTTGCGCTTCGACAAGTGGCTGCTGCTGCCCTGCAGGCTGTGCCTGCGCAGCAGCTGCAGCAGGCTCGCATTCGTTGCGCAGCATCTGCACAATTTTTCCCTGGTCTGTCGTCAGCTCCAACAGCTGCAGTGCACGGCACAGCTTCACCGTCTGCGGCTCACGCAAGCCTAAATCCGTGCGTCCTGTCAGCGCCTGCCAAGCGTCAGCAACAAGACCGTCATACACAATGCGACCTTCCTGCATTACTGCCAGACGTGAAAAGTATTTACAAAGCTCGTTCACACGATGCTCAATCATCAAAATAGCAATGCCTGCTTCGCGGTTGAGGCGCACCAAAAGCTGCATAAAGCTTTGCACACCCTGCGGATTCATCTGGCTCACAGGCTCGTCTAAAATCAAAAGTCCCGGCCTGGTAACGAGAATCGACGCCAGCGCCAAGCGCTGTCTCTGACCGCCGCTCAGCTTGTGGATACTGTAATCCTCAAAGCCGCCCAAGCCTACCAGCTCCAACGTTTCGCTCACCTTGCGCGCGATAATCTCCGGCTCCTCGCCCTGGTTCTCCAGTGCAAAGCCCACTTCATCCGCCACTGTCATCGCAAAAAGCTGGTCGTCCGGCGACTGGTACACAGTACCCACCAGCTGGCCTGTTTTTTCCGGCGGCCATTTGCTGATATCCTCACCCTGCAGGTAAATTGCTCCCTGCAGCTCGCCGCGTTCCTCACTGCCCAACAGGCCGCTGATAGCCTTAATCAGCGTCGACTTGCCACAGCCGCTGCGACCTGCCAAAAGCAGCATTTCACCGTCCGCCAGCGTCAGGTTGATATTTTTTAAAGTAAACTGCTTCCTTGAGGGATAGCGATAAGATAAATTGTCTATTTTCAGCATCTCTATTCCCCCATAACCTGCTGCAGCTTGCTGCCCGTCTTAGCACCCAGCCAGGCGCCGATACTGCTGTACACAAGGCCGTTGACCAGCATATACAGCGCCAAATACCAGTCTGCATAATACAAACGGTAGAAGAATATCATCTGCTCCATATTGACGAAGGTGACAAGCGCATCGCCCACGCCCATCAGCAGGCAGATGAACAGCATATAGCCCTTGCCCAGCTCCTCTTTGCGGTAGAAGCCGGAAAGATACAGCAGCGTTTCCAAAATCGCTACGTTGACACACATGCTCAAAAGTCCTAACGGCGTAAAGTGACCGAACATCAGACCGGAAAGCATATATTTCACAAAATACATCAGCGTCAGCACGCCCGGTGCCCGGAAGAGCACCAACAGCGCCACCACCAGCAAATACAGCAGCATGCCGCTCAGAATGCCTGTCACCAAGCCGGAGAACGGCCCTAAGAATACATGCAGCAAATCACCGATAAGCGTTGTCGGCAGTGTGATACCGCCAAAAGCCAGCGCCGCAAAGAGCGCCACAGTAATAGCGCCACGCGCACCGATGCGGTAAATGCAGCCCTTCAGCTTGTAGCTAAAGGCCAGCACAGCCAGCAGGCAGATGAAGGAAAAGCCTACTGCCAAAAGTCCCAGATTATGCTTCTTGGCGATTGTCAGCGGTACCTCCTGCACCTTTTCCTGCCCGTTGCCGCTTACGGTCACACGCAGGCTGTAATCGCCCTCCAACACTGTAAAATAATCTACGTATAACGGAATGATAAAGGCCTGAGTTTTCTTGCCGTCCAGCGAAATCAGCGCCGTAGTTTCGTTGACGCTGCCTGTGTCACCGGCCCACCCATGCTCGGAATCCTCATTGTTTTTGCCGGCGGTACAAAGACCGGGCATAACCTTACCTGTCTTTTTATCAATCAGCTCCGCCTTAAATTTCAGCAGACGCACATCGCGCTGCGGATTACGCATATCCAGCACCAGAAAAGTAGCAGGATGGTTAAACACTGCCGACCAGTTCGTCGCACCGTCGCCCGTCATGCGATTGCGGAAGCCTTCGAGCGTAGTATCGCGGATAAAAACCACGCCTTCTGCCGCGCGGTCATCCTTATTGCCCAAATTATCTACCGGCAGAGTAACACTCTGGATATACCAGTTGAATTTACTTCTGTCGATTTTCTTCCCCGGCTGCGCTGCAATACCAGTGTCTGCCGCTGCACCCGGCTCATAGCCGAAGCTCAGCTCCTTGCGCTCATGCCAGCCATCGCCGCTGACTTCAACCGTCAGCTGCTTTGTGCCACGCTCAAGGTCTGCCTGCGGCTGAATATACAGCAGATCAAAGCTCTGCCCGAAATCTGCCGGCAGCACCCAATCCGCCTCCGCCGTCTGGCGACCGTCAGCACTTCCCAGGCGCCATTTATCTCCGGCAAGTGCTTTAAAGCCTTCCGGTAAAATAACGCGTAAATGTGCCGGCTGCTCATGCGGTACATCAAAGCCGGTAATATTGATAAATAAAGGCATTGTGCTGCCGCCATGCACTACATGTGCGGCACTCTTATCCAGATTATAAGGATACACTGCCTCCAGCTTCACGCCTGCAAAGGCCTGCTGTGCCAAGCATAGCAGTGCCAGCAGGATATATAAGATTCTCATAGCTCACCTATTCGCAGCAAATCTTTCTCAGTAAAGCTGCATCCTTTTCTTTACTTGCCTCATCTACACGAGTTGTAATCTCCAGATTATTATTCAGCGGATTACGGCTTACGGCAATATCTGCCGCATATGCTCTGCTGAGCAAAGGCTCTGTGAAAACACGCTCCGGCGTATCATCCGCCAGCAGCTTGCCTTCGCCTAAAAGCAGAATACGGCTGCAGTATTTGGCTGCCAGATTCAGCTCATGCACAACCATCAGCACAGTCTTGCCCATCAGCGCCAGCTCACGCGCAAAACGGAAAATCTCCTCCTGGTAAACCATGTCCAGACCGGTAGTAGGCTCATCGAGAAAGAGCACCGGTGTCTGCTGCGCCAAAACCTTTGCCAACAGGATACGCTGCTTCTGACCGCCGGAAACCTCTGTCACCGGCTTATCCGCCAACTCCCGCGTACCGGTATATTCCATGCAGTCCAGCGCCAGACGCTTGTCGTCCTCACTTTCACGCTCCCACCATTTAAGATAGGGATAACGGCCCGCCATAACAATATCCTGGCCTGTGTAGCCAAAGCCAACCTCTACCTGCTGCTGCAGATAGGCTACCTCGCGCGCCAAATCTCTGTCGGTATATTCCTCCATCGGCTTGCCAAAGAACAAAACCTCGCCGCTCTGCTTCGGCAGCATGCCGCGAATTGTTTTCAAAAGCGTACTCTTGCCGGCACCATTACAGCCAATGATACCAACAAGCTCGCCCTTGCCGATAGTAAAGCTGGCATCGCTGATAACACAACGGCTGCCATAGCCTATAGATAAATGATTAACACTCAAAACTGCATCTGACATTATTACACCTCATGCTCATACTTCATCATAAAATTCAAATAAATTTAAGTACCATATACTTTTACCCAATCTTTTATATTATACCACATAGAAGCATCAGCGACAATAAATCACAGTCCGCACTCTATATAATCAATAATTTCTTATCAGATAAAATCTTAAATAAAAAAAGCATGAACCACGGCAACAGTTCATGCTTAAATAAGCCTTAGCGGAAATCAACCTTCAGATGCTGTCTTTCCGGCATCCGCTGATATTTATATTTAGGATAGCCAACCATCAGCGTACCTACAATTTTATGCTTCGGCGGTACGGCAATCAAATCCAGAAGCGGCTGATAGCCTGCAATACCGCAGGATTGGATAAAGCCGGCAATAGTTGTTCCCAAACCGATGGTCGGAGCAAACAGCTCTGCATAGGCCCAGCTCTGCTCTGCATTGCTCACACCGGTAATATTAAGACGGCGTGCCAGCGCAAAAATCAGACAGGGCGCATTGCGGGCGATAATATCCTGTCCACGCTCACGGTAAGCGCGCAGCACCACCTGAAAATAGCGTTTATTTTCGGTGCCTGCAGCAACCTCAGCCTCCATCCATTCGGCAACAGTATCGGCAATAGCACGAATCTGCTCCTTATCGCGGATAACGATGTAGTACATGCCCTGAGAGTTGCCGGCAGTCGGCGCATAGCGTGCCACATCCAGCATACGGGTTATTTCCTCATCCGTCGGTGCCTGAGGCTTAAAGTTGCGCACACTGCGGCGCATACGCAAAAATTCATAAGCAATCTCAGGCGTCGGCAGCGGCATCGTCACCGGACGCTGCTCCGCCAGCGGCGTATATTTATTATCCAAGGCTCCTACGGGACAGATAGCAACGCACTGGCCGCAGCTCATGCAGCCACGGTCAAAATTGCACTCCGGTCCGTTTTCACCCATCGAAAGAATGCAGGAAGGACAGCATTCTACGCAAATGCCGCAACGCAGGCATTTATCCTGATTAACTGTTAACAAGTCCATAACGTCACCTCACAGTGCATTATCGGTATAGTGAATGTATTCCAGTCCACTAAAATCTGCCTTATAATGACCATTGCGCATAGGCGTACCCATGAGCTTTTTGTCATCAGGCAGACCATCTACATTTACCAGACCGATAGAAGCGGTAGCACAAAGAGCACCAAGCTGTGTTGCTACACGCATAGCATAAGCCTTATCCGCTTCACCAACAACGCCCTTATGCGGGTACATTGCCGTTGCTGCGATGATAACCGTCAGGATTTTGCCGCTCAGGGCAAAAATATGCGGTACAGTATTCATATCAGTCTGCATATAATCAATTTTAAAATTATGACTTTCCAGCCAGGGAACGAGAGCCTGCAAGCCAAGCTCGTGAATTTCCTGCTCTGTTAAAAGCTGCTGCTCCAAAATTCTCTTCTCCTGTAAACTATCGGTAAACCAGTAAAGCCTACCAATACTTTTTTCTTTAGAAAGCGCCACTCATATACTCCTAGGAGTCCTGACGACGTAGATGACGTCTTATAGGCGCTCTCCCCTAGTTTATTCTTCGCCGAGGACCAAAACCTCCGGCTCAAGATGCACACCATGCGCCGCAAACACCTTATCCTGCACATCGCAGATAAGCTGCAGCACATCTGCTGCCGTAGCTCCGCCGATGTTCACCACAAAGCCGGCATGCTTTTCAGAAACCTGCGCACCGCCGACAGTGTAACCCTTAAGACCGGTCTGGTCGATAAGCGTACCGGCAAAATATCCGGGAGGACGCTTGAACATACTGCCTGCACTCGGCAGCTCCAGCGGCTGCTTAGTGATGCGGCGGTTGCTGAAATCAGCCATCTTATCAGCAATAGCCTGCTTATCACCTGCAGTAAGACGCACAGTGACTGCGGTAACAATTTTACCACTGCCCTGCAGCGCCGTGTGGCGATAGCCAAAATCAAGAGCTGCAGCCGGCAGCTCGCTGATTGTGCCGTCAAGCTCCATTACGCGCACACCGGTAACAACCTTAGCCATTTCACCGTCATAGGCACCGGCATTCATATAAACAGCGCCACCAATGCTGCCGGGAATGCCCACAGCAAACTCCATGCCGCTCAGTCCCAGCTCTGCCGCCTTGCGGGAAGCAGCAGCCAAAGAAACACCACTGCCAAAGGTCAGCGTGCAGCCATCAACAGCAACATCATTGAGCATATTGCCCAGCCTGATAACCAGGCCACGGATGCCCTTGTCGCGCACCAGCAGATTAGAACCGTTACCAATCAACGTAACCGGCACCTTCGCCTCACCGGCACGCTGCAGCAGCTGCTGCAGCTCCTGCTCGCTCTGCGGCATAGCCATCAGGTCAGCAGGACCGCCGATACGGAAGGATGTATGCTTCGCCATCGGCTCCTCTGCCAGCAAAGGCTTGGCAGTACAGCCTGCGAAAATCTCCTGCAACGTCATTATTTATCTCCCATTGCCTCTTTAACAACGTCCTGAATCGTATTAGTAACATCCATCAGCATCATCTGGAAACGAATCAACGCATTCAGATACTGCATAGCATCACTGTTCAGATTCAAAATACCCTGCAGCTTCTCCAGCTTATCCATAGCAGCAGCATCCGGAGTCTTACCCTGATGCTTAGCAAACTCAACCTCCTGAGCAGCCATCAGATACTCATTAACCATTTTCTTGGTATCAGGATCCTTCTCCAGAACAACAGCAGCTTCCTTCAGCTTTTTGTACTCGTGGCTCTCGCGCATAGCCTTAGCCAGATCATTTGCATTATCATAAACGTTCATAACTAAACACCTCACTAATAATATACTTTTTTAAACTTAAACAAAAAATCAAATACTAAATAAATAGCACGCCAACGCAAGCAAGTGATATATCGTGCAGCGAATATAAATTTTAGCAAATGAGTGTCTGGAAGCACAGAAACAAGGCAACCGGACCCTAAAGGTTACCCTCGAACAAGATCGGCGCCGCACGTTTCGTCTTGCTTCCACACGAAATTTGCGTCCGTCAACTCGCTTCCGCAAACCTCTCAGGAAAACTTATCCCAGCAAGCGATTGACGGAAAATTTCTCTGAGCGGAACGACATACCACTTGCGACGCTACTACTCATTACCAGCTTACCAAACACAATCACTACAGAACACCAACGCAAGCAAGCGGTATGCCATGTAGCGAATATAAATTTTAGCAAATGAGTGTCTGGTAGCACAGAAATGCCGCAACTGTTTGAGCGCTACTCTTAACTCATATAGAAGAATCTGTTAGCTTAGCGCGAGTTTTGCGGTATTTCGTCTTGCTTCCACACGAAATTTGCGTCCGTCAACTCGCTTCTGCAAACCTCTCAGGAAAACTTAACCCAGCAAGCGATTGACGGAAAATTTCTCTGAGCGAAACGGCATACCACTTGCGACGCTACTACTAAACACTAATCACTAATTACTTACATTCAAATGAGCGAATTTAGAGCAGTCGCCATACTCAAAATGCCACCACTCCATCTCAATCCCCTTGAACCCCTGCAGCTCCATCTCCTCACGCAGCAAGCTGCGCAGATAGCGCTCGCGCGACGTACCGCCAGCATAGCTGGCGTACTGGCGCAGCGACGGCTCATCAAAGCCGCAACCCATATCCAGCTCCTCGCCGCTCTCCAGGCTATACAAGCCCACATCCACAGCATTACCGGTATTATGCGTGCTCCCCTTAATCTCCGGATCCTCCAGCATATCCTTCTTACCCTCAGGCAAAGCCAGATTAGCCAGCTTACTCACAGACCAGGGACGGTACGCATCCCACAGCACCAGGCCGTAACCGTAAGGTGCCAGACGCTGCTGCACCCTGCCCAAAGCAGCTGCAGCCTCTTTAGAAACAAAGAGCTTGGACGTAGTATAAAGCGGCGCACCGAAAAGGTTATCACTGCCTGCGTAGACAGAATTAACCTTCACACCGGCAACAGTTGCAGCATCCACCAGCTGTGCCTGCTCGCCTGCCGCCAAAGTAGCAGGAACCGCTGCCTTGGCAGCCTCCGCACGCAGCTTGGCCCAATCCTCGGCACTGCGCTCCTCCAAACGGAAGGGCTTTGCCCTTTCGCCGGTAGTCATGCCTAAAAAGTAACGGCTGTAGGTGTTGCCGCCGACGCGACAGGAAATACCATAGCCGTCAGGATCACGCTCAAAGCGGACACCGGCTTCGGTATTGCTCATAGGTCCTGATTCCTGCATTGTGTAGGAATCAAAATGCACCTTGCTCAGCGGATACAGATTGGCAGCAGCAAAGGAATTGTCCTCCAATGCAGTGCGGTATAACAGCTCCAGACGGCCGTTATTCTCACGTATAAGAATATTTTCGCCGTTGCCATAGTAAAAGCCAAGAATATACTTAATATCCTTCGGCGCATCCTTAGGCACGGAAGCCAAAGCAAGCTCTGCTCCCGCTTGGGCATAGAAAAGCAGACCGGCCGCCAGGCCGGCCAGCAAATTTCGATAATTCACTATTGAATCAGCTCCTTGCGTACATCAGCTAAAGCATTAAGCCTGCTACGTACTCTCGCAACATCTGCCAAATCGATTTCGCAGGAAACAACCTCCTCCTGCATACCTGCTTCGGCAAGAATCTTGCCACTGGGCGCAACAACCATCGAATGACCGTAAAACGGCGCACCCTTAAAGCTGCCCGCACAATTTACAGCTACCACAAAGGTGTGGTTTTCGGCAGCGCGGGCCTGCGCCAGCAGGCGCCAGATATCTCCCCTTGCTTCCGGCCATTCAGCCGGGCAGAAAATGAGCTGTGCTCCCTGCAGGGCCAGATGACGGAAAAGCTCGGGGAAACGCAAATCGTAACAGATAGTCGAGCCGCAGCACAGACCATCTAATGTAAAGGCTTGAAAATTATTGCCGGGAGCAAAGAAATCCTCTTCATGGAAAAGGTCGAAAAGATGCACCTTATCATAAAGATTGACGATTTCACCGTTTTTATTGATAGCCGCAGAGGTATTGTAAATCTTGCCATCAGCATGACGCATAGGCACCGAGCCCGCAAGAATAGCGCACTGCTCATTGCGTGCGATTTCAGCAAGGTGCGCCAGCACAGGTGAAGCCAGTGTTTCAGCCTCCTGCTCCAGGTGTCCCAAGCTGTAGCCTGTTGTCCACACCTCAGGCAGCACCAGCAAATCATGCTCCTTGGCAACCTCCGCCGCCAGCTGCAGACCATGGGCCACATTAGCCTCTTTATTCTTTTCCAGAACTTCCAGCTGCAGCAGGGCTATTTTCATAATACGCGCTCCTTAGGCATCATATTATTGCTATGCAGGCGATTAAGGAAGAATTTCTCCAGCTTGCGGGTGCAGCGGGTAATGAAATGCTCCTTACCACCCAACGACTCAACAAAAACTACAGGATGACCGGCAATCTTAGCACCTAAAACGTCGGTCAGCAGCTGGTCGCCGACAAAAAGAATTTTACCGCCGCCCATAGCTTTGGTAATCTGCTTATAAGCCATCGGCAAAGGCTTAGCTGCACGCATAACACTGCCAAGACCGGTCTGACGGGTAATGCCTTTAATGCGGTCACCGCCGTTATTGGAAATCAATGCAACATTGATACCCATCTGATGCAGCTGACGAATCCAGGTCATAGCACGAGGGCCTACCAGGTTCTTGTCGCGCGGCAGCAGGGTATTGTCAATATCAACAACAATTTTGGTGTAGCCATTGCGCTTCAGCCATTTTGCGGAAATGTCAAATAAACTTTTTACTCTGTAATCGGGGCAAACATACTTTAAAATCATACTACCTTATCCTTTGGAAATTTTATTTCAAATGTGGTACCAGAACCACATTTGCTGATTACCTCGGCACTGGCGCCGTGGACACGAATAATTTCTTTGGCAATAGCAAGCCCCAGACCGGTTCCCGGAACACTGCGGCAATGCGATTTTTCAACCTTGTAAAAGCGCTCCCAAATAAAGGGAATATCCTCTTCGGGAATACCCTTGCCCTGGTCGGAAACTGTTACAAGCACGCTGCCATCGTCAAGCTTATTCGCACCTATTGATACAGTACCATTTTCCGGCGAATATTTCAAGGCATTATCGCACAAAATCATAATTAACTGTACCATTTGATCTCCGTCACCCAAAATTTTGATATTATCGTCGGCATGAACATTAATAGTAACATTATGCTTCAAGCAACGCACCGATAATTTTTCGGCGACATTACGGATGATACCGGCCAGCGGCAGCTCATCCATGTTGCTCACAGTCAGCTGGTCGCTGGACTCCAGTCTGCTGATATCCAGCAGCTCGCGTACCATACGCTCCAAACGGACTGTTTCTTCATTTATCAGGCCACGGTAACGCTGAATCAGATCAGTATCCGTTACCATACCGTCACAAATTGCCTCATTGTAACCACGGATAATCGTAATCGGTGTCCGCAGCTCATGCGATACATTGGCCACAAAATCGCGGCGGATTTTTTCCGTCCGTTCCATCTTGGCAATGTAATCACCCAAATCCTTGCCTAAAGAATTGAGCGCATTTCCCAGCTCAGCAATTTCATCATCGCCATGCACCTGCAGCCTGTGGGAATAATCTCCCGCCGCCATCGCCTGCGCATTGTCCTTCATATCCAGCACCGGCCGGATAATCATACCTGACAGACGTTTGACTAAGAACAGGCTGAAAATAATGGCAATGATACCTACAATCATAATATAAATATAAACATTTCGCAAGAATTTTTCGAAACCGCTCAAGGGCTCAATCAACAAAATAGCGCCTGTGTGTCCTTTACCGAAGGTATAAGGAACGCCGACCAGGATTACCTGCTCCTTGTAATACGGATGATAAATCTGCGATTTGAAGGACTTCCCGGCATAAACATCATTCAGTATCACCTTAATGCGATACGATAAATTACTGCTCTTCATATCCTGATCCAGTTTTCTGACGCTTTCCTGCAACACCTGTTGCGAAGGAGCACCATACTTAAGAAAATCCTTCATAGAAGCATTTTCTCCGGTCTCTTGTACATTTTCGTAATTAGAGGCCGCCAGAAGCTCGTAATTATCATCAAACAGCCAGATGCGTGCGCCAACCAGCTTATCTACAGCTAAAATATAACGATAAAGCATATCCCTGTCCTGCAGGCGGATGAAGGCTTCAATCGTTTCCCCCATCTCATTTCCCTTTTCGGCCAGCTCCTGTTCCTTAATCTTGAAAAAATAGTCGGCGATCAGGTAGGATATGCCTGCTGTAATCCCCACAACGACGATAATTATGATAGTCATAAAACTATACATCAGGCGTGTGCTTAGGGATTTTTTCATAGGTTATTCGTCCTTTAGCTCGAATTTATAGCCTACACCCCAGATAGTTGTAATATCCCATTTGGAATCAGGCGGAATGTTCAGTTTCTGTCTGATGCGTTTGATGTGCGTGTCAACAGTACGGGTATCACCGTAATAGGAGTAGCCCCAGATGGTTTCCAACAGCTGGTTGCGGCTGAAAGCCTTGCCCGGGTTCGATGCCAGGCACCACAGCAGTTCCATTTCCTTAGTCGTAAAGGTCATTTTGTTGCCGAATGCTGTTACCTGATACTGGTCCATATCAATAATCAGACCGGGATAGGTGATGCGCGAAACCTCGCCCTTCTTCTCCTGCGTACCTGCACGGCGCAGCACAGCCTTCACGCGGGCTACCACCTCACGTGAATTGAAAGGCTTGGTGATATAGTCATCAGCACCGATTTCCAGGCCGGCAATGCGGTCATCATCATCATCCTTGGCCGTAACCATGATAATGGGAAGGTCCGACATTTTACGTACCTGCTTGCAAACCTCAATACCGTCGAGAACGGGCATCATAATATCCAGCAGCAGAATATCCGGTTTTTCGGACTGCACCTTCAAAATTGCGGCAGCACCGTCTTCGGCTTCAATAACTTCAAAGCCTTCCTTCTCAAAATATATGCGCAAGATTTCGCGAATCTGCGTTTCATCATCAGCAATTAATATTTTCTGTTTTGCCATAATCATCACTCCTGCCTTTAAGCTGACTCATACCATTTATTTATCAGAGCAAACGGCAGAGTCCTACAAGATGTTACTATAATTATAGCACAAATACTTGCTTTCTTAGTATGCTTTCACAAAAGATTTACATATATATACTGCTTTTATCATAAACGTAAACGCGAATGCATTATTTGTCACAGAAAATGCTTATAATTTTTGTTTTAAGACAGCTATTAAAGCGGCTTGAAGGCTACCAGCAATTTTTTGCGCTCACGCCACTCGGGCAGATAGCGTTCGACAATCGCGTGGAAGCGCGGTGAATGATTAGCCTCGTGCAGATGTGCCAGCTCGTGCACCACGATATATTCCAGACAATCCTGCGGCCAACAGGCCAGCAGCGTATTCAGGTTAATGCCGCCCGTGCGCACGTTGCAGGAGCCCCAGCGTGTTTTCATACGATGCACCTTGAGTCCGGTATGATGCACGCCCATTTTCTTTTCCCATGCCTGCAGCAGCTGCTCTCCTCTGCTGGATACCTCCTGCTTATAGAAGAATTCCACAAAGGCGCATTTAGCTTCATTACTCAGCTCGCTGTGGTAATAAAAGTTAACAGCGTCAGCCTGCACCTCATAGGTCCCGTGCTTTTTGCCGCTGAGCAAAAAGTGCGCCGGCAAACGCTTACCCCACAGCCACACATGCTGACCGTCAAAGGGAAGCTCGCCCATGCTGTACTTCTGCTCCTGCTTTTGCTGCGACTGTGCCTGCAGCATCCGCTGCAGCTGTTGTCGCAGCCATTGCTCCCTGCTCTCTAAGAACTGCTGCACCTCGCTCAGGCTCATTCCTATGGGAGCAGTGAGAAAGATGCTGCCATCCTCTTTTATACGCAGCGTAATATTTTTTACCAGCTTAAACCAAAGCTTTATCTTCAACCCGTGCAGGTTCAGCGCGGTCTCGCGGATTATTCTGCTGTTCACAGCTTGTCTACCAGGATATTGCGTCCCAGCATACGGTTGTACTCCCAGGCACTCTTGCCGTCATGCACGTCAAACTGATTCATTACGGCGTTGATTTCGTCAGCGTAATGCACAACAAAAGCTTCACGTGTAGAGCAGGCTACCGGAGAACCCTTTTCGTTATCGCCGTGGTGCGACAGCAGAATATGCTGCAGCTGCTCCAGACGGGAGGACGGCAAGCGCAGCTTGGCAGCTGCCTCCTGCACCATCATGCAGCTCATGGTAATGTGTCCGAGCAAACGGCCTTCACTGGTATAGGGGAAGCCGATTTCCGCAGAAATTTCGCGGATTTTGCCGATGTCGTGCAGCAGAGCGCCGGCAATAACAAGATCCTTATCCACGCCTTCAATCTGCTCGGCCAAGGCCACTGCCAGACCGGTAACATCCACAGAATGCTGCAGCAGACCGCCCAGATAAGCATGATGCATGCGCATGCCTGCGGGATTGGTCACAAAGCGCTCATAGGTAGCACCGCTGAAAATAGTTTCCAGCAGCATACGCAATCCGGGAGTGCGCACTGCCTTGATATAATTGGCAAGCTTAGTTTTATAAGCCTCTACATCAAAATCACCATGCGGCAGCAGATTGCTGATATCATCCTGCGGCAGCAGATTTTCCAGACGCTGAATGACAACCTGCAGCGTCATATCGTTATTGAATTTGTTGATGTCAACATTACCGCCCATCATAAAGGCAGTAGGGCCTTCCAGCTCACGCAGCTTGTCTACCAGCACTGCATCAAAGCAGATAAAGGCAATGCGTCCGCTGTTATCCTCCAGCATACCGCGGGCAAAAACACCGCCGTTGGAGGAATTGCCTACCTTCTGTACCCTTACCAAAACTGCCTGGCATACCTTGATGCCGGCTTTAAAATCTTTAATCATTCTTCTATCACCTGTTTTCTATATATGCTTCAGCAGCAGTGTTTCGCGTGCTACCTGAATTGCTACATCCCAATGCTTTTCCGCAAAGCGCAGCGACAATCTGTCGGCCAGGTCATCGAGCACCGGCAGCTCCGTCGGCTGATGGCCTGCATCGATAATGTTCAAGCCGCTGAAAACAGCCTGCTGTGCCTCATGGTACTTCACATCGCCAGTCACCAGCGTATCAGCACCCTGCGCCAACGCCAAGCCAATCAAATCGGCACCGGCGCCGCCGCAGACAGCCACACGCTTAACCTTGCGTCCTGCATCGCCTACGGTAAGATAATCGGCCTGCAGAGCCTTTTTGACGAAGACTGCAAAATCATGCAGCTTGCTCGGCTGTGCCAGCTCACCGATGCGCCCAAGTCCGCTGACAGTATCCAGCACATCCGCATCCTGCAAGCGCAGTCTTTTAGCCAGCACGCTGTTGACACCGTTTGCCACGCAGTCCAGATTAGTGTGTGCGCTGTAAACAGCAACGCCGTTTTCTGCCAGCTGCAGCAAAAGCTCCTGCTGCCAGTCGGCATCAGTCACATTGCCCAGCTTGTGAAAAATCGCCGGATGATGCGTAATCAGCATGTCAGCCTTTTTCGCCACAGCCTGCGTTACGGTTTCCTGCGTCATATCCAGCGCCAAGAGCAGCTTGCGTACAGGCTTATTGCGTCTGCCCAACATCAGGCCGACGTTGTCCCAGGACTCCGCCAACTCAGGCGGTGCCATTTCATCCAGCAGGTTGATGATATCATTTACTGTCACTATGCTTGCCATTTTGCAGCACCTCCAGTTCTGCTTTCAACGCTTCGATTTCCTTATACTTTTCGCTCGCGCGTGCGCGCTCGCTGCGCCCCATATTCTCCAGCAGCTGTCTGCAGGTAGCAAGCTGGCGTTCCAACTGCTTACCCAGCAACGGATGCTTCTGTGCGAGCAGCAATGGTCCTACAGCGCACTCTGCCGCACTGTAAACAGGCGCAGAGCCACGCTTAGCAGCGATAATCTCGTAAAAGTGCGGAGCATCATCCACCAGCTCTTCGGCAGCCAGCTGCCAGCCGTGGCTGCACAGCCACGCGCGCAAGGAGGCGGCACCGGCCATAGGCTGCAGCACCAAAAGCTCTGCGCTCTGCGCTACCTCCATGTCATCATCCAAAATGCTGATGATGGTAGAAGCGCCCATGCCTGCAATAGCAATGCAGTCTGCTTCGCCGGGGCTTAATACCTTCAGGCCGCTGCCCTGACGCACCTCTACATGCTCATGCTGACCGAACTGCGCCACGGTAGTACGTGCCGCCTGGCAGGGTCCTGCGGCGATATCGCCGGCAATTGCCCGCGCAATTCTTTGCTTTTCCAACAGCCACACGGGTAAATACGCATGGTCTGTACCGATGTCTGCCAGCACGCAGCCCTGCGGCACCAGGTTGGCAATAGTTTCTAATCGTCTATCAATATGCATTGCGTCCCTCCTGAATTTGCTCTAAAATCTTAGTTTCTGAATCGTGACAGCCACAGCCTGCAATATTTTACGAAGCTGTCCGGAACGTAAATACTCTAACACTTTATTATAACACAAATCAACGAATATAGAAAACAAGTCTGCAAAGTGATGCCTGCTGCCAATGCTATGACAACTACTGAAATAAAGCAAAAACCCCCGCATTGCTGCGGAGGCCGTGATTGACATTCAGAGCTCAGTTTTTCAGTTCGTTCTTTACCACAAACATTACCCATTGGGCGATATTTGTGGAATGGTCGGCAATGCGCTCCACATATTTGGCAATCATCAGATAGTCAACATATTGGGGTACGTATTGCGGCTTTTGCTGCATTACAGTGGTCAGATGCTGACGCATTTCGGCAAAGTAATTGTCTACCTCATCATCGGTAGCAATAACCTTATTGGCCAGCTCCAAATCATTTTCGCTGATGGCGCTGATGCTGTCGTACACCATCTGGCGCATAACCTGCAGCATAGCCATAAAATTATCCGGCAGCGGCACAGGATCCTTTTCAATCAGCTTCAAGGTATATTGGCTGATATCACTGCAATGGTCGGCAATACGCTCCATGTCGCCCACTAGCTTCAGGCAACTGGCAATCTCACGCCAATCAGTTGCTACCGGAGTTTGTGTCAGCACCAGCTCCAGGCATTGCTTTTCGATATTGACCTCGCTGTTGTCAAAATTATCATCATCACTGATAATCTGCTGCGCTAAAGCTGCATCCTTCTGCTCCAGATTGACGATAACCTTATCCAAGGTATCCTCCAGATTTACGCCCATCACGCGCACACTGTTGAGCAGCTTCTTCAGCTCCTCGTTGAATTTGTTACGTGTCATTTTATTGTTCCTTTCTCAACAAATTTAAATTCAAAGTAAGCAGCGATACATGAGAGGCTCCCCTTGGGGGGAGCTGGCGCCCACAGGGCGACTGAGAGGGGACTGCACTTATTAGCATTTCAACAGTGTACCTTACTTTATCCCCTAGGAGAGCCTTTCCGTGTCGCATTTACGCGCCTCTCCTTACATCAACCGAATCTGCCGGTAATATACTCTTCTGTCTTAGGATTAGACGGATTAGCAAACAGCTGCTTCGTTTCGTTGAACTCAATCAGTTCGCCCAAAAGGAAGAAGGCAGTTTTATCGGAAATACGTGCAGCCTGCTGCATATTATGCGTAACAATAACGATGGTGTAGTCCTTCTTCAGCTCCAACGCCAAATCCTCAATCTTCATAGTAGAAATCGGGTCCAGCGCACTGGTAGGCTCGTCCATGAGGATAACCTCCGGCTGCACAGCCAGGGTACGTGCAATGCATAGGCGCTGCTGCTGGCCACCGCTCAGGCCCAACGCACTCTTATTCAGCCTGTCCTTCAGCTCGTCCCAGATGGCAGCCTGACGCAGACTGCGCTCTACAATCTCGTCCAGCTCGCTCTTTTTCGTCACGCCATGGATACGCGGACCGTAAGCAACGTTATCATAAATGCTTTTCGGGAAGGGGTTAGGCTGTTGGAAGACCATACCAACGCGGTGACGCAGGCTGATGGGGTCAATCTCCGCAAAAATATCCTTGCCATCCAGTGCAATGCTGCCTTTAATGCGCGCGCCCTCTTCCAGGTCATTCATTCTGTTCAGTGTTTTCAAAAAGGTGGATTTGCCGCAGCCGGAAGGGCCGATAAGTGCGGTAATTTCCTTTTCCTTAATATCAAGATTTATTTTTTTCAACGCCTGGAATTTTCCATAATACAAATCCAGATCCTGCACTAAAAATTTAGTTGCAGCGTTATCATTTGTCATTTTCTGCTACCTCCGGTTTTTGTGTCTAAATAAGTGCTCAGGTAACGTGCGCCCAGGCTAAAGGACAGCACAAGCAGCATCAGTATTGCTGAAGAAAGGTTGGCCATCTGCGCCGCATTCGCAGCCAATGCCTCGGTACGCGATGCCCAGATATGCAGCGCCAGCGTTTCGCCCGGACGGAAGGGGTTCAGCGGGCAGGTCGGCGACAGCAGGTTCCAGCTGTTCCAGTTGATATCGGTGCTCATGCCTGCGGTATACAAAAGAGCTGCCGCTTCACCGAAGCCACGGCCTGCAGCCAGGATAACGCCTGTCATAATGCGCGGCAGGCACGCCGGCAGCAGCACCTTGTAAATTGTCTGCCACAGAGTTGCGCCCATGGCCAGGCTGCCGCGCTTATAGCCCTGCGGCAGCGATTTGAAGGCATCCTCCGTGACCGTCATAATCAGCGGAATACTTAGGATAGAGACTGCCAGCGCACCGCTGAACAGGTTCCACTGTGAGCCGGTCATTACGATAAATACCAGGTAACCGAACAGACCGACAACAATAGACGGCAGAGAGGACATCGTTTCGATACACATGCGCAGGAACTTGGTGAACGTGCCCTGCTTAGCGTATTCCGCCATGTAGATGCCGGCAGCGACACCCAAGGGTACGCTCACCAGCAGCGATAGGAAAACCAGATAAATAGTGTTGAAGAACAAATTACCGATGCCGCTGCCCTCAAAGGATATCAGGCTCCAGCTGAAATCCTTGAAACCGTTAATGATAACATATAGGGCAAAGGCTACCAATAGCAGGATAAAGAAGCCTGCTACGCAATAAAACACAGCTGTCATCAGCTTATCAATAAACTTTGCACGCGCTATACTGTCGTTCATGCCTGCTTCCCTCCTTTAGCAGTTAAAAAGTGGATGGCAAAGATGCAGGCCAGGGAGATGATAAACAGCAGCAATGCCATCGTCCACAAAGCAATGTTGTATTCGCTGCCCTCCATTGCACCGCCCATATCCGCCGCAATCGCCGCCGTCAGATTGTTGGTCGGAGCAAGCAGCGAACTCGGAAAGGCACGCATCTTGCCGATAACCATCGCTACAGCCAGCGCTTCGCCGAAGGCACGCGCCAGGCCCAGGATAACTGCCGTCATCAGACCGCTAACTGCCGCAGGCACTACCACCTTAGCAATAGTCTGCCAACGGGTTGCGCCCAAACCATAGGAAGCAGCGTGGTAGCTTTTAGGGATGCTGCGCAACGCATCTGCCGCCAGACTGGTGATAGTCGGAAAAATCATGACCGCCAGCACAATGCCTGCCGCTAATACGGAAAAGCCGAAGCGCAGGTTAAAAATATTTTTAATCAGCGGTACCAAAATTGTCAGGCCGATCCAGCCGTAAACTACGGAAGGAATGCCGACAAAAATCTCCACAGCCGGTTGGACAAAGCGCTTGCCCAGCTCCGGCGAAATCTCCGTCATAAAAATTGCGGTTGCCAAGCTGAACGGTGTAGCAATCGCCAGCGCCAATGCGCAGGTAATAACAGAACCGAAGATGAAGATGGCTGCACCAACCTTGCCGCCGCCCTCAGCACTGTCACTTGGCGCCCAATCTGCTGAAAAAAGAAACTCGGTGATGCTGTGATTATATGTAGTGAATGTGCCTAAGCCCTTGTAGCACAGGAAAGCGCCGATAGACAGCGTCAGTACAATGAGCGCCAGACCGCAGCCGGTAATAATGTAGCGCCACAACGCGTCCTGCCTATAAGCATTTGTTGTAACCTGTTGCATAAACTATTCTCCTCTGATGTAACTCGTGAATATTTCTTTCGTAAAACTAAAGGCTATGCAAAGGCTCGCAGCTGATAACTTACCAGCTCCTGCCCGGCACAGCCTTGATCTTTATTCTAAAGGGGATGAGAAGACCGGTAAGACGCATCTCTTAGCGTATGCTGTCTTCCTGCTTCTCGTTTAGATGGAAGCGTAATAATTGTTTTGGGATATTCGTACTCCTCACCCTTCGGGTATTAGCACGACCAACATGTTCTCGCTTCGCTACGCTTGCGACAACATGGGTCTTTGCGTCAGGAGTCGTCGCGACACAGATGCGCCTTATCCGAAGTCCGGCTTAACGTTTAACCTGCATTTTGGCAGTTACACCATACCCCTGCTTTTCAATTTCCTTGCCATAATCAGCAGAGAGGATGAAGTCCAAGAATGCTTTTACAGCACCGGCAGCTTCGCCTTTAGTATACATGTGCTCATAACCCCATACAGGATATTTACCGCTGTAGGTGTTATCCAAAGTAGGCTCTACGCCGTCGATAGCAACTGTTGCAACGTCCTTGTTATTTACGAGGTAGGGCAGAGCAACATAACCGATAGCGCCTTTGTTATCCTTTACGCTTTGCAGCAGAGTGCCGGAGTCATCAGTCTCCAGAGATTTGTTGGTTGCTTCCTTTGCACCGCCCAAAGCGAACTCCTGGAAGAGAGCACGGGTACCGCTGGTAGCAGGACGGGTAATCAGAACGATAGGTTCATCCGGGCCGCCAACCTGTTTCCAGTTAGTTACCTTAGCAGTGAAGATGTCAGTCAGCTGAGCCTTGGTCAGGCTTTTTACTTTAGCTGCCAGGTCTTTGTTGATAACCGGAGCCATGGTAACTACGCAAACCTTGTGGTCTACAAGTCCTTTGGCAACTTCGGGTTTCAGCTTGCTTTCTGCCGGTACGTCAGAGTCACCGATGTTAACGCTGCCGTCTGCAACCTGTTTCAGACCAGTGCCGCTGCCGCCGCCGTTAAGGGTGATGGAAACATCCGGGTTAATAGCTTTGAATTTGCTTGCTGCATCCTTTGCCAGCGGCAGAAGTGCGGAAGAACCGCTGCCGGTTACACTGCCGGTAACCTTGCTGCCTGCTTTGTTATCAGCAGCCTTGTTATCACTGCCGCAGCCCAAAGCACCGAGTGCTACCATAGCTGCCAGACCTAAACATGCGACTTTTTTCAATTTCATAATATATTTCCTCCTTCAACCATCGTCAAAAAATTTATTTCCGATAAGGTCTGCGCCTCATCAGTAGGGTTCGTGGTTTATGATGCTAGTATAATATATCATTGTTAAGGAAGTATTATGCTGATGTTAAGAGCATGTTAAATAGCAAAAAATGCGCAAAAAAAGCACCTGCCTATCATTTTGCTAATAAACAGGTGCCTGTACTTACTGTATTTTTGTTTTTGCGGTAATGCCCTTTTAGCTTACGCAGACAGCTTGGAAGCCAATTCGCGTACCTCTGCTTCTGTAAGCTTAGAGTGACGGACGGTGAACTCGATACTCATACCGTCAGCCAGTAAGCCTTGGGCAAGCTCTATTCTGTTTGCCTGCTCTTTTTCTTCAGCTTTTTTCGCTGCTTCTTTCTCTGCTTTTCTCGCTGCTTCTTTCGCTGCTTCTTTCGCTAATGCTTCGGCCTTTCTTGCAGCATATTCTTCAATTACATCAGTCATTTTTTCTTCGCCCTCCTTGCTGTATTTCAAAAACTCCATGCGCTCGGCAAATTCATGATAATGCAGATTCTTTGGCTCTGTACAATATAAATCCTGCATCAGTTTACCAAGCGCTGTATTATCTCGACGCTGGCTGTTGACATAGATAATGCGCGAACCATCTTCAAAGCATTTCGCATTTTCATCGATTCTGCGCCTGATATTATACAATGGCAAATTATCGTGCAAGACATCGTTTTCTGTGATAAAAATTACGTAGGTATCCGGCAGTTCTTCGTAAAGCTTACCAGGCTGCAGGAAGTGTGTATCAAGGATACTGCTGTAAAATCTGGCGCGTCTTGCAGGTGCGCCTTCATCGCTTCTCTGCACCTCTACGTTAAAATAACGTCCTTTGCTATCCTGCGCTAAAATATCCAGTTGAGAAGAATGTCCGTAGATGTTTTGGATAAAGCTCTGTATCCTGACATTTCTCACCTTAATTTTATCATCTCCCAAGATAACGCGCAAGAAAACCTGCGCTGCTTTTTTGTTGTCATCTAGCATAAAATTCATAAACCTGTTGTTCATCATGCAAAGGCTGCCGATGACCTGCTTGATTTCGCTGTTTTGACCTACTTCGGTTGTTTGCATTACTTTAGCTCCCTTCTTAACAAAAAACGCCCTATGTACTACTCAATAATACATAAGGCGTTCTCAATGACGCTGCGACGACCGTACTCCAGGCAGGCGTGCAAAAATCTTACGAATATATATTATCTGATTTTTCAGATTTTGTCAAGAGGGAAGAAGTTATAAGTTTTTCCCTTAAAAATATGGTAATTTTAAGGGAAAGCTTTGGGATGTAAGGGAAAAGCACCTGCCAATCAGTTGCCTGATAAGCAGGTGCTTTAAAATTTAGGTTAGATTAGCTTACTTGCCCTCTTCGAGGATAGCGCGCTCAACAATTTCTCACTTTGCAAAGCCTTTCGTCGGGGCTTACTTACCCTCTTTCTTGCTCCCTATTCGGTCGCAAGCGAGGACAGCGCGACCAACGAGTTTTTTATTCGCGAAGCTCATAAAAACTCGGGTCTTACTTGCCAGTTCTGCCACGTTTGGTGAACGGTACGCCTTTAGCGCACAGCGGGCAGGTTGCCGGATCAAAGGTTTCTACGTTCAGGTGCAGCAGAGCTTCGGTGCGAACGCCGAAGTCTACCTTGCCGCCGCTGCGGTCAACCAGCAGGCCAACGCCTACGAGCTCGCCGCCATGCTCTTTAACTACTTCCATAACCTCTTTAACACTGCCGCCAGTGGTTACGATATCTTCAACAACCAGTACGCGGGTGCCTGCCGGAATTTGGAAGCCACGACGCAGAGTCATTTTGCCGTTTTCACGCTCGGTGAAGATAGCACGGGTGCCCAGAGCCTTGCCAACCTCGTGAGCCAGCAGGATACCGCCGGTCATCGGGCCAACTACCAGTTCAACATTGTCGTTTTCATAACGACGTGCGATTTCCTGGCACAGGCGCTCGGTATATTTAGGATGCTGCAGTACGTTGAATTTTTCAACATACATAGGGCTGTGCAGACCGCTGGTCAGCAAAAAGTGACCATGGAGAACTGCTTCGGTTTCCTCGAGCATTTTCATAACATCTTTTTCTTCTAAAACTGCCATTTGCTTACACTCCTTTAATCTCTTCTACAATTGCCAATGCTGCTGCTTGTCTTGCTTCAGCCTTAGTAATAGGTCTGCCTACTACGATGTGACTGCTGCCGTTTTGCAGAGCGCCTGCCGGTGTTGCTACGCGCTTCTGGTCATCCAGAGAGCTGCCCGCAGGACGTACGCCCGGGGTAACAATCAGGAACTCGGGGCCGCAAGCCTCACGGATTGCCGCAGCCTCCTTAGGAGAAGCTACAACGCCGTCCATGCCTGCTTCCTTCGCCAGCTTAGCCAGGCTGATAACTTGCTCGGCAATGGTATTTTTATAATTCAAATCAGCAAACTGTTCATCATCCATGCTGGTAAGAATGGTTACAGCAATCAGCTTCGGTGCCGGACGGCCTGCTGCCTCAGCAGCCTCATGCACAGCCTTAACAGCTTCTGCCATCATCTTTTTGCCGCCTACAGCATGAACGTTCATCATGTCTGCACCCAAATCACTGAGTACGGTAAGTGCATGAGCAACAGTGTTAGGAATATCCTGCAGCTTGAGGTCCAGGAAAACATGCTTGCCCTGTTCCTTTAAAAAGCGGATGATTTCGCTGCCTACTGCATAATAAAGCTCCATGCCAACCTTGTAGTAGCTTACTGCGTCACCCAATTCGACAACGCAAGCCTTAGCCTGCTCCAATGTAGGAAAGTCGAGTGCGACTATTAATCTATCATCATGTTGCATGAGAAAATCTCCCTATTAAATATATTTTTCCAAGACGCCGGAGAATAACGTTATAAATCGTCGTTATTCAGCTTCGTTAAACAACGGCATGCTTTTTTTACCTTCAGGTAATGCCAGGCCGACAATTTCGGAAATATTCTGCGCGTTGTGTCTGTCCAGATATGCCAGCATACCATGGGCAATGGTTTCAGCGATATCAGGCTGTACAAAGTTTGCGGTGCCAACTGCTACCGCACTTGCACCTGCCAGCATGAACTCAATTGCATCCTCGGCACACATAATGCCGCCCATGCCGATAATGGGGATATGCACAGCCTGTGCTACCTGATAAACCAGGCGCACTGCTACCGGACGTACAGCAGGACCGCTGAGGCCGCCGGTTACGTTGCCGAGTACAGGACGCTGACGCTCAATATCAATCTTGGTACCGAGCAGCGTGTTAATCATGGAAATTGCATCCGCACCTGCTGCTTCTACAGCCTTCGCCATCACCACAATATCAGTTACGTTCGGAGAAAGCTTGGCGATAACCATTTTGCCGGTGTTGGCCTTAACAGCACGTACAACCTCGGCAGCTGCCTCCGGTACAGTACCGAAAACAATACCGCCCTCTTTTACGTTCGGACAGGAGATGTTGATTTCTACTGCATCAACACCGTCTACATCCAGCTTTTTGGCAACAGCGCCGTATTCCTCGGGGGTATGGCCGTAGATGTTGACAATCACAGGTACGTTATATTTTTTCAGCTCAGGCAGAGTGTGCTCCAAGAAGTACTCGCTGCCGGGGTTTTCCAGACCGATGCAGTTCAGCATACCAGACGGGGTTTCTACCGCACGCTGGCCCTTATTGCCTGCCGCAGGCTCCAGAGATGTACCCTTTACAGTAACAGCGCCAACCTTTTCCAGGTCAAGAAAATCGGTAAATTCCAGGCCAAAGCCAAAGGTGCCGGAGCCGGTAGTAACAGGAGTAGCCATTTTCAGTCCGGCAATATCAACTGCCAGACGGCCATCATACAATGCTTTTACCATTCTCCTACCTCCTCTGCCCAGAATACCGGGCCGTCCTTGCAGACCTTGATGCGCTTGCCGATGCCTTCGCAGGCACAGGACAGGCACGCACCAAGACCGCAGGCCATGTATTTTTCCAGAGATACCTGACATTTTACGCCAGCTTCTAAGCAGACATTGGCAACTGCGCGCATCATCGGTACAGGACCGCAAACGTATACGCAGTCATAGCCGCCCTCTTTCAACAGCTGCGGCAGCAGGGCCATTACAGTACCCTTAGTGCCAACACTGCCGTCATCGGTGGTCAGGTAAATATTTTTGCTGAGGCTTTCATAAAGCTTGGTCCAGAACAATTCCTCGGCACTGCGGCCGCCCATCAGGATATCGGTATTGCCCTCACCAAAGCCCTCTGCCAAAAACAGCAGCGGAGCCAGGCCCAGACCGCCGCCAACCAGCAGCGGTTTCTTGGCGCTCATATCAAAGCCGTGTCCCAGCGGACCGACGATGCTCAGCTCGTCGCCGCTGCAAACGTCAGCCAGAATATGAGTGGCTTCACCAATGATACGGTAGATCATGGTGATGGTTCCCTCAGCCTTGTTAACTCCTGCTACGCCGAAGGGACGGCGCAGCAGCGGAGCAGTATTCTTGCACACCTTCACGTTGACGAACTGTCCGGGGACAGCCTCGGCAGCGATTTCCGGTGCATAAACATTTATTAATTTTGTCGTACTATTTAAAACTCGTTGACCAATTACCTTGGCACTCGCAATAGTTTTAGACATAATCAATCCTCCCAGGTCAGGTCCTGCAGAGCGGTAACGCGTACAACGCTACGACGACGCATTGCGCTCATAACGTTCAGCAGCTCGCGTGCAGTATCCATAGAGGTCAAGCAGGCAATTGCATGCTCTACGGTAGAACGGCGGATTTTAAAGCCGTCACGTTCAGCGTCACGACCGTGGTTGGTGGTGTTGATAACCATACCGATGCGGCCGCTCTTGATATCATCAATCAGGTTCGGATGACCTTCGCTTACTTTGGTAGCAACCTCAACAGTTACACCGTATTGCTGCAGATATTCCGCAGTCCCGTCGGTTGCGATAACAGTGTAGCCCAGCTCTTCAAAGCCGCGGGCAATAGCAACTGCCTCAGGCTTATCCATATCAGCAACAGTAATCAGGATTGCACCCTCGTGCGGTACATTGATACCGGAAGCGATGCAGGCCTTATACAGCGCACGGCTGTACTGGTAGTCGCAGGCCATAACCTCACCGGTGGATTTCATTTCAGGTCCAAGGGTGATATCTACGTTGCTCATCTTATTGAAGCTGAATACAGGAGCTTTAACAGCATAGTAGTCCGGGAAGAAGCGCAGGCCTGCTTGCAGTCCCTGCTCTTTGAGGCTCATGCCCATTGCGCATCTGGTAGCAACGTCTACCATGGAGATGCCGGTAATCTTGCTCAGGAACGGTACGGTTCTGGAGGAACGCGGGTTAACCTCGATTACATAGACATGCTCGTCACGAACGATGTACTGAATGTTAATCATGCCCTTAACTTCCAGGCCCAGAGCCATTTTATTGGTGTATTCGATAATGGTACGGATAACACTCTCGCTCAGGCTACGCGGCGGATATACGGCGATGGAGTCACCGCTGTGTACGCCTGCACGTTCAACGTGTTCCATGATGCCGGGGATTAATACTTCCTTGCCGTCGCAGATAGCGTCAACCTCTACCTCAGTGCCCTGCAGGTAATGGTCAACCAGTACCGGATGCTCGTGAGAAGCCTTAACAGCATATGTCATGTAGTTGCGCAGCTCGTCATCATTATAAACGATTTCCATAGCACGGCCGCCCAGTACGTAGGAAGGACGAACCATGGTCGGATAGCCAACATTGTGGGCAGCAACCAGCGCACCCTCGGTATCGAATACGGTGTGGCCCTGCGGACGCGGGATATCGCAGCTTGTCAGCAGCTCGTCGAAGCGTTCACGGTCCTCAGCGCGGTCGATGCTGTCAACGGAGGAGCCCAGAATCTTCACGCCTGCGCGGGAGAGCGGGCCTGCCAGATTGATAGCGGTCTGACCACCGAATTGAACAATAACGCCTTCCGGTTTTTCTTTGTCGATAACGTTGAGAACATCCTCAACAGTCAGCGGCTCAAAGTACAGTTTATCGGAAATATCGAAGTCAGTAGAAACGGTTTCCGGGTTGTTGTTGATGATAATGGTTTCATAACCCATTTCCTTCAACGCCCATACGCAGTGTACGGAGCAGTAGTCGAATTCTACGCCCTGACCGATACGGATAGGACCGGAGCCGAGTACAACTACTCTCTTTCTGTCGCTTACTTCAACCTCATCCTCGGTTTCGTAGCAGGAATAGTAGTACGGGGTTGCAGCTTCAAATTCCGCAGCGCAGGTATCAACCATTTTGTAGGTCGGCAGAATGCCGTTAGCCTTACGCATATCGCGGATTTCAAACTCAGTCTTGCCTACGCGTTTACCGATAACAGCATCGGCAAAGCCCATTCTCTTAGCCTTACGCAGCAGGCTAGGAGTCAGCTCGTGAGTTTCCAGAGCTTTTTCCATTTTAATGATGTTTTGGATTTTGGAAAGGAACCACAGGTCAATCTTGGTGATATCGTGAATCTCTTCCAGAGTAATACCGCGGCGGATAGCCTCAGCAACAACGAAGCAGCGCTCGTCATCAATGCGTTTGATGCGGTCATGAATTTCTTCATCGCTCAAAGCCTTCAGCTCAGGCATTTCCAGATGGTTTAGGCCGATTTCCAGGCAGCGAACTGCTTTCAGCATGGAAGCTTCAAAACTGCGCTCAATTGCCATAACCTCACCGGTAGCCTTCATCTGAGTGCCCAGGGTGCGGTCAGCGGTTACGAATTTATCGAACGGCCAACGCGGGAATTTCAGTACGATATAGTCAATGGTAGGCTCGAAGCAAGCCTTAGTCTTTTTGGTAACAGCGTTTTCGATTTCGTCCAGGTTGTAGCCGACAGCAATTTTGCTGGTAACCTTAGCAATCGGATAACCGGTAGCTTTGGAAGCCAGTGCGGAAGAACGGCTTACACGCGGGTTAACTTCGATTACATAGTAGTTTTCGGAGTACGGATCTAGAGCCAGCTGTACGTTACAGCCGCCAACTACGCCCAGTTCACGTACGATATCGATAGAAGCCTGACGCAGCAGCTGTACTTCTTTATCGCTCAGAGTCTGTGCTGGAGCCACAACGATGGAGTCACCGGTGTGTACGCCAACAGGATCCAGGTTTTCCATAGAGCAGACAGTGATGCAGTTATCAGCAGCGTCGCGAATTACTTCGTATTCGATTTCCTTCCAGCCAGCGATGCTGCGTTCAATCAGGCATTGGCCGATGGGGCTGTAGCCCAGGCCCTTTTGCACGATATCAATCAGCTCTTCCTCGTTTTCAGCAATGCCGCCGCCGGTACCGCCGAGGGTATACGCAGGACGGACAATCAGCGGATAACCGATTTCCTTGCCGAAGTCGCAAGCAGCTTCAATGGTTTCAACGATAGTGCTTTCAGGAATCGGCTGATGGATTTTCTCCATAGTTTCCTTGAACATTTCGCGGTCTTCACCACGTTTGATAGCGCTGATCTGAGTGCCCAGCAGACGAACGTTGTATCTGCTCAGAATGCCTTGCTCTTCCAGTTTCATAGCCATGTTCAGGCCAACCTGACCGCCAAGTGTTGCCAACAGGGAATCAGGATGCTCACGTTTGATAATTTTTTCAATGAATTCAACGCTGATAGGTTCAACATATACACGGTCAGCCACATGCACATCAGTCATAATGGTTGCAGGGTTACTGTTAATCAGTACAACCTCCAGGCCTTCTTCCTTCAGAGCACGGCAAGCCTGGGTGCCTGCATAGTCAAACTCTGCTGCCTGACCGATAATAATAGGGCCGGAGCCGATAACGAGAACCTTTTTAATATCTTTAAGTTTCGGCATAATTAACGACCCTCCATCATATCAACAAAATGTTTAAACAAATAATCATGATCACCAGGGCCGGGGCAGGCTTCCGGATGATATTGAACGGTAAAGGTAGGATGCTTGGTGTATTCCAGGCCTTCGATAGTACCGTCGTTCATGGAAATATGGCTGATGTTGATGCCCTTGCCTTCCAGAGATTTTTCATCTACAGCATAGCCGTGATTTTGTGCGCTGATGTAGATGCGGCCGGTTGTCAGGTATTTTACCGGTTGGTTGATACCGCGATGGCCGAATTTCATTTTATAGGTATCAGCGCCGTTAGCCAAAGCCATGAGCTGATGACCGAGGCAGATACCGAAAATCGGTTTCTTGCCGATTAATTTCTTAATGTTTTCAATAACCTCGGGCAAATCCTTCGGGTCGCCAGGGCCGTTGGACAGGAAGATGCCGTCCGGATCGCATGCCAGTACCTCTTCTGCAGTTGCGGAAGCAGGAAATACTGTCAGGTGGCAGCCAAAGGCCTCAATAGATTTCAGGATATTGCGTTTAATACCGAAGTCCATAACAGCTACATGGAGCTTACCCTCGCCCATAGTGTAAACCTCGGGAGTGGTAACCTGCTCAACCTGGTTGTGTACTGCCGGTAAAGCCAGCAGCTTCTGTACTTCCTCCTCAGGCATTTCTGCCGGAACGATTACGCCCTGCAGTACGCCGTGATTACGGATTTTACGGGTGATAGCACGTGTATCTACACCTGCTAAGGTCGGAATATCCTGTTCAGTCAGGAAGTCCTCTAGGCTCTGCTCATTGCGCCAGTTGCTGGGGCAATCGCACAGCTCGCCGATAACGAAGCCCTGGAAGAAGCATTTCTTGCCTTGGTTAAACAGCGGGTTGCAGCCATAGTTGCCTACCAGCGGATAGGTCATTACTACAATCTGCCCGCAGAAGGACGGGTCGGTCAAGGTCTCCTGGTAACCGCTCATGCCGGTGGTGAATACAACCTCACCTACAGCATTGCGTTTGCCACCATACAGAGTGCCTTCAAAAACGCTGCCATCTTTTAAAACTAATTTTCCTTTCCTTACTTTTTCGTGCATACTACACCATCCCTCATTACAAAATTACCGTGCAGCATAGTGGCAACAGCCTTGCCGGTGCAAGCCTTACCTTCGTACGGGGTGAATTTGCCGCGGGTATAGAATTTGGAGCTGTCAACAGTCCATTTTTTATTCAGGTCCATAATAGTAATATCAGCAACGCTGCCTTCTTTCAGAGTACCGCCGGCAAGCTTGAACAGCTTAGCAGGCTCGCAGCTCATTTTGCTGATGATAGTATTCAGGTCAAATACATGGGTGTGATATAAGTCAGTCAGCATTACTGCCAGAGAAGTTTCCAGACCGCAGAAGCCGTTCGGAGCATAACGGAATTCAACATCCTTTTCTTCCGGAGCATGCGGGGAGTGGTCGGTAACGATTGCATCAACAGTGCCGTCCAGAACAGCCTCACGCATAGCCTGTACATGGTCTGCACTGCGCAGCGGCGGGTTAACGCGGGTTGCGGAATTGTAATCTGCGCAAGCCTCATCGGTCAGAGTCAGATGATGTACGGTTACTTCACTGGTAACATTTACGCCGCGTTTTTTAGCCTGGCGGATGATGTCGATAGCACCCTTGGAGGCAACGTGGCAGATATGGACATGTGCGCCGGTGTATTCAGCGATGATGCAGTCACGTGCAACAGCGATATCCTCACTGATTGCCGGTACGCCCGGTACGCCGATACGAGCGGAAACAGCGCCTTCATGCATGTAGCCTTCGGAATCCAGCTCAGGATCAATTGCATGGCACAGCAAAGGTTTGTCAAAAGCAGTTACATATTTGGCAGCCAGCACCATCAGACGGGAGCTCTTTACATAGTGGCCGTCATCGGAGAAGCCCATAGCGCCTTTTTCTGCCATGTCGCCCATCTCTGCCAGCTCTTCGCCCTTTTCACCCTTGCTGATTGCGCCGATAACTTCAACGTTAGCGTAGCTTTCCTCGCGAGCGCGTTCTTTAATACCGCTTACTACGATGGAGGTATCAATAACAGGCTTGGTATTCGGCATGCAGGCAACGGTGGTTACACCGCCGGCAGCAGCAGCCTTGGTACCGCTGATAATATCTTCCTTAGCTTCCAGGCCGGGCTCACGCATATGAGTGTGTACGTCAATCAGACCGGGAGTTACTACGAGGCCGGTTGCATCAAAAACCTCATCAGCTGCTTCGGCAATATTCTTGCCCAAAGCTTTAATTTTGCCATCCTCAACGAGGATATCCATTACAGCATCTAATTTTTGGCTGGGGTCTACTACCCTGCCGTTTTTAATCAATGTTTTCAATGTGTTTACCTCCTGTCAAAGTCAAGAATAAGAGTGCCATACGTACAGCTACGCCGTTTTGTACCTCAGTACGGATTGCGGCGTTATCGCAGTAACCAACCTCCCAGGAGATTTCCAGACCACGGTTCATCGGGCCGGGATGCAGCACGGTTACGTCAGGCTTAGCCAGCTTCAGGCGGTTTTCGTTAATACCGAAGATACGTGCATATTCACGCGGAGACGGGAACAGGCCCTTTTGCTGACGCTCCAGCTGAATACGCAGGATATCGATTACGTCAGCGCCTTCGATTGCTTCTTCAACGCGTTTGTGTACGGTAACGCCAAGAGAAGCGATGTCGTGCGGCAGCAGAGTCATAGGACCTGCAACGTGTACCTCAGCGCCCATTTTAGTCCAGGCAGCAATATTGGTGCGGGCAACACGGCTGTAGAGAATATCGCCGATAATTGCCATTTTCAAGCCCTTCAGGTTTTTGCCCTGCTCACGGATAGTAAACATATCCAGGAAGCCTTGAGAAGGATGTGCGTGTGCGCCATCGCCGGCGTTGATGATTACAGGGTCTGCAACCTTAGCAGCATATGCTGCAGCGCCTTCAATGGGGTGACGCATAACAATCGCATCACAAGCCATGGATTGTACAGTCAGGATGGTGTCGCGCAGGCATTCACCTTTGACAACACTGGAAGAGGATGTAGTGATGTTTACTACATCGGCACCCAGATATTTGCCTGCCAGCTCGAAGGATGTACGGGTACGTGTACTGGGCTCATAGAACAGATTGATGATAGATTTACCGCGCAGTGAGGGCACCTTTTTGATATCCCTCTTCATAATCTTCTTCATTTCCTCAGCTGTTTTCAAAACCAGCTCGATTTCCTCAACGCTGAGGCTTTCCAGATCCAGTATATCTCTACCACCCAGAGATACATTTGATTTAGCCATTAGCTTTACCTCCTGTTTTTTATAATAAAATTGCATAATAAAAGGCCTTCTCATCCCATGATGGTGCAAAAAGGCCTTAGGTTTCATAATAACTTATACCTTGCAGTCTCACAGGACCAATTTAAAGGTGCAAATTGATTGTATATATTTTACACCTTAATGAAGAATACGTCAAATATTTCGAGGTAAAATCTTGGCAGGATTTTTTTACTTATAGTATAATAAAGAAAATTAAAAATTAGCGAGGTACTTATGCGAAACACCATTATAGATAATCTGCGTGGCATCTGCATGCTTGGCGTCATCGGTATTCATATCGGCAGCTTGGCACTTGCCCCCAACAACTTTACTCTTTACTTATTACTGGAGATTTTAAGCCGTTACAGTGTCCCCTCCTTTTTCTTTATCTCCGGCTACGGCCTGGCCTGTACGGGTAAAGGCCTTTTAAGCGGCAGCCGGCTGAACTATATCGACTTTATGAAGAAGCGTCTGCGGGGAGCAGGCCTGCCCTATCTCAGCTGGTCGCTTTTTTACATGCTTTACTTCTGGCTGATTCTGCCACCGGGCTTCGTCAGCTGGAATCCGCTGCATGTGGCCTATGTTTTATTCTTCGGCCTGGGCTGCTACCATTTGTATTTTATGGTCATCCTGCTGTGGTTTTATGCAAGCTATCCGCTCTGGCGCCGGCTTCTTTGTATAATTATACATCAAAGCATACCGTTTATGCTAGTGCTTTTATTCATTTTCCAGCTTGCTTTCAACTGGTGGACAACGCATCCGGGCTTGAATACAGCTGATTGGAGCGTCTTGGCTAAAAATTTCTTTGATTATCGCCTCAACTATCTTCCCTTGCATTATTTGCTTATTTTTATAAGCGGCGGCCTGGCAGCCTGCTATTGGGAAAAATTCATCGTCCTCCTGCGCAGATACAGCGCCATGGTATGCGTAATTTTTGCTGCAAGCGTTGCCTGGGACGTACAAAGCTGTTACGAAGCAGTTACTGTCAACGGCTACACGCTGATTGATCTGGCCAACACCTATCACCAGCTCAGCCCGCAGGGACTCTGCTACACCGTTGGCTCGCTGCTCTTCTTCTGCCTGGCACTGGACTGGCTGGAGCGCAAGGCGCAGGCAAAAGCACATACAGAGGCTCCCAATGCACTGCAATCTATCCCTCAAGCAGCATCGTATACAGAGGCTCCCCTTGTCGTCGCAAGCGACATTAGCACGACCAACAGCTTGTCGCCGCGCAAGCTCACGACAAGCTGGGTCTTAGCGTCGGGGAGCTGTCACCGCAAGGTGACTGAGAGGGGTTCCCTCGCCAACCTCCTCTACAAAGCTATCAGTACCCTCTCCGCCTACTCTATGCTCATCTACTTTGTGCATCCGCTGCTTTTGGACTGGCTCAGCAGCGCCTACAACCATTTCGGCATCATTATGACCGTTAAAAAGGTAGCACTGTCCTACGTGCTGCTGGTACTCGGCTCGCTGGTCCTCAGCATCCTGCTGACGAAAGCGTTTGAAAAATGCAGTACGGCAAAGCTGCTGTTTACCGGCAAACGGTGAATTCAATACAATCATGACCACCCGTCAAACGGGTGGTTTGACGACGGGCTATAAGCCCTTAATA
>CAVCLW010000012.1:0-53578 GCA_963603005.1 Escherichia coli | reverse complement strand
TGAAATTTATGCTATTTGATTAGGAAAAATGTGCAACTTGTTCTTGCAATTTACGATATTGTTTAGTATAGAAGCATGTATGAAGCAAAGGGGAACAAATGAAAAGTAAGTGTAAAATTTATAGTGCTGACGAAAAATTTCATATTCGTATTGAAAAGTTGAATTCAGGCTGGATGTTTACGAGAATTACTGTGAACAGATCAAATTTCTGGCACATGTTTGATGAGGGAATCAGTGACCCGATTATTGATCTTATGAAAACATATCTTGCTATCCGTGATTGTGGTGAAGCAAAGGATAGCAATATTTGGCATGATAATAAGATTTTCTGGTACTGGTCAGACCATACTGAGCTTTATTTTGAGATAGAACATTTAAAAGAAGATTTATTTCGGTTGTCTGTTGATGCACAGCTTTATGAGGGAGAGAATATCAGGATGCAAAAATCTGTTGCTATAACAAGGGATGAACTATTATCTGCTCTGGATGTTTTCTTTCGGCAAATCTTGCATGACAAGGGATTTCCTTTTCAATATCCTGCCGGTTGTGAAGAATATATAGATGGTACATCAGAAAAAGCTGATGCTATGTTGGAAGAAATTTTGCAGCTGCTTCCCAAAAGATTTACTTATAGCAACAGCATTTATGCTGGGATAGAAAATATATGTCTAAATGCTGTAGCTGAGCTTGCACCGGAATCGCAGGCTTATGTCGATGATTATCGGTGGATGCTGGAAACTTATACTATTCCGGAACGTTGGAAATAAAAGATTTTGGTAGAGAAGCACTAGTCATGCGTATAAAACTTTTAGGCTATCGGAAGTAAGTTTTATAAGATGAGCAAAATAAGAAGGCATAATAAGCTGTGATAATGCAGCTTATTATGCCTTCTTGCATGCTTTGAAGTTTAAGAATAAAAAAAGAACTCCCGTACGTTAGAAGCTGGTGACACAGTGCCCCAACAACGAATTAAGGGTAGTTCTTTGTGGGAGGGACTAACCAAGCATCTGTGTCCCTCATCCTATCGCTGATTTCCAAGTATGATGCTACACTCTATCAGCAGGTAATTCAATTATATCATAAGCAATATCATCAATCGTGGAAAAAAGCTTGCGCATAAGTTGCACTTGCATTGTTATAGTGTTAGACTAAATTAAACATATCATGTATATTTAAAAGCAATTCAATTCATACAGGAGCAAAAAAATGATTGATAAAATGCTTATTCGTGGCGCGAAGGTCCACAATCTGAAAAATATTGATATAGACATTCCCTTGGGAAAAATTGTCGGCATTGCGGGTGTATCAGGCTCCGGCAAATCATCCCTGGCGCTTGGCGTGCTGTACGCCGAAGGCTCACGCCGCTATCTAGAGGCACTTTCTACCTACACTCGCCGCAGAATGACGCAGGCTTCGAGAGCAGCTGTGGACGAGGTACTTTATGTTCCTGCAGCTTTGGCGCTGCACCAACGCCCCGGTGTGCCGGGAATCCGAAGCACCTTCGGCACAGGTACGGAGCTGCTGAGTAGCTTGCGTCTGATGTATTCGCGTCTTGCCAGCCACCGCTGTCCCAAAGGACATTATCTGGAGCCGACGCTTTTGGTTGCTGCAGGCAAGAAGCTGACCTGCCCGGAGTGCGGTGAGCAGTTTTATGCGCCGTCTGCCGAGGAGCTGGCCTTCAATTCGCAGGGTGCCTGCAAAACCTGCGGCGGTACAGGCAGCGTCCGCACGGTAGATTTAAGCACGTTGGTGCCTGATGAATCGCTTACAATCGAACAAGGTGCAGTTGCGCCGTGGAACAGCCTCATGTGGTCGCTGATGACGGATGTCTGCAAGGAGATGGGAGTGCGCATAGACGTGCCGTTCTGCGAGCTGACGGAGCGGGAGAAGGAAATCGTTTATCACGGACCTGCGGAGAAAAAGCATATTCTGTACCATCCGAAGAAAAGCAATTCCAACGATTTTGCTGAGCTTGATTTTACCTACTTCAACGCTGTTTACACAGTCGAAAATGCGTTGTCTAAGGTAAAAGATGAAAAGGGCATGAAGCGCGTAGAAAAGTTTTTAAAGGAAGATATCTGCCCCGACTGCCACGGTACGCGTCTGTCTGCTGCTGCGCGTGCGCCGAAGCTGTTGGGGATCTCACTGGCTGAGGCCTGCCAAATGACACTGGTGCAGTTGGTAGCGTGGGTGCAGCGCATTCCGCCAAGCTTGCCGGAGGCAATGCGCCCGATGGCGGAACGCATCTGTGAAGCTTTTACCGGCACTGCAAAACGTCTGCTGGACTTGGGACTCGGTTATCTTACGCTTGACCGCTCCGCTGCTACGCTCTCCACCGGAGAGAGGCAGCGCATGCAGCTGGCGCGCGCCGTGCGCAACCGTACTACCGGAGTTCTTTATGTGCTGGATGAACCGTCAATCGGTCTGCATCCTTCCAATATCGTGGGACTAACCGGCGTAATGCATGACCTGGTGGCAGACGGCAACTCTGTAATCCTTGTCGACCATGATACGCAGATTTTGCAGGAGGCAGACTGGCTTGTGGAAATGGGACCGCAGGCAGGCGCAGGCGGTGGCCATGTAATTGCGCAGGGTACGATAGCAGAGATAGAAGCAAATCCTGTTTCGCAAATCGGGCCGTTCCTTGCGGGGAAGGCAGCAGCAACGCGACAGAATAAAGCTCAGCAGCAGGAGCTGTTCGCTGATGGCACCATTCATCTTTCTACAGCGTCGATACATACCGTTAAACCATTAGAAATAGATATTCCCAAGGGACGCTTGACGGTTGTCACCGGTGTATCGGGTTCAGGAAAAACCACTATGGTTTTGGAAAGCCTTGTGCCTGCGTTGGCTGCGACGATTGAAGGCAAGCCGTTGCCGGAGCATATCCGTGCTGTTGCTGCTGATGGGATTGAGCACGTTAAGCTCATTGATGCGACACCTATCGGAATCAACGTCCGTTCTACTGTTGCTACCTATGCAGGCATTCACGATGATTTGCGCAAGCTCTATGCAAAATTGCCCGAAGCCAAAGCACATGAATATAAGGCCGGTGCGTTTTCGTACAACACAGGCTCGCTGCGTTGCCAAGGCTGTGACGGAACAGGCGTTGTCAGTTTAGACGTACAGTTTTTGCCGGATGTGGATATACCCTGCCCGGACTGCCGCGGTTCGCGGTACGCGAAGGCGGCCTACGATATCAGGCTGACGAACGAGGCAGGGGAGAGTGCTTCGCTGCCGGAGCTGATGGCTATGGACGTAAACACTGCTCTTGAGTTCTGCAAAAATATGAAGGGCATCAGCCAAAAGCTGAAGGTCCTGCGTCAGCTGGGCCTTGGTTATTTAACGCTAGGCGAGGAAACACCGGGTTTATCCGGCGGTGAGGCGCAGCGCTTGAAGCTGGCCAGTGAAATAGGCAGGACGCAGCATGATTCCGTTTTTGTTTTTGATGAGCCTTCGATTGGTCTGCATCCGCTTGATGTGCAGGTGCTGCTGGAGGTTTTTCAGGCGCTGTTGGATAATGGTGCAACGGTTATTGTCATTGAGCATGATCTGGACGTTATCCGTAACGCTGACTATATAATTGACATGGGACCTGGCGGCGGTGATGCAGGCGGACGCATTGTGGCTTGCGGAACGCCGGCGGAGATTAAGGCAAACGCGAACAGTATTACCGGCAGATTTTTGTGAGCAGGGGTAGAAGTTTATTTCCTTTGATTGTATTACCGGTTTTCGGGAAAAGGCTTTTATTTTAGCAGTGCGATATAACTGAGAAATGATATAGGAAAAATCAAAAAGAGAAAATTTGACGTAACAATAACAATGTAATATGATTGTAATATAAGAAAATTTAACCGATATCTATTTATTAATGATTTTTCGAGGAAGGAGTCAATAAAATGATGCACGCTTTTATGCAGTTAAATGATGGAACAGAAATAGTTCATTCTGATATCTTGTATGATGAAGAAGGCAAGGAGTATGTAAAAGTTTATATGGAAAAGCCTATAATGCAAGGATTTAAGTCAGCTTATTGCATAATTCCCGCTTATAACTGGAAAAATATAGAAGGCTTTGATGAATTGGAGCTGGCTCAATTGAAGGATATCATAAAATCTACCGCACATCTTATTATTCGGTTTGCTCGTCAAGGAGGCTTGGGAAATGCCGCAAATTTTTAAGGTTGCAGGATATCTGATTTATTTTTGGTCTAATGAAAATGAGCCTTTGGAGCCGATTCATGTACATATTACTAATGGAGTACCTACTGCGAATGCAACAAAAGTATGGATTACTCAGAGTGGTAAATGTTTATTGTGCCATAATAATTCCAAAATCCCTAATAGAATATTAAGAGATATTATGGATGTCATTGAAGCTCGCTCTAAAGATGTTATGGAGCGTTGGTATGAATTCCATAATGAAATAAGATTTTATTGCTGAGCTTTTTATTAAAAGGTAAGTATTGAGTAAAATCAATGCGTTAAGTTCATTTGCAATATAAAACAAGAGCTGACCTTAGCCTGTGTTAAAGTCAGCTCTGTTTTTATACTTTAGTGTTATGCCGTCATACCCTTAGGCATTTTTATTGTTCTTTCACGACGGAGTGATGCATTGTAGTGTCGGCGTTTGCTGACAAACTCGCAGATAGTGCAAGCAAGAAAGCCTATTTGTGATATAATAAAAGAAAAATCACTTAAGCAGAGTATTATGTTGAAATATAAGCTATAACAAGCGATAGCAACAGGGAGGTTAAAGACATGATTGAGCTTAATAGCAAGCAAAACTGTACAGGCTGCAGTGCCTGCGCCAATATCTGCCCGCGTGGGTGTATAAGAATGACGGCGGACGAGGAAGGCTTTTTGTATCCCAAGGTTAACGAAGAAATGTGCATGGACTGCGGTTTATGCGAAAATGTCTGCCCTATGCAGCACAAGCCGCAGCAGCATGAGCTGCTTGCTGTGTATGGTGCCAAGAACAACGATGATGCAGTGCGCTTTACCAGCTCCAGCGGGGGAATGTTCACGCTTTTTGCTGAGTTTGTCTTAAAGCAGGGCGGTGTTGTGGTCGGTGCGGCGCTGGACGAGCAGCTTGCTGTGCACCATGTACTCGTGGATAGCCTTGCCGATTTGCCCAAGCTGCGCGGTTCGAAATATGTGCAGAGTAAAATCGGCAAGATTTACAGCGAGGTACGGCAAATTTTGCGTGCAGGCAGAAAGGTTCTGTTCAGCGGTACGCCTTGCCAGATTGCCGGTTTAAAGAGATATCTGGTAAAGCCGTCGGAGAATCTTTTAACGGTTGATGTTGTTTGTCATGGTGTGCCTAGTCCCAAGGTTTATCAAAAGCATTTGCGGGAGCTGGCGCAGGAGGCAGGCGAGCCTGTTGTGCAGGTGAAGTTTCGCGATAAGGCGAAGGGTTGGAAGCATGGCGAGACCTTGTTCTTTACCGAGCATCAGCGCTTCGGGGCGAGCAAGCGGCAGGAAACCTATATGCGCCTTTTCCTGAATAACATTAGCATTCGTCCGTCTTGCGGCGAGTGTGCGTTTAATAATAAGCGCAGCCAGGCGGATATTACGATTGCCGATTATTGGGGCATTGATAAGCAGTTCCCAAAATTTGATGATGATAAGGGCGTTACGCTGGTGCTGGTGAACAGTGCAGCCGGAGCGGAATTGCTGGCGCAGGTTAAGGACAAGGCGGAGCTTTTGACAACGGACTTTGCCAAGGGCGCGGAGTATAATGTGGCGGTGAGCAAGTCGCTGCCGCTTAATCCAAAGAGGCCATTTTTCTTTGAGCATCTTGATGAGTATACGCTGAAAGAGATGGTGGAGAGGTGTTTGGAGGATAAAGAAGAAAAGATGAAACCGTTGTTTTAAAATTACAATTTCCCCCACACAAAGGAGGTATGCATCATGTACAACAAATATCTTGCGGAGCTAAGCAAGGAGCAGCTTTTGGATCTGATTGAGCTCTACGCGAAAAATTGGCTGGCGCATGACGGTGTCTGGTTTCAGTCGATTGAACGCAAATTCGGTATGGCGGAGGCCATGTACCATGATGAGGAGGCGTGGAAGCGCTTTACCGTCATCGAAGCCAAGCGCATCAAGGAATTCCTCAAGCTGCCGGAGAATCCCGGCTTAGAGGGACTGGAGCAGGCGTTGCACTATCGCTTTTACGGCAATCTGAACGAGCATGAATGTATTCGCGAAGGCAACAGGCTCGTTTATCGCAACCGCGACTGCCGTGTACAGACGGCGCGCAGCCGCAAGGGTATGCCGTATCATCCGTGCAAATCGGTCGGCATTTACGAATACAGCGGTTTTGCAGCTACGATTGACGCGCGCATTAAATGCCGTTGCCTGAGCTGCTTCCCTGATTTTACGGAAAGTCCTGACGGCTGTGCGTGGGAATTTTATCTGGAAGAAGAGTAGAATATTTGCTGGTGTAAAATTTAAATGGGCATATGTCAAAAATATAATTGACATATGCCCGTTTCGTCTTTATAATGGACTTAGAGAGGAGAAAATCAGATGCCTAGAAAAGTGAAATGCAGAAAGGTTTGCCATTACCCGCAAACGCTGGAGTTTTTACCGCAAAACAATAATGCAGAGCAGGAGCCTATTGTTCTTACCGTTGACGAATACGAAGCGATACGCCTGATTGACAGGCGTGGTATGAGTCAGGAGCAGTGCGCGGCCTTTATGCAGATTGCGCGGACGACAGTGCAGCGCATTTACGAAACGGCGCGCAAGAAGCTGGCGGATTTTGTTGTGGAAGGACGGCCGCTGCGTATTGAAGGCGGAGATTTCCGGCTCTGTAACGGCAGCAGTACAGGCTGCGGCTGTGTTGATTGCTTTAAGCAAAAATTATATGAAAAATACAAGGAAAAGGGAGAAGATATCATGAGAATTGCAGTAACCTACGAAAACGGCGAGATTTTTCAACATTTCGGACATACCGAGGAGTTTAAGGTTTATGATGTGAAGGACGGCAAAGTTGTTGCGTCCGAGGTTGTGGATACCAACGGCCAAGGTCATGGTGCTTTGGCAGGCGTATTGACCGCGCTGAAGGCAGACGTTCTGATTTGCGGCGGTATCGGCGGCGGTGCGCAGATGGCACTGGCTGCTGCAGGCATTAAGCTGTACGGCGGCGTAAGCGGCAGCGCGGATGCAGCGGTAGAGGCTTTGCTGGCAGGCAATTTGGACTACAACCCCGCTGTTAAATGCAATCACCACGGTGAGCACGGCGAAGGTCACACCTGTGGCGAGCATGGCTGCGGCGGACATCACTGATATAGGATAAACTACGAAAACTTCACTGCAAAGGAGAACTGATGTAAATGGCGATTATTGTAAACCCGACGGCTGCAGAGTTCAAGCAGATGCTGGCCGAAAAGAAAACCTTTCTGGCAGATTTTTATGCGACCTGGTGCGGTCCCTGCAAGATGCTCAGCTATGTGCTGGAGGATATTGCTAAAGAGATGGGCGAGCGTATAGACATCGTGAAGATTGATATAGATAAGGAGCCGGAGCTGACGGAGGAAATGGATATAACCATTATTCCCGGTCTGTTCTTTATCAAAAACGGCGAGGTTGCTTCGCGTTATGCCGGCTTTCTGCCGAAGGAACGCCTGCAGGCAAGACTGGAAAAGCTTTTGGGCAACGAGCCTCCGGTGGAGCAGGCTCCCGATAGAAGCTATGATCTGATTATTATCGGCGGCGGTGCTGCCGGCCTGACGGCAGCTGTTTATGCGCGCCGCGCTGGCTTGAAGACTTTGGTGCTGGAATCCTTCGCTCCCGGCGGCAAGCTGATAAAAACCTTTGAGATTGAAAACTGGCCCGGCATCAAGAACGTCAACGGCTCCCAGCTGGCCTACGATATTTACGAGCAGGCGATGGATTTAGGCACGACCTATCTTTATGAGAAGGTTGCTGCGCTGGAGGCAGAAGGAGCGGAGCGCCGCGTGCGCTGTGCGAGCGGTGCGGAGTTTACGGCGCCTGCTGTGATTATCGCTACCGGTACTGTGGAGCGCTTGCTGAACATTCCAGGCGAGCAGGAGATGATCGGCCGCGGCATCAGCTTCTGTGCTGTCTGCGATGCGGCGTTCTACCGCAATAAGCATGTGATTATTGTGGGCGCAGGCAATGCTGCCTTTGAGGAATCACTGTATCTTGCGGAATTTGCGTCGAAGGTTACGATTCTGGCGCGTCGTGATGTTATCAGCGCTGAGCAGATTACGCAGGAAAAGGTGGCTGCTAATCCGAAGATTGAGGTGCTGACATGGCGTGTACCGCAGGAGGTTATTATCGAAAATAATCGCGTTGCGGGACTAAAGGTGCTCAATAAACAGACGGGAGCAATAGAAACGATGCTTGCAAGGGGCGTCTTTCCCTATATCGGCGCGGACCCTGTTACAGAGTTCTGCCGTGATTTGGGTATTACCAATGACAAGGGTTATCTTGTTGTAAGCAGCGATATGTCGACTGCTGTTCCCGGTGTGTATGGCGCAGGTGACGTGTGCGACAAGGTGCTGCGTCAGGTTGTAACGGCGACTAATGACGGTGCTATTGCGGCTCAGAGTGCTTTGAAGTATTTGCGTTAAAGGACGTGTGGCATTATGAAAAGATTTGCAGTGGTAAACGAGGACAGATGCGTTTCCTGCGGTGCCTGCACGCAGGTGTGCCCGCGTCAGGCAATCAGTATATACAAGGGGTGCTTTGCAAGAGTGGACAGGGAGCGCTGCGTTGGCTGCGGTCTCTGTGCCAAAACCTGTCCTGCAGGCAGCATCAGGGTGGCAACAGATGGCTAAGAAAGTACAGCATTGGTATGATTATCTTTGGCTATGGCCGATAATTTATTTTGTCCTGGGCTTTTTCAATATCCTTTTTGCCTGGCTGGGAATGATTGATTTTATGGTGCCTGTTTTGTTGGCACTGTTTGGCGGCAACAAGCTGTTCTGCAACCGCTATTGCGGACGCGGTTTGCTTTTGGCAAAGCTGGGCGGCGATTGGAAGTGGTCGCGTAACCGCGCTACGCCGGAGCTTTTGGTCGCCAAATGGTTCCGCTTCGGCTTTCTGTGCTTCTTTATGGCGATGTTCGGCAATATGCTGTGGCAGACCTATCTTGTAGCAACGCAGGCGCAGTCCCTGCGTGAGGTTGTGACACTGCTCTGGACGTTTAAGCTTCCTTGGGCGTGGGCCTATACTGCAGGCAGCTCTTCGGCATGGGTTGCGCAGTATGCCTTTGGCTTTTACAGCGTAATGCTGACCTCTATGCTGCTTGGCTTGGTGGTAATGGCGCTGTTCAAGCCGAGAACCTGGTGTACCTTTTGCCCGATGGGTACTATGACGCAGATGATTTGCAAAATGAAAAAATAGCTTGCGAAAAATTTACAAGCATATGAAAAATGACCTCCTGTAATCAGTTGAAAAAATCTGCTTAAAGGAGGTCTTTTTATGTGTAAAAAAACACAGCAGACACTGAATCTGCTGCGTATTAAAGATTGAATTTGATGTTGTTACAGATGCTTATTCCTGCCAGCCCTTGCATAAATCTACCCAGCCCTGACAGTTGGCGCTGTACTGCTCCAGCTCGTCCGGAGTAAGCTCAATAGCGCTGTTGTGGCTGCCGCAGGCAGGGAAGAAGGTTACAAAGCGTTTGAGAGAAACGTCAAGATAAACCTTAACGCCGTCGTTAATACCGAAGGGGCAGACACCGCCGATAGCGTGGCCGATATCCGGCTCTACTTCGTCAGCAGTCAGCATCTTGGCCTTGCAGCCGAAGAAATGCTTGTACTTGGCGTTATCTACCTTGGCATCGCCTGCTGTGACGATGAGGATAACGCTGTCATCATGCAGCTTAAAGGAAAGGGTTTTGGCAATGCGCGCAGGCTCACAGCCTGCTGCCTGTGCTGCCAGCTCAACAGTAGCGCTGGAGGTTGCAAACTCTATGATACGATTATCTGCATTAAATTGTTTCAAATATGTACGAACCTTTTCTATAGACATGACAAAAGCCTCCCTTTAAAAATGCTTACTGAAAATTATCAGCTAAAAAATCACAGCAATCGTCCAGCTCTGCTACATGGCAATCCGCCAGCTTGCCTGCGTCGCAGGCTGCGGCCAAGGACGGGTTAATCGGCAGGCGGGCGAGCACCTTCAGACCGTAGGCATCGGCAGTTTCTGCCAGATGGCTGGGGCCGAAGATTTCGTAATCCTTGCCGTTATCGGGGCAATGGAAGTAAGCGTAGTTTTCAATCAGACCGAGAATCGGAATGTTCATCATGCGTGCCATTTTTACTGCCTTGGCAACAATCATGGAAACAAGCTCCTGCGGAGAAGTTACGATGATAATGCCGTCAACAGGCAGGGATTGGAAGACGGTCAGCGGTACGTCACCGGTTCCCGGCGGCATATCAACAAACATAAAGTCTATATCTGTCCATATGGCATCGCTCCAAAATTGCTTTACCATACCGGCGAGCAGAGGCCCGCGCCAAACAACAGGGTCAGAATCATTCTTCAAAAACATATTGGCAGAAAGCACCTCCAGACCGCAGGGAGCAGTCAGAGGCAGAATACCGATTTCGTTGGCTTTGGCCTTGCCGTTTACGCCCAGGTTATGTCCCATGGACGGACCGGTGATATCAGCATCCAAAACAGCACAGCGCTTACCGCGGCGCTGCATGCTGCTTGCTAAAAGACCGGTAATGAGGGACTTGCCTACACCGCCCTTGCCGCTGACTACGGCGATAACCTTTTTGACGTTGCTCATCGGATTGAGCTGCGCACGGAAATCAGTTGCCTGTGTTTTTTCAGCTGCTGCGGAAGGACAGCCTTCACAGCTGCTGCGGCCGCAGGAAGATGCATTGCTGCATTGTTGTTCGTTAGACATAAATTACACCTTACTCTCTAATTGATTATGAATAAATTTATTAGTTAGCTTTTCTTACAGCCTTCAGCAGCAGGCCTACAGCGATACCGCCGAAGCAGGGAACAACCCAGCCGAAGCCGATGTCAAACAGCGGCAGGTTCTGCGCCAGGAAGTTGTCTAACGCCATGAAGCGGATGTTGGCAACGCGCAGACCGTCGAAAACAGCGAAAATAGTTGTCAGTATCAGGCAGATGCGGAAGGTAAGCTGATCGTCATGGATAATTGCACGACCGATGTTGAGAATTACCAGGGCGATAATAATCGGATAGAGCATGCAGATAACAGGAATGGAGAACTTGATGATGTTTTCCAGACCGAAGTTTGCTACTACCAAGCTGAAAGCAGAGATGAAGAATACCAGTCGCTCGTATTGTATACGATTATTGCTAAGCTCGGAGAAATAACCGGAGATAGCAGTTGTCAGGCCGATGCTGGTGGTGAGGCAGGCGAAGAAGATAATCAAGGCCAAGACAACCTGACCGCCGAAGCCCATGTAATAGGTACAGATTTTGCTGAGCAGAGTTGCACCATTGGGGATAACACCGAAAACATTGATGCTCAGTGCGCCGGTGTAAGCCAGTGCTGCATAGATGATAGCAAGGAAGAAGGCTGCAATCAGGCCGGCGTAGGAGCAGAGCTTGGTCAGAACCTTTTTGTCGGTAATGCCCTGAGCTTCAATAGCCTTGATAGTAATAGAACCGAACAGGATTGCTGCCAGAAGGTCCATGGTATTATAGCCTTCCTGGAAGCCGCGGAAGAACGGAGATGTAGCGAAGTCCGGATTAGGCATTTTCAGGCTGCCGGTAGGATTTACGAAAACGCAGACCACGAGAACTGCCAGACAAATCAAAAGCATGGGGGACAAAAATTTACCAATATGACCGATAATTTTTGACGGATTAATAGAAAAGAAATAGGTCAGGACGAAAAAGAACACGGTGTATACCGGCAGGCCGATAGCTTCGCAGGAAGCAGGCAGCAGGCTGTGAATACCGGTGTCAAAGGAAACGGCAGCGGTACGCGGAATAGCGAACAGCGGGCCGATAGCCAGTGCGCAGAGAATAGTAACAGCGCGTGCATACAGGGGATGCATAGGCATAGCAATTGAGTCCGGGTTATCGCTTTGCTTCATAGCCATAGCGAGTACGCCCAAAAGCGGGAAGCCAACGCCGCTCAGGCAGAAGCCGAGCATGCCCCAGCCAATATTTTCGCCTGCCATTTGTCCTAAAACAGGCGGAAAAATTAAGTTACCGGCACCAAAGAAAAAGGAAAATAACATCAGGCCGATAGGGATGATTAATGAAAGGTTGATTTTATCGTTTTGCATTAAGAGCTCCTTATTACTACCTTAATTAAAAGAGTAGTCTGTATTTTAAAATCATAGAAAAAGCCACCTAGTCCGTCAGGAGCATAGATGGCTTTAAAAGGCTTATTTTACCAGCAGACGGAAATATTTCTTTTTACCCTTACGGATTAACAGGCTCTTATCTGCATCAAACATGTCTGCGCTCAGGCATGCTTCTGCATCCTGCAGGACAGTGTCTGCTACAGTCAGGCCGCCTTGGGCGATTAACTGACGAGCTTCGCGTTTGCTGCTGAAAACCTTAGCGGCAGTCAGTACATCGATAATCTTGGCAGTCATATCTTCCGGGGTAATTTCGATTGCCGGTACGTTGCTCATGTCTTTGGCATTGCCGCCGAAGAGTGCTTCGGTAGCTTCCTGCGCCTGACGCGCTGCTTCTTCGCCATGAACAAGCTTGGTAACCTCATAGGCCAAAACTTTTTTAGCTTCGTTAATAGCTGCATCCTTCAGTGCGCTCAGACGGCGAACCTCATCCATCGGCAGGAATGTCAGCAGGGACAGGCAGTTTTCTACGTCGCTGTCTGCAACATTACGCCAGTATTGATAGAAATCATACGGAGAAGTTTTTTCCGGGTCAAGCCACAGAGCACCCTTTTCGGTTTTGCCCATCTTGCGGCCATCGCTGGTGGTCAAAAGCTTGCAGGTCATGCAGTATGCAGGCTTTTGATCCTTGCGGCGGATTAATTCTACGCCAGCAAGCATGTTAGACCATTGGTCGTCGCCACCCAGCTCCATAATGCAGTTATGGTCATGGTGCAGCTTCCAGAAGTCGTAGCCCTGCATAATCATATAGTTGAACTCAAAGAAGGTCAGGCCTTTTTCCCAACGCTTTTTGAAGCATTCCGCAGCCAGCATACGGTTAACGGTAAAGTGTACGCCAACCTCGCGCAGCAGCTGAACATAGTTCAGGTCTAACAGCCAGTCAGCATTGTTGACAATAATAGCCTTGTCTTCACCGAAATCAATGAAACGGCTCATCTGCTTTTTGAAGCAGGCGATGTTGTGAGCGATGAATTCCGGTGTGAGCATTTTGCGCATCTCGTCCTTGCCGCTCGGGTCGCCTACCATGCCGGTGCCGCCGCCCAAAAGTACGATAGGACGATGGCCTGCGCGTTGCATATGGCTCATCATCATCAGGGCGATGAAATGGCCTACATGCAGGCTGTCCGCGGTGGGGTCAAAACCGATATAAAAGGTGATTTTTTCCTTCTCTAATAATTCTTTAATCTCGTCTTCATGGGACATTTGCTTAATAAAGCCACGTTCCATAAGTACGTCATAAACAGACATCAGATAACCTCCTTAAAATTTAAGCTGTAAAAAACAGCCTAGGCGATATATATAGTCTACATTATACAATATAAGCTTGTTTTTAGCAAATGAAAAAGACTTTATAAAAGTGAAAATGGCTGATATGCAGGAAAAAATCCCGAATATCAGCCGAAAGTGTAAACTGTTATTCCAAATGAGATGTGCAGTGCGGGCAACGGGCTGCGTCGTCGGCAATCTCGGATTTGCAGTAAGGGCACAGACGCGGTTCCGGTGCAGGTGCCGGTTCCGGAGTAAGCTTGTTGATTTGGCGAATCATTATAAAGATAACAAAAGCGAGAATCAGAAAATCCAGTACGGAATTAATGAAGCTGCCGTAAGCGAGCACAGGCGCACCAGCCTTTTTTGCTGCCTCCAGCGTAGCATATTCCTTGCCGTTGAGGCTGATAAACAGATTGGAAAAATCCATCTTGCCAAGCGCCATGCCTAATGGGGGCATAACGACATCGTTTACCAGCGAGCTGACGATTTTGCCGAAAGCACCGCCGATAATAACGCCGACAGCCATATCCATAACATTACCGCGCATAGCAAATTTCTTAAAATCTTCCTTCATAGACATATATGAACACCCCGTTAAATATATTCTTTGTAGTATTCTAGCTAAAGGCAAAAATTCCTGCTGCTTGACGAAAAAGTGCTTGTGACATATAATAAAAGGGAATAAATTCTGCGTTATGCAGGTTCATTTAATTGGATATAGAGATGGAGGAAGAATTATGCGTGACGATTTAGTAGTGCCTGGCGAAGGCGAGGAGAATTATGTCCTGGCCCGTGATGCCAGAGTTGTGACTGTACCGTTCTCTCCCTTGGAAGAACGTATGCAGAAGGAAAAACCGGAGGTTTTTGCACGTCTGCAAAAGCTGAAGGAAATTATCGGTGAGGAAACCTTCAAGCGCCTGGTAAGCAAGGTGCACAACATCAACTATGCTGATACCCGTATCATGCTTGTTGCTGAAAACGAGCTGCATCGTACCAACATTGAAAGAGAGATTTTACCGGCTATTGCTGAGGCTTTTGAGGTTACCAGCATCCGCGTTGTTACCCAAGGATAAAATTTTTCAAAAAAGTGTTGACAAAAGCTTAAAGATGCTTTATAATTACATTCGTTGCTGATGAACAGCAACAACAAATGTCGGGGCGTGGCGCAGTTTGGTAGCGCGCTTGTTTCGGGTACAAGAGGCCGTGAGTTCGAATCTCGCCGCCCCGACCAAATTTAAAACTTAGGAACCGCATGAAAATGCGGTTCTTTTTGTATGCTGAAGCTTTAAAGGGCGAAAGGAAAAGGGGCAAAAAAGCCATTCATGCAATATTTATGCAATATTTGCTCCAACTGTCTATTTAGTGCGCTTTAGAATGTGTTAGAATAATAAAATTAAATAAAAAATAGCAGGAAGGATTTTAAGCTTTCCTGCTATTTCTTTTATAAGAGATTTTTGATGGAATTTTCAAAGATGCTCATAGCTTTTTTGTGGGTGTTTTCCAGAGGCAAAGCGTAGGTTTTGGCGGTGAAAGATATATCGCTATGCCCCAAGATTTCGCTGACATCGGCAATAGGAACACCGCGGTCTCTGAGATTGCTGCCGAAGCTGTGCCTGAAATCATGATGGCGCATGTTGGCTAACAGAGGGTAGGCATCAACCAGCTGCAGCCATTCCGGACATTTTTTCTTCAGCCTTCGCCAACGTCTTTCCACATGATCGCGACACATGCCACGTCCGTCATCCGGAAAGACTATAAGGAGATTGAGGTCGTTTTTCCATGGCCGGTCGCTGAGCTCGGCGATGTATCCCGGAGTCTGCAGCAAAAGCTGGTGCTTATTGAGGGCGTCTTTTTTAGACTGCGCAATAAACCTTTGGTAATCTTCTATTTCGTGCCGGACGAAGCTGAGCAGAGGTATTTCCCTTGCGGAAGTCCTTGTCTTTGTTTTAGTGAACTGCAGGACGCCGTCTTCACGCTGAAGATTGCTTCTTACGGTTATTTCATTGCCATCCAATACGTCGGCGCTGACTGCCAGCGTTTCGCTTATACGCATGCCGCACATACCGCCAAGCAGAAACGGCATATAAAGATTACTGTAATCAAATGCTTTGATAATACGCAGAATCTGCAGCAGAATTTCGATAGGTACATGCATTCCCTTAGGCTCTTCTTTCGGAGGTAGCTTTAGAAGTCTTGCCGGTGATTTACCTATCATGTCATTGTTCACTGCCCAGGTAAAAGCAGTCTTTATAAAGGACAGTGTTTCGCGTATAGTCTGGTTGGCCAGACCGGATTCGTTGACTAGATACAGACGGTAACGTTCTACATCAAGCGGAACTGCTTTACTTATCTGTATGCTACCGAAATAGTGCCTTGCAACTCTGTTGGTAAAGCTTTTTATTGACGCTATACTGGATGGGCGCAAATCTGCTTTAGTGCTGCTGTAAAGGTCAAGCAGTTCGTTTACAGTGAGCTTGCTGGGGGCCACATAGGTGCCGCTCTGCAGCTGTGCAAGTACAACAGCTTCTGCTTCTTTGGCTTCCTTTTTGGTAAGGAAGTACGGACCGTTAATATATTTGTGTCTGCCATTGGGAAGTATTTCATCCGTGCAGATAGAAAAAGTGTATCTCTTCTTGCCGGCTTTTTTTGTAATGATAGACATAAAAAATCAGCTCCTTTACTAATTTTACTTATGCAGAGCTGATTAAATTCTGATATAATAAAAAGGTAATCAGCTTCTGTTCTTGCCATGAATTGAGGGATTACAAAGCGGCTGCGTGCTGGTAACACGTTCCGCGTTGCGCTCGGTGCTGGTAACACCGGGCGCTTTTATTAGAAATACATAGGCGGTGATACGGTGGATGTTTTAAAAAGATTAAAATCAACAAATGTAGGATTTGGTTTAATAATTTTAGGCGCAATACTTATGGCGGCAGACATATATCTTCAAACACCAGGTAATATTTTGATTGCAATCGGTGGTTCTTTGCTGTCTTCAGGTATAGTGTTGCTTTTTAGCGTATGGTTTATAGAATCAAAAGCAGAAAATACTTTAGATAATTGGGGATTAACGAAGATTTACAAAAAACGTTCAGAGAAAAGTGATGACTCAGATCCAAGATTAAAAAAGGCCAGAAACAAATTAGATGTAGTTGCTTTTGGGTTAACTTCATTCCGTGAAACACATGGTAAGGATATAGAGACTTTGTTAAATAAAGGCGTTAATGTAAGAATTTTAACGATGGATCCAGATTGTGAAAATGTTTTTTTGAAGCAACGTGAAAAAGAAGAAGGTAAACAAGAAGGTGATATTCGCAATAGTATAAATCAGCTTGTAGAATGGGCTAATAAACTTAATAAGAAAAGTCGGAAAGGAACTATAAAAATAAAAGGATACCGTTGTATGACGTTAGATTTTTATTGGCGCGTTGATGATGAGATATACATTGGTCCATACTGGTATAAGTTTAGTAGTCAAAATACGATTACTTATAAATTTGTATCTGGAAAACAAGGATTTGATATGTATGCTGATTATTTTGAACAGCTTTGGGACGACGAGGAAAACAATAAGGTTTTAACTAGGCCGGTAAGGAGCAGGTAATATGGAAAACAGAAGATTTAAACCCGGGGATGTAGTACGTCATTTTAAGCATGAATTAGTAAGCAGTCCTTCTACTCAATATTTATATAGAATAATTACATTTGCGCATCATTCTGAAACAGATGAAATTCTTGTTATATATGAAGCTTTATATCCGCCGTTCAGGGTATGCGCACGACCTTATGATATGTTTGTAAGTGAAGTAGAACACGATAAATATCCTAATATAAAACAAAAATATAGATTTGAAATCTGTGAATATTAGTTCTTCCCCACCGTCAGCATCCAGCTGGCGGTATTTTTTATTTTTGAAGCTTCTTTAATGTCTCTATGCTTTTCAGTGGTTTTTCGGAAAAGGCGTTTAATTGAAATTTAGCTATACGGTTAAGCCTCAGCAGGCGTTCAGGCTGCGCAAGGCCTTCACGAATATATTCAGCATTCAAGCCTTCGAGGTTGGAAAGTACGATGAGCTGCTCGATGCTTGCTGCATCCCTGATGTTTCCGGCTGCATCTGGGTTAGCTGTTCGCCATTGGCGGGCAGTCATGCCGAAAAGGGCAACATTTATCATATCAGCTTCAGAAGCATAGGTGTAGCTTGTCTGCTGTGGCGTCAGATTTGGCAGCATGCTTTCTTTGATAGCGTCTGTGTGCAGTCTGTAATTAGACTTAGCAATTTCACGCTTTACACTCCAGTCTAATTCTTTGGCATGACTTTCGTCAGCCTTTAAACGTTGGTAATCTTTGATGATATACAGCTTAAATTCTGGAGAAATCCAGGACGCAAATTCAAAGGCTATATCAGAATGAGCATAGGTACCGCCGTAGCGCCCAGATTTAGAGGTTATGCCGATGGCGTTGGTTGAATTTATCCATTTTTGAGGGGTGAGTACAAAGCTGTTTTCACCTGCTTGATTTTTAAACTGGTCGAATTCGACCAGTTTAAAATTTGGGTTATTAATCTTTTCCCATAATCCTAAAAATTCAATAGTACTTCTAGAACGTAACCAATTTTTAACAACATCAGCAGGAAACTCGGGATTGCGTTTTTTAGCAATATCGGTTAGTGAGATATAATCAGCCTCTTTAGAGCTTGTTATACGGATTTCAACGCCGTTAGCATTAATTGTACTTTTAATATTTGTCATAACAATCATCCTTTCTTATTATCCTAAATGCTGCTCTTCTTTTTCAGCACGCTCGTTAGCAAGCTTATGTTCCATATCTAAAACATAATCAACACGCTCTCTGCCGTCAGCATCCAGCTGGCGGTATTTTTTTATGTGTGTTTCTTCCTGCTGGGTGAGGGAGAGAGAGGGGGAAGCTGGCTCTTCCCAGCCCATTAAATAGCTAGGTGTGGTGTGTAGCGCTTTAGCTAAGATTTCAATTTGATTGATTGGCACCTTTTTTATGTAACCGGTTTCATAACGTTGCAATGTAGATTTACTTATTCCCGTAGCATCAGACAAATCTTGATAGGACATTTCCAATTCTAAACGTCTTTCTTTTATCCTTTCGATTAAATCAGTTAATTCTTTTTCACTCATTACAATCAACTCCTTTAGTAGAATAATACCATAAATGCAACAAAAATACAAGAAAAAAGTAAAAATCGTTGCATTTTTGCTTGACTTGCGTTGCGGAAAGGTGTATTATATAACCGTAGCAGAAATGCAACGAGAAACTTTAGGAGGTGAGTAAATTGGACTTGAATAAGTTAAGAGGCGTTTTGGCAGAGAGAAGAATTACTCAGGTTAAATTGGCTAAAGCCTTGCATTTATCTGTGAAAAGCATGAATGCAAAGCTCAATGGCAAAGCACCTATTACGGTTGAAGAAGCCAATATGATTGCAAAAATCGCTGACATTAGCAATCCTACGGAAATTTTTTTTGCAGATAGCGTTGCATAAATGCTACGCGCAAACCGCCGGCGCGGCGCTGGCGGTAGGGAGGTAATGAAATGAAACTTGAGCTTACTTATGATGAAGTTTCGGCCTGCGCTATGGCATTGTTATCCAAAGCGCAGGAAGCCGAAGAGGAAGCGCTGGGATGCGAAAAGCTGCGCTGTGCTTCTGCCGTTGAATTTTGGCAAAAGAGAGCTGAACTTTACAGAAAGACTTTCGAGGCAGTAAAGGCTCAGCGCGCCAGCTGGTGGGAGGAAGAGCAAGGGCAATAATGAGCATTCAATTTACGCCGGATACACCGGCAACGCGCCGCGCGTTTAATCGCTTGGCGCGGGAAAAATTAAAACTGCGCCTGCTGGCGGACATCCGTATGGACCTCATGGTCTGCGAGTTGGAAGGTTATAGTAAGCTGGAGTATCTGGATGAGCTGCTGGCGCTGGTGCAGGAGCTGAGGAAGGGAGGGTGAGTTATGGAAGATAAAAAAATAACCGTGTGTCCGTTTTGCGGACGCACGGCGATAAGCGGACCCATTGACCTGGAACAAGCATTTAAAAAGCTTTGGGTGTGTTGCCTGAGCGTAAATGTATTAAGCATTATAGCTGTCATGGTTTCTTGGGCTTTAATTGGAGTACAAGAAGCTTCCATAGTGGCTGCTGCCAATATGATGATGTTTTCTGTAAGCTATTTCTGGTTTCGTCGGTTACTGAAGCATAATGCTTGAAGAAATCAGTAAAGTTGTTTATTAACTAAGAAAAGAGGATTCAAACATGGCAAGAACGATTAAAAAAGCTGCTCCGAAAGAGCGTAAAGAAATTCCTCGCAGGATGCTTTATCCTACCGGCGAGGCTCAAATCCTGCTTTGCTGCTCTCCTGTCTTTCTGAAGGAAGAGATGGATGCAGGCCGTCTGAAGTATGTTATCCGGAATAGCAGACGCTATGTACCGGCGTTTGCTATTGATGAGTATTTGCACAATATGTGCTCCGGAGGTAGTGAACAATGAAAAAAATCTTATTTGTGCTGTTGGCAGCCTGTTGCATTTGGGCGGCGTGGGACTATAGCCGCCCGATAGAAAAATTTGTTGTAAAGACAACCGCCGGAGAGGGTGACACGCTTTGGCATTTGGTGGGCTCTACAATGGAGCGCGAAGGCGACCGCAGAGACATTCACGAGGTTATCTTTTATACGCGCCAAATCAGCAACATCAAAGGAATGCTCCAGCCTGGGGATGTGGTCCTCATCCCCATAGAGGTGCGCAGATGAACGCATACAAAGAAAAAACCGCTGATGCTAGCGACATCAGCGGTAAGGGTGAAGTTATGGTTTTCCGTTCCAACTTCACCCCTATTATAACACGGATGATAGGAGAAAGACAATGCTTACACCAGAAGAAGTAAAAGCGCTGGCAGACGGTCTGACGCGCAAGAAGGCAGCCAATGAAAAACCGGTAACGCGGGAAACGTTCCTTAACCGGTACCGCTCATGCGGTAACTGCAAATTTGATGGCAGCTGCCGCCGCCAAAATTTCGGTTATTACCGTCCGGATGCAGACAGCTACTATGTCAGCAGTGTATACCCGTTAGGCTACAAATCCTGCTGTGTTTTTAACGCGAATGCAGCGGTCACAGTTTATAACCTGCTGAAGCAGGCAGAAAGAGAGGGCAAAATATGCAGATGAGTGAAAACATCAACGAGCTGGCCACGGCGTTGGCCAAAGCGCAGGGCGAGATGAAGAATGCGGGCAAGACTTCCGATAACCCGTTCTTCAAAAGCAAATACGCAGATCTTGCGGAAATTCTTAATGCTGTGCGCGAACCGCTCAGCAAGTACGGTCTGAGCATCAGCCAGCTGTATGACGGCATGGGCGTGCCGGACAGAACAATTACTGTTACCACACTGCTGATGCACAGCAGCGGCCAGTATATCGGCAACACGGCAAACTACCCGGTGGCTAAGGCTGATATTCAAGGGGTAGGCAGTGCCATTACCTATGCAAGACGTTATTCACTGGCGGCAATCCTCGGACTGTCGCAGGAAGATGATGACGGCAATGCAGCCTGCCGTTCGGAAGCACCTCAGCCGGAGCAGCAGCGCCAGCAGGGCGACCGCTTTGTTCATATCGCTTCTGACGGCACTGTCAGCGTGGTCCTCAAGGGTGGCGTGTACAAGAAGATTCAGGATGTGGAAACCGAGCTGCTTGCAAAAATGGCTGGGCTGGAGCAGTACAAACTTGCTCATCCGGCTATCAAGGAGCTTCTGGGGAGTATCGATGCGCAAGGTTAAGTCGATAATCACTGATGATTTTGAGCACTGTTATCTGTGCGGCAGGCCTGCGGAGTGCGTTCATCATATGCTTCCAGGATCCAAACGCAAAGCGTCTGACAGGCTGGGGCTTGTAGTACCGCTTTGTAATGATTGCCACACAATGGGACCTAATGCGGTGCATTCTTCTGGCGGCGTCAACATCCTTAATGATCTGAAGCGCATAGCGCAGTCGATTTATGAAGAAAAACATTCGCGGGACCATTGGATGATGAACGTTGGGAAAAACTACCTCAGAAATGACAGATGAAATTTGAAACCAAGATTATAAACTTCTTTGCCGGCTGTCTGCAGATACCGATACCGGCGGCGCTGATCGCGCTGATAGGCGAGCTGCAGCAGGCGGCTAACGGCGGCAAGGTACTGGAAGTTGAAATCAAGATAAAGCGCAAAAGGCGCAGCCTTAATGCTAATGCTTATCTTTGGGAAGTGCTGGGCAGGATGGCTGCCGTGCTGAAAACCGATAAAGACAGCGTATACCTGATGATGCTGGAACGCTACGGCGTATATACCCACGTCTGTGTGAAGCCTGCCGCCGTAGAGCGGGTAAAACAGGAATGGCGGACGGTCAGGGAACTGGGCGAAATCACAATCAACGGTCAGAAGGCTGTGCAGCTGCAATGCTATTTCGGCAGCCATACCTATAACAGCAAGGAATTCAGCATTCTGCTGGATGGCGTGCTCAGTGAGGCTGCACAGCTGGGCATAGAAACACTTTCAGAGGCAGACAAAGACCTGATGCTGAAGGAATGGGGTGCAAAATGAGAAGACGTAAAGCCTTGATGAAATATGTAAGATGGCTGGCACGCTTACCATCCTGGAGGCGGTGCTTATGAAAAAACACAGCTTCAGCGTGGAATTTGCAGAGCGCTTCGGGATAGTCGAAGCGCTGCTGCTTGATTACTTCTTTTTCTGGATTAACAACAGCCAGAAGAAGAAGGAAAAAGACAAATACCACGACGGACGGTATTGGGTGTATGGCAGCGTCCGCAAGATTGCAGAAGCTCATCCGTACCTGTCTCGCGCCAAGGTTCATAGAGCCTTGAAAAAATTAGAAGAAGCCGGAGCCATAAAAACTGACGCATTCAACAAAATGTGTTGGGATAAAACTACATGGTATACTCTGACGGATGAAATTTTAGACCTGTCTCAAAATGAGACAGGGGGTGTCTCGAAACGAAACAGGGTGTCTCAAAATGAGACAGGGGTGTCTCAAAATGAGACAACAATACCTATTCAAACCCCTATTCAAACCCCTATTCAAGAGGATGATGGGGAGAACGCGCGCAAGCAACCCAGTTTGCCCGGCAAGGTTAACCAGAAACACAGTGAGCGGAGGGAGAACGGACGGGCCGTCTACACGCAAGCGGTGGAGTGCTACGAAAAGAACATGGGCACGATTGCAACACCTATGCTGGCAGAGCTGGTTCAGTCGCTTGTCGACGAAGTCGGACTGGACATATTCTGTAAGGCTGCCGAAATCGGCGGCAGGAATAACGCCAAGGGCTTCAGGTATGTTGAAAAGGTCGCAATCAACATCAAGGAGGGCAAGACCTTCCGGGCGCCGCAAAAGCATAAGGGGCGCGGAAACGATGTTGTAGAGACTACAGCAGAGGCACTGCAGCTTTTAGAAAGCGGTGAAATTATTGACTTGTGACGAAGAAAGACGCGGGCAGATTGTAGGTATGCTGTTCGGAGCCTTCGGGCAGGCGAACGATGCGCACAGGCAGGCCATTTATACCAAGGTGCTGGGAGATATACCAAACGAAATCCTCAGCAAAGCGGTGAAGAAGCTGCTGCTGGAGAGCAAGTTCCTGCCGTCAATCGCAGAGGTCGTGGAAGCCGGCAAAAGTCTTATGGGCACGGCTGATGACAGTACCAGAGTACGCGAATGGGCTGAAGCATGGGATGAAATTGAGCGTGCTATGCAGGCAACACCTTGGGGGCATACTCCGGTATTCAGCAGGATTGAAATCGAGCTTGCCGTAAGGAGCTTTGGCTGGCGTGACCTGCAGCTGACCTTGGCTGAGGACATGCCTACAGTGCGGGCTCAGGTCCGCCGGATGTATGAGGATGTGTGCCGGAGAACCAAAGAGCACGGCCACAACGAGTATGTTTTGGGCAGGAACAAAACCGGGCTGCTGCAGCCATCAGCTCCGAAGCCGAAGGGACTGACAAGCATGGCTGATGTACTGGCCAGAATCGAGGCGCGTAAATGAGATGCAGAGGGCGCCAAGAGCGGCGCGCAAACTGCCATGCGCACTGCGAATATTATCTTGAATGGCGTGCTGAACAGGACAGGCTTAAGGCTGCTGAAATCAGAGAGCGCCAAGGTGAATTATATGCCATAGAGGTAGGAAAAGAGCGCCTGAGACGGCAGGCTGTGCTTAGACAGTGTGACCGCATAAAGGGACGCAGGAGATTTAAGGAGTGAGTGAATGAACAATATTGTTTTGCTGGGACGTCTGACGAAAGATGCAGAAATCAGAAGTACCCAGAGCGGGAAAGTGGTTGCCAGCTTTACTCTGGCGGTAGACAGACCATATACACAGAACGGCAAGAAGGAAGCTGACTTTATCGCCTGCCAGATTTGGGGCAAAAGCGCTGAAATACTTGGCAAAAGCGTGCATAAAGGCCAACGCGTTTTGCTGGAAGGGCGTCTGCAAATCCGCCAATATACGGACAAAAACGGCAACAAGCGTACTGCTGCAGAGGTTGTTACAGACCGCTTCGAGTTCATCGAGCGTAAAGAGCAGACCGCACCTCAGAGCATGGAAGATTTCGGGCAGCAGATGCCGTTCGATGAGGAGATTCCGTTTTGACAAAGTACAATAACCGGAAAGTGGTTATAGACGGCATAACATTTGACAGCCAGAAGGAAGGCAACTTCTACTGCGAACTGAAGATGCTCCGGATGGCGGGAGAGGTCAAAGACTTCTCCTTGCAGGTCCCCTATGAGCTGCAGCCTAAATTTAAGCGTGCCGGCAAGACCATCAGGGCGATAAAATACGTTGCTGATTTTGTAGTAACATACGCTGACGGGTCAACAGCTGTTATAGACACAAAAGGCTATAAGACAAAGGACTATCTGCTGAAAAAGAAGATGCTGCTGTACCGCTATCCGGATATTAATTTTAAAGAAATATAAAAGGAGATGTGAAGTTATGGTTTTCCGTGACAATTTCAAAAGATTCATCGAAGAGAAGACAGGGATGAAGACAAGCACCTTTCTAAAGGAGCTGGGCATGAGCTACAGTGTAGTTAAGTCACTTGATGAAGAAGGTATCGAGGTGCTGACCGAGAAGCAGCTGAATAAGTTTTGCGATGCGCTGGAGCTGAGTAAGGAAGAATTCGCCAGACTGTGGGATGAAGACTATTACACCGATGAAGTACCGGCAGCGCATAAGCGTATGAGCTGCGATGACCTTAAGAAAAAGCTGATGCAGGACCATAAGCTGAAGGTGACGCGTATTGAAACACCCATTCCGGTAGAAGTAGATCCTGCAGATGTTGAAGAAGAACCGGCTGAGGTGTTCGCTGAAGCTGCTGAGCCTGAAAAGATTGCAGAAGAAAACTCAAAATCCGGTGAAAAATATCTGGCTGATGCAGTGGGTATACTGAAGGCTGCCATTGAGGACTATGAAGAAAATGACGTTGTTAATCATCCGGCGCACTACACCAGCGGGAAGATGGAATGCATTGACATCGTTGATGTTATGACCGAGGACAAACAAGGCCTTGAAGCCTTTTGCACCGGGAATATCGTGAAATACCTGTACCGCTACAACAAAAAAGGCGGAGTTGAGGACGTCAAGAAGGCCGAATGGTATTTCAAGAAGCTGATTGAAGTATTGGAGAAAAAGCAATGATTATTCAGTATAAAATTGTCCGCAAGATTGGTGAGCTGCCGCAGATTGGCAAAGGCTACGTTAAGCAGCTGAATTTGGTTGAGTGGGATGGTCACGCTGCAAAATATGACCTGCGCCCCTGGACCCGCAGCGGAGAGCCTGCCAAAGGTATTACTCTTTCGCTGGAAGAACTTGTAGCGCTGCATGAAATTATTTGCGCTGAGCTGGAGAAGGTGAAAGCATGAAGCACGCACCTTACATGGCCAGTGCGGAGCTCAATCAGCTGATGTGGTTGAGCTCTGTGGTCCAGATCATGGAACGCATTCTGGATGATACTGCTACAACTGATAAAGACTGGCGCAAATACATGAAAACAATCAAGAGCTATGCCGGCAAGATTATTGATGCCAGAATAGCCGATCTGGATGAACTTGAAAAGAAAAAAGTAGCCAGACGCTCGCAGAATATCGGAATAAAGGTTTACAGCTATGATGATGCACGCGTGGACAAGGATGACAACGGACGTACATATACAATAGCTCAGGAAGATTTTCTGGACTTGGTGGATGCAGCAAGCCTGCATTGCTACAGCTGTCCTCAGGGTGATGTAGTAAAGGAGTGCCCCAGACGCAAGATGTTCCACCGCCTCGGGCTATCCTGCCATGCTTTGCGCACTAATCCCGCTCCCGGGGAATGTGAATGGCGCTATGAAAACAGCCAGCGTTGGGTGACACCGCAGTACATCTGCGCGAAAGAAGCCCAGATAGACCAACTGCCATAAGGAGAAAAGCATGAGCGTAAATAGAGCTTTGAGAAGAGCAGCTGCAAAGAAAGCCTTTAAGCAGGACGTTAAAATGAGCGACTTGGATAAAGAGCTTTGTGATGCTGCCAACAGAAAAACATTGGAGAAAATGACGGTTGATATCGTTACGATGATGTTAAGAGCTACATGCCTTACTGTGATGCACAACTTCAAGGAGATAACCAAAAAGGAAACCCGCATCGAAAACACCGTCAAAATAGTTCATGATTATGTGATGAAGCTCAAAAATCATGAGCTGAGCCGTGATGATATGGAGGTTATCCAAGAGGTGGAAGCTGCCATGAAGCAGAGTGTGGAGGAAGAGGAATGATTTTATACAGAGCTATGAGCTGGCTGGAGCTGTCAAAGTACTTGTCAGGTATCACGATTTATCCGGTAGCCAACATTCCCTCCAAGAATGCCTGGAAGGGCAAGAAAGTACTGTGTTTTTTCGGTACGGCAAATAACGCGGTACACTGGGCTGCGCCCGGCATGCATGACGTAATAGTCAAGGTTGACATTCCGGAACGTCGCCTGCATAAAGGCTGGGGCATATATCCGGACCTTACTCAGCAGGTAAGTGTTCCGGATATGATGAAGGCTATATTGACCGGCCGCCCGCATCCGTGTCCATGCCTCAAAGTGGCAGAATATGCCGTAACCTATTATGACAAGGCCAGTGCCTTCTTCCTGGACTATGCTGAGATTGACTGGCGAAACCCTTACAAGGTTAATTCCTTTAAAAATGGCCAGAAAATAAAGGTTTTGCCGGGATACGATGATTTGATAAAGGAGTGAGCTGCATGATTGATTCTAAGCAATATTTCAGCCCTTGGCAGTTTGGCATGCCTGCCTTGGTAAAAGTTAAGGGAGAGTTTCGCATTTGCCCTACATACCGTCTGATTACCGAGAAATATACGGATATCCGCCGCCGCATGGCTGAAAAAGAAGCTGCAAAGGCCAGCGCTCGCCGCGAAGCTGTTGGCTTTGTCCCGAAGTTCGTGTTGTATCGCAAGGAGCGTGAGGCGAAATGGTAATCATAAGGGCAATCGAAATGGTGATGGGGGCAGTGCTTATACTGCTCTCAGCTGTAATGTTCAAATGGTGGCTGGAAGCGGATGAAAGCATTTTGCGTCTGGTGCAAATTGCACTTTATGGAATCATCGGCATAATGATTATTGCGGATAACTGGAGATGAGAAAATGAGAGAATTAAAATTATCGTCGCCACTTAACATTCAGATCATCACCGAGCCGGAGCGTATGGCTCTGCGTATCGCCTTAGATAAAAGCATTGGCGAGAACCTCGGTATGGTTTTGGCGCTGAAAGATACAAAAAGAGAGATTCCGCAAGGCCTGTATAACAGCGGGCTGGACTACCATCGCGACAACTTGGAAATTTACCTGCGCTTGCGCAATAGACTTGAAGATGCTATCTACGAGGCTGAGAGCAATGGCAAGCAAGGAGCTTAAAGAGGAACGCCGTGCTCAGGGGCTGTGTGTTTATTGTGGCCGTCCTGCTGTGATTAAGGCGGACGGCACACCGGCCAGAAGATGCGAGAAGTGCAGCGGCAGTCATGTGCGCCAGAAACGGGATGCAAGGCACGGCATAGAAACGCGGGGTCGAATTACAGGCAGGTCAAGAGGGCATGTAGAACAAAAGTATTACCAGAGGCCGGGGCAGGAGCTGGTAACCTGCCCTGATTGCGGAATCCGTACCAATGCCGATTATTGGTACTGTCCATGGTGCGGCTCTATCTTGGCAATCTGCACGGAGAAATAAATGAGAATTAAAGTATTATATTTTAGTGTGGGAAGGTGGTAAATAAATGAATATTGAAGATTATAAAAATCGCCTTGTGAATGATGCGCAGATGGCCATTAATGACTGGCAGTGCAGCGGCGATGACGATTATTTGCATAAGGCAGCTGCTTGCTTGAAGGCAGCTGCCGAAGCTGACGCAGAAGAGATTCTTGCAACATTTTGCAAAAATCCCTTCTAAAACTCCCTTGTAAAAGTTGCACGTGGGGGCAGAAAGTCCCTTGAAAAAGTTTAGGAGGTTTAGGAGGTGAGAAAAATGACAGTATCTGAATTAATTGAATTGCTGAAGGACGAAGCTTATGATGCAGAGGTGTACGTCGACATTAAAGGCGATATGCATCCCACATCATACACTTCTACCGCTTTTGGCTGGGATGAAGTGCCGAATGGCAGTGTCGTAATCGCCATTGATTAAGCCCATGGGTGCGGCGGCTGGGTTGCTGAATGGCAGTTTGCGGACTTGGCAACGGTAGGCCCATTATTGTTATGGGCTGATGAAACAGGCCTGCGTAATAAAATCCGAGAATTCCTACGCCGCCGCTTTTTATAAAGGAGCAACAAAATGATTGACGATAATGAATATTATCCTTGCGATAATTGCGACAATCTCTGCGATGAATGGGAGCGGCAATACTGCTGTGAACTGTGCCGGTGGTACGGCGGTGGCGACGAAATGGAGTGCGACCATTGCGACCCGATGAATATTTAAGGAGGCTTTAACATGGAAGAAAATACTAAAGAACGCATTTGTTATTTGCTGGCGGAAAATCGCAAGCTGCGTAACCTGAATGACGAGTTGGAACAGGAATTGGCTATCAAAGATGAGATTATCCGCAAACAGATTTGTATGATGAGTGAGAGTGAAAATACACGAAAAGGGGTGAGACCATGAACATTGCATTATTCAAGTATTACATGGCTAAGAACAGCGAAACCATGTCAACGCTAGCTGCAGCTTTAGGCAAGTGCAAAGCAACTGTATCTAACTGCGTAAACGGCAATAATAAAAGCGAATTTACACGCGCTGACATTCAGACGCTGAAAGAGCGCTGGAAGCTGACGCCGGAACAAGTCGACAAAGTTTTCTTTCAGACTGACGCAGATCCGGAATTCTAATAGCAGTTTTTTATAATTAATTATTGAGCAAGAGGTGATAATTTGGACAAGAATCAGCTGAAAGCTATCCTGCGTTCCGCTTGGACACTGGATGAAGAGATACAATCGTATAAGGAGCGGATAGTGGTCAGCAGAGCCAGAGCTGAGAAGAATACTCCGCATTATGGTCCGCAGTCCGGTAGCGGTGGGGACGGCAAGCGCATGGAGAACGATGTAATAAGCGTGGTCGACGAAGAACGTTACCTCTTGGAGCTTATCGGCAAACGGCAACGAGAGCTGCGTAAAATAATCGGGTACATTGAGCTGCTTCCAAAAAGTCCCATGCGGGCGGTTCTTCACAAGCGTTACATAAATTATCACACCTTCGAACAAATAGCGGCTGAGCTGCATTATTCATGGCAGAATGTACATAGGCTGCACAGCAAGGCTTTAGATTACATCCTGCATGAAGTGAATAAAGGAAACACATAAAATAAAACCGCTAGGTAGAATAATCTACTTAGCGGTTAAAATTTTTTATAAAAATATTAAAAATATCTTGAAAAACGATTGACGAATAACAAGATATGTGGTATAATTAAATCATCAAAGGGAAAGGAGGAAGCAAAAATGCTAGCTGAGATGACAATCTTGGTTTTAGCGGTTACAAACCTAATCCTGGTCAGAACAGTGTGTAACCTGCTAAAACACAAGAAACTCAAGTAACCCCAAGAAGGCGTGAGGGCGAAAGCCTTCACCCTTCTCAAGTCATCTTCATTCTAGCATAATTGCGAATGCTATGCAAGTAATTATTAGAGTCATTATAATAATCGTATTAGCTTTAACAGTATTTGAATTAGTGAAAACAATAAGGAGGTTATAACTATGGATGCAAAGACTAAAGGAACATGGGGTGGTGCTCGTGCTGGTGGCGGGCGTAAGAAGCTTACCGGTGATGCTGTTACTAAGCAGGTACAGTTTCGCCTTACTGAAGAGCAGGCAGCAATCGTAAAGCAGTTTGTTAAGATGCTGAAGGCAGGCGAGATTACTTTGGACGATTTCAAAAAAGAATAGAGTGAATGCGAGTACAATCTGTGCTATAATGTATAATAGCGAAAGCGATGAAACGAAATAGCGAGAGCCGTTGGCCATTGGTCAGCGGCTTTTCTGTTATATATTTTCTGCCTTTGCCGGGCGTGGTTTTTTGTAAATTTTTACTACGCCGGAACAGAACACCTTCTTTCCGGACGCAAGGACACCGCACTGCAATGCGGCGCGTCCGGCAAGGGTAGAAGAATTCGAGGTATATCATGGAGCACAGTAAAAAGTATAGGCTGATGGCTAATAAGCTGATACGCACGTTGCCGGAATTCGCTGATATAAAGGCTGCTAAAGTAAAAATAGCCTACTTATCCAGCCTGGAAGAGAAGAAGCGCAATAAGCGGACGATATTTGCTGACTGCAACTTAGTGAGCGACCGCTACAGCTGGTGCTGCCCCTATGATTTTTTTATTGTGGTCTATGAACCGAATGTAGTTGGCTTTAGCGAAAAGCAGCTGGAAACATTGCTTAGGCATGAGCTGCATCATGTTGGCATTGACTTTGAGAAAGACGAAACAGGCTTCTATATTGTGCCGCATGATGTGGAAGAATTTTGGGATATTATTGATGATGTGGGATTAAGGTGGTGTGAGATGGATGCCTACAAAGAAACAACTGGATAATTTAAAACCGGTAAGAAGCAAGAGCGAAGCAAGAGAACGAGGGAGAAAAGGTGGTCAGGCATCCGGTGAAGCACGTCGCCGCTTGAAGTCGTTCCGCGAGCTGGACGCTGACTTCACGACCGACGATGAGCGCAAGGAGATGCTGGACGCGCTGAAGCTGAAGGCTAAGCGTGGCAACATCAAGGCGTTTGAAATTTATCGTGATACCGTAGGGCTGAAGCCTAAAGAAAACGTGGAAATCTCCGGTGAGCTTGCCAATCCGTTTGCAGGGCTGACGGATGCAGAACTGAAAAAGCTGGCTGGTATGGATGGATAAGCAGCTTATAACATTGGGAGCAAAGATAGAACTTGCAAGACGCAGGTTCTTTTTTTACGCCCAACTGAAGAACCCGGACTTCTACCGGAGCGACCGCAAGTATTTGCAGGAGCTGTGCGATACCTTGCAATGGTTCCTGACTTCTGACAAGAAAATCCTTGTACTGAACATGCCTCCGCGTCATGGCAAGAGTTATACGGCCAGCAACTTCGTGGAATGGGCGCTGGGCAGGGATAACACCTTGCAGGTTATGATTGGCTCTTATAACGAAACACTGTCGACACGCTTCAGCAAGAACGTGCGTGACAGCATCAGCGAGGCTAAGGCGGATATTTATAAGCCGGTCTATAGTGATGTGTTCCCCGCCACCAAAATTAAGCGTGGCGACGGCGCTATGAACCTGTGGAGCCTCGAAGGACAGCAGACAAGTTACCTTGCTACATCGCCAACCGGTACAGCGACAGGCTTCGGCTGCAGGCTGATGATCATAGACGATTTAATCAAGAATGCGGAAGAAGCCTATAACGAAAATGTTAAGGAAAAGCATTGGGACTGGTTCACCAATACCATGCTGTCACGTGGCGAGGGCAATTATAAAATCATCGTCATTATGACGCGTTGGGCTAGTGATGATTTGGCTGGCAAGGTGCTGGAATATTATCCGGCAGAAAAAATCGTGCATATCAACATGAAGGCAGTGCAGGATGACGGCAGCATGCTTTGTGATGGCGTGCTGGATGCTGAAAGCTGCATGGAGAAGAAGCAGCTTATGGGATTGGATATATGGAGTGCCAACTACCAGCAGGAGCCGATAGACATCAAGGGCAGGCTGTACAGCAGCTTTAAAACCTATGACGGCGCGCTGCCTGCCTTCAAGCAGATTCGTGCTTATACGGATACAGCTGATACCGGCGCCGATTACCTTTGCTGCATTATTTATGGGCGCACCTTTGCGGATGAAGCATATGTGCTTGACGTTTTATACACGAAAGAGTCTATGGAGGTTACTGAACCGGCAACGGCGAGGGCGCTGGAACGCAACAGCACGAATGTGGCACGCTTTGAAAGCAACAATGGCGGGCGTGGATTCGCCAGGAACGTGAAGAAGCTGCTGCATAGCAACCATACAACCATTGAAACCTTTACGCAGCATAAGAACAAGGCTGCAAGAATCTTGTCTAATGCTACGTGGTGTATGGAGCATATTTATTTCCCAAGCGATTGGAAGAACCGCTGGCCGGAGTTTTATGCAGCACTGAGCAAGTACCAGAAGGAAGGCAAGAACACACACGATGATGCTCCGGATGCTTTAACCGGCGTGTGCGAGGACATTGTGGAGGTGGCAAGGCCTAAACCGATGCGTGTCAACTATTAAGAGAGGTGAAAAAATGCGTAATGATAAACATGGATTATACAAAATGCTGGAAGATGGCTATGAAGGCTGCGGAGGCTTTCTTGACGGCAGCTATTTAACCCAGCACCCGCGTGAGGATGCAGGAAAGTACGGCATGAGGCGCGAGCTGGCGTACTACCTTAATTATCTTGCGCCCTGCGTTAATGCTCATGTAGCGCCAATCTTCAAAACACTGGCTGTGCGTGACTGGAGCGGCGCAGGCTCGGAGCTGTGGGAAACCTTCAGTAAGGACGTTGACTTCTTGGGCACCAGCATCCAGAACCTTATGAAGCAGGCTGCCTGCAGTGCGAAGCTGCAGGGTGTCGCTTATATCGTTATGGATAAGGCTCAGGGCGATACTGAAGATATGCGCGTGGCAGACTTGGAAGCGGACCGCAATAACCTGCCTTATGCTTTTGTGGTCAATCTTAATGCTGTAAAGGAAATCTGTCAGGATAAGCTGGGACGTATCACAAAGTTTGTTTTCGTAGAGCCTGATGCATACCAGGAACAGACGATGGCGACACGCACGCTGACGGCAGAAGGCTGGGAGCTTATCGACAGCAAAGGCAAGCACAGCGGAACCTGGAATCTTGGGCGCGTACCGGTTGTTCCTCTAGTTAGCAAAGTGAGGAATAGTCACAATCCTTTCCCGCCTAGTGAATTCCTTAGCATAGCAAAAACAAATCTTGCTATCTACAATATGTGCAGCTGGTTGGCTGACATCTTAGTCAATCAGACCTTCAGCGTTCTGTGTTACCCTTCGAGTGACCCGGACAGTATCAACATCGGCACAAATAATGCCTTGGGATATCCTCCGGAGAGCAGTCACGCGCCTGCGTTCATCGCTCCGCCTGATGGTCCTGCAACGGTGCTGGCAGCGCAGATTGCTACACTGCAGCAGGAGATTTACCGCATGGCCGTTGTGGTCAACGTAACAGGCTCCAGCAAGCAGCAGAGCGGGCAGGCGAAAGCGTGGGATTATGAGGCAACCAATCAGATCTTATCCGATTTTGCAGACCTCGTGGAAGCAGCGGAAGTGAAGCTGGCAAGGCTGTTCAGTATCTGGACCGGCGTGCAGCTGGAGTACAGTGTGAACTACCCGAATGACTTCAAAATCAGCGAGGTTGAGCAGGAGCTTGCGAACGCTGAAATCGCTAAAGGCTTGAACTTTGGCGATGAGTTTAACATGGAAGTGTTCAAGCGCGTTCTTACCAGCTATCTGCCGGAGCTTAAGGCTGATGACTTTGACGCGCTGGTGAAGACCTACGAAGAGCACTTGGAGCAGGAAAAGCTGGATTATAGCCATGCTTTTGGTGATAATGGCGGTGGCGATAATGGCGACGACGGACAGGCTGGCGCAGCTGATTAAGAAACTGAATAAGAGCTGGCGTAAGGATGCTAAAAAAGCAGTAGCTTACTTACAAAGGCTGATTGCTAGTGGCATGAAGTTTGAAGAGGCACTGGATAATGTGCAGCGCCACTATGGTAAGCTGTTTACACTACCAGAACTGAGGCCTGCGCTTGTAGAGGCTGCAGCTTATGCTTATGGTATTGTTCCGACTATGCTGACTAAAGCGCAAGTAGAAAGCATGGGTGAAGAGCTGGCCGATAAGTGGGATGAAAGCGGCATGACGCTATCCGAAAAGCTGCATGGCGTAGGCGTGAAAATGCGCGGTGCCATTGTAAGCACCCTGCAGGAGCAGATGCGTCGGAACAAGACCTGGACTGAGGCTGCAAGGGCGTTGTATGACGGATATGTCGATGATGGTCAGAACGTATATAACGGTGGCAAGGATATTATCAGCAGGCAGGAGCTACCGAAATATCTGCAGAAGGTAAGGGAAGCTACAGGCAATGACCCGCAGGCGTTGGCTGAGCAAAGGCAGGCCATTGATAACATCAACCGTCTGGCCAAAAATGGCGCGCCCAACAAGGCGCTGCAGGCAGCCTATAATAAATTGCTGGAGGCAGTGAAGAAGGGCAATGAAAAGGCTATTGAAAAGGCCGTGGAGGTTGCTGTCAACGAAAAATCCCGCTATGTAGCCGAACGTATCACCCGAACCGAGATGGCGAGGGCATGGGCTGACGGCTTCATAGCAAAGATAAAAGATGATGCTGATGTTGTGGCTGTGAAATTCAAATTAAGCAGCCGTCACCCTGTTTTTGATATCTGCGATATGTACGCCAAAGCTGATATGTATGGCTTAGGTGCAGGCATATATCCCAAGGATAAGCTGCCGCCTTTACCGGTACACCCGCATTGCTTATGCCGATACGTGGAAGTCATTGAAGGCGAGGTTGATATGCAGCAGCAACGCGACCAGGTGCGGGAAGCAGGCGACAAATGGCTGAATAGCTTGCCGGAAGTACGCAGGGTGCAGGTGCTGGGGCGTAAGGGCTTGAAGGCTTGGGAAGATGGCAAGGACTGGCAGAGGTATATGCGTGGTTATGCTGGGCTGCGGGAAGCAGAGAGCAGGTTGACACAACTAGAAAAAGAATTGATTGTTAAGACAAAAGATGATAAAATTAACAGAGTAACAAGACGTAATTACAATTTAGGCTCGTTTTCTCAATTAGAGGTGCCTATGCAAAAGCGTGTGGTGCTGCAAATAGCAAGAAAGTATAACTTTGATGTTTCTGGATTAACTTTTAAAATCCAGAGAAACGAAAAATTACTTGCTTTGCCTATAGTCGGAGACGCAGATCCCAAAAATATTGGTCGAATAGATTTATTTCCAAAGGCTTTCGTCAATGAAAAAGAATTGATACAAACTATGCTTCACGAGTCTGCACATGTTCGGCAATTCAAAAAGTATGGTTCAGAGTACACACAAAATAATCGTCAATACATGGAACAAATCGCCTATAGATACGAAAAGTTTTGGTATAAAATATTGGCGAAAAGGAGAAAGTCATGAAATGGTTAGAGAATTTAATTAGCTTGGCTGAAAATAGTGTTGTTGGCAAATGCCCATATTGCGGTTCGCAGAATACAGCTTTTGGATACCAAAAGCTCACCGAGGAAGGTTATGGATATGGTGCTGTGTGGTGCAATGATTGCAAAAAAGGCCATTTTATTGACAGGGTAGATATTAGCCATATTAGAAATTTAGGAGCGAATATACCAAGAGATGTTTCTTATACAGATTAAAAATTTCCGTATCGATATTAAGCAGTTATTCGGGCAATCCGAACAGCTGCTTTTTTGTTAGGCTAATTTAACATCGTTAATCAAGCACGTGTAACAGCGTGCTTTTTTATTGCCCAGGAGAGGGCACAATATAGGGCGGAGGCCCATGATATGGAGGTATCAGAACAATGGAAATGAAACAGGTTTACGAAGCACTGGAAAAAGTTGAGAACGGTGCTGACCTCATCGCTGCTATCAAGGGCGAAATTAACACCCTCAACAACGAAGCTAAGAAGCACCGCACGGCAGGAGAGCAGAGTGCGACAAAGCTGAAAAGCATCTTGGAGGCTGTTGGTTTGGCAGATGGCGATGATGTGGTAGACAAAGCCAAGGGACTTAAGACTACGTTAGACCAATTTGCCCAGGGCGGCAAAAAGCCTGATGAAGTCGCCAAGCAGATTACCGACTTGACCGCACAGGTTGGCAAGGTCACTAAGCAGCTGGCTGATATGACCGAGACCGCGAAGGCCGAAAAGACCAAGCGCCTTGACGGCATGAAGATGGCAAAGGCTGTTGAGCTGCTGACCAAGGGCAACGCTGCGAGCCCGCAGAACATGGCTAAGCTGCTGGAAGGAAGCATCGTAGTCAAAGACGATGAAAGCCTTGCATATACCGGCAGTGATGGCAAAGAAATTAGCCTGGAAGATGGTGTTAATGGCTGGCTGAAGGAGAACAGCTGGGCAGTTAAGGCCAATGGTGCAGGCGGTGGCGGCAGCAATGGCGGTGGTGGCGGTTCTGATGATCCGTTCCTCTGTGGCTTTAATTCTTAATGACGAAAGAGAGGATTTTTTATTATGGCTATTAATTATGCAGACAAATATAGCGCAAAAATTGACGAGCGCTTCAAGACCGGCGCGCTGACCGCTCCGGCAATCAACAACGATTATGATTTCACCGGTGTGCAGACTGTAAAGGTTTACTCTATCCCTACCGCTGGCATGAATGACTACACTTCTACCGGTGCAAACCGTTATGGCACTCCGGCAGAGCTGGAGGATTCCGTTCAGGAGCTGACCTTGACCAAGGACCGTTCCTTCACCTTCACCATCGACAAGAGCAACTATCAGGATACCGGTATGCTGAAAGAGGCCGGTGTAGCCTTACAGCGCCAGATTGATGAAGTAATTATCCCGGAGCTGGATATTTATCGTCTTGCAAAAATCGCTGCAGGTGCTAAGAACAGCGCAACCGGTGCAGTTACCAAGGCCAACGCTTATAGCGCCTTCCTGGACGGCACCGAGAAACTGACCGACGAGAAAGCGCCTTTAGGCAATCGCATTGCTTATGTGGCTGCGTCTTACTTCAAGCTGCTGAAACAGGACGAATCCTTCATCAAGGCTTCTGACCTGGCACAAGATATGCTGGTAAAAGGTCAGGTTGGCATGGTAGACGGCGTTCCCGTCATCGTGGTGCCTGCATCCTACATGCCGAAGGACACTGCATTTATCATCACTAACCGCATCGCCTGCTGCGCACCTGTAAAGCTGGCAGATTATAAGATTCATGATAACCCTCCCGGTATCAACGGCTGGTTGGTTGAAGGTCGTGTGCGCTATGACGCATTCGTTCTGGAAAACAAGAAAGGTGCTATCTACGTACATAAGACCGCTGCTGAATAATGAAAAGCGTAGGGATTACGCGCGAATTTGATAAGCTGGTGCGTGCTTTCGAGGCCGCACCGGTCCAAACGCGCGACATGGTACGCAGACAGGTGAAGATGGCCGTCAGAGATGTCAGGGAATATGCGCGCAATCATCATCGTTTCGTTACCAGAAGCGGTATGACTGAAAAAAGCATTATGAGCCTGGCTAAAGACAACCAAGGTACTGTTATGCTTACAAACAACATAGCGCGATGGCAGCATGAAGGTACTAAGCCGTATGTGATTGTGCCACGCAGTAAAAAGGTGCTGCGCTTTGCCGTAAACAAGGAATTTCTCTTCAGCAAGCGTGTGCGTCACCCAGGCATAAAGGCGGACCCTTTTCTTTACAAGGCAGCTGATGTTATGCAGCCTGTTATTGTCAGCAGATTTGCCAAGGCTTTAGACAGTCTGCTGGGAGGTTTATAATGGATTACATTGATTTTGGAGATATACAGGACGCGGTATTGAATTGTACCTATGATGATATTGCTTATGGCAATGAAATCATAAACAGCCTGGCAAGCAGGCTGAAGGTAACCGATATTCCAGAGCCTGTACCCTACATAGTCAAGCGCTTGGGCGTTGTGGCAGCCTGCTATAACAGATGCCTGCTGCAGACCGGCACAGACCCTACTACAGTATTCAACGGCGCTGGCGGTGTAGAAAACAGCGACATATACGCACAGAAACTGAAGCTGTACAAGGCTGAGATGGAACGCCTTATGGCAAGTATTACAGCTGCTGATTTTGGCGTCACTGGAGGGCAGGGGAGAGCAAGTATTCCTCTGTATCGCTCATGAGCAGACGTACCGAAATTACAGATGTTATCATGGGACTTTTGCAGGACCAGATGCCGGAAGTACATTGGAGCAGCCTTGTTACCGGATCAAGCCGTGGCAATAAGCTGGAAGGCACTGTGAGCTGTGACCGTATCACCTATGTGGAGATGACTAAGAGCGGACGCAAGGGCGTACTGACATACAGCATCTACCTGCTGGATACGGCCAGCGTTGAAGGCGTTGATGCCCTGGCTGATAAGCTGGATGCCTTGCTGACGCATTACCACGATTTGGGAGGCTGGTGCATTGACAGCCAGGTTAAAGAAATCGTTTTCGGCGTGGCTCAGGGCAAGTCTGATGCAGGCATGGCGCTGATTACCTATGAAGTTTATTTTGATTGTTAGGAGGAACAGAAATGGATGAATATACTTTCCCGACCCGCACCGATGCTACCAGCACTGCGACTGCGGGCAAAGATTATTTGATTTACCTGAATACCGGCGCTACCGAAGCGGCTCCGACCTGGACTCTTTTGGGTGGCCAGCGCAGCGGCGATTTGAACCGCGAGGCTGACGAGATTGATGCTTCCCATAAGACTTCCGGTGGCTGGAAATCTACTCTGCCCGGTTTGCGCAGCTGGTCTATTGACCTGGAAAACGTTTACCTTGCGGGTGATACCGGTGCTAAATTCCTGGAAGCTGCTTTCTTGGCAGGCAAGCAGGTGCATGTTAAATTTGAATATCCGGACAAGAGCTTTGTTACCGGCTGGGGTTCTATTACCGAATGCTCTCTGAGCACTCCGCATGATGATGTTGCTACTCTCAAAGGCACCATCAGCGGTGACGGTCCCCTCAGTAACCTGACCAAGGGGTAAGGCAAACACAAAAAGGCTGGCGTAAAGCTGGCCTTTTCTTATATGGAGGATAACGAATGAAAAAGATTGATATTAAAGCTTTTGGTGAAGGTCAGCAGATTTGGTTCAACATCGGCCGCCTGCGCCGTGTAGAGGAAATGCTGAAATGCCCTATTGGTGAAGTGCTGCAGGAAGCTGATAAGCTGAGCCTGAAGAACCTGCTGGTGCTGTTGAGCGTAGGCATGAGCCAGAACGGCAATAAGACCGAACAGTATTACGCTGAAAAGATTGATGAGGCTATGGAAAACGGCTACAGCATTGCTGACATCCAGCTGCCTGTAGTGAAGGCTGTGGCTGCCAGCGGCATTTTAGGCGTGGGCGCTTATTATCAGCTGTTCCCGGATGAACTGACCGATGAGCAGAAGGCTGATATTGAATACGAAAAAAACTAATTAGCGAGGGCGGTGGCTGCGTATCTATGCGGACATGGTACAATGCAGCCAAAACCCTTGCTTTTGGTGAATTAAGGCTCAAACCGTGGGAGCTAGACAGGCTTTCGGTGTTTGAGTTTAACGATATGGTTGATGCATGTAATGAAATAAGAATGGCCAAGCGTTGGGAAACGGCCTACTGGGTGGCCAACATCATTTCCCCGCATCTCCGCAAGCCTGCCAAAGCAGGTACCCTGATGCGGCCGTTCTTGAAGCAGAAGACCAAAGAAGAGCAGGCAAGGGAGCGGGAACGCTTCTATGCTGATTTTGAACGTCAGAGGAAGGAGGCAGGCAATGGCAGATAAACAAATATCCGTCAAGATTACAGCGGATAGCAAACAGGCTGAGCAAGGCTTTAACAGAACTGCAGCAGCAGTAGAAGCTGCAGGTGGAGCTGCCGGCAGAATGTCCGCAAAAATGAGCAAATCGACAGCGATTCTTGCCGATATTGCCAAAATGTTCCAGCAGCTGAATTCCGACGTGAAAGCAATGCGCAAGAGCTTGGACAGTATCGACAGCAAAAATGTCCGGCGTGTAGGTGATGATCTGGAAACTGTCAGCAAGCAGTCCAAAAAGGCAGCGAGCGGAATAAAAGGCTTTGCCGATAAATGCAACAAGATGACCGGAGCGCTTAGCGCTATTGCTGCTGTGCAGCTTGGCAGCGTTTTCACCGGTATGGCGGGCGGTATCCTTAATATGGGCATAGCGTCTGTACAGGCTGCAGCACAGATGCGTCAGTATGAGATTGCCTTCCAGACCATGCTGAAATCTGCTGAGGCAGGTACGCAGATGCTGAGGGATTTACAGCAGTTTGCTGCAGAAACTCCCTTCGACGTGCCTGGAGTAGTAAGCGCAGGTCAGCAGCTGATGGCGTTCGGCTTTAAAGCTGAAGAAATTATCCCTATGCTTACCAACCTAGGCGATGCAGCCAGCGGTTTAGGCTTGGGCACGGAGGGCGTTAGCCGTCTTGCCTACGCTTTAGGCCAGATGCAGACCAGCGGCAAGCTCAATGCGCAGGACATGATGCAGCTTACCAGCGCGGGTATTTCGGCATGGGATATGCTGGCGCAGGCTGCAGGCAAAACAGTAGCTGAAATGAAGGACCTTTGCTCTAAAGGCGCTATTGACTCTAAAGCGGCAGTGCAGACCATTGTAGCAGGCATGAATGAACAGTTCGGCGGTATGATGGCCAAGACTTCGGACGAAGTTGCCGGTCTTCTGGCAAACATCAAAGAAACTGCTGGCAACACTTCCGCTGCTGTAGGTAAGTATCTGACGGAAGCCTTTAACATCAAGGGCATCTTAAAGGATGTGTCTGACAGACTGGGAGAGTTTCAGCAGAAGATGCAGACTGCGACGGAGCAAGGAAAGAGCTTAGGCGACGTCATCAAGGAGTGCGTGCCTGCATCGGTTATTGGTGTTATTGGCGCTTTTGCTGCAGTGCTTGTTGTTGTATCGGTTGCAGCCGTAGCGACGTTAGGCGCGGTGCTGGGACTTTCTGCAGGTATTGTGGCTGCTGGTGCTGCAATCGGCGCTGCTATTGCGCTGATAATCACCTATTGGGATGAAATTGTTGATGCTGTTAACATAGCAGTACAGGCTATTCTTGATACTGTTGTTATCATCGGTACTGCTGTTACAGAAGCAATTCTGAGCGTTGTGCGGTGGATTATCGGCACTATAGGCGATATGTGGGCAAATATTACAGGCAACCAAGATAATTGGTTTAGCAAATTTTCTTCTATGCTTGGTGATGCTATTAAAGAAGTAGAGGATTTTGCAAAAAAAGCCATTGACTGGTTTGGCAGAGTTTTCGCAGCGAAAAAAGCTGTTGTTGATACTCGTAATGCTGATGCTGAACTTGCTCAGATTCAGGAAGATTATAAAATCTATGAGGAAGCCAAAAAGACTACCAGAAAATCTGATTCTAGCAATCTTTTTCAGAACCCTGATAAAAATGACATTGGTTCTGGAAGAAATTCTTCCTTAAAGCAGGAGAATGTAGCCTTAAAGGCTCTGCAGGACGAAAACAGGATAGCTCAGGAGCGGAAGAAAATCGAAAACGACTATGTCCGGCTTGTTTTGAAAAAAGAAAAAGACATGTGGGCAGCTCAGAACGCTATTGCAAAAAAGTATGGAACTGACGCTCAAAAGTTAAGCATAGAACTTGCAGAAATTGAGTTTAAGAAAAAGCAGGAACTGCAGGAAGAGGAACTGGCCTACACGGAACAGATGCTTGCTGCTGAAAATGCACTTAAGGAAGCGCAGCTGCGTGGAGCATCTCAAAAAGAGCTGGAGATGCTCAGGGAGAAGTTGGCGTTGCTCAATAAAACGCACCAATATACGATTGATAATATCAATCAGTCCGCTGCTGCTAATACTGAAAGTGCTAAATTTGACTATAGCAATAAGCAAATCAGCTGGAAGGCTGATTACAATGCTTCTGATACCGTTGGGCAGATGACGATGAAGAATGATAAGTGGAAGGAAGAAGCTACTGAGTCTGTGACAAGTAGTCCTTGGCTGGATGATAAACTGAAATTGGAAGCGCTGACTGCAATCAATCAGAAATACGATGAGCAACAGCAGAAAATCAATACCATCAGCAAGATTCAGCAGACCAGCAATCAGCTGGCGAAGGATTTTTCCGGTGCTATAACTGACTGGATTACCGGGGCTAAGAGCTTTGGCGATGCTATGAAAAGCGTCCTGCAGCAGCTTATCTCCCAGCTTATCCAGGCAGCTCTTTACGCAACCATTGTAGCTGCCTGCACCGGCGGCGGTGGTGGCTTTGCGGCACGTTGGAAGGGTGCTTTCGGCAATGCTTTTGCTTCCGGTGGTTCGGTAGCCGGTCCCGGTACCGGCACCAGCGACAGCATCCCTGCCATGCTCTCAAATGGTGAGTACGTGCTTAACGCTCAGGCTGTAGACCGTTTGGGCGTGCCGTTCCTTAATGGCCTGAATACAGGACGTTTGAGAGGCTTTGCCAGCGGCGGGCTTGTCGGTTCCGGCGGTGCTTATAACCGTCCTGCCAGCGTTGGCTCCTCCAGCAGCTCTACGAGCAACAGCATCACTCTTAACGTATCAGCGTTGGATGCATCCAGCTTTGCTGACTTTTTGGCGCGTGGAGGCATGCAGGTGCTTAAACAGGCAACTTTGGACGACAACCGCAATTTTAATACGGCGTTTGATACTTTTTAAGGGGGATGCATATGGCTGAAAGAATATTTCCGCTTGACAGCGGTGAAACAGCATGGAGCAGTACACTGCAGCAGGCGTGGGAGGTCACACAGACAGAAACCGCCAGCGGCAGGCGTAGGGCGATTTGTAGCCAACTGTATCCTAAACTATCATTTACTGTGAGCTTTACTGCTTTAGACGATAAGAATCTGTCGCTACTAATGGGCTTTTATGCAAAATGCAAGGGTACCCTTTTACCTTTCTTTTACAAGGATTATGGCGCTCGCGTCGAACTACAGGATCTTAGCAGAGATGACAACGGTAAATATCAGCTGTTTATTAAAAATGGCGGCTATGTCCTGCCTTGCGAAAAGGCCGACAATGTACGGGTTTATGTTGATGATAAAGAGACTGCAGATTTTACATTGGACGGGGACATACTGACAGTGCCAACTGCGACGCCAAAAAGCGTTGTTAAGGCAAGCTTTGACTATTATTGGCGTGTACGTTTTTTAGATACGCTTTCTGTCACTCAGAATTTTGAGAATGTAAACAACGTTAACTTGAAATTAGTTACAGTGAGGTGATGTAATTTGAAAAATTGTACATTAGACCTTGCAACACACCTCAACGCCGACAACGAATTTGTCTGCTGCGATTTGTTTACGCTGACTCTGAGCAGCGGGAGCATTTATCACATTGCTGATTTTGACAGCGATGTCAGCTTTAACGGTAAAACGTACAGACATGATATGTTTATCATCAGCCGTGATCAGACCAAGACGGCGGGACAGCCGTCCGTAGAAACGCTGTCTGCCACAATCAGCGCCGACCGCCAGCATAATGATAACGTGGATAACATGTTTTTGCTAAAGGCTGTGCACGAGGGCAAATTTGACGATTGTCAATTAACTCTCAGCCGTGCATTTTTGGACGCTGAAAATGGCGCTGTGCTGGGGGTGTTGTCGCTGTTTAATGGACGCTGCGAGGTTTCATCATGCGGCGGCATCAGCGTCAAATTATCTGTAAAGAGTGAAACCATTGGTTTAAATGCATCTGTACCGCTGAGGACGTTCGCGCCTCAGAATGTGTATCAGGAGCAGTCAGGCATAGTCAGCACGGCAAGCAAAGATGCATACACCTGTATGATTCCGTTAAAACCTAGTAAAAATGTGCTGGTGAAATTATGATGAATAACAAATTATACGAAATAGCGCTGAGCTATGTGGGCACGCCGCACATCAACGGCGCTAACGTCAAGGGTGCAGGGCTTGACTGCTGCACGCTCATTACCAATATTTATAAAGAAATGGGATGGGCTGACATACCTATGGAATTTGGTTACAGCGGTGATTGGTATTGTCAAAAAGATTGTAAAGAACTTGTGCTTGCATATCTTACAAAATATTGCTATGAGGTTGATGAGCTTCAGCCCGGCGATGTTATCTCATATCGCTGGGGGCGCAGCAATTATGCACATCTTGCAATGTATTTAGGCAATGGCTGCATCATCCATTGCTCAGCCGATAACGGCACATGCATCACAGATTTGGATGAGCCGTTGCTGCTGGATGCAAAAGGCAGGAGCAGGGCAACGGGATTTTGGAGGTTGAAAGATGGGACTTTTTAAAGGTACGAAATTTACGAGCCGCTCGCAAAAAATAGACGCTTTCCAAAGCACCGTCTGTGAGTTTGGCACACCCGTGCCGCTGTTGTACGGCACGTGCAAGGTGTCGCCGAACCTGATGTGTTATCAGGATTTTGAAACGAAAGAAAAACGCACTACGCAGAAAAGCGGCAAATCAAAAAGCACCACCATAACATATCTGTATTATGTTTATGCTGAGCTTGCGTTGGGCGAGGGCGTGATAAGCGGTATCAATAAAGTGTGGGTGGGCGATACAGTCTACGCAGGCTTAGGCGCATTGAACGCCAACACCAATAACGAGGGTGCAGGATTGGCGCTCAACAAGGGCGATAACAGCCAGCCGACAACCTACATGAGCACAAATCATGCTGACATCGCAACAGGCTATGATAATTTAGCGTATCTGTATGGCAGGATTTTTTTAGGCGAGGATAATGCCTCAATGCCGTCATATAGCTTTGAGGTCCGCGGCACATTGATTGCTGATAACACCGATGCAAATCCCGCTTATGTCATTAAGGACATATTGAGTAAAATCGGCTTAGGCTCATACATCGATGAGGCGAGCTTTGCCGATTACGCCAAATATTGCGCTAACGCTGATTTGCTTATCAGCACGCCAAACGATGCATTCAGCAGGCAAGATAAGGCACAAACGATTATTGCTAATCTGTTGGAAATTACTAATACTTACATGTATTGGAGCGTTGACCGCTTTAAATTCGCTGTGCGTGATGATGTGCAGCGTGCTGAGTGGCAGCCAAATAAACAGATCATGTACGATTTGACGGCTGATGATTTTATTCAGCAGAGCGGTGCACCGGTAACGGTCAAAAGAAAAGACAGCACCGAGATATATAATTACATCACTGTCAATTTTTTAAACCGTGCAAACAACTACGAGGAAGAATCCGTCAGCTATCAGGATATAGAAAGCATCAAAAAATACGGCGTGCGAAGCGTTACCTATGATGCCAAATGGTATCACACAAAAGAACGAGCGCTGAAATATGCTCAAATGAAAACACGCATAGCGCAGACGGAATGCAATCAATACACATTCCAGCTCCCGTGGAAATATTGCCGTTTGGAGCCGGGCGATTTGCTGCGTATCACTGATGAGGCGATTGGCATTGCCGGACAGGTGGTAATGGTCAGTGAGATTACCGAGGCGAAAACCGGTATCCTCACTGTAACAGCTGTACAGAGAGCGCCCGGAGCGTACAGCGAAGCAAAATACACCGTTGTCAATGATTACCAATACCAAGATTTTAACGTAGAACCTGGCAATACGGCGCGTCCATTGTTTATCATTCCGCCGTCCGACCTCGTGACAAGCGCAAGCGGCTGCGAATTATGGATAGCATTGCAAGGCGCTGCCAAGACGTGGGGCGGCTGCAATGTTTTTGTCAGCGATAAGGACGGCGATTACAGCAATATCGGCACACAGGGCATCAACAGCATCTACGGCACAACAGCGGGAACAATGACGGCTGACGCAACGAGCGCATACATCCGCTTAAATAATCAACGCCCAGTTGAGCTGCTGACAGGCAGCGCACAGGATGCAACAAACGGTAATACGTTGATATGGATAAACGGCGAATGTATGAGCTATACACGTGCAACGCTGTTAAACAGCAATCTGTATCAGCTCACAGGGCTGATACGTGGACAGTACGGCACAACGGCAAAGGCGCATAACTACGGCGAGGATATTGCCGTTTTGGATGGCGGTATATACGTTGTCCCGCTTACCAAACAGCACATCGGCAGGAAGTTATATTTTAAATTTCCGGCGTTTAACGAATTTAAAGCAAACGGACAGAACCTGGCTGACGTTGATTGTTACAGCTGCGTCGCTGCTGTGTCTGACCTGCCGAATTGTACAGACGTAACAGCTTATAATAAATATCGTGATGTCGGCGGCACAGTCGTATATCATGACATAATCGTGGAGTGGGAGCCTGCCGATTTTGAGAATTATCAGCAAGCGCAAGTGTGGTACAGGCAATACGGCGAGGCGTGGCGATACGGCGGCAGCGGCTACAAATCAGCGACATTGCCGCAGGTGGACATCGGCAAGAGATATCAAATCGCCGTGTGTACGCAGGATGTTTTTGGAAACGTTGAAACACCTGACGCATCGGCACAGACAAATATTTTGGTTGCAATCAGCACTGCAACACCGACAGCGCCGACAAACCTCAGCGTCACCTTGAAAGATGCTGTAGTGATTAAATGGGACGAGGTGCATAACGCCGATGTAAAATATTACGAAATCAGGCTAGATGCAAATGTTGGCGTTGATAACGCTAATTTTATCACACGCACGGCAGATAACAGCTACACAACAAACGCTATAACCGCACGTTACGGCACGATTTATGTTTTTGCCGTCAGCGCCTACGGAATCACCAGCGCCCCGGCAACAGCGGCATATAATTTTGCTACGCCGAACGCGCCGAAAATCAGCGTCAAGGCAAAAATGCAAGGCGTTGAATGTCGCGTGCTGGAGGACATCCCGAATAATTGTATCGGCGTACATTGGTATTTTGACGGTGCGACGAATGACAGCGACGACAAAACAGCGAATCTGAGCTATTATAAATCGCTCGACGCTGGCGTTTATGAGGTCAAGGCTTGCTATTACAATTATTTTGGCGATGGCAGGTACAGCGGCAGCGAAACAGTGACTGTTAAGGCGACGATTGACGGCAGCTTGATCGAGGCAGGCAGCGTTGCCGCTGAAAAATTGGATGCGGTAATTAAAAACAACATTGCTAACGCTACGGCTAATGCAAATGCAGCATTACAAAATAGTAATAACGCTTTAGTTAATGCAAATGCAGCATTGAGTAATAGTAATATTACGGCTGATAAGTTAAAAAAAGATTACAGCACGACCACGCAGACGGAAACGCTTATCGCTACACGTGTTGCCAACAGCATGGGCAATTACTCGACCACTGAGCAAACCGCCAACATGATTGCCGGCAGTATTGCTAATTTTAAAAATGACACACTCAGTCAGTACAGCACTACTAAGCAGACGGCTGCCATGATTAGCAGTGGCATTGCTGATTTTAGGGACGGTACTCTCAGCAAGTACAGCACGACAGAGCAGACATCTGGCATGATTAGCAGCATTGCTAATTTTAAAAATGACACACTTAGTCAGTACAGTACAACAAAGCAGACCGAAGCGCTGATAAGCTCGCAGGTAGCAAGCTACACTGACGGAAAACTGAGCGGATACAGTACAATTGAGCAGACCAACACGGCAATCAGCAACGTGGTTGTAAAAATGGACGCTGCGACAAACAAAAAATTAGAATCGTATAGCACCATACAGCAAACACAGGACGCCATCAGCCTTGCGGTAAAAAATATCGACCTTGACGGCAATGATATTATCACAAAAATCAACATCGCCGATGGCACAATCCTGCTTGACGGCAAATACGTCCATGTTACAGGTGATACGCAGATTGACGGCAATATTATTACAAAAAATATGTTGCAGGCAGGGAGCGTGGATGCAAGCAAGATTAATGTTGAGAGTCTGTCAGCAATAACCGCTAAAATCGGCGTGTTGAAAACTGCTGATGATGGAGCACGTATGGAAATCCGAGATAACATAATAAGGATTTATGATGCAAACGACGTTATCCGTGTAAAAATGGGGGTGTGGTAATGCAACAAGGTGTGCGATTTTACGATAATCATGGACGTACAACAATCGAATTAACGACCTCGCTTTGCAGGACATTGGGTGCTATTGATATGACTACAGAGACAGGATCAGTGAGATGTGATTGCCAGCGTCCGTGGGTGTGCGTTTATAAAAACAAAAGCGGCGGCTCGTATCCAGTGAAAGTTGTTATTAAAGACGGCGAAATTATTTGGCAATATCTTAAAGACGCTATATATGGGACGGGCGTCGGTAAATATAATTTCGGAATGAGGCTTGTTTATGGCGGCTACTAAATATCTCGAAATATATAATGCTGACAACATTTTAATAATCGATGACACTTTTCAAAATCTGACATTAAGGGGCGGAGTATATGCTAACGGCTATATTAAGTGCACCCAAAAAAGCGATTTTGATGCAAAAAAAACTCAAACATATCAATACTGTCAATACACAAGTGACAAAGAATGGGAAGCCATGATATCTTTTGACGTTGACAGCAGCAAGGATGAATTTTTAGCGTTTACGACAAGCGCCATAGATGAAAAAATAAAAATCTTTCCGCTAAGATTAGCAAATAGATATGTTATATATGTAGTCGTCCCCTTTGATTCTGAGCACGGAAAAGATGAGGCAGCATTAAAAAAATACTTGTCATATTTTATTTACAACATATATGGCAAATATGACATTATCGATAAAGATACAGGGAGCGGGCTCGTGGTGTACAACGCCGATGGCAAGCCTGTATTTGATTCTGATTTAAAATATATGCGAGTAAAAGAGTATTTTTATAAATGCACGGAAAATCTTGTTGACGCAGAGCAGGTCTTCGAACAAACAATTTTAGATTTAGGCATAGCTGGCGAGGTAGCCCCGTTTTCTGCCTGTCAATTTTGGCGATACAGTCCACAAATGTTGTATAATTACAGATTTTATTTGTCTTTTTTAAAGAACCAACAAGTAAAATGCGGAATAGCTCTTTATGGTTTAACCCCAAATCAAGGAGTGAGCGTAACGGGTGCATTAGAAATTGTTACGTCGCTAATGATATTGCAAGGCTACTATTATTATTAAGGAGGTGACCACCGATGTTTACAGTCAACAACAACAACATCAGCTTAATCAGAGGTGACAGCGGAGCTTTTACCATCAGCATTGCCGACACAAATGGCAGCCCTGTTGCGCTGACTGACGGCGATGTGCTGACGTTTACGCTCAGACGCACACCACGGAGTCCGACCATCGTCCTGCAGAAAACAATCACTGACGGAACGCTGACCATCAATCCGTCAGACACGCAGGATATGCCGTTTGGCTCATACGTTTACGACGTGGAGCTGAAGCGGGCTGACGGCTATGTCAATACAGTTATCCCGCCGCACGAATTTTTATTGCTTGAGGAGGTGACGTATTAAATGAAAAAATTACGCGGCACACTGACGGCAACATCAGCAACGCTTCACGGTACATTGTCGGCACGGAGCGTAATAGGTGCGGAAATCTATGACGGCGCTTACTCAGTACACTCTGAAGCTCACGAAGTGCAGATTTTACCGACAGCGAACAAACAATTAACAAAGAATATTACTGTTGAGAAAATCCCGTATTACGAAACAAGCAATTTATCTGATGGAATTACGATTTATATCGGTAGTGAAAAGGAGGTCGAAGTAAATTATGGCTGAAAAAAATATTAGCAAAGTTGTGTATGGTGGCAAAACTCTTATCGATTTAACCGCCGATACGGTAACGGCAGACAAGATTTTGAAAGGTGCAACCGCTCATGATAAAAGCGGCGCGCCGATTGTAGGCACATGCACATACAACGCTGATACATCCGATGCAACAGCGGCAGGCGCAGAAATCCTTGCCGGAAAGACAGCCTACGTCAATGGCGTTAAAATTACAGGCGAGATGAAAAACAATGGCGCTGTCAGCGGCGTGATTAGCAAAAAAGCTGACAGCTACACCGTGCCTATTGGTTATCACGATGGCGCAGGCAAGGTAGCTATCAGCTCCACAGAACAGGCTAAAATTATTGCTACTAACATCCGTGCTGGCGTATCCATCTTGGGCGTTGAGGGCACTATGAGCGGCACTGAGGGCGCTAAGGCGCAGGCTAAGACTGCTACACCTAAGACCACGGCGCAGACCATCCTGCCGGACAGCATTCAGGGATTTAATTACCTTACTCAGGTTACCGTAGAACCAATCCCGTACAACGAGAGCGACAATGCTCAGGGCGGAAAAACCGTTACCATAGGCTAAGGAGCGTAAAAAATGGCAGTGAATAAAGTTATATACGGCGGTAACACCTTGGTAGACCTTACAGGTGATACCGTTACCGCTGCCGATTTGGCAGACGGAGTAAAGGCAACAGGTGCAGACGGCAATCCTATTGTAGGGCTGATGCAAAAGGTTACTATTGACGCTGAGCTGTCGACTACTAGCACGAATCCAGTCCAAAACAAGGTGATTACCGAGGCTATAGCAAACATGGGCGGCGGTGGCTCGGGCGATTACTTGCCGTTAACTGGTGGTACAGTAACCGGCGGCATCACAGCGCCAAACTTCCAGACCGGCTCGGGGACGGAGAATTACTTCCAATGCCGCAAATTCCGCGGCGAGGGCGATGCTAATACCTACTTTCACGCTATAGATTTTGGCTACTCTGGGCACGATAGCGTCGACTTCTACGAGTATGATGCGAGCTGGAACTTTTATCAATGCACCACAGGTACAAAATCTGGAGCCGTCCTTGTCGGTAACATCAACGGCAACGGCTGGAACGGTGGGGCACGGCTGACCGGAGCGCCGACAGCACCGACGGCTGCTGACGGAACCAATAACACGCAGATAGCTACCACGGCGTTTGTGCAGAAGGCTGTTGGCGGCAAAGCTAACACATCAGACCTTGCCGATTTTGTCACAACATCCGGACAAAACTTGTGGAGAGCGCAGCAAACGTTTAACCTTGCGACGCTTGGCTATGAGCAATACTCAGCACCTTACAGCAGCACCAATTCGGTTAGCCCATCTACCTCAGCCGCCTCTTATTATGCAACAGGAGCGTTTACTCTTAACCTTGCGACGTTATCAGCATTGCTCAGTAGCAATCAGTCAACGGTGTTTACTGCGTACATCACTGCCGGCGGTGATTATGCGCTGTCCATCACCAACGGCGGCACGATCAAATATATCGGTGCTGCTTCCGACTTAGCAATCACCAGCGCAGGCCTGCTGCTCAACATCCTTATGACCAAGGACAGCTACGGCAGCCTGACCAGCATCGTGCAGGCTAATAAGCTGACATGAGGTGACAACCATGGGACTTAATAGGATGATGTTTGTTAAAAAATCTGCTGGCAGTGGCGGGGACACCGGGAATAATGCCTTTATCATGACCATGGGACAGCGGAGCGGTCAATATGGGTATAGTCGCAACAATGGCAACTATGGTGAGATTACAGGCGATGTTACACACGATGGCAGAGCCGTTACTCTTGTTATATTGTCTTATTACGGCGGTTGGCTTGACGTTGCATTTAAAGAGGAGGGTGTTACGAGCGGTAGCCGCAATATTAATTTGAATATCACACCGCTTGAAACGGGTGTTACTGTGCCCCTTGCAGTTGGGAAAATATCGTATCACAGTGCTGCAACAGGTTTTTACACCTATGTGCAACGTGTGCCGTCAAATATATCAAGTATGTTTACTGCTGCTAATGTAGGCAAGAAATTTAAAGTAGAAATCATCTTTAACTAAGCAAGGAGCAAATAATGAAAACGTATACATACAAGGCTAACAGCTACTATAACTTGTACGATTTGGCAGAGGCACTGGCGCATGACGGCACATTTATCCCACGCACAATATCTGATACTGATCTGGAGCAGCTGGGAGTAAATGTAGCGGAAACCGAAGAACCGATTGAAAATATCCGCACCCGCAAAATTTTTGAACTGAAGCGTCAGCGTGATGCTGCGGAGGTCGAGCCGGTGGAGTATGGCGGGCACCTCTACGATTACGACAGTAAAGCCCGCGACCGCATCAACGCCGCAATTATTGCGCTCGATGTACAGGGAGAGGGCGCTAAAATTAGCTGGACCACGGCAGACAATGAGGATGCGGTGGTAACTGCCGCAGACCTGCGTATGATTATCGCTTCCGTCGCCGCACGCAGCAATAAACTGCATACTGCGTACAGAACTGCTAAGGCACGGGTCGAAGCTGCAGTTACTGCGGATGAAGTAAGAGCTGTAGCAATGAATAATTAGGAGGTTGAGAAATGGATTTTTTAGCTTTGCGCTACGCCGTATATAACGCGGCACACACTTTGACTCATGGTTTTACTTACAAATCAGTTATCGGCGCGATTTTAGCCGTCCTGCTGCACAAACACGCGGTGTTGTTTATGGTTTTTACCGCGTTGGTCTTTTTGGACTGCTTCACTCGCTGGATGAGCCTGTCTTACAAGCGCCTGCAGGGCATGGGGCAGACTCCGTCCGTGATGCAGATTATTGGCGGCATTGAGGCAGCGCGTGCGGAAGGGCTTATCTCCAGCGAGGTGATGAAGCATCGCTTTGTCGGTAAGGTCATCGTGTATATTCTTTGTGTGCTTGCCGCAGTATTGGTGGACTTGGCCATGATTACGCTGCATCAGCCTGTGTGGGCTGTCCCGTTGGTTGCAGGCTATCTCGTAATTACCGAGCTGCTGTCGATTTGCGAGAACCTCTCGGACGCAGGTATTGAAGCTGTCGGTGAGCTGGCGGCTATCATCAAAAAAAGAAAGGGCTGATTACTATGTTAACTGAACATTTTTCTGAAGCTGAATTTGCATGCCGTTGCTGTGGCATGCTGCCTACGACCGGTATCAGCATGGCATTGCTGTTGGGACTGGAGCACCTGCGCCTGCGCATCGGCAGACCGATTAACATCAGCAGCGGCTACCGCTGTCCGGATCATAATCGTGCTGTTGGTGGCGTGTGGAACAGCCAGCATGTCAAAGGCACTGCTGCAGATATCTATGTTGATGGCATGGGCGTGCGTGAGCTGGCCAATATCTGCAAGCAGATTTTTGACGGCGTGGGCACCTACGTTGATGGCGGTTTTGTGCATGTGGATATGCGCGAGGGTGGAGCTGTTCCAGGATACTTTACTTGGGAGGGCTAAGATGTGCTTAAAACAATATTGCGTAATTACTGCAGCTACATTGTGCTTGCTGTGCTGTGCTTCTGCATCGGAGGCATCATCGGCTACAACCTACACGATGACGGCGGCGGAAATGTCAGCACTCGACAGTCGCTTGAATCTGCTGTTAGAGCAAACAAGAGCCAGCAGACAAGCGCTGGCAGAATCACAAGCAGCGCTGAAAGAGTCGAGAGCGGAATTGAGCAAGCTCAAGACGGAATCAATAAAGCTGCAGATAGAGCTGCAAGCTCAGAGCAGCTTATTGGAGAGTGCCAACAAATCCTTGCAGACATCCGCACGCGAGAAGAAGCGCGTTAAAAAGCAGCGTCTGCTATGGCAGATTATTGCCGGCAGTGCTATTCTGTATATAACAGTTAAATAAAATAAGTTCCCTCTGTTTCAAGAGGGAACTTATTTTTTATGTGCGCCCAGCATGGGCGCACTCTAATGGGTGAAAGTCCCTAGACCACCC
>CAVCLW010000011.1:0-53863 GCA_963603005.1 Escherichia coli | reverse complement strand
TTTTTTGTTGTATATTTTTTTATGATTTGTGTCTAAAATTTGTTGACTAGTGCATTCATAGAAACAAGGCAACCACAGCCTAGCAATTACTTGCGAACAAGATCGGCGCCGCACGTTTCGTTCTGAATCCGCACGAAATTACCGTCCGTGAATCGCTTCGCTTTTCATAATCTGAACACCTCAAGCTATTAAGCGATTCATGGGAAAATTTTTCGTTGCAACGCGATATATAATTGCGTCACCCTCCCAAAACGCAAAAGAACCGCCTCACGGCGGTTCTCTGCCGACAGCGCCGGAGCGCTGCCGATTTTAGGAAGTTTTTGTATGAAGGTTTATCAGAAAGTGAAGGTTACGTCAGTCCAGAAGCGATGGTCTTTGGTACGATCAAGATCAGCAGCAATACCAGGAAGCTCTTTCATCAGCTTGGATTCGGTGTTGTAGTATGCAACGTTAGCTACGATGTTTTTAGCAAGGGTGTAGTTAGCGCCAACGCCGAAGCCCTTGAAGCCAGTCATGCCAAAGGTGTTGGCATCGGTGGTGTGTGCAACATAGGTTTGCGCGCCTTGGTCATAATATTTAGCCCATGCGCCCCAGCTGCCTGCATCCTCAGCCCTAGCACCCTTATAGGACAGGCCGATAACGAAGCCGTCATCATCAAGATATTGATCAATAGCTTTGTTAATTTCGCCGTCTTGCATATCATTAAGTTTGTCAGCAGACAAATCGCCCTTCAGATACATAGCAGACAGGTTGAAATGCCCGATGTCATAGCTCAAGCCTGCATGCCAGATGCCGTTGTCAATATCAGTTTTACCAAGTCCTGCATCAGGATTAATAGATTCTGCAAAACCGGTTCCCATATCTTTGAATTGAGTGTAGCCGGCAGTAGCCTTCAAGCCCTTAGCCAACTCGCCTTCTACTGCCAAGCCCCAATACTTGCCGCCATTAGTAATATCACCAGTTTCAGTATTAATGCCATCATTTATCATAAACGGTACTACAGTAATATCATCAGTTGCCTTGCCTGCAAAGCCTTTTACCTTAACCTTGTTGCCATAAGACAGCTCCAGACCATCAGCACGGGTATCATAGATATTGCCGTCAGCAATTACCAGGTTATAACGGCCTGCACGTACTGCCATGCCGCCCAGCTTGCCGTCTACATAAGCGCGTTGGAAGCTTGTATTTTCATCACCGGCATTATTATTCAGGTTCTGAACATTCTGCAGCATGCCGGTGTAGGTCCAGTCATCATTAATCATGCCGTTAATCCAGATACGGGAACGGATATCTGCCACATGGTTGGAATCATTGCCCAAAACTCTGTAACCTCTGTCTAAAGTCCTTCTTGACATTGCACCGTCTTGGTCAACATAACGGAAGCGAACTTCACCGGTAATTTTTACATTGTCAGCCTTTTTCTCCAGGTTAGCTACACGCACGCCCAGGCTGTCCAGCTCGTCAGCAAATTCAGCTGCCAGTCTTTCTACGCTAGCGCCCTTAGCCATTGCTCTAGCAACGATTTGTGCCATTTCATAGCGAGTCATCAGCTTGTCGCCGCCGAAGGTGCCGTCGCCGTAGCCATCGATTACGCCTGCAGCTGCCAGCTTGCTGATGCTGTCATATGCCCAGTGGCCGGCAGGAACATCGCTGAACGGGTTAGCAGCGTAAGCAGAAGCGGTTACACCAAGAGCCATTGCCATTGCGAGTACTAAAGATTTTTTCATGAGAAATTCCTCCTCTTTTAAGTAAAGTATTTTTACCTTGCGGAGGCTTGCGCTGCCTGTTGCCAAAATTTGCCTTGTTTCATTTTGGTTTTTGCTTTGCTCGCTCCGTTCGGTAAAGCCGGAAAAGCAAGAAGGATTAATTGTTTTTCCTTTGCTTCTGGCTGTAGTATAACGAATTTTTAGTAACTTGTCCCTACCCGAAATGGCAAATTCGGGTAGGATGAAGGGGAAATTTTGGGGATTTTAGAGCGCTTTTTTGTAATTTCTGTGAAATCGTCAGAAATTAGCACTCAACGCTTGACAGTGCTAACAGATAGTGGTATAACATAATCAACAAAGGAAATGAGCTACAGGAGCTGCAAGGGCAGCACCCGCAAAGCACAAATCCCGCGTTGGCAAATCAAATCAATACTTGCTGCATCAACATTAAAATGACTACAACAAGCGCAATAAAATTGGAGGAATGACTTATGATGATGCCTAGTGTATTTGGTGAAAGCTTATTTGATGATTTAATGGATTTCCCGTTTGAGAAAGAGTTCTTCGGTCATCGCAATCCGCTGTACGGCAAACATGCCCAGAACGTTATGAAAACCGATATCAAGGAATCGGATACCGCTTATGAAATGGATATCGACCTGCCGGGCTTCAAAAAAGAGGACGTCAGCGCCAAACTGGAAAACGGTTATCTGACCATTACCGCCGCTAAAGGCCTCGACAAGGACGAAAAGAACGATAAAGGCGTTTACATCCGTCGTGAACGTTACAGCGGTCAATGTGCAAGAACCTTCTATGTCGGTGAAGCAGTTACCCAAGAGGATATCAAGGCTAAATTCGAAGACGGTATCCTGAAGGTTACTATTCCTAAGGTTGAGCCTAAAAAAGTCGAAGACAAAAAATATATTGCCATTGAAGGCTAATACATAAAAACCACATCATCCTTTCAAAATGAAACAGCCGCCGGAGCACTAGCTTCGGCGGCCGTTTTGTTGTTATGTTAAATTAAATGTTGTTTCTCGGAACCAGGTCTTCGGACTTCAGAGTGCCTTCCTTAGCGCGCTCTGCAAATTCGGCAGTTGCGGTAAAGAGAACGTCACTGGAGCTGTTGAGCGCAGTTTCGCAGGCATCCTCCAGTACGGAGATGATGAAGCCAACGCCAACAACCTGCATAGCGATATCATTGCTGATGCCGAAGGAAGCACAGGCAACCGGAATCAACAGCAGAGAGCCGCCGGCAACACCGGAAGCACCGCAGGCACCAACGGTAGAAACGATGCACAGCAAGAGAGCTGTCGGCATATCAACATGAATGCCCAGAGTATTGGCAGCAGCAAGCGCCAGTACGGAAATGGTGATGGAAGCACCGGCCATGTTGATGGTTGCGCCTAACGGAATGGAAATTGCGTAGGTATCAGGATTCAGGCCCAGGCGTTTGCACAGTGCCATGTTAACCGGAATGTTAGCAGCGGAGCTGCGGGTAAAGAAAGCGTACACGCCGGATTCGCGGATGGTTGCCCAAACCAGCGGATACGGATTGCGGCGGATGTTGAAGTAAACAATCAACGGATTCATAACCAGCGCTACCAGAAAGTAGGAGCTGATGAGTACTGCCAACAGATGTACATAGCTGGAAATTGCGGACAGACCGCTGTCGCTGATGGAGGTTGCCACCAAGCCCATGATGCCCAGAGGAGCGAAATGGATAACCCATTTAACAACCAGGGTGATTGCCTTTGCAACATCATCCAGAGCATTTTTAGTAGTTTCGTTGGCAGCCATATTCATAGCAATACCGAATACTACAGCCCATGCCAGAATGCCGATGTAGTTGGCATGCAGCAAAGCAGCAATCGGGTTATCTACAACACTCAGAATCAGGTTATGCAGAACCTCAACAATGCCGCTGGGCGGGTTGAGCTTAGCATCCGCAACCTGCAGGTGCAGAGTGGTAGGTGCCAGGAAGGACAGGCTTACACCAACTAAGGATGCAAAGAAGGTGCCGATAACATATAAACCGATAATAGGCTTCATATTTGCTTCGCCGCCGCTTTTCTTTTTGGCCATAGCGTTCATAACCAAGAAGAAAACCAGCACCGGAGCAACGCCCTTTAATGCTTTTACAAACAGGTCACCGAAGATGGTAACAACAGGTACCGCTTTCGGTACATAAAGTGCCAGCAGAATGCCGATGACAAGACCAACGGCAATTTGCTTGATGAGTGCGACTTCATTAATAATCGCAGCAAATTTTCTAAACATAATGAATTCCCCCTAATTTATACTCCCGTATACAACGATGTTCATAGTATATAACATAAGTTAAATAACGTCAAGTCTACAATGAGTATTGTATTTGTAGAGTAGACACCGAATTTATCCGTACTCATAAAAGGGACTAACACCCTTAAAATGTAAATAAGTGTTAAGCTTGTTACAAAATTGTGCAGACTGTAAAAAATTTTCACGTACTATTGTGCAATGAAAGAATACAATCATCGGCAGTTGACATGCTGTGCAAGATAAACTATTCTATAAGTATACAAAATACATCATTACTGCACAAAAAAGCAGTAATACTATAGAAGGGAGCTGCTTATATTGTCGGTAAGAGCTGATTTACATATACATACTACGGCCTCGGACGGCACCTGGACACCGGCGGAGCTGATTGCCGAAGCGCAAAAGCAACAGCTGGGGCTGATTGCCGTAACGGACCATGACAGCGTAGCCAACGTTGCGGAAGCGATGACGTTGGCAGCGGCAGCAGGCATTACGGTACTGCCCGCAGCCGAAATCTGCTCCACCAAGGAGGATTTGTCCTTTCATATCCTTGGCTACGGCATTGATATCCATAATAAACAGCTGCTGGAATTAATGCAGCATAACGAAGCGCTGTTAGAGCAAAAGGATGTGGACAGCATTCATCTGCTGGCGCGCGACGGCTGGCCTGTCGATGAAGCGGAGTTCGCCCGTTATACCTATGACAGACGCCGCGGCGGCTGGCGTGCCCTCGCCTATTTGATTGACAAGGGACTGTGCACGGGCGTGAGCGATTTCTTTCAGCGCATCTTTACGCCGGAGCATGACCTGGGCTTTCCGGAATTTCCTGCCATCAGCGAGGTAATCACAGCAATTCACGCTGCCGGCGGCGCAGCACTGTGCGCACATGCTGCCAGCGGCTTTCACGGCCCCGGATTGGAGCGTGTGCTCGACATCCTGCGGACGGAGAAATTCGACGGCTTTGAATGCTACCACTCCAACCATTCGGAAGAAGGAACGCAGCGCCTGCTGCAGCATTGTCAAAAGCACGGCCTGCTTATCAGCGGCGGCAGCGACTGCCATGGTACATTTGTGCCAGGGAGACGTTTGGGACAGCCTTTGGTCACTGCCGATATGCTGCGCTTGGACGGCCTTTTGCCGCAAGATGTAAAATAATCCGAAAAATATTTGTTGAAACACGAAAAACGTTCGACTTTTTCCTCTGACTGTGCTATGATATTACCATAAAATATAACAAAGTTAACACTGACAAGAAATTCCGGCACTGAGCCTGCATTTACTTGTTGAGAAATTTTTAGGAGGCATTAAAATGCAAGAGTACAAACCGTTTAAATCCGGCAAGGTTCGTGAGATGTATGATGTTGGTGACAGCATTATTATGGTTGCCACTGACCGTATTTCCGCATTTGACCATATTCTGAAAAACATGATTGTGAAAAAAGGCACTGTGCTGACTCAGATTTCCAAATTCTGGTTTGATCTGACTAAAGACATTGTTCCTAACCATATGATTTCCGTTGATACCAAAGATATGCCCGAATTCTTCCAGAAACCCGAATTCACCGGCAACAGCATGAAATGCAAAAAGCTGAACATGCTGCCTATCGAATGCATCGTTCGCGGCTACATCACCGGCAGCGGCTGGGAAAGCTACAAGAAAACCGGTGAAATCTGCGGCATTAAGCTGCCCGAAGGCCTGCAGGAATCCCAAAAGCTGGCTGAGCCTATCTTCACCCCCAGCACCAAAGCTGAAATCGGTGACCATGACGAAAACATCAGCGTAGAGCAAAGCATCGAAATCCTGGAAAAACTGTATCCGGGCCGTGGCAAAGAATATGCTCTGAAGCTGCGTGACTACACTATCGCTATCTACAAAAAATGTGCTGCTTATGCTCTGGAGCGCGGCATCATCATTGCTGACACCAAATTTGAATTTGGCCTGGACGAGAACGGCGAGGTTGTACTGGGTGACGAAATGATTACCCCGGACTGCTCCCGCTTCTGGCCGCTGGAAGGCTACAAAGTTGGCCAAGGCCAGCCCTCCTATGACAAACAGTTTGTCCGCGATTGGCTGAGCGCTAACCCGGATGCAGGCTACGAGCTGCCGCAGGATGTTATCGACAAAACCATCGGCAAATACATCGAAGCATATGAACTGCTGACAGGTCAAAAGTTTGACTTTTAATTCTGAAAATGCTTTAAAACTGTAACTTTTGTTGCAGTAGCAACAGGCTCAGGAAAATTTTAACGCTCTTTACAAAAAAATTGTTTACAACCATGGACATTGGTTGTATAATTTCACCATAAACAACAACGGAGTTGGAACAGCGCAAGCTGTCTGTTTCCGTTGTTGTTTTTTGTTTCTCCGATCACTACAGATATAATACATTAGTGTAAGAGAATCCGTAAATAAAATAGTGCTTAATCGCGTAACGTATCGCCACCGTAAAAACAGAGAAGGTGGTTCGTGGAAGCGGCCAATTGAGGGGACTTTTGGAAATGCTAAAAGCACAAAGCACTGACGGCTGAGGGGCCGGACAGCAGTTACGCGAAATAAAAATGCCCGCGGCGAGCGGGTTTTTTATTTTGTCACGAAACGTAAAATTCCGGCTAATAAAACATGTAAACTTCACTAGCAATTATCCGCATAAAAAGGTATAATTAATGTAATAAATGTACGAAAAAATTTCCTATTTAGGATAGTTGGAGGTTTCATAGTGGCAATAGACACGTCATTACCTAAGGATATAAGAATTTTGCAGGCAGCGGAAGAAGTTTTTTCGCAGCATGGCTATGAAAAAGCCACGCTCGATGAAATAATAGCCCTGGCTGACGTAGGCAAGGGAACTGTCTATAAATACTTCGGCAATAAGGAGCACCTTTTTTACAAGCTGGTTGCTGATAAAAATGCACCTTTTTTGGAGAAACTGCACCAGGCTGTCAACAGCGTAGACAGCTTTGAGGAGAAGCTCAAAAAATATTTTGAGGTAATGGTGCATTTTTACGTTGCCAACAGCACGCTGTGGCAGATTATCTGCTTTGAAATGCTCGGAGGCAACAACGGCTGCAGAGTCGAGCCTAACGGCGATAATTTTAAGGTTATCTCCCGCTACAATTCTGTGAAAGTTAGCGAAGAGACAAGCGAACGCATTCTGCGTTATCACAAAATCCTGCATGAGGAATATGATATTCTAGCTCAGCTGATTACTAAGGCAATGCAGGACAACCTGCTGAAGGAGGATACCGTGCCGGAGATTACCACTAAGTTTGTTTTCTTCGGTGTAGCCATGAGCATTTTTAACCAAAGCGATGATATTGCTGCCGATATGACGGACGAGGAAGCAGCAAGAATAATTACCGACCACTTTTTACGCGGCAACGCACGTTGACGCGCATAGTAAAAGCAGCTGCCGCATGCGGCAGCTGTTTTTACATTTGTTATAGCTTTTCGCCTGTTATTCCTCTACGTAAGCGGCAGTAATGATACCGGTATAGCATGTGTGCCAATCCTTATTGGCATACCATTTTTCGCCCAGCTCCTTGTCGAACTTGTCCTCCGCCATGGTGTAGTGTTCTACAATTTTGCATTCCAGATGCAGGCCGCAGCCCTTGATAACAGGAACGCTGACGGTTTCGCCTGCTTCCGTAGTTAAGCCTGCAGCTGCAAACTTGTCCAGATCACGGCCGGACTTGCTGCCGCACAGACCGAGTGCCTGAGCAAAGCCCTCTTTTACCGGGAAGCTGACGGTAAATTCCGGATTAGCGTCAATCAGCTCCTTGGTATAACGGCTTTGGCGCACCATAACGGTGAAGGTCGGCTGTCCCCACTTAAAGCCCAGGCTACCCCAGCCAATCGTCATTGTGTTCTGCTTGCCGTCGGCAGCAGTAGTAAGAAAGGCACCCTTGGACAGAGTTTTTAAAATTGCTTCGCCTTGCTCAAAGGCGTTTATTTTTTTCATAGTCATAACAAAAACCTCCTCATTTGCTTTACAAGAATATTATACAGCGTTTGCGCAAGCTATGTGTAAATTTTTGTGGAACTCCTGCGGAAGCAGGAAAAATGATAGCGTTAAACCTGCACTATCCCCTCACCTAAACCATGCACTTTGCAAAAGTCCCTTGAAAAAGTTATTCGACAGCACTCAAAAAGGCTCCCCTCCTGAACGTTGCCGTTCAGACGGGGAGCCTTAAAATTTCGCATACAGCTCATGCCATTATACACATCAAGTTCGCACACAACGAAGCAGATGATGCTTTATGGACAGGCGTGCCTTATTGCATTTTTTCCTTGAGCATTTTGGTAACCATGCCCGGGTTAGCCTTGCCGCGAGATTTTTTCATAATCTGGCCAACGAGGAAGCCGATAGCTTTATCCTTACCGGCCTTGTAGTCAGCAACGGATTGCGGGTTCTCAGCGATGGTTTCTTCAACCAGCTTAAGAATAGCGCCTTCATCACTAACCTGCTCCAGACCGAGCTTCTTAACGAGAGCCTTCGGAGCCTCATCCTCTTTGAGCATTTCGGCAAAGACCTTTTTAGCCAGCTTGCTGGACAGAACGCCGTCTTTAATCAGGTTAACCAGTTCTGCTAAGTGTGCAGGGGTTACCTTGAAGTCAGCAATGGTAATGCCTTCGTTGTTCATGTAAGCAGATACATCGCCCAGCAGCCAGTTGGAAACTGCTTTGCTGTCCTTAGCGGTCTTAACTGCTTCATCAAAGTATTCAGCCATAGCCTTGGTGGAAACGATCTGAGAAGCATCATATTCCGGCAGACCATGCTCGCTCATCAGGCGTGCCTGACGCTGAGCCGGCAGCTCCGGCAGAGTTTCGCGGACGCGCTCAATCCAGGCATCGTCCAGCTGTACCGGAACGAGGTCAGGCTCAGGGAAGTAACGGTAGTCATGTGCTTCTTCCTTGGAACGCATGGACAGGGTTACGCCGTTAGCTTCATCCCAGGTACGGGTTTCCTGAACAACGTGGCCGCCGTCCTCGAGAACCTCTTTTTGGCGCTCAACTTCATAGTTGATAGCGCGCTCCAGAGCACGGAAGGAGTTCAGGTTTTTGATTTCGGCACGGGTACCGAATTCCTTAGCGCCTTCTGGCATGATGGAGATGTTAGCGTCGCAGCGCAGGCTGCCTTCCTGCATTTTGCAGTCGCAAACATCGGTATATTCCAGAATTGCTTTCAGATTTTCCATGTAAGCACGAGCTTCGGCAGCACTGCGCATATCCGGCTCTGATACAATCTCAATCAGCGGTACGCCTGCACGGTTGTAGTCAACTGCGGAGGAATCGGAGGTGCTGATGGTTGCGCCGCTGTGGTTCAGCTTGCCTGCATCCTCTTCCATGTGGATACGGGTAACGCCGATACGTTTATGCTCGCCGTCAACAACGATGTCGATATGACCGCCCAAGCAGATAGGTTTATCAAATTGGGAAATCTGATAGTTCTTGGACAAGTCAGGATAGAAATAGTTTTTACGGTCGAATTTATTGTATTTCTGGATATCGCAGTTCAGCGCCAGGCCAGCCTTGATAGCGAAATCAACAACCTGCTTGTTCAGTACAGGCAGTGCACCGGGCATACCCAGGCAAACCGGGCATACATGGGTGTTGGGCAGGCTGCCGAAGGCAGTGGAGCAGCTGCAGAATGCTTTAGTTTTTGTTTTCAGCTCGGCATGAACTTCCAGGCCGATAACGGTAATATATTTAGTCATTATTTGTTACCTCCCAGCGGTGCGAATACTTTATGATATTCGGTTGCCTGTTCAAAGGTATAAGCAGCACGCAGAATGGTTGCTTCGTCCAGAACCTTACCGATCAACTGCATACCGATAGGCATGCCGTCATCAGCAAAGCCGCAAGGAATGGAAATACCCGGCAGACCGGCCATATTTACCGGAATAGTGGTTACGTCCAGCATGTACATGGTCAGCGGATCCATCTTGTCGTTAATGCCGTAAGCAGGAACCGGAGAGGTCGGAGTCAGCAGCACATCGCATTTTTCAAACGCAGCTTCAAAGTCGCGGCGGATGAGGGTACGAACCTGCATAGCCTTGTTGTAGTATGCATCATAGTAACCGCTGCTCAGTACGTAGGTGCCCAGCATAATGCGGCGGCGTACTTCCTGACCGAAGCCTTCGGTACGGCTCATGGTGGTCATTTCCGGTGCGGAGGTTGCATCTACATTGCGGTAACCGTAGCGAACGCCGTCGAAGCGTGCCAGGTTAGCGGAAGCTTCAGCAGGAGCGATGATGTAATAGGTGATTACAGCATATTCGGTATGCGGCAGGGAAACCTCAACGATTTCAGCGCCCAGCTCTTTGTATTTTTCAACGGCCTTCATGATTTCAGCCTTAACCTTAGCATCAACGCCTTCACCGAAGTATTCCTTCGGCAGACCGATGCGCAGGCCTTTAACGTCATTTACCAGTGCTTTGGTGAAGTCGGGAACCTCTACGTTCAGGGAGGTGGAGTCCATCTCGTCCTTACCGCAGATGGTGTTGAGTACCAAAGCAGCGTCGGTTACGTCTTTGGTGATAGGTCCGATCTGGTCCAGAGAGGATGCGAATGCTACGCAGCCATAACGGGATACACGGCCGTAGGTCGGTTTAATACCAACGCAGCCGTTGAAGGATGCCGGTTGGCGGATAGATCCGCCGGTATCGGAGCCCAGAGTCCAGATAGCTTCGCCTGCAGCGATAGCAGCAGCACTACCGCCGGAGGAACCGCCAGGAACGCGGTCCAGGTTCCAGGGGTTGTGGGTTACACCAAAATGAGAGGTCTTAGTGGTAGAGCCCATAGCAAATTCATCCAGGTTGGTTTTGCCCAGGAAAATGGTTTCGTCAGCGCGCAGGTTTTTGATAACATGTGCGTCATATACGGGAATGAAGTTCTCCAGCATTTTGGAGGAACAGGTAGTGCGCAGGCCTTTGGTAGAGATATTATCTTTGATTGCACCGGGGATACCTGCCAGCGGAGCGATTTTCTCGCCTGCGGCAATCTTGGCATCAACCTTGGCAGCCTGTGCCAGAGCGTTTTCTTTATCCAGGGTTACGTAAGCGTTAACCTGGTCTTCAACTGCGTCGACACGCGCAATAACAGCGTTAGTTAATTCGACGGAGCTTACTTCTTTGTTGACGAGCTTTTCATGCAGCTCGTGCGCAGTAAGTTTATACAAATCCACAGCGTTTGCCTCCTTCTTATTCGATTACGCGCGGTACCTTAAAGCCGTCATTGTGAACAGCAGGAGCGTTCTTCAATGCTTCCTCGTGGGATACGCCTTCTTTGACAACGTCCTCACGCAGTACATTGCTTACCGGCAATACATACGGGGTAGGTTCGATACCTGCGGTATCAATTTTTTCAAGAATGTCGGCATAGTTAAGAATCTGGTTGAACTGCTCGGTGAATACTTCCATCTCGGAAGCAGGAACAGTCAAACGGGAAAGCTGTGCGATATGCTTTACGTCTTCAGCAGAAACTTTCATTTTTTCACCATCCTATAAAAACTCGTTTTATTTTTACAAATAACCTGTTTTATTATAACACATTTACTGAGCAAAGTACACTGAGTAAGGCGCTTCGGCAGTGCTTGTGGGGATATTTTTAGGAAAAAGCGGCTTTTAAAATATTAGATTGCAAAACAATAAGGCCTCTCCTGGGGGAGACAAGGTGAATTGCCCGTAGGGCAAGAGAAGGCGCCCTGGGGCGGGTGGCATCGCGCAGCGATGACGGAGAGGGGTTACAGCAAAATAAGACATATACATAACCCGAACCCCTCTCAGTCGCCCTACTGGTAACAGCTCTCCCAAGGAGAGCCTTTCTCTTCGTATAGCATCCATACACACAATAATACAAAAAGAACCGCCTCACGGCGGTTCTCTAAACTCAAAGCATCTGGCGCTATTTCCCTTCTCGCTTGCTCACCTTAGCATACAGCCTCTTCAAAATATCCAATGCTTTATCCTGCTGCATACTGCTTAGCTGCGGCCTTACCTTACGTCTGTTCTTATTTTTATAGCTGCCAAGAGTAATATAAAACTCCTTCGTTATCGCATCGTGCGCAAACCGCATATCCGTCTGCTTTTGCTCCTGCTCTGCGAGCGGCAGCTCTTGGATAAAAGCATCCAGCTCTGCCAAATCCTCACTTGTCACCTTGGCTGATGACAGCAGGCAATTCTTGCCATTTTTATCGACAAAAAAGCAGCTGAAGGTTCCCTGCCCTTCCTTAAAGGGATCATAATTAACCTCAAAGCAATAGCACAGGGTGCGGAACTGATGGTTCTGATTCATATAAAAGGCAGACCATTCTACGTGTGTCATCTTATCTTCTCCTTTTACCGGCGCACAACCTATATTAGCTGTCAGCAGCACAAGCACCGCCAGCAGCATTTTGCCGATTTTCCATAATTTACTGTGCATACCGTTCACCGCCTTTGTTAAGCCTTAATTGCGAAGCGGAGCTCTGTCCTTAGCCTTCAGGTAAAGCTGCAGAAACTGCTTTTGCATTTCCTCTCTTTGCTCCCCGCTCAAAGGCGCCGTCAGCTTTTTGACGCTTTTATCCTTATAGTTGGCGATGCTCACATCAAAAATTTCATTAGTCTCATCGCAGACAACCAAATCATCATCTACCGGCGCGGGTTCCTTGGGCGGTGCCAGCGGCAGTCCTTGGATAAGCGCATCAAGAGGCGCCAGCTCCTCGCGCGTCACAGGCACGCTCTCCAGCTCGCAGCGCCAGGTGTCGTCATTGAGATTTGCCGGAGCCTTAAAGCTGCAGTCATAAAGCATCTGCCCGCTTTTAGCGTCCATACGCAGCGCATAATTATAGCTATAATCATAATTAGAGCCGTTTCTGTATAATTGCATACTCGTCCATTCTATATGTCCCATGCTATCGCCTCCCCGTACTTGGGCATAAATCAGCTTTGCTGTCAGCAGCAGAAGCGCTGCCAATAACAGCAGGTGAATAATTCTCAGCTTATTGCTTTTTTGTTTGCGCATGCTGCTCACCGCCTTTTGCTATTCTTCTGATGATAGCATAGCGTATTTTTAGCAGCTTGTCCCCACCCGAAAGGCTGATTTCGGGTAGGAAGAGAAGGTGACTTCAAATTTTTTCACAAAATCAGCAAATTTTTCACTTCACCCTACCCTAATCTGCCATTTGGGGTGGGGTGTTTTTCTGTTGCCTGATATATAATGCAGATGTAGAAAAGAATCGGCTGATTAATTATTGTAATATTCTTAAAGTTTTCTTTATATTGGCCGATTTAAAGAAAGGTGGTCTTGTTTATGCAACGCAAAAAATTAATCTCCAAAACCCTGACAACAGCTGTAATGCTTGCGCTGTACATCGGGGTGGCACAACCATCCATAACTTCTGCACAGGACTATACTGACCAAATCACCGGTGCTAATGACGCTTATGCAGCTCATGGCATCCGCACTACTGTCGGTATGGAATCAACTTATACCTTCGCTGAGGGTGACGTAGTAAAATGGACTAACGCCTACCCTGCTGTTGAGGTTTGGGACGAAGGAACACATTTAAAATTTACTACGCCGCTAAATCTGCAGCTTGATATTAAAGATGGTGCTACCAGCGGTATTCATGCAGCAACCTCTAACTACGATACTCCCGGCAGGCTCACTGCCCAAGATGTGAATATCACAGGTCAGTCTACAGGCTCTAATTATGATATAAACAGAATCTATATTTCCGGCATTGATACTTATGCTGCCGATATCAAGATAGAAAACCTCAATATCGACATTACTGCTGACGGCAAGCCGGAAAGTATTGCCGATGGTATTTTCATGGGCCGCTATCTTGAGGATGAAGACAGTGAGCATACTCTGACCGTAACCGGCGCTGCAAATATCAAGGCTGTTTCTAAAAATGGCTCTTATGCCTGGGCTGCAGGTATTGAAGCCCAAGACCAAGCCAAAATGAACTTTGGCAAGCTGACAATCGCTACCGAAGCTATGGCTGAGAATTTAGCCCGTACTAACGGCATCTTTGCAGCAGGCAACTCCGAAATCAACGCCGGAGAAACGCATATTAACGTAAAAGGCATTTCTCCGAATCCTGATGAATCAAGCTACAGCTATGGTCTTAATGCTATCCACAGCTCCACCATTACTCTCGGTGACAACAGCACTATTCACGCTGAAAGCAGCGGCGATGGTGCGATTATGACCATTGGTGTTCGTGCAGGGTACCATTCCGAGGTCAACCTGGGCATTACGAATATCAGAGCTGAAAACAATAGTGCCGAAGGTACTGTTGATGTACTATTTATCGAAGATGGCTCCGTTCTTAACATGGCCGGTGGCAGCATAACCGGCGCCAACAATGCTAACAATAGAACATTCAACGCGATCAATGTTTACGGCGAGGATCCGGATCCGACTTGGCATACCGACACTATTGTCAACATCAACCAAGGTACAACTAACGATGTTGTAATTGTTGGTGACGTACGTGCAGCCAACACCGCCATCGTTAACCTTAACCTGAACACTGACGCTTCCAGCATCACCGGCAATCTCGACCAAAGCGGTCCTTATGTAGACAAGGATGATTCTGCCGGTACCATTAACCTCACCCTTGCCAACAAGGCTACATGGCATGCTATGGGTGAATATGGCATTGGTTATAGCTATCTGGAAAAACTCACCCTGAATGACGGCAGCATCACCATGACCAATGAAGAGGTGCAGAACATTGACATTAATCACCTGCAGGGCACCGGCGGCGAGCTTACGCTGGAGGCTGATGCAAACCTCAATACAGGCTTCTTCCGCGTAAACAACGCTGACACCGACGCTGCCGCAGTACATACCTCCTATTCAGGCATCAATGCTGATAACGTGAAGGACGCAGCCGGCTTAGAAGGCCTTGTTGGAAACAGCCTGAAGATTCACGATGACAGTGCGGCAAAATTTGACGTTCAGGTAAACGAAGGTCTGCTCATCGGCCAAATGCAGGCAGATACCATCAACCATATTGACGGCAACGCAATCGCCAATGTCAAGATCGCACAAAGCACTACTGTGGATGCTATCAGCCATCTGCAAAACGCTGCAGCACTGTCCTGGAGACAAGAGGACGCTACTCTCAGCAAGCGTTTAGGCGATTTGCGTCAGGGCGATGGTGACCAGGGCTTCTGGGTACGCTTGAATCGCGGCGAATTTAAATATGACAATGCCAAAAACCAGAATAATTTCTTCCAGATGGGTTATGATAAGGCTGGCGGCGATTGGCATTACGGCGCTGCTATCAGCCGTAACAACGGCAAAACAACCTACGGCGACGCAACAGCGAAAAACCGTAGTCTGGCACTCACCTTGTACGGCACCTGGCTGGGCGACAAAGGCCATTATGCAGACATCGTGCTGAAGGAAGGCCGCCTGAGCAATGATTACGATATCTCTGCACCGATTGGCTTCACTCACGGTCAGTACAAAACCTGGGGCAGCAGCATCAGTGCGGAATACGGCAGAGAAATCGCTATGGGTGACAAGGCCTACTTCACTCCGCAGGTACAGCTTTCCTGGCTGCGTATTGCCGGTAAGGATTACACTACCGCCAACGGCATTGCTATCAGTCAGGACAGCCAAAGCAGCACCATCGGCCGCTTAGGCTTCGAGCTTGGCAGCAGACTTGGCGACAACGGTAATGTATACGCCAAAGCTTCTGTACTGCATGACTTCGGCGGTAGCGCTGACACCCGCCTGAGCTACAATGGTGTATCCACCACCTACAGCAACGATTTGGGCGACACCTGGTACGAGGCAGGCATCGGCTTCAACCTCAAAACCAAGGATAACAGCTATCTGTATGCAGATGTTTCCAAAGCCTTCGGCGGCGACTACAAGATACCTTGGCAATGGAACGTAGGTATGCGCTGGACCTTCTGATAGGTTAAATTTCTTCAACTTACAATCTTATCCTATGCTGTAAATAAACAGACAAAAAATTGTGCGGTCGTAAAACGCCGCACAATTTTTGTGTTTATCTCTAAAATTCAGCTGAATTTTGCTATTGCTACGATATTTTATCATCTTTTAAAATAAAACCAACCCCATCCTACCCAAATTTCCCCTTTCGGGTGGGGCGCTGACACTCTTTTTGCGCTATAATGAAGGCAAGATAAGGAAGGGAGATGTTCCTATGTTCAAAGAAAACGACGAATGTTGTGCTATACAATGCGAAAAATGCGGCGGCACCATGTATTCCGACGCTGCCAGCACCAGCTTCATCTGCTCCTTCTGCGGCAACAAGGAGCCTTGGCCGAACAGCGAAAATATTCTTGATAGCGAAATCAAGTATCGCCATAAGCCTGTAGAGGTTGTCAACGGACTGGTGAAGCTGGGACACGTATACTTCATGGAGCCCTTGCCGGAGATGCTCAAAAACAACACCCAAAGCATCGAAGATAAGCTGGGCGTTTTCAGCGCCCTCAGCACCAAGGTTTACGAAGAAAGCCACACCATCAAGCTGCCCTGCCCGCTCTGCGGTGCCGATGTTACCGGCGAATCCACGCAGACTATTTTTACCTGCGAATACTGCGGTCACCATCTGACGCAGGAGGAGCTGAAGGCCGGCGGCTACAACAAGGACCAGCTCATCGGCGCTGGCTCCCGCAGCTACCCCTCCATCGCCCTGCCCTTCAAGCTCACTAAGGAGCAGGCCTTCGGCAGAGCACAGCTGCTGATGAAACGCGAGCCTATGTCCTTCAAGGGTGCGGAAAAGGCCATTAAGGAAAAATTTACCGCCTTCTATACTCCCTATACACTGGCGGACCTGCGCGTCAAAGCGCAAATCTCCAGCAACAAGGGTGACTGCGAAATTTATCAGGAGGTTTTAAACTGGGTATATCCGCAAACCTATGTCTTTGACGAAAACGCCGTCGATATGGTTGCTCCCTGGAACTTTGATGAATTCGCCCCCTTCGACCCTGTATTCTTAGAGGGTGACGTGCATATCACTACCCGTAGCAATCTTTTCCCGGTACAAAAATATCTTGACCGCATGATCAACGAGCAGCTTTGCAACAAGCTCTGCGAAAATTACGGCTTAAAGAATGTTAAGATTGAAAAATGGTCACGCAATATCCGCAAGCATTCGGCTGACATCATGCTGCCGATTTATTATGTTGACTATACGGACAACAGCGCCGGCGAACGCTTCGTTATCGTAGTCAACGGCCAGACCGGCGCTGCCAGCGCCCGCTTCGTCAATAGCAAGGACAAGGTACGCAGCCTGCAGCTGCCCGCCAACAGCAAGCTGCCGCGCTTTGCCGAAACTACTATGCGCACGCCGCCGATGATTGTGCGCTATGTTAAGCCCAAATTCCTGCACGAGGTAATCCCAGCGGAAAAGGGCTTCAAAAAGAGTATCTTCCAAATGCTCAAATTCTGGTAGAAAACGGGTTATTTTGTGTATAATTGTTGTAAAGCATAGAGTGTCTGGTCTCCTTTGTAGATTATGTTGTTTTGGTCGATAATATTTTACTACAATTCCAACACTTATTTATAGAACCTAAAAATCCCCTGACGCCAGCTTCATAGCAAGCATCAGGGGAAATTCCGGCAGCTCAGAAGAAACCGAGCTAACATCCGCTCTTAATAATTTATCGTATGAATTTCAAAATAAGCCTGCGGGTTTTTACAAATCGGGCAAACCTCCGGAGCCTTCGTACCTACAACGATATGTCCGCACTTGCGACACTCCCAAATTCTTACCTCGCTCTTAGCAAATACCTGCTGTGCCTCTACGTTGTGCAGCAACGCACGATAACGCTCCTCATGACGCTTCTCAATAGCTGCTACGCCACGGAACTGCTCTGCCAGCTCATAGAAGCCTTCGGCATCTGCCTCTTGGGCCATACGCACATACATATCCGTCCATTCGTGGTTCTCTCCCTCAGCAGCGTGCAGCAGATTTGCCGCAGTATCGCCAAGCTCGCCCAAAGCCTTAAACCATAGCTGTGCATGCTCCTTTTCGTTCTCTGCTGTCTGCAAGAACAAAGCAGCAATCTGCTCAAAGCCTGCTTCCTGCGCTACTTTAGCAAAATAAGTATACTTATTACGAGCCATAGACTCGCCAGCAAAGGCCTCTAACAGATTCTTCTCCGACTTTGTGCCAGCATAAGGATTCTTTGCCTTGTCGCCAGGAGTATCCTCGATTTTTACAAACTTATCTGCACCCTGCTTACAGATTGGGCAGACAAAATCAGCTGGCAGCTCCTCGCCTTCATAGATATAACCACAAATTAAACATTTCCACTTCATCATTTTCTTTTTCGCTCCTTTTGTTAAATCTGCGCTGCGGTCCTGATAAGCAGTATGCAGCATTGCTTCAGCCATGTCGCTCAAGGGCGTATCATAAAACTCCTGGTAAAGCTGCTGAATTTCTTTATTTTCGTGAGACAGATGCAACTCCATCTCTGCGTCCCGCTCATAAAGACCCTCGATACGTGCCTTGCGTGCTGCGTCAGCATCATAAGCAAAATCCCTCGGCTGCCCGCCGCCGCCAATACAGCCGCCAGGACAGGTCATAACCTCTATAAAATGATATTTTCCAATGCCACCAGCTATGAGCTTTCGGACATTTTCCGTTCCGTGAACCACTGCTACATTGATAACCCTGCCTGCTATCTCCACGCTGGCCTCACGCAATCCATCATAACCACGCACTGGCTCGAGCTTGAGTATTTCCTTAGGTGGCTGCTCACCCGTAAGATAAGCATAAGCAGTCCTGAGAGCTGCCTCCATCACGCCGCCTGTATTGCCAAAAATAACACCTGCACCAGAGGCCTCGCCCATAAATTTATCAAAATCGCTGTCCTCCAGGCTGGTAAAATCAATGCCTGCTTCCTTCGCCCACAGTGCCAGCTCCCTCGTCGTGATGACATTATCCATATCCCGCAATTCAGCTATACCCAACTTCTGCCCGGCAGCGTTCATTTTCTCACGGCGAATCTCAAATTTTTTCGCCGTGCAGGGAGTTAAGGCGACATTAACAATCTTCCTCGGATCAATGCCCATTTTCTGTGCGAAATAGGTTTTAATCGTCGGTCCCTGCATCCCTATCGGACTTTTAGCTGTAGAAACATGCGGCAGGAGCTCAGGGTAATAGGTTTCTGCAAACTTCACCCACGCCGGACAGCAGCTTGTAAACTGCGGCAGCGGCTTGTCAGTTTCACCTTTAATACGGGCAAGAAGCTCGCTTGCTTCCTCAACAATTGTTAAATCAGCCGCAAAGTTCGTATCCAGCACATAATCAACGCCCAGAGCACGCAAAAGCGCAACCATCTTCCCCTGCACGAACGCCCCCTTAGGCAGGCCGAATTCCTCGCCCAAAGCCACGCGTACAGAAGGTGACGTACTGACAATGACGATTTTGTCCTTATCCTGCACGGCAGCCTTAACCTCTGGATATTCATATACCTCGGTGATGCTGCCAACAGGGCAGACATTAGCACACTGACCGCAGTGAATACAGATAGCTCTGTCTCCGGTCTGCTCCAGCGCATAGGTTCCCAACACACCAACAGGACTTGTGCAGACATTACTGCACTGACCGCATTTGATGCACAATGACTCATTACGAACAATACTGGGATTATCCGCTTCAATAGGCACCCTCACGGAAGTTGATAAATGCTTGCTCACAATATCATCTCCTCCAATATGAAATTTTAACAGCGCTCCCTTGACCTTTTATAAAGCACTATTATATCGTTTACATTATAACTCATTCCCAGCGTCTGTCAACAACTTATATTAATAAAAAATAATTTTACTTTAAAAGAGACTTTTCTCTAAAGCTCACTTCACCAGCCCCATCAGCGCCTAGAAAACCTGCGGCATGACCAGCGCTGGCAGCATATTCAGCAACTTGCATTCACGCAACTGCCAAACACCTAAGCCTGAGCTCATGAGAAAAATGCATACTTGTCCATTCTATACGTCCCACGCTATCGCCTCCCCGTAACTAGGCATAAATCAGCTTTGCTGTCAGCAGCCTGCATCTGCCCGCCAACAGCAAGCTGCCGCGCTTTGCCGAAACTACTATGCGCACACCGCCGATGATTGTGCGCTATGTTAAGCCCAAATTCCTGCATGAGGTAATTCCGCCGGAAAAGGGCTTCAAAAAGAGTCTTTTCCAGATGCTTAAATTCTGGTAAAAATCCGGCTATAGCCGGAGCATAATAAGCCACCTCCTTGTACAAAAAAGCAGAGAGCTGTGTTTCACGTGAAACACAGCTCTCTGCTTTTATCGTTGCTGCAGGAAGCTTCCTGCCTTATCATTTTCAGAACAATGGCTTGCTGTTGCCGCCCTTCGGCTTCTTCTGGTTCTTGATGCGGACGCTGACGATAACCTCATCGCCTTCCACCGTCTGCTCCATATTAACCGGAATACCGACATCCTTAATAGCGTTGACAACCTGCTTAATACTGTTCAGATAAATGCGGACATCGTTGACAATTACCATACGACGGCGTTTTTCCTGCTGGTTGTCCTCCAACAGCTTATTGATATATTCCTCGGTCTGGCGTACGCTGTAATTCTTGGCAACAACAACCTCCAGCACCTCCAGACGTTTGGCATCATCATCCAGCTTCAGCAGTGCGCGCGCATGACGCTCGCTCAGACCGGCATCCACCAGCACCTTGCGTACAGCAGGCGACAGACGCAGCAAACGCAGCTTGTTGGCGATAGTAGACTGCTTTTTGCCTACACGCGCAGCCATAGCCTCCTGCGTCAGATGGAACTGCTCCATCAGCTGTTCGTAGCCTTCAGCCTCCTCCAGAAAATGCAGATCCTCACGCTGCAGGTTTTCAATCAGCGCAATTTCCGCAATCTGCTGGGTAGTATAATCGCTAATAATAACCGGTACCTCCGTCAGCTTCGCCATACGGGAAGCACGCAGACGGCGCTCACCGGCAATCAGCAGATAACGGCCGTCCTCCGTCGGCGATACCAAAAGAGGCTGCAGCACGCCGTATTGGGCGATGGAAGCAGACAGCTCCTCTAAGGCTGCCTCGTCAAAGCTTTTGCGCGGCTGATAAGGGTTGGGGAAAATCTGCCCGATGGGAACCTTGACTACCTTCACCTCATTAACGGCCTTACGCTCGCCGATAATACCGCAATCTGTATCCAATACCGAAAATCCATCATCTACTAACATATGTTTTCCCCCTATTTAGCGCCTAAGGGCTGTTTTTCCGGCGTACCAGCCTTACGCGGGTATTGCGCCGGTGTGCTTTTGATTTTAGCTATCTTTATTATAGCACGTCCATCGTCCAGACCGGGTAATTTTACAGGCTCCGCACTGAGAATTTTGCCGCCGAGGATTTTTACCGCGGCCTCACCCTCAGTAATTTCCTCCGCAAACTTGCTGCCCTTCAGGGCGATAAACTGACCGCCCTTTTTGGCCAGCGGCAGGCAATATTCGCTCAGCACGCTCAAACGTGCCACCGCGCGCGCCGTTACATAGTCATATTTTTCGCGGTGCTTTTTATCACGGCCCGCATCCTCTGCACGCAAATGCTCGCAGCGGATGCCCTTCAGCCCCAGCTCCTCAATCACCTGCTGCAAAAAGCGCAAGCGCTTGCCCAAGGAATCTATCAGAGTTACCTTCAGCTCGGGGCAGTAGATTTTCAGCGGCACACCGGGAAAGCCGGCGCCCGTGCCCACGTCCGCCAAAGTTTTGCCGGCCATCTCCGCCTCGTAGGCCAGCAGGCTGTCTACCATATGCTTTACGGCAACATCCTCCGGCTCGGTAATCGCGGTAAGGTTCATCACCTTATTGGTTTCCACCAGCAGCTCGTAATAACGGCTGAACTGCTCCAGCTGCAACGACGTAAAGTTCAAACCGGCCTCCGCACCCTTTTCGGCTAAAATTTCTGCAAAGGTCATTCTTCCTGCTCCTTTCGGCGCTTCAGCTCCAACGCAATCATCAGCACGCTGATATCAGCAGGAGAAACACCGCTGATACGCGATGCCTGACCGATATTCGCCGGACGTACCTTGTCCAGTTTTTCAGCGGCCTCGCTGGAAAGCTCCTTAATCGAACGATAATCTATATCATCAGGCAGGCGCTTGTTTTCCAGCTTCATAAAGCGCTCTACCTCCTGACGCTGTTTCGTAATATAACCCTCATACTTGGCGAAAATCTCTGCCTGCTCCGCAACCTGCGGTGCCAGCTCCGGCAAACCGAAGGCCTGCTGCAGCTTGCTGTAGGTAACCTCCTTGCGGCGCAGCAAATCCAAAAGACTGCTGCCACTGCGCAGCGGCGCCGTACCCATAGCCTCCAGCTTAGCATTGTTTTCCGCACTGGGCGAAATATTCTGCTTGCCCAGCTCGCTCACCGTACGCTCCAAAGCAGTACGCTTTTCGGTGAAAATACCGTAGCGTTTATCATCAACCAGACCAATGGCTCTGCCCTTTTCCGTCAAACGCAAATCCGCATTATCCTGACGCAGCAGTAAGCGATATTCCGCACGCGAGGTCATCATTCTGTAAGGCTCGGACGTACCCTTGGTAACAAGGTCATCAATCAGCACGCCGATATACGCCTCATCACGGCGCAATACCAACGGCTCGCGTCCGTTAATCTTCATCATCGCGTTAATACCTGCCATCAAACCTTGGGCAGCAGCCTCCTCGTAGCCGCTGGTACCGTTGGACTGACCGGCACTGAACAAGCCGCTGATAGCCTTATGCTCCAGCGACGGACGCAGCTGCAGCGGATCAAGGCAATCGTAATCTATAGCATAACCTGCACGCATCATCTTGCAATGCTCCAGGCCGGGAATAGTCTGCATAAACTGCAGCTGAATGTGCGCCGGCAAAGAAGAGCTCATGCCCTGTACATACATTTCATTGGTACTGCGACCCTCAGGCTCGATAAACAGCTGATGACGTTCCTTATTGGCAAAGCGTACAATCTTAGATTCGATAGACGGGCAGTAACGTGGGCCGACGCCCTCAATCATACCGTTAAACATACCGGATAAATGCAGATTATCGCGGATAATTTTATGCGTAGCCTCATTCGTATAGGTCAGATAGCAGGGAACCTGCTCACGTGTTTTGATATCGCTGATAAAGGAGAAGTTGCGCACCTCCTCATCGCCGTACTGCGGCTCCATCTTGCTGTAATCAAGACTGCGGGCATCAATACGCGCCGGCGTACCGGTCTTGAAGCGCATCAGCTCCACACCGTTCTCCAGCAAAGAAGCGGACAGCTTCTGCGCACTGCGCAGACCGTTCGGACCGCATTCATAATTAACCTGACCGTAAACAATACGGCCGCGCAAATAAGTACCGGTAGCCAGAATAACGCACTTCGCCTCGAAAATCTCGCCTGTTTCGGCCTCTACGCCAACAACCGCGCCGTTTTCCACCAGCAGCTTATCAATCATCAGCTGCTTCAGCTCCAGGTTCTCCTGATCCTCAACAATCTTTTTCATCAGCGTGTGATAAAAAGGCTTATCCTCCTGACCGCGCAGAGCATGCACGGCATAGCCCTTACCGGTATTCAAAAGACGCATCTGGATACACGCCAAATCCGCACTAATACCCATTTGGCCGCCCAAAGCATCCAGCTCACGCACCAGGTGACCTTTTGCCGGACCGCCGATAGACGGATTACACGGCATCAGCGCCACATTATCCAGCGACAGCGTCGCCAGTAGCGTCTTGCCGCCCAGGCGGGCAGCAGCCAGCGCCGCCTCCACGCCTGCGTGGCCGGCGCCAACCACAATTACATCAAATGTATCTGTAATATAACTCATCTTCATAGACCTCTTAAAAATATATGTACCGGCTATCACCCTTTTACCAGGGATATAACCAGAAAATTAGCAGAAAACCAACAGCTTAGCTGAAATCCTTAACAAGCAATTTATATATCGCAGTGCACAACCCTCAGTCATCGCCTACGGCGATGCCAGCTCCCTTGTAGGGAGCATATAAAAGTTCGTAGTTGACACTAGCTTATGCAATTAATATATCGTGTAAGGAATAGCAATTTTAGCAAATAAGTGTCTGGAACCATAGAAGCAAGGGTACGTAACTTTCTGTTACCGTCTGTCAAATTTTACCGAAGCTTCGTCCTGGTTCCACACGAAATTTGCGTTGTGCCCTTTGGGCACGGGAAAATTGCTGCTGACTGGAACGATATTTAATTGCGTCGCACAACTCTATTTACCAATACAGAACCTCTCAAAAATCTCATTGATAATCTCATCCTGCACCGTATCACCCGTAATCTCCCCTAACAAGTCAATCGCCGAGCGCACATCAATCACAATACAGTCATACGGCAGGAAATCCTGCGCCGCAACCTCCGCATCCTGCAAGCCTGCCAGCGCCTCACGCAGCAAACGCTCCTGACGCGCATTCTGAATATAAGCGCCATCCTCCAGCGTACCCTTGCTGCCGTAAACATAACTCTTCAGCCAGGCAGTAAACGCCTCAATACCAACAAGCGTCTTCGCTGAAAGCGACATCACCTTATCAGCGCCGAAGCGCTCACGCAGCTGCGCCAAATCAACCTGCTGCGGCAAATCGCTCTTATTCACAATCACTACACAAGGCTTGCCGGCCGCAGCCTCCAAAATCGCCTCATCCTCATCCGTCAGGCCCTCGCTGCCGTCAATCACGCAGATAACCAGCTCCGAATCCGCCAACAGCTGACGGCTCTTCTCCACACCGATTTTCTCCACAAAATCATCGGTAGCACGAATACCCGCCGTATCAGCCAGCACCAGCGGCACACCGTCAAGCAGCAGCTGCTCCTCAATAACGTCACGCGTAGTACCGGCATACTGCGAAACAATCGCACGCTCCTCCCGCAGCAAAGCGTTCAGCAGGCTCGACTTGCCCACGTTCGGACGGCCAACAATAGCTGTACGCAGGCCCTCGCGCAAAATCTTGCCCGTATGCGCATGCGCCAGCAAATGCTCAATCCCGCTGCAGACAGTGCTCAGGCTCTCCTGCACCCTGCCATAGGTAACATCCTCAATATCCTCCTCCGGATAATCAATCACAGCCTCCAGATTAACAACAATATCCACAAGCTGCTTACGCAAAGTGCGCAGCTCGCCTGCAAGCTGTCCCTGCTGCTGACGCGCAGCCAGCTTCAGGCTCGCCTCACTGCGCGAACGGATAATATCCATAACCGCCTCAGCCTGCGTCAGATCAATCCTGCCGTTTAAAAACGCACGCTTCGTAAACTCGCCGGCCTCTGCCGGACGCGCACCGGCAGCAAAAGTAAGCTGCAGAATCTTCTGCAGCGGCTGCACACCGCCGTGACACTGGATTTCAACCACATCCTCCGCCGTATAGGAACGGGGAGCACGCATATACACCGCCAGCACCTCATCTACAAGGCTGCCGTCCGTATCATAAACATGGCCATAAGCAAGCGTATTCACAGGATATGCACCAAGCGCCTTGCCGGAAGCCGCCTTAAACAAGGTCTCACCCACCGCCAGCGCCTTTGGTCCGCTAATACGCACAATACCTACAGCACCTTCGCCAAGAGCCGTAGTAACAGCACTAATCGTATCCTCAGCCATATGACCCTCCTTCTTTTATCTGTACTGCATAAAAAAGCTCAGTACGGAAAAAAGGCTGCCGCAAATAAGCCTCTGAATTAACTTAACGCGACAGCCTTGCTTTGTATTTTATTTTTTCAGCTCAATAACCACATGACGATAAGGCTCATCGCCCTCGCTCAGGGTAGTAACACGACGGTCACCCTGTAATGCCATATGGATAATCTTGCGCTCGTGCGGATTCATAGGCTCCAGGGCTACGCGCTCACCGGTACGTTTAACCTTATCTGCCAGACGTGCTGCCAGACGGTTAAGAGTTTCGATACGGCGGTCGCGGTAATCCTCAACGTCAATGATTACACGCACATGCTCATTGCTATTCTTGTTAGCAACAAGATTGGTCAGGTATTGCAAGCTGTCTAAGGTCTGTCCATGCTTGCCGATTAAAATACCCATATCATCACCATGCAGGCGGAAGGTAACGCTGCCGTCATTTTTGTTGATGAATTTTTCCATAGCAACCTCAATATGCATAGCATTGAAGATTTTCTGCAAAAATTCTTTAGCAGCAGCAACTGCCTCATCACTTACATTGTATTTACGCGGTTCACGGTTCTGACGCTCACGACGCTCGCTCTTTAAAGCATTCAGCGCTGCGATAGCATCATCAACTGCATCATCCTTAGCATCCGCAGCCTTCTTTTTGAAATCCTCGGCAGCTACAGCAGCATCTGCCTTCACAGCATCTGCCTTTTTAGCCAGAGCACCGGCAGCTACGGTTGCAGCTACCTTTACTGCAGCTACAGCGTCGGCAGCAGCCTCGCTGACGGTTTTTTCCGCAACGGGTGCAGCCTCAGCAGGTTTTTCTGCCTCTGCTTCCGCAGGTTTAACGCTTACGCGTACACGGGCATCCTTACGGCCAAAGCCTAAAAAGCCCTTTTTTGCTTCCTCTAATACTTCAACAACAGCCTGGTCGGCAGTAACATTCAGTTCTGCCAAAGCTGCTGCAACAGCTTCGTCCACGCTCTTACCGGTCTTCTCAACAAAAGCCATCTTTACCAACTCCTATACGCTTACACGCTTATTTAGCAGCAGCTCTGTTCATAATAGACTGCTGTGCAATCTGCATAATATTCATAACAACCCAGTACAGTACCAGACCTGCCGGGAAGGTCAAGCTGATATAACCGATGAACAGAGGCATAAAGTACATCATCATCTTGTTCTGTGCACCGCCGCCGTTTGTCGGCATAGTCTGCTTGGTCTGAATAAAAGTAGTTAATGCGGAAAGCACCGGCAGAACATAGGTCGGATCTGCCTTGGAAATATCAGCCAGCCACAAAAAGCTGGTAACGATTTCCGGATGTGCTGCATAGTTGTAGTCACGGATGCCGTAGAAAATACCAATCATAATCGGCATCTGGATGAGCAGCGGCAGACAGCCTGCCAGCGGATTAACGCCTTCGCTCTTATATAAATTAGCCAGCTCCATATTCAGGCGCTGTTTATCATCCTTATATTTTTCCTGTAAAGCCTTCATCTTCGGCTGAATTTCCATCATAGCCTTAGTTGACTGAATCTGCTTTTGAGTCAGCGGATACATAATCAGCTTAATGATAATGGTCATTAACACAATAGCCAGGCCAAGGTTCGGTATACCGACGCTCTCAGTAAAATTGTAGAGCACAGTTAACACCTGTTGTACGATATTAGCGAGAAAATCCAAGATATCACTCCTTAAAAAACAAAGTGTTATAGCTTAATAGTATGCTTATGGCACAGGGTCATAACCGCCCGGATGAAAAGGATGACATTTTGCGATACGCTTAATCGCCAGCCACGTTCCTTTCACAGGACCCTTCTTCTGAATCGCTTCAATAGCATACGCTGAACATGTAGGATAAAACCTGCAGGTCGGCGGTTTCAGCGGTGATATAAAAATCTGGTAGAATCTTATACACAAAATCAGTAACCTGCTCATAGCCTTCTATCCTTATTACTGCAGCAGAGCTGCTCTTTTTGCCAGTCTTAAAAATACACGCTCAAAAGTCTTGTAATCAGCCTTTGTCAGCTTCTTGCGAGCTACCCAGACTATATGGTAACCCTTTTTGAGTTCTGCCTTATGCATGCGGAATACTTCACGCATCAGACGCTTGACACGGTTGCGCACCACAGCACAGCCCAGCTTCTTGCCTACCGCCAGACCGATTTTTATATCTTCGCCCTGATCCGGGAGAATATAAAAAACCGACATAGCATCGACAACAGTGCGTCCCTTTACATAGACAATCTGAAAGCTTTTCTTCGATTTAAGTCGATTTAATTTTTTTAAAGTAAACTTTTTCTTTTGCATCAAATGCACACCTGCCCGCATGGAAAAAATAGGCCACTTGCGCGGCCTATTTTATAATGTTATGCAGACAATTTCTTTCTGCCTCTAGCACGTCTTCTTTTGAGAACTTGACGACCGCCCAAAGTTTTCATTCTTTCTCTGAAACCATGAGTTCTTTTTCTTCTGAGATTGTTAGGTTGAAAAGTACGCTTCATTCAGTATTCCCTCCTTATCCACCGCAAAATTTTATCAATTTCTAATTTATGTGAATATTGATAGCTGTTATTTGCTCTACCAACGCAGTAACAATGCGCCTTCATCAGCACGTACTGCACCACGCAAGGTATTACTAACTTATTATATGGGAAAATAAAAACTTCGTCAAGTAAAAACAGCCATTTTTCTGCCCTCTCAGAAATTTTTCTTGAAAATTTGCGAAGTTATCCACAGTCTGATAAAATATATGTGTATATCTAGCTTCACTTAAACCGGCGCTTACACCGCCCTTCCGCGGGCAATGCAGGCTGTCGTTTTTATTTTTCTAAAATCAGCGAGAAAGGATGTATCTATATGAATTCCTATGATTTAGCGGAAATCTGGGTCAGATGTAAGGACAAATTAAAGGAATCCTTTAATGAAAAAGTCTTCAATGTCTGGATTAAGCCGATTATGCCGTTAGAGGTGACAGATACCTACTATAAAGTAGCTGTCAAAAACGACTTTTTTAAAACAATGCTGGAGGAAAACTACGCTCAGGTTATCGAGGGTGTCCTGGCCGGCATTATGAGCAAAAATATCAAGCTCATCATCGAAACCATGGACAACGGCAGCAGCGGATCGGAAGCAGCTGAAGAAATGCCGGCTGTACCTGCCAAGCGCGAACAGCAGCAGCTGTTTAATGAAAACACCTCTGTGCAGCAGCCCGATGAAAGCAACCTGAACCCCAAATACGTTTTTGAAACCTTCGTTATCGGCAACTCCAACCGCTTCGCCCATGCGGCAGCGCAGGCAGTAGCCAACGACCCGGCACACGCCTACAACCCTCTTTTCCTGTACGGCGGCGTTGGTCTGGGCAAAACACACTTAATGCACGCTATCGGCAACCGCATTAAGCAGAACAACCCCAGCATGAAGGTACTCTACACCTCCAGTGAAAAATTCACCAACGAAATCATCAATTCCATCCAGAACAAAACTACTGAGGCCTTCCGCCAGAAATACCGCAATATTGACTGCCTGATTATCGACGATATCCAGTTTCTGAAGGGCAAGGAGCAGACGCAGGTAGAATTCTTCCATACATTTAATGCACTGAAGGATGCCGATAAACAGATCATCATCTCCAGTGACCGTCCTCCGCGCGAAATCGAAACCTTAGAGGACCGCCTGCGTTCCCGTTTTGACCAGGGCCTCACAGCAGATATCCAAACTCCGGATTTGGAAACACGTATGGCAATCCTGCGTACCAAGGCTGCATCGGACAATATCGTCCTGCCGACCGAGGTCATCACCCTGCTGGCCACCAACATCGCCACCAACATCCGTGAAATTGAGGGCGCCTACAATAAAATAGTAGCATACACCTCCCTCATGCACATGCCCATTACCGTAGAAACCGCACAGAAGGTTCTTTCCGACATGGGCAACGATATCAAAACAAGAACCATCACCTACGAAGGCATCATCAAGGTTGTCGCCGACCACTACAATGTTAAGCAGGACGAGCTGTTCAACAAAAAGCGTACCCAGAACATTGCCTTCCCGCGTCAGGTAGCTATGTATCTTTGCCGTGAGCTGGCAGATTTATCCTATCCGCGTATCGGCGAGCTCTTCGGAGGACGTGACCACACGACCGTTATCCATGCTTACGAAAAAATAAGTAACTTCAAAAACAGTAACCTCGCCTTCCAAAACGAGCTGCAGGAAATCATCGAAATCCTGCGGCAATAACAGTTAAAAAGTTATCCACAAAAACTGTTGATAACTCACCCTCAAGCTGTGTATAACTTTTAGGCACAAGTTGATAAAATTTCAGCCTGTAGATTATGTGTATATTATTTCCCGGTTATCAACAGCCTTATATACATGGGAAATAATGCATCACAGCTAAGCTCAAAGCACTTTTCCCCACAACTAACAGGCCCTACTACTACGTCGACTACTTTTTATATATTATAACAGTATTAAAAAACCAAGGAGGACTGTGAACAAATGATAATTTCCTGTAATACCAACAGCTTAAATAAAGCAATTCAGACAGTTCAAAGAGCAATTATTTCCAAGCCAAGCACACCTATCTTTTCCGGTATCCATGTTATCGCAACAGATAATAAGCTGGAAATACAAGCTATGGATTTAAATATGGCTATTTCCTGCACCATTGATGCAGAAATAAGCGAACCGGGGGAAATAGTTGTTTCTGCCAAGCATTTTGCCGACCTTATCCGTAAATTGCCTGCTGAAAGCCTGACCATCAGCAAAAATGAAGAAAAGCACTCTATCAAGGTAAGCTCCGGAAAATCCGAATATCAGCTCTTCTTAATGAATGAAGATGATTATCCTAAATTTCCCACCTTTGATGCAGACAGAACCATTGCTCTTGATGACAGCATGATTAAAGAGCTGATTAAAAAGACTATCTTCTCCTGCTCTACCGATGAAGCAAGACCTCTGTTCACCGGTATTCTAGTAGAAGCTAAAGACGGCAAAATTACCTTCGTCGGCACCAATACCCATCGTTTGGCAATTAAATCTCTGCCTTACGAGGGAAATGAAGAGCTCAGCATGATTATTCCGTCCAAGGTTCTGGGCGAAATTTCCCGTAACCTGACAGGTGAAGTACCGCAGCAGGTACTTATTTCCCTGCTCAATAACCAGATTATGGTTGTTATCGATAATATAGTTATTGTTTCCCGTCTGATTGAAGGTCAGTTCCCGGATTATCGCCGTGTTATTCCGCCGAAATTCGCTCTGACCAGCAAGGTAAACATTAAAGAGCTTGCCGGCGCTGTTGAGCGTGTAGCTCTTTTCTCTACCGACGGTGATTACAGCATCATCAAAATGAGCGTAGCTGCCGATGAAATTACTATTACCAGCAGCAGCCCTGATGTAGGTACCGGCCTGGAGGTTGTTTCCTGTCAGACTATCGGTGATCCGCTGAATGTTGCCTTTAACGCAAAATATATTCTGGATATCCTGAAGAACCTGGAAGCAGAGGAAGCTGTTTTGTCCATGAATACCTCTCTCAGTCCGGTATGCGTTACCTGTGCCGATGAACCGGATTACACCTACATCGTAACACCGGTACGTGTTGTTTTCTAAGGAGCGGCATTATGCAAAAAGAAACTGTAGAAATCACAACAGAATTTATTACTATGGATAAGCTGCTGAAGTTTTCCGGTGTTGCAGATACCGGAGGCCAGGCATTTTTGATGGTTGAAGATGGCGTTGTCCGCCTGAACGGCCAGCTGGTAACGGAAAAACGTAAAAAAGTACATCCCGGCGATGTAGTAAATATTGATGACCAGATAGAGCTGACCGTTGCCAAAGAAGCTTAATGAAGATCAACAGTCTTTATGCGGTTAATTTCCGCAACTATGAAAGCTGCAACCTGCAGCTTTCATCTATGATTAATGTTTTTTACGGGCAGAACGCCCAAGGAAAAACTAATCTGCTGGAGGCTATTTTTTACAGTGCCTTCGGTATGTCGCACCGTACCTCCGCCGAAGAGGAAATGCTGAAAATGGGTGCCGACGCTATGGCCGTAGGCGTGGAATACGCCAGCTTCAGTGGCAGCCATGAGGTAAAAATCAAAAAATACCGTCAGCATGAACGCTGGCAGAAGGAAATATTGCTCGACGGTGCGCGCGTGCGTCCAAAGGAGCATTACGGTGCCCTGAATGCGGTGATGTTTTCACCGGAGGACCTGCAGCTGGTCAAGGGCGAGCCTGCGTTGCGGCGCCGCTTCTTTGATATGCAGATTGCCCAGACGGACCCTGTATATTACGATTTGCTGCTGAAGTATAACCGTGTTCTGCAGCAGCGCAACCGCCTTTTGAAGGAGCTGCGCGATAACGGAGGCAGTCCTGATGTATTGCAGCCCTGGAACGAGGAGTTCATCCGTCTGGCGGCAGCTATTGTACGCAGACGTTTGGCGGCGTTGGGCAAGCTGCAGGCTATTGCCGGAGAGATTTATTCATCCATTACCAAGGGCAGCGAAATGCTGCAGGTGCGCTACGAGCAGAAGGCCAACAACAGCACTCTACTCTATCCGCAGTCTGCCGCGGAGGCAGCAGAGGATTTTTACCGTGAACAGCTGTCGGAGCGTCAGCGCCTTGATGTCCTGCGCGGCAATACGGGCATCGGGCCCCATCGCGACGATTTGCAGCTATTGCTCAACGGTCTTTCCTTGCGGGCCTTCGGCTCACAGGGGCAGCAGCGCAGCGGTGCTCTGGCACTGAAGCTGTCACAGCTGCAGTATGTCAAAAACGAGCTGGGTGAATTCCCGGTCCTGCTTTTGGATGATGTCATGAGCGAGCTTGATAACAGCCGCCGCGCTCAGCTGCTGCTGTTTATTGACGGCAGAGTGCAGACCTTTATTACAGTAAATGACCGCGAGCTGATACCGGAGCTCGCCGGCAATGCTTACTTTAAAATTTCCGGTGGCTGTATAAGCGAGGCCTGATTATGTATGCTGAGAATTTAGAGGCTGCGGAGGAGGTTATCCGCCGTCTGTTTGATCCGCGCCGCACCTATAAAAAGGCTTATATATCGCCGGAAATCAAGCTGGCCTATCTGCAGCATTATCTGGAAAGCAGATGGACGGAGATTGTGGGCGAAAACCTGGCGCGCAGCTGTGCTATCGAAAAAATCAGCGGCAGCGAGCTTTATGTGCGCACGGCCAACAGCATGCTGGCCAACGAGCTGTATATGATGCAGCAGCTGTTTCTGCAAAAAATCAACTCCTTTTTGCTGGGACGCGTGCTGATTAAAAAGGTTTATTTTCATACCGGCAGCTTTTTCAAAAAGCAGCAGCAAAAGGAAAAGCAGGCAGAGCCGCCTGCCCCGCCTGCGGAATATACAAAATGCCCCTTATGCGGTGCTCAGATGCGCAAAGGACTGGATATGTGCAGCATCTGCGAGCGCGAGCAGCGCGAGGAGCTGCGCAGCAAGCTGGCGGAGCTGCTGCGGATTCAGCCCTGGCTGAAGTATGAAGATTGTCTGGCCTACTATAAATGTGATAAAATATTATTTACGGCTGTAAAGGAAAACTTACAAAGCTACTATTTTGAACGGGTGCGCTGCGGTTTTGCCGATAAGAAGGAAAGCCTGCTGGCGGTAATGTTTCTGCTGGAAAAGCAGCCTGAGGACATTACCCTTGCACTGTATGAAAATGCTTTGACTTATTTAAGGAGGGATCAGGGTGTATCTGCATTTGGGAGTAGATTACATGGTAAAAAACAGTGAAATAATCGCTATTTTTAATTTGAATCACCCTCAGTCAGTGGTTTATGACGATTTCGTCAAGAAGTACGGCTCCCACTATAAGGTTGTCGATGCTTCCGGCGGCGAAGGCTATTACAGCTGCGTTCTGACCAATGATACGATGTATTTGTCCTCGATTTCTTCGGTGACTTTGAAAAAACGCGCTGAAACAGGTTTTCTGGACGGCGCTGCCTATACTAATTTAGAAATTTTAAAACGGAGGTAAATATGACCCAGGATATTGATATTGAAGAAGCTACAGCGGTCAAGGGTAACTATAACGCGGAACAGATTCACGTTTTAGAGGGCCTGGAGGCTGTACGCAAAAGACCTGCTATGTATATCGGCAGTACGTCATCCCGCGGTCTGCACCATCTGGTGTATGAGGTTGTGGACAACAGTATTGACGAGGCTTTGGCCGGCTACTGCAGTGATATCAAGGTAATTATCCATAAGGATAACAGCATTACGGTTATCGATAACGGCCGTGGCATTCCCGTGGATATGATGAAAAAGGAAAAGAAGCCTGCTGTTGAGGTTATCATGACAGTATTGCATGCAGGCGGTAAGTTCGGTGACGGCGGCTATAAGGTTTCCGGCGGTCTGCATGGTGTCGGTGTTACCTGCGTTAACGCTTTGAGTGAGCACATGGAGGTTGAGGTGCGCCGCGGCGGCAAATGCTACGGCATTGAGTTTGCTAAGGGCAAAACCTCGAAAAAGCTCTATGAAAAGGGCGATTGTGAAACTACCGGTACCACAGTACATTTCAAACCGGATGCTACCATTTTTACGGAAACGGAATACAGCTATGATACTCTGCGTCTGCGTATTCGCGAGCTGGCCTTTTTGAATAAGGGCATTACCATTTCCCTGACTGATGAACGTGCAGAGGATAAGAGTGAAACCTTCCATTTCGCCGGTGGTATTATCGAATACGTTGAATTTATGGATAAGGACAAGGATAAAATCAATCCGAAGCCGATTTATCTGGAGGGTGAAAAGAACGCTGTTATCGTTGAGGTTGCAATGCAATACTGCGATACCTACAGCGAGAACATTTTTACCTATGTCAACAACATCAACACCGAGGAAGGCGGTACTCATCTCAGCGGCTTCCGTAAGGCGTTGACCCGCACAATTAATGCTTATGCGCGTAAGACCAACATGCTCAAGGAAAATGAGGATGCGTTGAGTGGTGATGATGTACGTGAAGGCTTAACTGCAGTTCTGAGCCTGAAGGTGCAGAACCCGCAGTTCGAAAGCCAGACTAAAATTAAGCTGGGCAACAGCGAGGTTATGCCTATCGTTGATAACTTGGTCGGCGATACTCTGGCCGAGTTTATGGAGGAAAATCCGCAGGTTGCCAAAAAGCTGGTGGAAAAGGCTATTATTGCTGCACGCGCCCGTCTGGCAGCACGCAAGGCGCGCGAGCTTACACGCCGTAAGAACGCTATGGATTTGGGCGGACTTCCCGGCAAGCTGGCTGACTGCAAGAGCCGTAACGTTGAGGATACCGAGATTTATCTGGTCGAAGGTGATTCCGCAGGCGGCAGTGCCAAGCAGGGCCGTAACAGTGATTTCCAGGCTATTTTGCCGTTGCGCGGTAAAATCCTTAATGTTGAAAAGGCACGTCTTGATAAGGTGCTGAGCAGTGAAGAAATCCGCAATATGATTACTGCCTTTGGCTGTGGTATCGGCGATGACTTCAATCTGGACAAGGCACGTTATGGCAAGATTATTATTATGACAGATGCCGACGTCGACGGTGCGCATATCCGTACGCTGCTGTTGACATTCTTCTACCGTTATATGCAGCCCCTGATTAAGGAAGGCCATGTGTTTATTGCACAGCCGCCGCTGTATTTAATCCGTAAAAACCAGAAGCAGCATTACTACGCTTACAGCGATGAAGAATTGCAGCAAATCCTCGACGAGGTTGGCCGCAATACTAACCCGTATGTACAGCGTTACAAAGGCTTAGGCGAGATGAACCCCGGCCAGCTGTGGGAAACAACTATGGATCCTGCGGCACGTACTATTCTGCAGGTTCATCTGGAGGATGCTGCAGAAGCAGATCGCATTTTCTCCATTCTGATGGGCGATAAGGTTGAGCCGCGCCGTCAGTTTATCGAGGATAATGCGAAGAAGGTTCGTAATCTGGACCTGTAAGCAGGCTTGTAGCATAAAAAGAGGTGCTTTAAATGGTTAAAATTAAAAAAGGACTTTCCGATGCAGATATGCTGAAGGGCTTCAGCGAAGAGCTGACCTTTGAAAACGGCATGTATGCTGACGAAAAGGTTAAGCAAAGCAAATTGAAAGGTGCTAAGGCACCTGCTAAAAAAGAGCTGCTGCTGCCGGAGGATGCGCAGGAGCGTCTGAACCGTTTTCTTTTGGAAATCAGCATGGAATGGCTGAAGAACAAGAATGGTGACTGCACCTGGAAGGTTCTCAAGGAAAACGGCCAGATTGTGATTAAGCCTGTTGCTGTAGCGAAAAAATAATGGCTGCTAAGCTTTTTGTACTGCCTGAGCTGGAGCTGCGCGTGATGTTTCACGTGAAACATCACGCTGCTGCTCTCTCCCCTGCTGACACTTTGCTGGTGGTTGCAGGCGGACGCGGACCTAAACTAGAGTGGCTGCACAGTGTTAGCGGCGGCAAGAAAATTTACTGCGCTGACCGCGGCGCTGAATACTGCCTTGCAGCAGGCTATGTTCCTACAGAGCTGTTCGGTGACTGCGACAGCTCATCGCAGGCTGTTTATCAGCAGGCGTGCGCTGCAGGTACTGTAGTGCACAGCTTCAATCCTGCAAAGGATGATACCGACCTACAGCTGCTGCTGCATAATCTTCCTGAGGGAGATATTCTTGCCAGCGGTATTTGGGGCGGACGCTTCGACCATTTATACAGCAACGTTTACACTCTGCTGGGAGTAAAAAAGCAGCGTGGCTGCCGTGTTATACTGGCGGATGACAAGGAATTTATGCTGCTGCTGACAGAGGGCGAAAGCGTAGAGCTGAAGCTGCAGGAGGCTGCGGAAGCTGTTTCATTGCTGCCGTTAAGCGAAAGCACGACAGTAGATTTTACCGGCGTGCGCTGGCCCTTGCAGCAGGCAACACTGCGTCGGCTCTATCCTTATGCTATCAGCAATGAGGTTCTGGAAGGTGCCGAAAAAATCCGCTGCACCTGTCATAGCGGTGCTTTAGGACTCTATATCCGTTGGGCGGAAGGCAGTAAATAGTTAAAAGTGAATAGTGTATAGTGTATAGTGTGCAGTGTGCAGTGATTAGTAAATAGTGTATAGTGAAGGTCGTTAGCATGATATACCGGCAACCTAAAGCTAACCACTAATCACTAACAACTAACAACTAACAACTACGCACCGGAATGAGGGGTATTTTTTGGAAACTTTTGTGGCGAATTTAGATACGACGACAGTTATTTTCCTGATTGTATCTGGCTTTATAGCTTCGTTTATTGATTCTACTGTCGGCGGCGGCGGTTTAATTTCCACTCCCGCCCTGTTGAGCCTGGGCTTGCCTGTTCCCTATGCTTTGGGAACAAACAAGCTGGCAGCCTCTATCGGCTGCTTTACCAGCGTGCTCTCCTTTTGGCGCGCCGGTAAAATAAAAAAGGCAGCCTTTACGCTGATGCCGCTTTCTTTTATCGGTTCAGCCTTAGGTGCCTACGTAGTTTACCTGCTGCCGGAGCAGCTGATGAAAAATATCATCGTCGTGCTTTTGGTTGCTGTTGCGGTTTATACCTATCGCCGTAAGGATTGGGGCGATGCCGGTACGATAGAAAAGCTTGGTATGCAGGCTTTGATTGGTGCCATAGTTATGGCGTTTGCCATGGGCTTTTATGATGGCTTCTTCGGTCCCGGTACAGGCTCCTGCCTGATTTTTGGCTTTTTGTATTTGGGCTATGACTTTGTAACGGCTGCCGGTAATGCCAAGGCGTTGAATTTTGCCAGCGGCGTTGGTGCTCTTGTATCCTTCGCTGTCAGCGGCACAATTATCTGGAGCTACGGCCTGATTATGGCTGCGGCAATGATTGCCGGTGCTGTTGTCGGTACCCGTCTGGCGATTAAAAAGGGTGCTTCCTATGTGCGTCCCTTGTATTTATTGGTTACCACCCTGCTGATTGGCAAGCAGGTTTATGAGATATTGTTAAAATAACCTGAGGTGAGGCCTTCTGCCTCAGATATCTGGTTGTAATATTGTTTTTTGTAAAGGAAAGGTGATAAAGTGGATTTAGAAAATACCACTGGTAAAGTTCTTCCCGTATATATCGAAGAGGAAATGCAAAAATCCTATATCGATTATGCGATGAGCGTTATCATCCAACGTGCTTTACCTGATGTCCGCGATGGTCTGAAGCCTGTACATCGCCGTATTTTATACGCAATGCAGGAAGCAGGCATGACTCCGACGAAGCCCTATAAAAAATCCGCTCGTATCGTCGGTGACGTTTTAGGTAAATATCACCCGCATGGTGATAGTTCTGTATATGATGCAATCGTGCGCTTGGCGCAGGATTTCTCTACCCGCTATCTGATGGTAGACGGCCATGGTAACTTCGGCAGCATTGACGGCGATAGTCCGGCAGCAATGCGTTATACCGAGGTGCGTATGGCTAAAATTGCTGAGGCAATGCTTGAGGATATCGAAAAGGATACAGTTGATTTTGTACCTAACTATGATGAATCCTTAAAGGAGCCCAGCGTACTTCCTTCCAAGGTCCCTGCTCTGCTGATTAACGGCAGTGCCGGTATCGCAGTCGGTATGGCTACCAACATTCCGCCGCACAACCTGTGCGAGGTTGTTAACGGCCTGGTTATGCTGATTGATAACCCTGATGTAGAAATTCCGCAGCTGATGACGGCTATCAAAGGCCCTGACTTCCCAACCGGTGCCTGCATTTTGGGCAAGGAAGGTATTACCAGCGCTTATAACACCGGCCGCGGCGTAGTAAAAATCCGCGCCAAGGCTGAAATTGTGCCTGCCAACAAGGGTAAGCATCATATCGTTATTACCGAAATACCCTACCAGGTTAATAAAGCTAACCTGATTAAGGATATTGCTAACTTGGCTAAAGACGGCGTAATCGAAGGCATTACTAAGGTTGATGACTTCTCCAGCCTTAAAGACGGCATGAAGATTGTTGTTGAGCTGAAGAGTGATGCTGTACCTGACGTTGTTCTGAACCGTCTGTACAAGCATACCGCCCTGCAAAGCTCCTTTGGTATCATCATGCTGGCGCTGGTTAACGGTCAGCCGCGTGTCCTGAACCTTAAGCAGGTTCTGGAATACTATCTGGAGCATCAGAAGGACGTTATTACCAGACGTACTCGCTACGAGCTGGGCAAGGCTAAGGACAGAGCTCACATCTTAGAGGGCTTGAAGATTGCCCTGGATAATATTGATGCTGTTATCAGCACCATCCGTGGCAGCGCAACTGCTGAAATTGCCCGCACTGCTTTGATGGAAAACTTTAAGCTGAGCCAACGTCAGGCACAGGCTATTCTTGATATGCGTCTGCAGCGCCTGACCGGCCTGGAGCGCAAGAAGATTGACGAAGAATATGCTGACCTGCTGGAAACTATTGACTGGCTGGAAAGCGTATTGGCAGATGAGCACAAGGTTATGAACATTATCAAGGAAGACCTGCAGGAAATGAAGAAGCGTTTTGGTGACGAGCGTCGTACCGAAATTTCCATCGACAGCTCCGAAATGGATATCGAGGACCTGATTGCCGAGGAGGATATCGTTGTAACCATCAGCCATCAGGGCTACATCAAACGCCAGACTCTCGACAACTTCCGCAGCCAAAAACGCGGTGGCGTAGGCAAAACCGGCGGCAGCGGCAAGAAGATTGATGATTCGGCAGAGCATCTCTTCCTCTCTACCACCCACCATAACATTCTCTTCTTTACCAACCGTGGCCGTGTATATCGCCAGAAGGGCTATGAAATCCCGGAAGCAAGCCGCACAGCCAAGGGCACAGCTATTATCAACCTGCTGGCTTTAATGCCTGGCGAAAAGATTACGGCTGTTATTCCGGTGAAGGAATTCAGAGAAGAACAGTATATGTTTATGGCTACCAATAAGGGTACCGTCAAGAAAATCAATCTTAAGGATCTGGAAAGCGTCCGCAAAAATGGCATGATTGCTATTAATCTGGACGATGATGAGGACCTGATCGGTGTAGAGCTGACTGACGGCAACAGTGAAATTATTTTGGCAACCCGTAACGGTATTGCCATCCGCTTCGATGAGCAGGATGTACGTACCATGGGACGCACCGCGCACGGTGTAAAGGGTATTTCCCTTAACTACGGCGATGAGGTTGTAGCTATGGATAGCGTTTCCGATGAGGATTCCGAGGTGCTGACGGCAACTGAATTCGGCATGGGCAAGCGTACCGAGGTTAAGGAATATCGTAAGCAGACTCGTGGCGGCAAGGGTATCATCAACATGAAGATTACCGAAAAAACCGGTCTGGTAATCGGCATGAAGGTTATTAACCCGGATCAGGAAATCATGATGATTACTGCAGCCGGTCTGATTATCCGTACCGATGTGGACCAGATTTCCCAATATGGCCGTAATACCCAGGGCGTTAAGCTGATGACCTTGAACGATGAGGACAAGGTTGTTTCTCTGGCAGCAATCCATCATGAAGAGGATGCTGAATAAATTTGTTTATTTGTTTTAACGTATATGTTTTCTAGAAAATGAAGAGCTTTAATGATTCATTAACAGGTAAATATTTGCGTATTGCCCTCCCCGCTGCGTTGGAGGGCATTTTTATGACCTTTCTGGCTGCGGCTGATTTGATTATGGTAGGCGTATTGGGTGCTAAGGCCATAGCGGCGGTAAGTATTTTTCTGCCGCTGCGCCTGGTACTGCTGACAGTATCGCGCTCACTGGCATCTGCCGTTACGATTCTGACAGCGAATAAATTCGGGTCAGGGAAATATCCTGCTATTAAGGTTTTGCTGCGCCAAAGCTTTACTGTCAGCAGTATTCTGCTTGTAGTCCTGCATCTGCTTTTCTATGGCTTTTTTGAGAAGCTGGTGGTGCTGATGGGTGCGCAGAGCGACTATTTGGAGCTGGCGCTGGCTTACGGCAATATTGCCGTAGCTGCAGTACTGCTAAACTCACTGTCACTCTTGCTGCAGGGAACCTTGTTGGGTGTAGGCCGGACGAGCGCTATTATGAAAAGCAATATTGTCGGCAATGTAGTGAATATCGTCTGCAATTATTTTCTCATTACAGGCTTTGGCAGCTTTGCCGGCTGGGGTGTGCGTGGTGCGGCAATCAGTACGATTATCGGCTCTCTGTGTACTCTTGGTATCACCGTCTGGATTATGAAGCATGAGGGCTTTTTCAGTGACGGTCTGCTGCAGCTGCCGGATAAAATCTTTTGGCGGGAATTTATGCCGGTATTCGGCGGTGTTTTCAGTGAGCTGGGAGCGGAACGCATCGGTATGCTGGCCTATGGCTGGATGACTGCGCGTCTTGGTACTCTGCCCTATGCAGTACACAGCATCTGCTATAATATCTGTGATTTTTCTTATGATTTTATCTTCGGCTTCGGTAAGGCTAATATGGTGCTGGCCGGGCAAATGCGCGGTGCCGCTGATTATGCAAACTGGAAGCGCTGCCGCAGTATAGGCTTTAAATGGGGTCTGGGACTTTCCGTTGCCTCTTTTATTATTCTGTATGCCGCACGCGTGCCGATTTTCAGCGTTTATTCGCAGGATGCGCAGGCACTTACTCTCAGTGAGACGGTAATGTTCTGGGTGGCAGCCGTCTGCATACCGCAGGGGCATACGATTATCACGGCAGGCATATTGCGTGGCAGCGGTCAGACTACTGCCGTTGCTGTTTATTCCTTTGTGCTGATTACCGTTCTGCGTCCATTGATGACGGCCTTCTTTATCTATTATTGCAAGCTGGGGATTGTTGGCGCCTGGGTACCGATGTTTTTGGACCAGTCGCTGCGCAGTCTGTGCTTCACCTGGAAGGTTATGCGGATACGCGGACTGAAGGATTTAATAAAATAAATAGGCTGTATAAAAAGCAAAGCAGCTTCTGCGACGCAGAAGCTGCTTTTGTCGTATAAAAATATAAAATTACTCTGTTGCAAGGTTGTAGCGGACTTTAGTGCTTACTCTGCAAAGCTGATTCCCAGCTCTTTTTCAGCCAGACGGATGAATGCACGGATTGCTTCCTCCAGCTGTGGCTGCGGGGTATTTTCCTCCTTGCAGTGAGAAATACCGGGATCGGACTGAGCGAACATCATTACCGAAGGTACAACGGCACTCAGAGGCACGGCATCATGCAGCGGTGCGGAATACATGCTGTGTCTTGCACCTGTTTCCTCTTCTACGGCAACGTTGCAGTCCTCAACAAGGTGTTCATCAAAAAGAATCGGCTCAGCATGCCAGATAGGCTCAAATTCTACAGTCAGCTTACCCTCCTGCGCATGCTTTTGCGCCGCAGCCTTGGCTTCGGCAACAATGATTTGCATTGTTTCCGGCTTAATGCTGCGCTGGTCCAGCGAAATGCGGCAATAGCCAGGAGAAATAGTAGTCAGGTCAGGTTTGACTTCTATATTGCCGACAGTGCAATAGGAATCATATTTGAGGGCAATTTCACGCAGGTCAAGGGTGGTTTGCGCTGCTGCAATAAAGGCATCCTGACGCAGGGCAACAGGCGAACCGCAATGTCCCTGCTGTCCGCGGAAGGTGATATACTGGCGGTTGCAGCCGCAAACGCCGTAAACGCAGGCTACGCTTTTTTTGGCTAAAGCCAGCAACGGTGCCTGCTCAATGTGCAGCTCCAGGTAAGCTTTAACCGGCAGCTTTGCAAAGGCAGTGTGTGCCTCCCCTATCTTGCTGGCATCAAGGCCGTATTCCTGCCAGACATCGCTGAAGCTGCGGCCGTTTTCCTGATGGATTAAGGGCAGTACATCCTTGCTTGTGACAATGCCGCTGACAGCGCTGCTGCCAAGACAGCTTTTGCCGAAGGCTACACCCTCCTCATCTGCCCAACCGACAACGTAAAGAGTTTTGGCAGGCTTTTTGTCTGCCAGACCATAGGCACCGATGCCCATGCCTGCTACAACGCCTAAAGCGCCGTCCAGCCAGCCTCCGTCAGGTACGGAATCGAGATGACTGCCGATAACAATGCACTCCTCGCTTTCGCCGGCAAATTTGGCCCAGCTGTTACCTGCAGCATCTGTCCAGACCTCCGCACCTGCGGCCTGCATCTTTGGGGCAAACCATTCCGTTGCTTTCTTGAATGTCGGTGTCCAGGCGATGCGCTGTGCTCCGTCTGCATCAGAGGTTAAGGCTGCCAGCTCCTTGAGATCAGCAACAATGTTTTTGGCTATTTGTTCACGTTTCATATAATGCTCCCTTCCTGCTTCATTAGGCTTTTGCATAACGGCAAAAGCGTAAAAATCAAGTTTATTATATTTTATTATAGCTTTAAAACCAATTTGTTTCGCTGTTTTATCTGCTTCGATAAGAGCGTTACAGCAAATAAGCATAGGATAGCTTATCTGCATTATATACAAATCGGAGTTAATTTACAAGATGGAATAATGAACCTGCAAAGGTATAGCGAAAATAAAAATAAGCTGCTGCCTTCACTTTTGCTACAAAGAAGGCAGCAGTTTTTTCAGTTACATCGTAGAAAGAATGGAATTAATAAATTTAATTTAATTCAAGCATAGCTTGCTTCAGCTGCTCCAGTCCCTGTAATAATAGCGCATGGGGACAGGCAACGTTGATACGTTCAAAGGCTTCTCCCTCTTTGCCGAAGATACCGCCGCCGTCGAGCCAGAGGTGTGCTTTATGCCAGAGCCACTGCTCGCGTTCGGCAGCTGTAAGGCCTAAGGCGCTGCAGTCGAGCCAAATCAGATATGTCCCCTCAGGGCGGAGTAGCTTAATCTGCGGCAGGTTCTGCCTCAGATAAGCATCAACGAAGTTAATGTTATCTTCGATATAAGCCTTCGCCTGCTGCAGCCAATCCTCACCATAAGTGTAGGCTGCCTGGCAGGCTACAAGGCCTAAGGTATTTACCTGGCTATAGCCTGCTACCGCTACCTGCTTGCGGAAGTGGCGACGTAAATTTTTGTTGGGAATGAAGATATTGGATACCTGGAGACCGGCAATATTGAAGGTTTTGCTGGGTGCAGTGCAGACTACGCAATTTTGCTCGTACTGTTCACCTAAACTGGCAAAAACCGTCTGAGAGTTATTTCCCCAGACGAAATCACCGTGAATTTCATCACTTACGGTAATCACACCATGCTTAAGGCAGATATCGCCTACCTTTTGCAGTTCAGCGCGTGTCCAGACACGGCCTACGGGGTTATGCGGTGAGCATAAAAGCATCAGCTTAACATTATTGGAGACAATTTTTTCTTCCAAATCTGCAAAGTCCATTTCATAATGATCGTTTTTCAGAATGAGCGGTGAATTAATCAGCTTGCGCTCATTATCCTCAATAACCTCGCTGAAAGGATAGTAAACCGGCTGCTGTACAAGTACGCCCTCACCTTTTTTAGTGAAGGCCTTTACTGCCATAGCAAGGGCAAAAACTATGCCGGGAGTCTTGGTGAGCCATTCGGATTTGGGGCTCCAGTTAAAATGCTTAGTATACCAGTCACGGACAGCCTGAAAATATGCTTCTGTACTTTCACTATAACCGAAGATGGCATGCTGGCAGCGTTCAACAAGTGCTTCCTGTATTTCCCGGGCAATAGGAAAATCCATATCTGCTACCCAAAAAGGTAAAACGTCGGCCGGACGTCCACGCTGGATGGCAAAATCGTATTTTAGGCAGTCTGTATTACGTCTGTCGATTATTTTGTCAAAATCATATTTAGTCATAGTCTATCACCAAACTTTATTTGTATAAATTGTTTTACTGCAGCGAAGGCTTGCGCCAAATCGTCAATCAGATCCTGCGTTGCTTCAATGCCTGTAGAGAAGCGCAGCAGACAATCTGTAATCCCCTTTTCAGCACATTCTTCAGCAGTAAGGTCGGTATGCGTCTGGCGAATCGGATAGGTTATCAGGCTTTCCGTACCGCCGAGGCTTTCGGCAAATTTGATGAGCTTGACGCCTTCCAAAATTTGGCGTGCTGTTTCGGCGTTGTCTACAGCAAAGGAAATCATGCCGCCGAAGCCGGTGGTCTGCGCTTTGTTGATTTCATAACCGGGATGATTTTCCAGACCGGGATATAAAACGTATTGTACACGCGGTTGCTTCTGCAGCCATTTTGCAATGGCGAAAGCGTTTTTTTGGTGCTGCTCCATACGCAGCGGCAGAGTTTTGATACCGCGGATAACGAGCCAGGCATCAAGTGCTCCCAGACAGGCACCGGTTGTTTTATAAATCAGACGCAGCTTATCGGCAATAACGGGATCCTTGGCTACGGTAAAGCCTACGAGTACATCGTTGTGGCCGCAAAGATATTTGGTTCCGCTATGGATAACGATATCAGCGCCAAGGTCCAGCGGTCTTTGAAAATATGGTGTCAGGAAGGTATTGTCAACGATAACCAAAAAATTATTTTCGTGTGCTATTTTGCTGATAGCACGCAAATCACTGATTTCCATTGTGGGGTTGGTCGGTGTTTCCAAAAAGATGGCTTTAGTGTTGGGCTTAATGGCAGCCTTGATTTATTCCAGCTTAGAAGTATGCACAGAGGTGAACTCTACACCGTTTTTGGCGTTAAGGTTGCGGAACAGACGGAAGGAGCCGCCGTAGAGATCGTTGCCGGTGATGATGTGGTCGCCGGGAGCGAACAAATTCATAACTGCATCAACAGCAGCCATGCCGGAGGAAAAAGCCAAGGCATCGATACCATTCTCCAATGCTGCCAGAAGTTGTTCCAGACGTGCACGTGTCGGGTTGGATTCACGTGTATAGTTAAAGCCTGTAGTGTCCCCCAGCTTGGGGTGTGCAAAGGTTGAGGAAAGATAAATTGCCGGGGTAATGCTGCCGGTTGCATCGGCTGCGCCGATTTCATGAATACATTTTGTTGCAAATTCCATAGAGTCATCTTCTCCTTTCAAGGTCAGGCGGCAAGATACCGGATACTTCATCAGGATTGCCGGAAGCTGGTTTATGCATGTTACTGCATTTTTTTCTCCGGTATCTTCTCACCTGTTAAGCATGATATTGTCAATTTTTTACTGCGTGAAACAAAATCAACAAGCATTGCTTGTGTGATGTTGCTTGACAATTTACATGATAAAGCCTAGCTTGTCAATAGGCAAATTTACACTTTTTATTGTATTTTAGGGCGCTATAATGAAGAAATGTAAAATAAAAAATAATATTTCTGTTGCAGATGCCTGAACAGCAGAGATATAAGCAAGTGATTTGTGTAATATCATTTACAAATCTATTAAAATACTAGGCTTTGAGAAAAAATTTCCTGTTTTTTGTTGACAGATGCTTTGACAAGTTGTATATTTTTACTCACAAATTAACATACGAGCGATGAAAAGAAGAGTACGCAAGGAGTACTGCCCCAGAGAGCTTCCGTTTGGTGCAAGGAAGCGCAGGAGACTTTGCCGAAGATGGTCTTGGAGCTGATTGGCTGAAGCGTAAGTTTAGGTCGTCCGGGCGCACCCGTTACAGTGTTGAAGTATTAATGGCTTAGTCCGGCGTACTTGAGGAGGCTGCTATCGTGAGGTAGCAGTGAAATTGGGTGGTACCACGAAGTTTGCTTTCGTCCCTTACTGCATAATGAAAATGCGGTATGGATAAACGAAGGCTTTTTTTATTTTAGTTTTGCAAAGGAGACGATGAATTATGTTGAAAAAATTATTGGTTATTGCATTATCTGTAGTGGCATTGGCGGCAGCAGGCTGCGGCGGCGGTGACAAACAGGCGGAAACAACGATTAAGGTTGGCGCTACCGCCGGTCCCCATGCCGAGGTTGTGGAGGCTGCAGCTAAGGAAGCGGCTAAAAGTGGCCTGAAGGTACAGGTTGTGGAGTTCTCTGATTATGTTACACCGGATAAAGCTTTGGCAGATGGCGAGCTGGATTTGGTAAGCTATCAGCATAAGCCCTTCCTGGATAACTTCAACAAGACCAACAAGACTGACCTTGTACCAATCGGCAATGCTATTTTAATGCGCATGGGCATTTACAGTGACAAAGTGCATGATGTGAAGGATATTCCTGATGGTGCAACGATTGCGATTCCTAATGACCCGACAAACGGCGGTCGTGGTCTGTTGCTTTTGCAGCGCGCCGGTCTGTTAAAATTGAAAGATGGCGTGGGGATGAAGGCTACTCCGAAGGATGTTGTCGATAATCCCAAGCATCTGAAATTTAAGGAGCTGGAGGCAGCACAGCTGCCGCGCAGCCTGGCTGATGTAGATGCTGCGGCTATTACCATGAACTATGTAATGAGCGGTGGCCTGGATGTTAAAAAGCAGAATATCTTCCTTGAGCCTAAGGACGAGCCGCTGGCTGTAATGATTATTGCTGCCCGCAACAAGGATAAGGATAAAGAAGCTTACAAGGCTTTCGTGAAGGCTTACCAGTCTGAGGCTGTGAAGAAGTTTATTGCCGATAAATATAAAGGAACCATTGAGCCTGCATTTTAATATTTATGTAGCGATATATTGATATAGATAAAAGGCTATAGCTTTACATACATCAAAAAAGCACGGGCAGATACCCGTGCTTTTCTTCATTATATAAGGTATATTTTTTACCACCCTACTCCAATCCAGGGACCGTGGTGGTGATGTCCGCCGCCGATGCCGATACCTATGCCGATCGGGAAGTTCCAGCCACCTCTGCGGCTTTGCTTTTCGCGTTCAATCTTCATGAACCACAGGCGATAGATTTTACCGCCGTTTTCCAGCTTTTTCGGTGTATCCTTATCGGTGATAATCTTATAGCCGTTGAAGTTGGCGTTGGAGCTTTCGTAATCGCTGAGCATTTTGTTCATCTGCGCAAAGGCAGCCTTGTTATTGGTATATAAGCGCAGCATTTCTGTATTGGGCATGGCTAAAATCAACTGCTTACGCAGGGAACGGTCTGCTGCCAGGCCTTGGTAAACCTCTACCCTGTCTTCCTTGATTTTTACATATAGCAGGTCTTCGTTATCGCCGGTCTGCAAGCGTTCATTCATTTCGGCAGCGCTGATGATTGCAATCGGTTTGATTACGTCAGCATCATCTGCAGCCTTAGTTTTTTCTGCGGCGAACGCCAGCGCGCTGCAGCAGCACATCAATAAGCAGGTTAACAGTAAAAGCAGCTTGCGCATAATTCTCCCTCCTTTGGAAGCTGATAGGAAAAATCATCAGAAAAGACTTATATAATCCTCAATTATATGGTATCATATTTACGTAAATTTGTTAACTGAACTTTAGGTGATATCTGAGGGACAGTTGATTTTGGGAGTTTAAAGGAGATTATATGAAGAAAAATAACCTGATCTGGATAATTATCTGTAATATCCTTGGAGCATTGCTTTTGGGCAGCTGGCTGGCAAGCACCCCTAACGCCGGCTATCACGGATCTTGGCTGGCTTTGGACCAAAGTGTATTCTATTTCTTTAACCAGCAGCTGGCGCAGGGAACGGCCTTTACGTATTTTACGGCATTTGTTAATCTGCGTGCCTTTGATATGGTGGCGTTTGTGGCGATGCTGGCGATTTTTTACAGCTATTATCGCAAAAGCAATGTTGAAGGCAAGCGTTGGCTGTTCTGTATCGGTGTTGCGATGCTTGTGAGTGCGGTAATTATTAAGCAGTTTGATAAGCTGCTGCCGATTGACCGCGTAAGTGCTTCCGTCTATTTTGACCAGCTGTATCATAATGTAAACTGGGTTAGCCAACTGAGCGGCTGGCCTGCCAAGGATCGCTCCGGCAGCAGTTTCCCCGGTGACCATGGCATGATGCTGTTGATATTTGCTGTGTATATGTGGAAATATATCGGCAAGGACGCTTTTGTTAAAGCACTGGCTGTATTTATTATTTTCTCTCTGCCTCGTATTATGGGCGGTGCGCATTGGTTTACCGATGTTTTTGTAGGCTCTGTTTCCTTCGTCCTGCTTGTTTTAAGCTGGATTCTGCTGACACCGCTGGCAGATATCTTTATCAGCTGGCTGGAGCAGAAGCTGCCGCTGAGATGGTTTGTGAAAAAGAGAGAGTAAAATTTTTAGCTGTTGTCATTTTAGTTTTGCTTATAGTAAGACTGAAATGGCAGCAGCTTTTTGTATATAATGAAGGAAATATTATTGGGGCGTATTGTGTCCCAGTGTGGACTTTTTTATTTTCGCTTCCCTCTTCTATTTTTTGCAGATTTGTGATAAAATTTAGATGTATTTTTATGAGAAAATTCAGCAAGGAAGTGACGGAATGGAATTTGTAAAATCTGCTGATGTAGTCGTTATTGGTGGCGGCATTGTAGGTACTGCTGTATTGCGCGAGCTTTCCAAGTATGACCTGAAATGCGTTCTGCTGGAAAAAGAGCCGGATATCGCTATCGGTACTACTAAAGCTAACAGTGCAATTCTTCATGCTGGCTTTGACGCTCCTACCGGAAGCCTCAAAGCTATTACCAACGTTCGTGGCAACGCTCTGTACCACGAGCTGGAAAACGAACTGGACCTGGATATTAAATGGACCGGTTCCCTGGTTGCTGCAACCACCGACGAGGACATGCAGACTCTGCAGGAGCTGCTGCAACGCGGTAAAAAGAACGGCGTTGAAGGCCTGAAAATCCTGTCTAAAGAAGAAGTTCTTGAGCAGGAGCCTAACCTGACCACTGTCAAGGGTGCTCTGTGGGCTCCGAGTGCCGGCGTATGCTGGCCGTTCGGTGCTGCTATTGCTTTCGCTCAATGCGCTGTACAAAACGGTGCAGAAGTTATCCGCGACTGCAAGGTACTGGGCTTCGTTAAGGAAGACGGCAAAATTACCGGTGTAGAAACCAATAAAGGCACTATTGCTGCTAAATATGTGGTTAATGCTGCCGGTGTTTATGCTGACGAAATCGCTAAGCTGGCAGGTGATGATACCTTTACCATCACTCCGCGTAAGGGCGAATATATTCTGTTTGATAAGACTGCCTGCAGCAGCCTGGTTTACGGCGTGGTATTCCCCACCCCGACCAAAAAATCCAAGGGTATTCTGGTTTGCACCACTACCCACGGCAACACCTTCATCGGTCCTAACGCTAATGAGCAGGATTCCAAAGAAGATAAGGCTGTTACCACTGCCGGCATGAATGAAATCATTGCTTCTGCCAAGAAGCTGATTCCGAACCTGCCGATGGGTGCAGCTATTACCGAATTTGCCGGCCTGCGTGCCGTTTCCAGCACCGGTGACTTTGTACTCGGTCCTTCCGAAAAGGTTGAAGGACTGTACAATGCTGCCGGCATGCAATCTCCCGGTCTGACTGCAGCTCCTGCTGTAGGTGAGCTGATTGCCAACGAAATTGCTCGCGTAAGCGGCGCTGCCAAGAAGGCTGACTTCAAGGCTGCTCTGCCGAAGCATAAAGCATTCAACTATATGACTGCTGATGAAAAGGCTGCTAAGATTGCCGAAGACAATCTGTACGGCCGCGTAATCTGCCGTTGCGAAACCGTTACCGAGGGCGAAATTGTAGAAGCAATCAACTCTCCTGTAGGCGCACGCACTGTTGACGGTGTAAAACGCCGTACCCGTGCAGGCATGGGCCGTTGCCAGGGTGGCTTCTGCGGTCCGCGTGTTACCCAGATTCTGGCACGCGAGCTGAACATTTCTGTTCCCGAAGTATTAAAAGAACGTACTGATTCCAATATGTTCTACGAAAAATATTCTGCAGATGGCGGGGAGGAATAATAATGAACCAATTATATGATGTAATTATTGTTGGCGGTGGCCCTGCCGGTCTGTCTGCTGCTTACAGCGCATGGCAGAATGGTGCTAAAAAAATCGTTGTTATCGAGCGTGACCGCGAACTCGGCGGTATCCTGCAACAGTGCATCCACAATGGCTTCGGTCTGCATCACTTCAAGGAAGAGCTGACCGGTCCCGGCTATGCACATCGCTGCATCGAGCTCGTTGCTGATAAACCTGAAATCGAAACCCTGGTTGATACCATGGTATTAGATGTACAAAACAATAAAACCGTTATTGCCGTTAATCCGGAAAAAGGCTTGCTGAAGCTGGAAGGCAAAACTGTTATCCTGACCATGGGCTGCCGTGAGCGTACCCGTGGCGCTATCCGTATTCCGGGCGAGCGTCCCGCAGGCGTTTTCACTGCCGGCGCTGCTCAGCGTATGGTTAATATGGAAGGCTATCTGCCGGGTCACAAAATTGTTATCCTCGGCAGCGGCGACATCGGCCTGATTATGGCCCGCCGTATGAGCCTGGAAGGCTGCAAGGTTCAGGCTTGCCTGGAAATCTGCCCCTTCTCCAACGGTCTTACCCGTAATATCGTTCAATGCCTGAACGACTATGATATTCCTCTGTACCTCTCCCACACCATCGTTGCTATTCATGGTGAGGAGCGCGTAACCGGTATCACCGTTGCTAAGGTTGACGAGCGCATGACTCCGATTCCGGGTACCGAATTTGATATCGAGTGTGATACCGTACTGCTGTCGGTTGGCCTGATTCCTGAGAACGAGCTGTCCCGCGGCCTTGATCTGGAAATGAACCCGCTGACCAACGGTCCTGTTGTTGACCAGCATCGTGAAACCAGCTTAGACGGTTTCTTTGCTGCCGGCAACGTAGTACACGTACATGACCTGGTTGACTTTGTATCCGAAGAAGCTGAAATCGCAGGCAAATATGCTGCATTGAAGGCTCAGGAGAAAATGGCAACCGAAAACCGTACCGTAACCGTAAAGGCTATTGACGGTGTACGTACCTGCGTACCGCAGAAGCTGACCATGCCTGCTGAAATTCCTGCTGACGAGAAGGTTAAGCTGTTCATGCGTGTTGCTGCACCGCACCGCAAAGTTAAGCTGGAGGTTAAGAGCGGCGACAATGTTCTGTTGAGCCGTCCTCTGCCCGTAGCAAAGCCCAGTGAAATGATTGCCGTAGAAATTCCGGCTGCAAAATTTGCCCAGATCGGTGACGAAGTTACCGTAGGTCTGGTGCTGTAAGGAGGGTATAAAATGGCTGTTGAAACTCGTGTTATGAACTGCATTATGTGCCCTATGGGCTGCGAGATGACTGTTACCATTGAAAATGGCGCAGTTACCAATGTTACCGGCAACACCTGCCCGCGTGGCGCTAAATATGCTAACGATGAAGTTACTGCTCCGAAGCGTATGCTGACCTCTACCATTGCTGTAGAAGGCGGTATGCTGCCTTTGCTGCCCGTAGTATCCGCTAACGTACTGCCGAAGGAACGTATCATGGACTGCGCACGCTTCCTGCGCACCGTAAAGGTTACCGCTCCGATTAAAACCGGCGACGTTGTAGTTAAGGATATTCTCGGTCTTGGTGTAGATATTATCGCCAGCCGTGATATGTAATCAGCTGAGGATTCTTCTGTTACATATAATATAGTAAAAATTGAAAGAGCTGCAGTTGCACTACCTTGCATAGTGTAAAACTGCAGCTCTTTTTGTGTATGAGTAATGAGTATGAAAGGAGTATGTTAATCAAGTGTTTTTGGCAATTACCGCACCCAGTACAGCACCGATGATGAAGCTGGTGGTAGCTTTTTTGTTGCTGTCCTTTTTCGTTACGTAATCGTCGTTCTTATGACGCTTGTCATAGCGGTCATGTCTGTCGTAGCGGTCGTGTCTGTCATAACGATCATGCTTGTCGTAGCGGTCGTGTCTGTCATAGCGGTCGGAATGACGCGGTGGCGGAGCATCGTGCCTTTCGTGAGCGGATGCTACGCTTGCCAACGGCAGCGAAAGCACCATGGCAGCCATAGCAATTGCGGTGGTTTTCTTCATATACCTGGTTAACGTTGTCATCATATTTGGCACCTTCTTTCTTAAAGTGGTTGTTTACCTTTGTTGCTTTTATTATAAAGGCAGTATATGACGAAATTATGACGATTTTGCCTGTTTTACAAAAAATAAGCAGAAAAAATTGTAAAGACTTTAGCATTTTACTTATTTTGTTATGGAAAAAGTGCTTTATTTACTTGGTTAATACGCAAAGAGAAGATTTTAGGTTATTATAATAGTAGTTATTAATCAACCCCCTTCCCCGTCAGTCGGCAAAGGAGGCTGTAGCATGAAGGCTGTTACCTATCTGAGACAATTTCTTTCATTAAAGTCCCTCAGCCTGATTATAGGAGGCTCGCTTGTATATTCAATAGGATTTAATATGTTCATATTGCCCTGCAATCTGTATAACGGAGGCTTTTTAGGGATAGCACAGCTGTTGGGATATTTTATGAGAAACGTCCTGGGGCTGAGCTTTATTACCGACAGCTATATCGGCAGTATCTATTTTCTCCTGAATATACCATTAATGATGATGGCTATACGCAAGTTCGGCAAGGATTTTTTAGTGAAATCTGCTGTATGCATCACAAGCTACAGCGTATTGCTGAGCCTTGTGCCTGTTGCGGAATATAATTATCTGCCTGATACGATTACGGCTTGTCTGGCAGGCGGTATCCTGTGCGGCCTGGGCTGCGGCATGACGCTGATGAGCAAGGGCAGCGGCGGCGGTGAGGGTATTCTGGGACTGCTGCTGATGCACCGGTATCATAATATGAGTGTAGGCAAGGTCTTCAATATTATTAATATCTTTGTCTTTGGTAGCTGTATTCTATTATATGATGTAGCTGCGGCAGTCTACTCCATCTTCTTTGCCGTAATTACTTCTGTTGTTCTGGATAAGGCTTATTTACCAAGTATTACGGTAACGATGATTGTAATTACTAAAATAGATTTGGTAGAAGAGGTTATTTTTGCGGCTGTGCATCGAGGTGTAACTAAAATTAAGGGCATAGGTGCCTATAGCGGTGAGGATACCAATGTGCTTTTGACAGTTGTTTCTAAGGTTGAGTCGATGAAATTACGTCATTTGCTTGAAGAATGTGATCCGAATATCTTTATTATTGAATACGAAAATGTATCGGTGATAGGAAATTTCGAAAAAAGATTATAGAAATTTTTACCGAAAAACATCGTTTTTGAGGCTCTTTTTGAGGTTTTTTAATAGATTTTTTGAGAAATTTTCAAAGTTTTTCAGAGGCCTTAAAGCGTGTATACATGATACTTTGTTTGTCCACGAATCCAAGTGTTTCGCTAAAAAATCTTAAAAAAGTTGTAAAAAAGGTGTTGACATTACCTTGCCCACGTGGTATTATATACAAGTCGCCGGGATACAGCGACAAACACAAACAACAAAGTTGCGAACAAACGCAACAGAGTGAACCTTGAAAACTGAACATAAACCTAGAAAAAAGCGAATGTGCGGGTCGAGCGCGAAAGCGCAAGACCAAGTCAA
>CAVCLW010000010.1:0-54073 GCA_963603005.1 Escherichia coli | reverse complement strand
ATCGAGCACAAAAATTGGACTAGGTCGACCCAACCACAAGTAATGGACTAATGCTGAAAGAAACCGTCTTACCGCTAGGCGGTTTTTTTCATGCCGTAATTACTTACGATACGTAAGGATCAGCACGACCAGAGTTGCGAAAGCAATCATCAGAGATAACGCTTCGAAAACAGTCATAACATCACCCCCACTCGCTAGGGAGTAGAAAAACCGACTACCAGTTGTCTCAAAATGTATTATAACATAATATTTAATTTTTGAAAATACACCTAAAAAGGTGTGTTTTTTATTTTAAGCATATTTAAAAACAAAGAGGCCGGGTTTTGTCCCAACCTCTTTTATATTAAATGAATTGTACTACTGTACCCATTAATCTACTATATTTCCCGTCGCTAATTGCTTTGACGTAAATTATAGCATGACCTTTCATTGCTAAAGCCTTGGTTTTCAGTTCAATGAGTTCAACTTCCCAATCTTGCGTACTGTCTCCTAAAGAACCATCTGAGAAAATGATTCCCATGATAGAATATTCTTGTTTTAAGTCGCCGGTTGTTGTAATAATAGAATCATAATCTGTTTCAGGATTTTTGTTTGAACTAAACCATCCCATTTGCTACACTCCTTTGTTCTTATGGTGAAGTTGGCTATATTATATTATTTTATTGCGTGAAAAGCAAATGTTTTTCAAAGAGATCGTGTTGTAAAGAATCTGCATTTTTATTCTTTTGAGTGTTTCATTGTTTATAATGAAAGGCTCAGATTTTCGAGTGATTTAATGTGATACAAGATTGTATGATTTGTGTGGAAGAAAATTTTTTATAATCGTTCAAATTATTTTCAAAGTTACAACAATGTATATAAATAAAAAATCCTATTGCAGACTAACTCAGAACATCTGCAATAGGATTTTACGCTTATTTCATATTAAATTATGCAACAGCGCCGGCTTTCCCCTTACTTGCTCAGGTACTCGTCAATAGCAGCTGCAGCCTTCTTGCCTGCGCCCATAGCGCTGATTACGGTAGCAGCACCGGTTACGATATCGCCGCCGGCGAATACGCCCGGAATAGAAGTAGCACCTGCTTCGTCAGCAACGATGTTACCGCGCTTGTTAACCTCCAAATCAGGGGTAGTCTGCTTAATCAGCGGATTCGGACCTTGGCCGATAGCCATAACTACCATGTCAACATCGAGCACATACTCGCTGCCTGCGATAGCTACAGGAGAGCGACGGCCGCTGGCATCCGCTTCGCCCAGCTCCATCTTAATGCACTTCAAGCCATTAACCCAGCCTTTTTCATCGCCCAGAATAGCAACCGGATTGTTCAGCAGGCGCAGCTCAATGCCTTCCTCCTTAGCGTGGCCGATTTCTTCCTTACGTGCGGGCATTTCTTCCTCACTGCGGCGGTAAACGATATATACCTGCTCCGCACCAAGGCGCTTCGCGGTACGCGCTGCGTCCATTGCTACGTTGCCTGCGCCAACGATAGCAGCCTTCTTGCCAACGTATACAGGTGTAGCGTAGTTCGGGAATTCGTATGCCTTCATCAGGTTTACACGTGTCAAAAATTCGTTGGCGGAATATACGCCGTTAAGGTTTTCGCCGTCAATCTGCATAAAGTGCGGCAGACCGGCGCCAGTACCAACATAAACAGCGCTGAAGCCTTCCTCCTCCATCAGCTCTTTGATGGTGAAGGTGCGGCCGATTACAGCGTCAACTACGATTTTTACGCCCAGCTTTTTCAGTGCGGAGATTTCATGCTGTACGATTTCCTTCGGCAGACGAAACTGCGGAATACCGTACATCAGCACACCGCCTGCAGCGTGCAGCGCTTCGTACATGGTTACATCATAGCCCATTTTAGCCAAATCACCAGCGCAAGTCAGGCCGCTGGGGCCGCTGCCTACTACGGCAACCTTTTTGCCCTTGCGTTCTGTCGGAGCTTCTACATCGTTGTCCAGGCCATGCTCACGCGCATAGTCGGCAACAAAGCGCTCCAAGCGGCCGATAGCTACAGGCTCGCCCTTGATGCCAAGCACGCACTTGCCCTCGCACTGGTTTTCCTGCGGGCAGACACGGCCGCAGACAGCAGGCAGGGTACTCTTTTGCTTGAGAATTTTATAAGCATCGGCAAAATTTTCCTGTGCCACCTCATGGATAAACTTAGGAATATCAATATTAACCGGGCAGCTGCCTACACAACGCGGTTTGGGGCAGTTCAGGCAACGCTGTGCCTCGTCTACCGCCATTTCCTTAGTGTAGCCAAGCGCTACCTCCTGAAAGTTTTTGTTACGCACATCAGCCGGCTGCTCCGGCATAGCATTTCTCATTCCTCCACGCATTTGCAATGACCTCCACAGCTATATTCCAGTGCTTCCTGGTCCTTGTACATCTGCTGACGCATTACCAGGTTCGCAAAATCTACCTTGTGAGCATCAAACTCCGGTCCGTCTACACAGGCAAATTTGTTCTCGCCGCCAACCATTACACGGCAGCCGCCGCACATGCCGGTGCCGTCTACCATGATGGTGTTGAGGCTGGCTGTAGTTTTAACACCGAAGGGTTTGGTGGTTGCTGCCACGTTTTTCATCATGATAACAGGGCCGATGGCCAATACCAGGTCAATCTTCTCGCCTGCCTCCAGCATTTCACGCAGCGGGTCGGTTACAAAGCCCTTGCGGCCTGCACTGCCGTTATCGGTGGTCAAAATCAGCTCGTCGCTGATAGCAGCCATTTTATCCTGCCAGATTACCAGCTCCTTGTCGCGTGCACCGATGATGGAGATAACCTTATTGCCCAGCTCGTGATATGCACGCGCGATGGGATAAACAGGCGCAACGCCGATGCCGCCGCCAACTACTACAACAGTACCGAACTTGCCCATCTCGGAAGGATGTCCCAAAGGACCAACTACGTCGAGAATATCGTCACCCTCGTTAAAGGTGTCGCACAAGTGCTTGGTGGTGTTGCCCACAGCCTGCACGATTAAGGTGATATAGCCTTTTTCACGGTCAAAATCCGCAATAGTCAGAGGAATACGTTCGCTGTATTCGTCAGTGCGGATGATAACAAACTGTCCCGGATGGCATTTGTGTGCCACCAGCGGCGCGTCTACGACGAACTCGTAAACTGCAGGTGCTAAATTTGCTTTGGTAATGATTTTAGCCATTTTCTTGCTTTTCTCCTTTTGCTGCTAATTGCTATTTATTCAAGAGCTTTCTGGTGCAAGCCTCAGCTTCCGCGTAAATCTTTTCTTCGTCAAAGGTCAGCAGCTTGCCTGCTTCCACAACCTTCTTGCCTGCTACGAAAACAGTGTCGGTGTCGGTGCTGCTTGCCGCATAAACCAGCTGGGACAGCTTATTGTGACGCGGATACCAGTAAGGCTTGTGCATATCCCACAGTACGATATCTGCCTGCTGACCTGCCTCCAGAAGTCCTGTATCGGCAAAGCCCAAAGTCTTGGCACCGTCAACGGTTGCCATTTCCCACGCTTTTTTAGCAGGAACAACGAGAGGATCAAAGGTGGTTGCCTTGTGCAGCATTGCGGCAGCACGGCATTCCTCCAGCATATCCAGATTGTTGTTGCTGGATGCGCCGTCCGTGCCCAGACCAACACAAATGCCCTTGTTCAGCATTGCCGCTACCGGTGCGATACCGCTTGCCAGCTTCAGGTTGCTCTGCGGGTTATGCGCTACACGCACGTGCTTGGCAGCCATGATATCCATATCCTCGTCGGTCAGATGTACGCAGTGCGCAGCAATGGTACCCAGCTCAAACATGCCCAGCTTATCCATCAGCTGAATCGGTGTCATGCCATGCTCCTTAACAACGGTATCAACCTCAAATTTAGTTTCGCACAGATGCATCTGGATTTCAGCCTTGTTGGCAGCAGCCTCGGCAATAACCTTTTCCAGATAATCAACAGGACAGGTATAAGGAGCGTGCGGACCGTAGGTGATGCGGATACGGCCGTTGTCATAGCCCTGCCAGTTCTTCGCCAGCACGGTGTTTTCAGCCAGCTTTACGTCCTTGTCCGGCGCTACGCCGATCAGGCCGCGGCTGAGGTTGGCACGGATGCCGGTTTCGGCGCAGGCACGCGCAACATCCTCCATGAAGGCGTACATGTCGGCAAAGCAGGTAGTACCGCCCTTCAGCATTTCTACGATGCCCAGCATAGCACCCCAGTAGATGTCATTAGCATCCATCTTGTCTTCAATTGGCCAGATTTTGTTTTGCAGCCAGTCCATGAGCGCCATATCATCGGCATAGCTGCGCAGCAGCGTCATAGAAACGTGACCGTGGGTGTTGACCATGCCGGCAGTAGCCAGCTTGCCCTTGCCGTCCACAATTTCGTCGGCAGCAAAGTCTGCAGGCACGTCCTTGCCTACATAAACAATCTTATTATCTTCAACGGCGATGTTCTGCATTTCACCGTTCGGAGTATGCAGAAGCTCGATATTCTTAATCAGTAGCTTAGCCAAAAGATTTCACTTCCTTGGTATAAATTAAGTCCTGCCTCCCTGTATAATGCTTAGGGAAGCAGATGACAGTGATATTATTGTTTTCTACTCCTCGCCCTGCTGACGTTTGGAGTAATGCTTTTCATAAAAATCATGCATCACATCCACGTCCTCACAGCTCAGCTCGTACACCTTGTTGCCGGTGCCTGCACAGATTACGGCAATCTGCGCCGCCTTTTCCAGAATTTCGGCAGCAAGCAGTGCCTCTGCCAGATTCTTGCCCCAGCACACAGCGCCATGGTTGGCCAGCAGCACAGCCTTTTTGCCGTTCAGCGCACGCACGGTGTTCTCCGCCAGCTCCTGCGTACCGCAGAGAGCGTACTGGGCGCACTCCACCCTGCCGCCGATAATCTGCACGATATCCTCAATAATCGCCGGCACTCCCTGATGCATAGCCGAAAGCGCACTGGCATAAATGCTGTGCGTATGGATTACGGCACCTGCCTCGGGATAGGCGTTGTAAATGGCGGTGTGTACCTTCAGTTCGGAAGAAGGAATGTGCTTGCCCTCAACAACGTCGCCTTCACGGTTGATGATAACAACATCCTCGGGTGTCAGCGTTTCATAACCATGACCGGAGGGTGTGATAGCAATATTCTGCGCGTCAATGCGGCAGCTGATGTTGCCCCAAGAGCCTGCGACGAGCTTTTTTTCAATCAGCGCATGGCCTGTTTCCACAATAGCGGCGCACGCACTTTCTTTAGCAAATAACTGCGTTTCCATGATTATTCCGCAGCCAGATATGCCTTCTGCTCTTCGCTCAGGGTGTCGATGCCTGCGCCCATAGCCTGCAGCTTCAGGGCAGCGATTTCGGTGTTCAGTTCTTCCGGCAGCACATACAGTTTGTTTTCCATTGCTCCCTTATGGTCGAGCAGGTATTTCATAGCCAGGAACTGCATAGCGAAGGACAGGTCCATGATTTCAATCGGATGGCCGTCACCGCATGCCAGGTTAACCAGACGTCCTTCGCCCAGCAGGTTCAGCTTACGTCCGTCAGCCATGGTGTAGGTCATGATATTTTTGCGTACTTCATACGGAGCAACTACGGAAAGCTCCTCCAGATGATGTTTGTTGATTTCTACATCGAAGTGGCCTGCGTTGCACATAACAGCGCCGTTCTTCATAACCTCCATATGCGGTTTGGTGATTACGTCCTTGCAGCCGGTTACGGTTACAAAGATATCGCCGTGTTTTGCAGCCTCCTGCATCGGCATAACGCGGAAGCCGTCAAATACTGCTTCGATACCTTTAATCGGATCAACCTCGGTAACGATAACGTTAGCGCCCAAGCCCTTGGCACGCATAGCAACGCCCTTACCGCACCAGCCATAGCCTGCAACAACAACGGTTCTGCCTGCTACGGACATGTTGGTGGTACGCATGATGCCATCCCAGGAGGATTGGCCGGTACCGTAACGGTTATCAAACAGATACTTGCAGTAAGCATCATTAACGGCAATCATCGGGAATGCCAGATGACCTGCTGCAGCCAGAGCCTTCAGACGATGTACGCCAGTGGTGGTTTCCTCGCTGCCGCCCATCAGGTTAGGAATCAGGTCACGACGTTCGCCGTGGAGCATATTAACCAAATCGCCGCCGTCATCAATAATCAGCTGCGGTTCGCTCTTCAGCGCTTCACGCAGATACATATCATACTCTTCGTTGGTGCAGCCGTGGGTTGCGAAAACAGTTACGCCGCTGTCAACCAGTGCTGCGGCAATTTCGTCCTGAGTGGAAAGCGGGTTGCTGCCGGTAACAACAACATTAGCGCCTGCATTCTTCAGCACGAGTGCCAGATAAGCAGTTTTTGCTTCCAAATGAATGGTTACAACCATGTTGATGCCCTGGAAAGGCTTAGTTTTGCTGTATTCATCGTTCAGATGGTTCAGCAGGGGCATATATTCCTTTGCCCACGCGATGCGTTGATGACCTAACGGTGCCAATTTGATGTCTTTAATAATGCTTTGCATAAATCTAAAAATCCTCCTTTAATATATGCTCTTTAATCTTTTAAAAGAGCCTGCAATTTCTTAATACTTTCTGTATACGGCGCTTTAAGTACGCCATGCTCGGTAATAATACCGGTAATAAGCTCTGCCGGTGTCACGTCAAACGCAGGGTTAAACACTGCCACGCCCTCAGGCGCAGTCTGCTCGCTGCGGAAATGACGTACCTCGTCGGCCTTGCGCTCCTCGATAGGAATCTGCGCACCTGTAGCAATGGAAAAATCAAAGGTGCTCGTCGGTGCGGCGATATAAAACGGAATCCCGTGTGCCTTCGCCGCCAGTGCTACGCCATAGGTGCCGATTTTGTTCGCCGTGTCGCCATTGGCCGCAATTCTATCGGCACCTACAACAACAGCGTTCACGCCCTTCGTGCGCATAGTCCACGCTGCCATATTATCGGTAATCAGCGTAACCGGAATGCCGTCCTCAAACAGCTCAAACGCCGTCAAACGCGCACCCTGCAGCAGCGGACGTGTTTCGTCGGCATAAACCATCTTCAGCTTGCCCTGCGCGTAAGCACTGCGGATAACGCCCAGCGCCGTGCCCCAACCGCAGGTTGCCAGTGCGCCTGCGTTGCAGTGCGTCAGCACTACGGCAGCGTCAGGCAGCACAGCAGCGCCGTATTCGCCCATACGCTTATTCATGGTGATATCGTCCGCATAAATCTGCTCGGCCTTCTCCTCCAGCGCCTTGATAATCGCCGCAGGGGACTTGTCCTCGCCGTTCAGACGCACAGCCAACGCATACTGCAAATTTGCCGCCCACGCCAGGTTTACCGCCGTAGGACGCGCAGTAATCAAATCTGCGCGCACAGCATCCAGCGCACCCAAAAAGTCCGGCTTGTCCGCAACCTCGCGCGCACCAAGCACCATAGCGAAGGCAGCGGCAGCGCCGATTGCCGGAGCACCGCGCACCTCCAAGCGTTCAATCGCCACTTTCACGCGCTTGTAATCAACGCAGGTAATCCATTCTATCTTTTGCGGCAGCAGAGTCTGGTCCAAAAGCACCAGGCTCCCCTGCTCCCAACGCATAGTTTCTACCATAATAACCTCTTACAGCTTAAAGCCGCCAAACTCCTGCATAGCGTGATGGCAGTTGCACTTCGCCTCAGTCGGCTCTTCATAAGTGATGAAGGACAGAATCAGCTTTTCCATATTCTTAATGCTGAGTGCCATAGCGTCGCAAACCTCTTTATGAGAAAGCGGCGTCGGGGAAATACCGGCAGCCATATTGGTAACGATGGAGCAGTTAGTGTAGCACATCTCTGCCTCACGCGCCAGAATGGACTCAGGCATATTGGTCATGCCAACCAGGTCACCGCCCAGCATAGCGAACATCTTAATTTCGGCAGCACTTTCAAAGCGCGGGCCTTCGGTGCAAACATAAACACCGTGCTTATGGAAGGTGATATCTGTTTTCTCCAGACATTTGATAACCTTCTCGCGCAAAGTCGGGCAATACGGATAGGTAAAATCGCAGTGCGCTACACCACGCTCGGGGGAATCGTAGAAGGTGTTGATACGGCTCTTGGTGAAATCCAGCACGTTGTCGCAAACTACGAAGTGACCTGCCTTCATCTCCGGGTTGAGGGAACCAACTGCAGTAGTAGCAAAAATTTCCTCTGTGCCCAAGCTTTTCATAGCCCAGATGTTGGCACGGTAGTTTACCTTGTGGGGCGGCACGGAATGGTCTACGCCGTGACGGCTTACGAAAACCACCTGATTACCGCTCATTGTGCCGATGTTGCACAAAGCCTTACCAAACGGTGTTTCTATAATCTTTTTTTCGAATCCCTTCAGGGTATCGGGATTATCAATACCGGTTCCGCCGATGATAGCAATTTTACGCATATGCTTTGCCTCCTTTATAGTTAAATGTGATAACGAAAACTGTTTGCTAAAGTATGTTATTACGCATAATATCTATGCAGATTCTCCACACTTTTTCTATTATATAATACCATAAATAAGGCATAATTTAAAGAGTAAAGAAAAAGCACTCTCAGCAGGTGTGAGAGTGCGAAGTGGGTGTGGGTTAATCTTTAAGCAATGCTTCGATTTTCTTTTTAGCTTCTTCTAACGTATTACAATGATCAAGAATATGTAAACATTGATATGTTACTCTTTCTTCAACTTGCTTGACAAGAAGTTCAGCGCATTGCTCATCTTCTAATTCTTCAATCTTTTTTTGAATATCATCCATTTTTAGCATCTCCTTATAATAATTTAAATTTTATTGCTGGCAAAGCTTAAGATAAGCTTGCTTAATTACTTTAGCCATCAGTATTCTTCTTTGTCGTAAAAACTCCATATAATCTAATTCGGCAAAATTTAACGGCAATGCATGCTCTGCACATGATTTCTTATAATCATCTTCGCCTAACTTATTTCTATACTTTGCAACATAAAATTCAGGTGCATTATCTGAAATATCAATATTAGTTGCATAATCAAGATATGTATAGTTTGCAATCTGATTTCTATCTCTGTCTGTTGTGTAACCAAGTTGCGTTAAATAATGTTTAGGAAAAATATGATGCTTATCAATTGCATTTTTACTGCCGCTTGCTCCTGGCACAAAATATTTTGCCAACTGCGATGTACTAAATAGCATAGGAGTATTTAACACAATTTGTGAAGCAATGTAAGCATTCCATGCAGGAGAATTTGCTGATGCACTGTTTAACTCATTCGGAAGCGTAATATTGAAGTAATCATCACTGAATCTTGCAGAAATAGTTTCTTCTAAATATGCAATGAGTTCCTCAGCATTTTTAATACTACGTAAATCAGCAAATTGCTTTTCAACAGTGCTTTCCGTAGAATCCGTATAGAACGAAGTCACTGTACTCATAAAAAACCACTTACTGATAATATTTTTAAGCTGCATAGCAGTTACGTTAAAATCATATCTAGCAATAAGATATAAGATATAGCTAAAAATCACAGCATTTTTAGCAGATATTTGATTTTTATTGATGTAACCCGCTTCACCAATAATATTGAGGAATGAATGCCAATTGTTGAGGTTCATTACTTTTTCTAATGCAGCTTTGAAAGTATCAAGATTTTTTTGTCTTTCTTCAGATGAGTATTTACCAGTATCTAAGTCTTTACCTCTCAATAACATATAAGCATAACGCAACCTAGCCCTTCTGAAACCTAATCCGACAGCCATTCTAATCAAATGCGATGGCTCGACTGATAAAATATTATTATAGGATGTTCCGTCACGAGGAATTCTTGATTCTTTACAAAATTGATTGATACGGTCATTAGTCGAATTTTCATATACAGAAATCAATGTTTGTATAAAATTATTTTCATTAAGGCTTTGTCCACCGGAATTAACACGAACAAAAATATCTGCAACATCTTCTTCCGGTGCATCATAGCTGATTTCAAGCGTAGGCAGTGAATAATCTGTTAAATTGAGCAGTGCGTTTATATTATTTTCGATCAAATCTTCTTCTGCATCTGTAAGACGATTCATATCTTTTTTATCTCTGCTCTCATTTAACTCTCTTATATATCGTCTTCTCAATGTACTGATTGTATTATTTTCCTTAGCAAGAAATACATCTGATACCTTAGATATCCATTCCGGTGCTTTTTCTAATGCAGAAGTAAAGACTGCAAATTCTCTTGTTAATGGATTAAAAGAAATTCTTATTTCATGTTCAGCAAAGTTCTTATCCACAATCTTTACACCATACATAGATGCTACAAGTGCTGTCAATCTTTGCTGTCCGTCAATCACCAATTCTTTTGCTTCTACATAGGTTTTGTCATTAGAACCAATAGAATTTTTTTTACTTTCATAATTTGCCGGTGATTCCCACAGCATAATGTATCCAATGGGGTATCCCCTAAGCATAGAGTCAAAAAGCTCTCTTACTTTGCTGTCTTGCCACACAAAAGGTCTTTGCAAATCAGGAAGACCTATGCGACCGGATTCTACACCTCTAACTAAATCTCCGACTTTACTCGGTATGTTTTTAAAAAGCTCCTTTGTCATATATCAACCCTCTGTTTCTTGTGTTAGGTATTTATATACTTTCAAAATAACACAAAATATACATATAGTCAATAGTTGATTTTTTCAATTGAAATTTATCAAATTGCTAGAAAATCAAATATAATTTATTTTTCAGTCTGCAATACATATTTTATACTTCTTGCTGCACCAACTCTTTTTATGATTCCATCAATCTGCATATCACGCAATATGGTTCTTGCTCTTCTAGGCTTAACATTAAGAATAGTTGCTGCTATTTTTGCAGTAATATTTTCATTATCCTTAATATAGGACAATATTAAAGCTTTTTGCTCCTTACTTTCTTCCGGCACTGTTCGCTCAGTATCTGGCACTGCTTGCTCAGTATCCGGCACTGCTTGCTCAGTATCCGGCACTGCTTGCTCAATATCCGGCACTGCTTGCTCAGTATCCGGCACTGTTTGCTCAGTATCCGGCACTGCTTGCTCAGTATCTGGCACTGCTTGCTCAGTATCTGGCACTGCTTGCTCAGTATCCGGCACTGTTTCCTTAGTATCCGGCACTGTCAACTCATTTATTAGGACATCAGAGCCTTCATTTGCATTTTTATTAGGACATTGGGCACTCGTCAGCCCAACTTCTCCCAAACTTTCAACAGGTAATATCAAGCATACCCTGTCAGGATTTTCCTTTTCTGTAATATCCGGCATAGCAAAATCAGTACCAGTCCAAGCTTTAAAGATCATAGGTAAACCACTGCCAGCACGTTCACCTATATTTATTAGACTAAACATCTTTATTAAGCCGGAATTACGTGGATCGGAAATTCCGCCATTTATTGCTTCATCTAAATCAATTCTGAATGTACCGGCATTAGTCATCGTTATACTGGTAATGTTTCTTTCAATAACAACACCTGTATTTCCATAGTAATCAGCGTTGATTAAGGTATTTGCCAAAGCCTCTCTTAAAGCCTTATGCAATTCTGTATCATCAATGCGACTTATCCCGTCTAAAGCAAACGGTACTTTAACAGACTGAGCAATGCGGTTATATACACGGAAATAAAAATCATATATATTACCGCTCCAATCACCAGAACTAGAAACAAACCTATCACTCCAACGAGTATCATCATCCAGCTTTTCGCGATAATCCAAAAAGTAATGCGGATATTCTCTTACAATCTCATACTCGTACCCGAACATCAACAAGCCTGCAGCAGTAGGATGTAATTTACCATCAGCATCTCTGCCGACTGCTCCTATACGATAGAGAAAATCAACATCTTCAAGTGCTTCCCAAACATGCCCCGGTCTTATCCCCTGCATTCTTATGCGGTAACGTTTAATAGTATCTTTATCAAAGACATCTAAATTCATGTTTCCTAACACAAGCATATCCTGTGTTTTAGGCGAAGCATCGCGCAGCATTGCCTGAATAACCTCTTTGGTACAGCGATAATCACCCTCGCCATTGCGTTTGTATGACGAAAACAAATTACCATCAAGGTATATAGGCTTATCATATCTCTGCGCGCGCGGTACACTAATAATAATGATCTTTTTACCGTCGAATTCACGAACTATAACATCTTTATCGTTAAGGACATTGATACTGATTTTGCTTTGATTGTTGATGATATTCCAAAAGTCTATTACTAATGCATCAGCATCATTTACACCTTCAACATGCAACTGATGTTGCGCATCTTCTGTAACACCAAGTAAAATTATACCACCATTAGTATTAGCAAATGCAGAATAAGTTGCCCACAAACTCTTCGGCAGGCCAACGGCAGCCGCTTTTGCTTCCAAACGATTATTTTCTTTGTATTTTTCGATGTTAAAAAAGTCTAGCATAGGAACTCACCTTCAAATCAGCAATTTATAATAAAAATAGCTTTAAAAATATTCTTGACAGAAATTTCTTGTTAACGTATATAACACATAACTTCTTAAGTCCATTATACTCGATAAAAATAGTTTTAACAAATATATTTGCATTAAAAACTTTAATTACTTCCCCACTATCTCCAGCAGCTCCTGCGGTCTTGCAATAACAAAATCCGGCCTGCCCTCCTCCAGCAGCTTTTCCCAGCCAAAGGCCGTATAGCGCACGGCAACGGTTTGCGCCCCCGCACTGCGTCCGCTCTGCAAATCGAAAGGACTATCGCCGACGCACAGGCACTCCTCCGGCTGCAAGCCCAGCTTGGCGCAGGCCGCCAGCATCGGCTCGGGATGCGGCTTGCTCTCCTTTGTATCGCCCAAGGCAACAGTCGCATCAAAATACGGCGTCAGCTGAAGGCAGTCCAGCCCACGGCGCAGCATCGGCGGCTTTTTGGAGGTAACCACCGCCAGCTTAATGCCCTGCGCCTTCAGCTGCTCCAGCGTTTCCCTCACGCCGGGGATGGGACGGATCATATCATCGTGATGCGCATTATTATAGTCTCTGTAAGCGTCGCGCATAGTCTCCACCAGCTCCGGCTTACCGGAAAGCGCAATCATCGCCTCCGGCAGCGGCAGGCCGAAGGTAGCCACAATCTTTTCACGCTCCGGTGTAAAGCCCAGCACCTCACGGCAGGTGTGCTCAAAGGTGGCAATAATCAAATCTATGGTATTGGCAATAGTGCCGTCAAAATCAAAAAGTATTCCCTTAATCCGCATCTTCATATCCTCTCTGCTCTTTTTGCTCATCTTCATAACATTTGCATAAGTACAATAGATTTATTATATCATGTTTCCCTGCCTTCGCGCACTAAAAAAGCACTCCCGCTGATGCGGAAGTGCCTATAAAGCTTATTTTTCGTCCTTTTTCGCAAAGACTACTTCCTTAGGACCGTCATTTACTGCGTCCTCAGGAATAATTACATCGTCGAAGCTGATACCACGGGTGTGCAGCGTGTGGCTCCACTCATGGTCGTGGCGGTGCCACCAGCCAAGAGCTGTAATAGGAATCCAGCTGTAGATAAACAGCGGATACAGTAACAGATACATCCAGGACTTGAAGGAAGCGCGGATTTTCCACAGTACCGCTACCGGGAAAATATACTGGCCGATACCAACCAGAGTCCAAACCTCTACCGGAATAATGGTATACAGGATATTGGTGTAGAACGGATAGAAGTTATAAATATAGCTGCAAAGCACAAAGAACGTGGAAATCATCAGGAAGTACGGCTGAATGAGGTTCACAGAGCAGTCCAGCATGACGATATTGCGTGTCTTGATTGCTTTTTTTATCATCGGAATGAGATAGCGGTCCGCAACGTCAAAGTGGCCCTGCGACCAACGCTTACGCTGGTTCCAGGTCTGTTTGAAGGTCAGCGGCTTTTCATCATAGATGATTGCATCATGCGCCCAGGTTGTAGGAATACCTTCCATCATCGCCTGAATGGTGAACTCCATATCCTCGGTCAGGCAGGTTGCACGCCAGCCGTAACGCTTCAATACCTCGGTATCAAAGCACATGCCGGTACCGCCAAGGCAGCAGGACAGGCCCATGTTATACTTTGCCAAACTCCATACATGGTTAACAATCCAGAAGGAAATTGCAAATACGCCGCTTACCCAGGTATCAGTCGGGTTTTTGGCATCCATGTAGCCTTGGATAATGCGTTCGCCGTTGCACAGACGGCTGTTCATCTCCTGCAGGAAGTTGGGATGCACCAGGTTATCAGCATCGAAAACGCAAACCGCATCATACTTTTTATCCAGCTTGAACAGTCTGTCGAACATCCACGCGAGAGCAAAGCCTTTGCCCTTACCGGTTTCGCTGAAGCGCTCATGCACCAGCGCACCGGCCTTGCGTGCAACCTCTGCGGTTTTATCCGAGCAGTTGTCCGCAACAACATAGATATCATATAAAGCGTCATTGTAATTCAGACGGCGCAGGTTATCTACTAATTGGGCAATAACTCTTTCCTCATTATGCGCACAGGCAATCAAGGCAAAGGTCTTGCTTTCATTATATATTTTAACTTCCTTCTTCTTGCCGAACAGGCCGAACCAAGAAACAAAAAAGTAGTAGAGCGTAAAAAATATAATCAATAGCTGCAAAGGTATCATGATTATATCAAAAGCTGTATACATCAAAAATCTCCTTTACTCCCCTAACGGCAAATTATTTGTTCTTACCTGTAAGAGCACGGTAAACATGGTTTACAATGCCTGCCAGCGTATAGGTAAACATTGCTACAAACGGCCACGCACCGGGACGCTCGTACAGCATTACGGCACCGACGATTACAGCAATAATTACAGGCAGACGGTACATAGGATTTCCCTTACCCTTGAAATCCGGGAATTTAACCTCGCTGTACATGATGCAGGCAATTACCAGAGTAACTGCTGCCAGCACAGCCGGAGCGAACTGATAGCCGGAAACAACATAGGTTGCCAAGAAGCAGGCACCTGCCGGAATAGGCATGCCCTGGAAATAACCATGTACAACACCGGTGTTGCAGTTGAAGCGTGCCAGACGCAGGCAGCCGCCCACAGCGAAGAGTGCAGCGATAACCTGACCTGCAAGGCCCAGCTCCTGCAGACCATACATATAAATCATGATGGCAGGCGCAACGCCGAAGGAGCACATATCGCAAAGAGAATCCATCTCTTTGCCGAAGTCACCGCCGCCAACGCCGAGAGCGCGGGCAGCACGGCCATCCATAGAGTCAAAAATCACAGCGATTACGATGAAAACGGGGGCAAGGAAGAAATCACCCTCGATAGTTTTAAAGATAGACAGCACACCGAAAATAAGGCTCGCAGAGCTGATGCTGTTCGGAATCAGACGACGCCAGTTCATTGTTCTTTAACCCTCCCCACTACGGTAATACCGCCAACAACCTTATCACCCTTCTTAACGGTGATTTCAACATTTCTGGGCACAACCAGCTCCGTGCTGGAGCCGAATTTGATCATGCCGTAGGTTTCGCCCTGTTGGAGCTTAGTGCCTACAGTTACCCAGGAAACGATGCGGCGTGCCAGCAGACCGGCAATCTGGATTACCAGGAAACGCATACGGCCGTTATCCATACCGATAGCATGACGCTCGTTTTCAAAAGAAGCGTTTTTCTCATATGCAGGCACGAACTGTCCGCAGGTATAGCGCTGATATTTGATTTCACCGTCGAGCGGCGCACGGTTGGTGTGTACGTTGAATACGGAAAGGAAGATAGTTACCTTAGTCGCAGGCTCGTTGAGATATTCATCATCAAAAATTTCATCTACGCCCATTACCGTACCGTCTGCAGGCGAATACAGGATGTTGGGATCATAAGGCGTAACGCGGTGAAAATCGCGGAAGAAGTAGGCAAAGTATAACGCCAGCACTACGGGGATTACGGCCCACACAGCGCCGAAGAAATAATATACTATTGCAGCCACCAACAGAGAAACACCAACATAAATATAACCATCTTTTACAATAAACATATAAAGCCTCGCTTTCCTGCGAATATTTCTTTTAATCTAAAACTTCATATCAGAAATTAAATGCAAACTGACTGTGCAGTCTGTTTTTCGCGGATATAAAAAGTGATGGAATGCTACTTCCATCACTTTATTATAATACACCAACCTGCTTTTGTCTATATAAGTGTAAAATTCTTAGCACTTTTGATAAGCACAACGTTTTTCGGTATGTATCAGAACTTGGATGCCATTACTTTGATTACAAACTTAGGCAACGCCATCATACGCATAAAACGGCTTGGCTGCTTATAGAGGCGGAAGGCCCATTCCAAAGAAGCATCCTGCATCCATTTCGGTGCGCGCTCCATTTTGCCGGCGAGCACGTCAAAGCTACCGCCGATGCCCATCAGAATTTTTGCATTAAGCTCCGCGCGGTGTGCCACCAGCCATTTCTCCTGCTTCGGTGCGCCCAAGGCAACGAAAAGCATATCTGCACCGCTGGCGTTGATGTCCGCAATAATCTGCGGCACATCCTCATCCTTAAAGTAACCGTTGTGGCAGCCTACTACCTGTACGCCCGGATAAAGCTCCTCGGATTTTGCTTTGGCAGCTTCGGCAACGCCGGGACTGCCGCCGAAGAAGTACGCCTTGTAGCCCTTATGCGCAGATAACTCCAACAGCTCGTTGTACAGGTCAAAGCCTGCTACACGCTCCGGCACCTTGTAGCCAAGGTGTCTGCCTGCCCACACGGCACCGGCACCGTCGGGCAGCACCAGCTCCGCATCCTCGCAGATTATTTTCTTGTATTCTGCGTTTTCCTGGCACATCATGATGATTTCGGCATTCGCGGTAACAACAAAAGTCTGCTCCTTGGCGAGCATTCTTTCTTCAAGCCTTTTCACTGCCTCCTGCATAGTCATTGCGTGTACAGGCACGCCTAATATTTTAATCGGGTCTTGCATATGTTTTGCCCCCTCTTTTCTGCATAATAATATTACTATTGTACACTACTTTAATGATTATTTCAAATTTGTATAAGAAAAAGCGAACCCTCAGACAAATACTGCCGAGGGTTCACCTGAATTGCTTTACTGTATATATGCCTTCAGCACATCGCTCTGCTTGTCAAGGCACAGATACTTATAGACCGGTCTGCCAACGCTGCCGCGGTGCAGATCCAGCTTCAGCAGATGCAGGGATTTCAAAAACTCCAGATATTTACGGATAGAAACGCGGGAGATTCCTACCATGCCTGCCACCTCTTCGGTAGTAAACATGCCGTCAATACCGCAAATGCATTCCCAAACAGTGCCTAAGGTGTTTTTATCAAGTCCCTTGGGCAAAGTTACCGCAACCTGATTTTCCTGACGCATAATAGTAGTGTCAAGGTCAGCCTGCTTAATGATTCCCTGCTCCTCAACAATCTGATAACGCTTCAGATAATTGTTCAGTGCAAGGTTAAAGCGTTCAAACTCAAAGGGCTTAATAATATAATCAACAGCGCCTAAACGCAGCGCCAGCTTAATTTTATCCTTATCGTTTGCTGCCGAAACGATGATGACATCTACATCATAACCATTCTCGCGTATTTTAGCCAAAAGCTGTAAACCATCCATAGTAGGCATAAAGACATCAAGAATGATTAAATCGTATTTGTTCTGACGCAGCAGCTTCAGTGCAGTATCTCCGTTGCCGGCAATATCGCACAGCTGAAACCCCTTGATCTGGCTGAGATAGTGCTCATGCAATTGGGCAACCATCGGGTCATCTTCTACAACTAACACGTTAATCATCTTAATCCCCCTCTTTCCTGGTCGGAAGCCTTACGGTAAAGGTAGTTCCCTCACCCGGAGCAGACTCCACAGTAATGGTGCCATTAAGGTTATTGATGCTTTGCTTAACCAGATATAAGCCAAAGCCATGACCGCTTTCGCACTTGCTGCTGAAGCCACGCTGGAAGATATGCTCGCGTATCTCGTCACTCATACCAGGACCGGAATCCTCCACGACAATAACAATTTCGCGGTCAAAATCCAGAATCGAGAGATTAACGATGCGTTCACCGTCAAAATTCTTCAACGCATCAAAGGCGTTTTCAATAATATTGCCGGCAATCAGTACAATATCATGTACCGAAGGCACATCCAGCTCACTGTGCAGCTCGCTTTCCTCCGTCAGAGAAAAGTCGATATCAAGCTCACGGCTGCGGCTTATTTTACCGAGGATAAAGCCTGATAATGTTATATCCTTCAGGCGGGTTACTACATAAGAAACCTCAGATTGTCTGTTATAGGCAATTTCCTGCGTAAAATTCTTCAGCTCGTCATAGGCCTTCATATCTATCAGGCCCATAATCACATGCATTTTGTTCATAAACTCATGTGTCTGCGCTCTTAAAGCAGTAGCATAATTTTTAAAGCCTGTCAGCTGGTTAGCCATCTCTTCTACTACAGATTTTTTGCGGAAGGTAATTACGGCACCGATAATGTTCTTATCCTCCAGTAATGGTACTGCAGTAATAATAAAGACAGTATTACCCATCTTGACACTGGCATCAACTAAAGTTTTACCTTCTTTTATAATATCATCCAACGGCACACGGTTCAAGACATCTTTAGCAGATTTCCCAAATAGTTCATTAACTCCTTCAATACCTGCTTGCTTCAAAAGCAATTGGGCCTCGGAGTTTACAAGCGTGATGCAGCCGTTGCTGTTGATATTGATAATACCTTCACGTACAGAGTTAAGAATAACGTCGCGTTCCTGCAGCATTCTGGCGATTTCTTCCGGCTCATAGCCGAAAAGTACACGTTTAATCCTCTGCGCCAGATAAATTGCACCCCAAATGCCGACAATCAGGCCAAGCAGCGTCATAGACAGCAAGAATAAAACTGCATCTATTGTAGAATTATTAACGATTTCGTCGGAATAACCGGTAACAACATAACCGATGGTTTTTTTATTGTCATCTTTAACAAAGCCAATAGCCTTATTGGGAATCGAGTAGTTTTCCTTATAGGAAATATTGTTGCGTCCTGCATAATTATCAACCAGCTTGCGCGCACTATGCTCGAATTCCGGCAGCTTGCCGGGGTTGTACAACACGCGCAGATGGCGGTTCTTGTCGTAAATCGCTACACCGGCCTCGTCCGAATGGTCAACGTCATTAACAAAGTTGGCCATAAAGCTGTCTACCGCATCCTCCGGCTTAACGTTCTGCTTCTCCAGGCTCTCCCTTATTTCCGGAGAGTTACAGAGAATGTTGTTGATGCTTACGGCATTGATACTTACGCGGTCATAAATTACCCGCGCCACCTTCTGCGTCGTAAACAAAGACGTCGGCAGCAGTGCAATACACACTACGAGTGTAATAAGTACTACTATTTTCTGTAAAAGTGAAAGCGTTTTTCCTGATTTGTAATTGTAATTATCTTTAGATTTTCTCCACATCAGCAGGTACCGTCAGGAACTGAATACCAGGATTTCGTTCCAGAATCCAATTCAGGGACCACTCGTTATTTACAAGAATAACAGGTCTGTCCTTTTTATCATAAACAAGCATACCATTATCCAAGCCTTTAATGTTCTCAATCAGCATCTTATCCTCAGCATATACCCAACGTGCAACGGAGTACGGCAGCTGGTTCATCAGCAGCTTAGAGCTGTACTCGTTAAGCAAACGGTATTCCAGAACCTCCAGCTGCAGTACGCCGACTACGCCGACGATGTAGCTTTCAAGACCTACGCCCTCCTGACGGAATACCTGAATAGCACCCTCCTGCGACAGCTGGATGATACCCTTTTCAAACTGCTTGCGTTTGATGGAGTCCTTAGGCTGTACGCGGGCAAAAATTTCCGGCGGGAATACGGGGAAGTCTTCAAATTGCAGCTTCAGGCTGCTGTCGCTCAAGGAATCACCGATACCGAAGATACCCGGATCAAAAACGCCGATAATGTCACCTGGATATGCTTTTTCCACTATTGTGCGCTCCTGAGCCAGGAACTGCTGCGGCTGTGCCAGCTTAACCATCTTACCGGATTGCTTGTGGTAAACGCTCATTCCTTTGTCAAAGACGCCGGAACAAATACGCATGAAGGAAATTCTGTCACGGTGCGCAGGATTCATATTAGCCTGGATTTTAAAAACAAAAGCAGAGAATTTTTCGTTCTCCGGTGACAATATTGTACCATCCTGCAGCATTCTTGGCTGTGGCATGGGAGACATTTCCAAGAATTTTTCCAGGAAGCTCTGTACGCCGAAGTTGGTCATAGCACTGCCGAAGAACATCGGAGTCAGCTCGCCTCTGTTAACCTTCTCCATGTCAAACTCATCGCCTGCCATGTCCAGCAGCTCAATATCATTGCACAGGTTTTCGTACAGCTCGTCACCCAGCAGCTCTCTGATTTTAGGATCATCTAAAGAACCGGTAGTGGATTTCAGCTTTTTGGCACCATGGCTGGTGTCGTCCTCGAACAGCTCAATGGTGTTTTCCAGACGGTTATATACACCTTTGTAATGGCCGTCGATACCGATAGGCCAGTTAATCGGATATGCGCGGATGTTCAGCACCTTTTCCAGCTCGTCCATCAGGTCGAAGGGATTACGGCCGTAGCGGTCCAGCTTGTTGATAAAGGTAAAGATAGGCAGACGGCGGCGGTGGCAAACCCAGAACAGCTTCTTGGTCTGCGGCTCTACGCCCTTAGCAGCGTCAATCAGCATGACAGCGCTGTCGGCAGCCATCAATGTACGGTAGGTATCCTCGGAGAAATCCTGGTGACCGGGGGTATCCAGAATGTTTACGCGGAAGCCGTCGTAGTCAAATTGCAGTACGGAAGAGGTAACGGAAATACCACGCTGCTTTTCAATCTCCATCCAGTCGGATACAGCGTGCTTATTGCTCTTTCTGGCCTTTACGGAGCCAGCCAGGTGAATAGCTCCGCCGTAAAGCAGCAGCTTTTCGGTAAGGGTAGTTTTACCTGCGTCAGGGTGAGAAATAATAGCGAAGGTACGGCGTTTCTTAATTTTATCCATCAATTCTGTCATTATGTATATGCTCTCCTATTTCTTTAAATTTTTGGTAATCCTGGCAATTTCATCCTCATCGGAAACCAGCTCGTCTACTGCCGAATAATCGGCGTTCTGCTCCTCGTACAGCTTGTAGGCATCAAGAATCTGCATTTTGATGTAGTCGGGAACAGGGATTTCCGTCTGCAGCTCACCGCGCATGGTTACACGGAAGGCAACGTTCTCATAGCGTTCACCGCTGTAAGTTTCGCAGGTGAAGGAGGTACGCATGAATTCATCCTTAAAGGTGCAGTCCTTCAGGATGTGCGCCTTGCGCTCCTTATCCCAGGCTGCATAGATTTTATACAGCTCCTGCTGTGCCTCCACCGGCACGTCCTCGCCCAGGACAACGGTTTCGGTTTCATCTATCGGCGTACAGTCCATGTTGTTGTAGACTGTGCCATCCTCCAGCTCCAGGTCAACTGTCAGCACATAGTCAACCTCATGAAAGCTGGCTGTTTTAATCTGCCATTTCTGCTGCCAGCGGGCAATGCAGTCCGGGCAGATAAATTTGGTATCGCGAATGCTGTTATTCATGTAATTATCACGATAATACAATTTTTCTCCGGGCACAAAATGTTCGCCGCATTCGCTGCAGACGAATTCCAATGTACGAATCATCGGTCAAAACCTCCCAATATAATATGAAAAAGCCCTCACGTCGAACGCAAGGCGCTCTGCTATAACAGTAATCAGTAATGCCGTGGCCGTTGTGAAGCTGTGTTCCCAAGCTGTAAGCCTTCGGCTTGATGTTTTGCAGCTTTTGCTGTCAATTACTGTTCAAATTGCTTTATTATACCGCCAGCGGCAGTTGTATTCACCTCTGCTGCCCGACAGCTGCGCAAAATATATTCACACGTTCTATATTATAACATATCAGCTTGTTTTTCCCTAATAATTTTTCTGTGAAATGAGGGTTGTTGGGGACGTATCGCAGAGCGAATTGTATAAAATGCTTACTACTCACATTTTTATGGGATTTTTTGTGTTCTGAATCACACTTTTATGTAAATTTACGCAAATAAAAAGAACCAAAATCGGTTCTAAGTTTATAAGATTAGTTTTTCCCAAGCTCTTATCGAGAGCATTATAATATTTTCCCGCGTGCCCCAACTTCCTTTTAAACATGAAAAAAGCCTTTACGATAAACGTAAAGGCTATAAGTCCGACATTGGTCGGAGCGGCGGGATTCGAACCCACGACCTCTTCCACCCCAAGGAAGCGCTCTACCAAGCTGAGCCACGCCCCGAATCACAAGGAGTATTATACAGGTTTATTTGGATTTTGTCAACACTATTTTATAAATTATTTTAAACTTTTTTTACGCCCTCTGTATCGAGGTCCAAAATATGGTAGCAGGCGTGCTCATTATTGGCCGCAAACACGTCTACCATAGCCTTGGCAATGCGCTCACAGTCTGCCTCCGGCGAAGCATAGGCCATCACCGTAGAGCCTGCACCGCTGATAATAGCGTTATAGGCGCCTGCTTCCTTAGCTGCCGCAAAAACATCAGGCAAGCCTGGAATAAGATGCGCACGGTACGGCTGATGCAGCTTGTCCTCCAGCGCCATGCCCAGATACTCATAATTGCCGCTCAGCAGCGCACCGACCAAAAGCGAAGCTCTGGAGGTGTTATACACTGCGTCCTTGTGCGGTACAGTCTTGGGAATAGCCTGACGTGCAAGCGACGTTGGCAGCTTGCTATCGGGAACAACGGCGATGAACTTCAACGGCTTGGCAGGCAGCAGACGCAGGGAATGCGCCTTCTCCTGCTCCATATAGCTTATGGTGAAGCCGCCGTACAGCGCCGGTGCCACATTATCGGGATGTCCTTCGATTTCCGTAGCGATACCGAGAAGCTCATCCTTGGTATAATAGTCATCACACAAAGCGTTGGCTGCATACAGACCGGCAACAATGGCGCTGGAGCTGCTGCCCAAACCGCGGGACATTGGAATGCGGTTGAGCATCTTTACCTTCAGACCGATGCGCTGGCCGTCGGTTACGGCGTTCCACACGCGCAGAAAGCTGGCGAAAGCCAGATTACGGCCAAACGGCTTCAGATAATCTGCACCCTCGCCTTCTACCTCCAGCTGGAAGCCCTTTCTGTCGGTTATTTCATAGCTTACTTCGTTATACAAGTTGCAGGCCAGGCCGAGAGTATCAAAGCCGGGGCCGCAGTTGGCTGAGGTTGCGGGAACCTGAATAAATACTTTTTTCATGCTGCCGCCTCTTTATGCCAAATGGCTGTCTTCTACACGAATCACACAGCTGATTGCTTCTACTACCGGCAGTACGCGCAAAATTTGCAGCGCCATCTGCAGATTAGCCTCCGAAACACTGTGGGTAATTACAACAATCTCCGCCTTATTGCTCAGAACATCATTAGTCTGCACAACATTGCGCAGGCTCACGTTCTGTGCGCCGAAGGCTGCAGCGATAGCTGCCAGTGCGCCCGGTTTATCTGCTACCTGCAGACGGATATATGCCGGTGCGGACATCTTGTCAGGCGGGCAGAGGCGTTTTTCCTCAAAGCAGGTGCAGCTGATGCGTCCGGTAGACTGATGCTGCATATTGCGGGCAATATCAATAATATCGCCGCAGACAGAGCTTGCAGTCGGCAGACGGCCTGCACCGAGGCCCAGAAACATTGCCTCACCGATAGCATCACCGTTGACAAAAACTGCGTTGTAGACGCCGTTTACGCCTGCCAGCGGATGAGAAAGCGGAATCATCGTCGGGTTAACACGCAGGCTGACACCGTTTTCCGGATCGTTCTTGGCGATTGCCAGAAGCTTTACTGCGTAACCCAGATTAGTTGCATATTTGATATCGCAGGCTTCGATGCTTTCAATGCCTTCAACCTGTACATCGTCCAGATTAAAGCGTGTATTGAAGGCGATTGATGCCAGAATAGTAATTTTACGCGCAGCATCCAAACCACCTACATCGGCAGTAGGATCGGACTCTGCATATCCCTTGGCCTGCGCTTCCTTCAGCACCTCGTCATAATCAAGGTGTTCGTTAGCCATCTTGGACAGCATATAGTTAGTGGTACCGTTCACGATACCCATGATAGAGGTAATCTGATTGGCTGCCATACTGGTTTTCAAAGGTCCGATGATAGGAATACCGCCGCAGACGCTGGCTTCAAACATAAAGTCGCAGTTGTGCTCATGCGCCAACGGGAACAGCTCGGAGCCGAATTTGGCCAAAACATCCTTGTTGGCAGTAACAACATGCTTGCCGTTGGCAAAGGCTCTGGCGATAAATTCCTTGGCAGGATGCTCGCGGCCCAGCAGCTCAACGATAATATCAATATCCTTATCCTCAAGCACCTCATCGGCATTGTCGGTAAAAATATATTTATCACCGTATTCCTGTTTCAGGCGGTCTACATGGCGGTCAAGCACCTTGGTAATTCTTACCGGCTTGCCTACCTCTTTGGCTATTTTTTCTGCATTTTTCTCTAAAACCTTCAGCACGCCGCCACCGACAGTGCCGGCGCCCAACAGACCAACATTTACAAAATCCTTCATTTAGTACCCCTCCAATACCTCAATCAGTAATCGGTTATACCTGACCTAAAACTTCCAGACGTTTTACGCCGTCAATCATGCGCAGCTTGTCCAGCAATGCCTCCAGATCTATCGTCAGATGCTTGGTTTCGATAGAAATAGTGGTGTTGGCAACGCCCTGCAGAGGAATACCCTGGTTGATGGTCATGATGCTGCCGGAATCGTCGGCAACAGTATTCAGAACCTTGGACAGCACGCCGGATTTGTGCTCCAGCAGTAAGGACAAGGTAATAATTTTTTCCTTGCTTGCTTCATAGAACGGGAAAACGAAATCCTTATATTTGTAATAAGCACTGCGGCTCAGGCCCATTTTTTCAACTGCTTCGTTGATGGTTTTGATTTCGCCGCGTTTAAGGATTTCTTTAACCTTTATAGTTTTTTTAATTGCTTCGGGAAGAATTTCTTCGCGAACCAAATAGAATGTGGATTTTTCAGACATACTAGTGTCCCCTTTCTTCATACAAAGTTCTTTTAATATTATACCACTGTTCTCTTGAAAAGTACACTTGTTATTTTTGTAAATTTTGAACAAATTCAGTGCACAATACAAGCATGCAAATATACAAAAAAGCTGCCGCAGGCAGGTTCCGTCACCGTAAGTAACAGAACAAGCCTGCAGCAGCTGCTGCGTAATTCTTAATTAAAATTAAGCGCGGGAAATGTAGTCGCCGGTTCTGGTATCGATAGCCAGAACGTCGCCCTCGTTGATGAACAGAGGAACCTTAACAACATAGCCGGTATCCATGGTAGCATTCTTGCTGCCGCCGGTAGCGGTATCGCCTTTGATGCCAGGTTCGGTTTCAACTACGGTCAGTTCTACAGTGTTCGGCAGGTCAACGCCCAGTACACGGTTGTCATAAATCATGATTTTAACATCCATGTTCTCTTTCAGGAAGTTCAGTGCGCTGCCCAGAGTTTCTTTGCTCAGCTCGGTTTGTTCGTAGGTTTCATTGTCCATGAATACATACATGCCGTCGGATTCATACAGATATTGCATTTCACGACGGTCGATGTGAGCCTTCGGCAGACGCTCGCCTGCGTTGAAGGTACGCTCAACAACAGCACCGGTGCACAGGTTACGCATTTTTGCACGTACGAAAGCAGCACCCTTACCAGGTTTTACGTGTTGGAATTCAACAACCTGCCAAGCGTCGCCATCGATGGTAACAGTTACGTTGGTTTTAAATTCGTTTGTGGAAATCATTGGAAGCCCTCCTATAAATTTAAATATTAGACAATTTCAATAAGCTGCTTTTTGACACCGTTCAAGGCTCTCGCCCCATCCTCCGTCAAAACAACAGTATCTTCTATACGTACCCCGCCTTTACCGGGAATGTATATACCAGGTTCAATAGTGAAGATCATGCCTGTCTGCAGCACTGTAGCGCCACGCTTGTTGATCATCGGCATTTCGTGGATTTCCAGGCCTACACCGTGACCTGTTCCATGCACATAATAATCTCCGTAGCCGCAGGCGGTAATGCTGTCACGCACAATAGCGTCCAGCTCTCTGCCAGTCATGCCTGCTTCGGCAGCCTTCAGGCCCTTGCGCTGTGCTTCTTCAACTATGGTATAAATTTCCTGCTGCCAGGAATTTGCCAGGCCAACTACCAGTGTACGCGTCATATCGGAATGATATCCCTTATAGACAGCGCCGAAGTCAAAGGTAATAAAATCACCGACCTCGATAACCTTGTCGGATGCCATGCCATGCGGCAAAGCACTGCGTACGCCGGAGGCTACAATCGTATCGAAGGAAGCCTTTTCACTTCCCAAGGCACGCATATAGTATTCCAGACGGCCTGCCAGACTGCGCTCGGTACAGCCGGGCTTGATATCCTCCAGCAGATGGATAAAGGCTTCGTCAGCAATGCTGGCAGCCTTCAGCAGCATGTCCAGCTCTTTCTTATCCTTAATCATACGGATATCGCTGAAATCAATGCTCTGCATATAGGTTTCACCCAAAAGCTCGTGCAGCACAGTATAATCATCATAGCTGTAATATGCTCCGTCAAAGCCTACTACCTGCGCTTGGGCATTCTTTGCCAAATCTGCGGCGGCAGCCCAGATGCTGTGCGCACCTGTCGGAGTATACTCCAGCACCTTGAAGAACTTCATTTCGTTTTTGGCCTGCTCTGTATAACGGCCATCCGTAATCAGCACGCCCTGTTGTCTGTCCAGATACAGCAGACTGGAATCTCCTGTAAAACCGGTCAGATAACGGATTGTGGTAACATCCTTAATAATGACACTGTCTACCTGCAGCTTGGCCATATGTTCCAAAACTCTATTGATACGCGTCATGATATTACCCTCTTTCCATAAAACTAGTGACAGCTATGAATCACCTAAATATTTTACCACTCATTGGCAAAACTTTCAACTATTATCTTTGTTAAGGCACTTTTTTTGTTAACTTTGTAGCATAACCAGCAAAAAAGCAGGCCGTAAGCAGCGCCTTGCAGCGTTGTCGGCCTGCCTTTTCAAAGACATACGTTAAAAATTATTTACATTCTGCAGCAGCAATGCCTTCTGCGGTTTTGATGTTCTTGCGTACATCGTCGCAGCATTTATGGAAGTTTGCCAGCTCCTCGGCAGTCAGAGGCAGCTCCAGCACACGCTCTGCACCGTTTTTGCCCAGCAGAACAGGAACGCCTACAAAGACATCCTTTTCGCCGTATTCGCCGTCAAGCAGCATGGAAGCAGGCATAATGCGTTGCTCGTCGTTGAAAATGCAGCGTACCATACGTGCTGCGGTAGAGCAGATGCCGTATTCGGTGCAGTGCTTGCCGCTGTAGGTTACCCAGCCGCCGCCGATAGCGCGTTTTTGCAGCTCCGGTTTGTCAAAAGCGAATTTAGGATCCTCGTGCTCCAGAGAGCTTAAAGGAATGCCGTTGAAGTTTACGCAGGACCAGGCAGCCATTTGGGAAGCACCGTGCTCGCCAATCATGTAAGCGCTGATGGATTGCGGAGAAACGCCAGTCTGCAGAGATAAAGCAGATACCAGACGGGAGGTATCCAGACCGGTGCCGGTGCCGATTACATGGCCTTTCGGCAAACCGCTTTCACGATAAAGGATGTTGGTGATAACATCGCAAGGATTGGTGATGTTAACAATGAAGCCGTTGAAACCGCTGGCCATAACCTTGTGGATATAACCTTTAACCTGTGCTGCGGTAAAGGTAAGCTCGTCTAAACGGTCACCGCTGGCAACCAGGTCGATATCGCCGATGCAGTTGACGATGGCGTCGCAGTCGCCCAAGTCAGCGTAGGTACCGCCGTTAATTTTTACATCATGCGGGCAATACAAAATTGCGTCGCGCAGGTCCTGTACCTCGGCAGCCAGCTTGGATTCTTTCAGATCTACCAGCACCAGCTCGGCAGCAATGCCCTGAATAGCCAGGCTGTATGCAACGTGAGCACCAACGTGACCTAAACCGAGAATACCAACTTTTCTTGTTTTCATAATTAAGTTCCCCCCAAATTATTCTTTAATATTTTATTTGTCCAAAATAGGCAGCGTAGCTGACGCATGGCCCATAATGGTAATATTGTAATCCTTTTTGCCCTGCTCTGCAAGCTTTTCCTGAGCCAGATTCCAGGCCTCCTGCAAGGATGCACAGGGAATATGACCTGTCTTGCGGACAAAATCGAAGTTCTCCGGGCGTGTTACCAGATAAGCCGTTACATCGTTGACAATGCAGCGCGCCTTGAAGGCAACAAAGGCCGGAATAGTGAAATTAGCACGGATATCCTTTTCAAACTGCTCCATATCGTTACGGCTGAAGCAGTCCGTAAAAATAGCAGGCTCCTTAATATCCGGGCAGTCCAAAGTGAAAATCATGATGCCGCCGTGCTTAACCGCAAATTGTGCGTTCATATGGCACTTGGTAGCCTGATACAGGTTCAGATCCTTGGGATAACCGCCTGCGGAAGCAATTACTACATCAGCAAGCTGCTTGATGTGTACGCCTGCCATAGCCAGCAAATCCTTACAGCCTTTCTGCCATGCCTCGTACCAGTGGCCTGCAACAACCTCGCTGATTTCTCCGTCCGGAGTAAATACAGTGTTCACCAGAAAATCCGGATCCAGCAGCTTGCAGGATTCATACATATCCTGATGAATTGGATTGCCCTCCAGCAGACTTGCGTCACAGGCCTTGTTGCAGCCTGCGCCTTCTACCGGGGACATAGTCATGCAATGGTTCTTCATGATGCTGTCATACGCTGCTACGCCCGGCATAACAGCCTTGCGTCCGCCGCCGAAGCCGGCAAAGGGATGCAGCGTTACGGCACCGGTCAGAATAACTCTGTCGGCATTGGCAACATATTTGCTGATAGCAACATCATTGCCGAAGGAGGTTTGACCAAGCAGTACCATATCCTCGCTCTTGCGGGAGTCATGCTGAACGATTTTCAGACGGCGCACCATCTCCTCGCCGCAAACGGTGATATCCTCTTCATGTGTATGACCGCGGTGGGTACCGGTAGCAACAATAACAGTGATGTCCTCGTCCTTTACGCCCACACTGTTCAGCTCGGCCACAATAACCGGCAGAAATTCGGACGTGCCGCACAGACGGGTGATATCGCTTATGACAATGGTTACAGTTTCGCCTGCATGCACAATTTCGCGCAGAGGCTTGGTGCCAATCGGGTTACGGATTGCTTCGGTAGTAGCGGCAACAACATCCTCACAGACGCTGGATTCATTGCCGTGTATATCATATATAACGCGCTCCTCGGGGAGCACTACCTCTTCCTGTCGTTTGCCTATTGGCAGAAAGTATTTTTTCATCGACATCCCTCCATTTGAAAAAACTAAATCTATTATACATGAAATCAGCTAAATATACAAGCTGACAGTAAAACTGTAAAGAAAATTCAGCCTTTGTCTAAAATTGTGTTATAATACTACTATATGAAAGCGAGGTTCCCATTATGAAGAAAACTCTTATCGCCTATTTCACACGCACAGGCATTACCAAAAAGCTGGCCGAGGACACCGCTAAGCAAACCGGTGCCGACCTTTTTGCTATTGAGCCGGTAAAAGAATATTCCTCCTCCTACCTTGTTTGTGTAGGCCAGGCCAAGATAGAAAATCTGCAGAACGCCCGTCCTGCGATGAAGGCTAAGCCGCAGAACCTGCAGGACTATGACACCATTGTGGTGATGTTCCCTATCTGGTGGTTCACCTGCCCCAATATCATCCTCACCTTTCTGGAGGAAAACGACCTGAGCGGCAAAACAGTTATCCCTGTCTGCACCTACGGCAGCAGCGGTAAAGGCAGCAGTGAAAAGGCTATGACTGCAGTTTGCAAGGACGCAACATTTAAGCCCTGCATCGAAGCAACCGGTCTCAAAGACAAGGCTGTTGCAGCCATTGCCGCAGCTATAAAAGAAGCATAAAAAGAATCATAAGCGTAAAATTAAGGCTTCTGCAACACCTTTCTGCAGAAGCCTTTTGCTTTATAATTTTTCAGGATATGCTTACGGCTTTTCGTGTAAAATACGCTGCGTAAGATTTGTCAGCACGTTGATGGCATTAGCCAATGCGCTGTGGTCAAAGTGCATATCGCGGTCATGCAGACGCGGCTCCAGGTCACAGCCTATGCCCAGGCTGGCAGTTTTCAGCTGCGGACGCTCCTGCTTGAAGAAGTTGAAATCCTCGCCTACCGTAATATTGGCAGCAGGAATCAGTCCCCCCGCTCCCAGCTCTGCGGAAATTACCTCCTGCGTCAGCGCCAACAGTGACGGGTCAGCCTCCGCCGCCGGGCAGGTGCCGACGATATGACAGTCCGCCTCCGCGCCATACACCTTCGCCGTATTCACAACGATATCCTCTACCTTGCGGCGCAGCTCCAGCATCTCTGCGTTCGACGTACTGCGCAGGTCAAAGCCGATGCTTACCTTGTCGCAGATAGCGTTGAGCGAGCCTGCACCGCCCATAAAGCGGGTAGTTTTGATGCTGCCGCCCAAAAGCGGGTTGCTGTGCAGTGCGTTGATGGCATTGACGATAGCGGCACCGGCATCAATAGCGTTCACGCCCAAATGCGGCTGGGAGCCGTGCGCTGCCAAGCCGCGGATTTCGCCCTCCATCAGGGTGCAGGCCGTCCAGTTGATCTGCGCGATAATCTGACCGCTGCGCGCCATATCCTTAGGCATTACATGATAACCCAAAGCGTACTGCACATCATCCAGCGCTCCTGCCTCCAGCATTGCCAGTGCGCCTCTGCCGATTTCCTCCGCAGGCTGGCAAAGAATCTTCACGCGGCCACAGGCAAGGCCCTGCTCTTGCAGCAGCTTGGCTACACCCAAAGCGATAGTCATATGCGCATCATGACCGCAGGCGTGAATAGGCTCCAGTGAGCCATCCTCGTTTTTAAACAGCAGGCAGTCCATATCGGTACGCACTGCTACCGTAGGTCCCGGCTTGCCGCTGTCAAATGCAGCGGTAAGTGCGGTAGTATCACCGACGTTTTCGGTTACATCGTAACCAAGCTTACGCAAAAAATCAGCCAGAAAGGCTGCTGTCTTAACTTCCTTGAAGGCAGGCTCCGCCAGAGCATGCAGCTTGGGCCATACCTCATTAATATGTGCTTGAATATCCATGATTAAAACCACCTTTGCATAGAGAAAAGGCCAACGGCAAAACTCCCGCAGGAGTTTTGCCGTTGACCGTGAGCTCATTATTTATTATCCCAGCCTAAGTATACAGAACCGGGGAATTTTTTCTCGATGAATTCTGCATTTTCCTTAGATTGATATGCTTCTTGGAAAATCTTCAGACGCGGATCGTTCAGGTCTTTTTCCTGTACGGCAACAATGTTTACATACAGAGAATCCTTGGTTTCACGCAGGATAGGATCCTTGGCGGGGTCCAGGCCGGCGCTGATAGCGTAGGTAGTGTTGATTGCTGCGCAGGTCAGGTCATCCAGGCTGCGGGGAATTGCAGCAGCCTCCAGCTCAACAATTTCGAAATGATGCGGATTTTCGGTGATATCCTTAACGCTGGTAGTAACATCCTTCGGGTCTTTAACCTTAATCAGGTTGTTGGCAGCAAGCAGCAGAATGGCACGGCCGCCGTTGGTCGGATCGTTAGGAATACCGATTTTCGCACCGTCGGGAATGGTGTCGCCAGGTTTCAATTTTTTAGAATAGATGTTAATCGGGAACAGTGCGGTATTGAAGGCTTTAGCCAGCTTGAAGGAAGGCTCCTTCTTCATGGTTGCCTTCAGGAAAGGCTCGTGCTGGAAGCAGTTAGCCCAGATTTCACCGGAAGCCAGAGCGGAGTTAGGAGTTACGAAATCGCTGAACTCTTTAACTTCAATCTTCAGGCCTTTTTTCTCGGCAATCTTCTTTACATTATCCATAATAATAGCATGAGGACCAGGGTTTACGCCTACGATAACGGGCTTATTCATATCTACCTTGCCATCATCTTTAGAACCGCCGCAGCCTGCAGCTACGATAGCAAACATTGTCAGTACGCCTACAAGAGCGTATTTTAAAAACTTATTCATTATACCTTAACCTCCCCAGCAGTTCAATAAACTGCTAAAACAAAATACCTTGTTATTATATTCTTTTGCAGAAGTATAGTCAAGCAGGAAAAATGTATACTATTTTACACTTTTTAAAAGTTTTGCGATGCAAAAAAGGCTACCACAATTGCTTGTGATAGCCTTAAATGTTCAGTTGCAGTCCAAACTAAACGGATTATTTAATTTGAGACATAACCTCTGCAGCGAAGTCCTCTTGTTTCTTTTCGATGCCTTCGCCCAGTTGGAAACGGGAGAATGCCAGAACTTCAGCGCCTGCAGCTTTTACCAGTTTGCCAACGGTTTGGTCCGGATCTTTAACGAACTCTTGGTCAACCAGGCATACTTCTTTGTAGTATTTGTTGATACGGCCCATAACCATCTTCTCGATGATTTTTTCCGGTTTGCCTTCGTTTTTAGCTTGCTCGGACAGAACTTCTTTCTCGTGCTCCAGCTCAGCAGCCGGTACTTGAGAGCGTTCCAGGTAGCTCGGGTTAGCAGCAGCAACATGCATTGCAACGTCTTTACCCAGTTCAGCATTGCCGCCTTTTAATTCAACAACAACGCCGATTTTGCCGCCGCCATGGATGTAAGTAGCAACAACGCCTTCCGGAGCTTCGTACAGAGCGAAACGACGAACGGAAATTTTTTCGCCGATTTTAGCAATGCTAGCGGTTACCAGAGCTTCAACGGTTTGGCCGTCCAGCTCGGAAGCCAGCAGAGCTTCAATGTCAGCCGGTTTGGTAGCTACGATATGAGCAGCAATTTTTTCAACGAGTTCTTTGAAGCCGTCGGTTTTAGCAACAAAGTCGGTTTCGCAGTTAACTTCTACGATTGCACCGATCTTGCCGTCAGCGCTTACGAAAGAGCCAACAACGCCTTCAGCAGCGATGCGGCCGGCTTTTTTAGCAGCAGCAGCCAGACCTTTTTCACGCAGGAAGTCGATTGCTTTGTCCATATCGCCTTCTACAGCGGTCAGTGCTTTTTTGCAGTCCATCATGCCAGCGCCAGTACGCTCGCGCAGTTCTTTAACTAATGCAGCAGTAATTTGAGCCATCAGTTATTCCTCCTCAAAATGTAATATATTAACGTTAGGATTATTCAGCTTCTTCGGTTGCCGGAGCTTCTTCAGCAGCAGCTTCTTCGGTTTGCATACCTTGACGGCCTTCCAGAACAGCGTCAGCCATTTTAGCAGTCAGCAGTTTTACAGCGCGGATAGCGTCGTCGTTTGCAGGGATTACATGATCGATTTCGTCCGGATCGCAGTTGGTGTCAACGGTTGCAACGATAGGAATGTTCAGTTTGTGAGCTTCCAGAACAGCGATGTGCTCTTTGCGGGGGTCAACGATGAACATAGCGCCCGGCAGTTTTTTCATGTCTTTGATACCGCCCAAGTATTTGGTCAGTTTTTCCATTTCATGTTTCAGGCCGATAACTTCTTTCTTCGGCAGCAGGTCAAAGGTGCCGTCAGCTTCCATAGCTTCCAGTTTGCGCAGACGTGCAATACGGGTTTGGATGGTTTTGAAGTTGGTCAGCATGCCGCCCAGCCAACGCTCGTTAACGAAGAACATGTTGCAGCGGGTAGCTTCTTCTTTCATAGCTTCTTGAGCTTGTTTTTTGGTACCAACGAACAGAATGTTTTCGCCAGCAGCAGCAACCTCACGGATAAAGTTGTAAGCTTCGTCAACCTTTTTTACGGTTTTTTGCAGGTCGATGATGTAGATACCGTTACGCTCGGTGAAGATGTACGGAGCCATTTTAGGGTTCCAACGACGGGTTTGGTGACCAAAGTGTACACCAGCTTCAAGTAATTGTTTCATAGAGATAATAGCCATTTTTTGTTTCCTCCTGTTTTTTCCTCCGCAGGAATGGGTTATAATTCTTCTCTACGCGGCAAAACGTAGCAACAGATGAATTTTCCTGCGTGTGTTATTTTTACACCAAAATATTTTACCATAAATTCCGCAAGCAGGCAAGAGATTTTTACTGCTTGCGGAAGATAAATGTTAATTTTTTTACATTATAATGCTTGCTTACAAAATATAACCCAGATACGCCGCATAGCACACCAGCATCAGCGCCCCGGCCCAGCGTTGCAGGCGCTGAGTACGCAGCACGCACAGCCACAGAAGCACTGCCGCACCAAGCGCTACATAGGTATCAAAGTTGAAGGCAGACGCAAAGGGAATGTCGATAATCAGCGAGGACAAGCCTACTACGAAAAGAATATTGAAAATGTTGCTGCCGACGATATTACCGATGGCAATATCCGCATTGCCGCGGCGTGCCGCCGCTACAGAGGTGAACAGCTCCGGCAGCGAGGTGCCCAAAGCCACAATCGTCAGGCCGATAAAACGCTCGCTGAGTCCTGCATAGGTTGCAATAGAGGTTGCTGCGCCTACAGTTACATTACTGCCGGCAATAATCAGCGCCAAGCCGCCCACTGCACCTAACAGGCAGCGTCCCAGCGGCAGGCCGGGCTCCTCCAGATCACTGTCGACATTGCTTTTCATCGCCATGGTGTACAGATACATCATATATGCGGCAAAGGCTACCATGAGCACGCCGCCGTCCGCCAGACTGATGCTGCCGTCGCGTCCCTGATAAAACAGCAGTGCGGTAACACCGATCATGAAGGGGATTTCGATGCGTACGGTAGAACGCGCTACCGCAATCGGCACAATGGATGCCGCAAGGCCTAAAATAACAAGTATGTTAAGAATATTACTGCCGACAATATTGCCGATGGTAATATCCGCATTACCCTTAACCGCCGCCGCGATACTTACCGCTGCCTCCGGTGCGCTGGTACCCATTGCCACGATAGTCAGACCTATCACCAGCTGAGGTATACCGAAGCGCATGGCAATACCTGCCGCGCCCTCTACAAACCAATCCGCTCCCTTACCGAGCATCACAAAGCCTAAGGCCAACAAAACAAACTGTAAAGCTATTTCCATTTTCTTCCTCCTTGAGCTGCAGCCGTCCCTAAATACAAAAAAGCGAGACATTGCTGCAATAATATTACAACAAAGTCTCGCTACTTAGTCACAAAGCCGGATTGCCGAAGCAATCGTACTGACGACAGAGTGAACACGCCATGCGTGCAAGCTACTCCCTTTATATGCATAGTTTATCCAAACGCCGGGAGTTTGTCAAGTAAAATTTAGCTTCTTTTGAACAGCTTGCCGAAAAGCGGTGAAAGCAGGGATAAAAGAGCTGCCACCAGGAAGAACAAGCACAGCGGACGCTGGAAGAAAATAGCAAAGCTGCCGTCACTCATGATCAACGAGCCGACAAAGTTCTGCTCTGCCATACCGCCGAGAATAATGCCGATGATAATCGCCGACATGGAAAAGCCCAGCTTGTTCATAAAGTAACCCAGGAAACCGCTTGCCACCATCAGATAAACATCGTTCAGAGAATTATTGTAGGAATAAGTTCCGACGAAGGTCATCATCACAATAATCGGCAGCAGAATGTGTACAGGCACGTTAACGACCTTCATAAAAAGTCTGATTAACGAAAAGCCCATGATACCCATAATCACGTTAGCTAAAAGCAGACCGATGAAAATGGCATAAACATCAGGCGCCTTCTCCACAAAAAGCAAGGGACCGGGCTGCAGACCCTGAACCATCAGCGCGCCCATCATAATTGCCGTTGCGCCATCGCCGGGGATACCCAGCGTCAGCACCGGGATGAAGGCACCGCCGGATACAGCGTTGTTGCCTGCCTCGGAGGCTACAATGCCCTCGGGCTCACCGTTGCCGAAGTTCTTGCTGTGCTTAGACCAGCGCTTCGCCTGATCATAAGAAACAAAGGAAGCAATATCGCCGCCGGTACCGGGCACGCAGCCGATGAAGGTACCGATGAAGGACGAACGCAAAAGCGTGCTGAACACTCTCTTGATATCGTCAAACGAAGGCAGCAGACGGTCCAGCATCATATGCTGCTCCTTACGTTCATTGTGATAATAATCCTCAATACTGCTCAACACCTGCGCAAAGGCGAACACGCCGATAAGCACAGGGATAAAGGACACACCGCCCATAAAATAGTTGGTGTCCAGGGTGAAGCGGATAGCGCCGCTCATACCGTCAATTCCGACCGTTGCTAAGAAGAGGCCGATGAGGCCGCCCATAATACCCTTGATAACACTGCCGGAGGAAACGCTCGTAATAATGCTAAGGCCGAAAATAGCCAGAGCAAAATATTCCGGCTTGGAAAACTGCAGCGCAACCTTCGCCAGCTGCGGTGCCAGCAAAATCAGGCATACGGTACTGAAGATACCGCCGAAGGTGCTGGCCAAAGTGGAAAGACCGAGAGCACGTCCGGGCTGCCCCAGCTTCGTCGCCATCGGATAGCCGTCCAGCGTTGTCGCTACGGAAGCAGGCGTACCGGGAGTTTTCAACAGAATTGCCGAAATACTGCCGCCGTAAATCGCACCGCAGTAAATGCCCAGCAGCATCAGAATACCGCCGATACCATGGAACGTAAAGGCCAGCGGAAACAGCAGCGCCAGACCCATATTAACGCTCAGGCCCGGCATACAGCCGAAGGCAATGCCCACCAGCACGCCGAAGAAAAGTCCCAGCAGATTCATGGGGACGAAAATCATATTTAATGCGCTCATTATATCAACCATCAGTATGACCCCCTACTCCATGAATATAGATTGCGGCATCTGCGTATGCAGCAGCATGCCGAAAACAAGATAAATAAACAGCAGACACAGCACCGTTGTCAGGCCGATTACCTTATAATTGCGATAATCCATAAGACGCATAACAGCCGGAATCATAAGTGCCGCTGCCGGATAAAAGCCAAGAATGCTGATGAGCACACAGAACAAAACAACAAAGCCCATCATTAAATAAACGCGCTTGTTGCCTGTCGAAGAAAGCTGCACCTTCACGCCATGTAAATCAGTTTTATTGATAAAGGTATAAAGCAGCAGCAAAACCGAAACAGCGCCCAGCACTGCACCCAGCGTAAAAGGCCAGAAGCCGGGACCGGGGCCGTTCTCCGTAAACTCCAGCGGAAAAGCTGCCGCCGCCTGCATAATCAGACCGCCGATAACCGCGCCCAGCACGCCCACTATATAATTACATACTGCCATGTTATTCATATAAATCATCCTTAAACAACTCCGCCATCAAAATTGGTGTTAATTTGATGTCAGACTAAATTGAGTAATTAAATTCTTACGCCTCTTTAGGGCCAACACGCTTAGCCGCCGCCATAATCGCCAAACGACCATGCTCAAAAGTCAAACCGCCCTGGAAGAAAACATTAAACGGCTCACGGCACGGCCCATCAGCGCTCAGCTCAATAGAAGCGCCCTGTACAAAAGTACCCGCAGCCATAATAATCTCATCCTGATAACCCGGCAGCGGACTCGGAACCGGCTCAACGTGCGCATCAACAGGAGAATTGCCCTGAATAGCAACACAGAAATCGCACAAACGCTGCTTGCTCTCCAAGGTAATGGCCTGAATAATATCGCTGCGGCGTTCCTCCGGCAGCGGCTTAACATCATAGCCCAGGCCCTTGAAAACAGCAGCCGCAAAAACAGCAGTCTTAACAGCCTGCACCACAATATGCGGAGCCAGGAAAAGTCCCTGATAGAACTCACGCGCGGTATCGCCCAGAGTTGCGCCCATCTCGCCGCCCAGACCGGGAGCGGTCAGACGGTAGGAAGCGTTCTCAACCAAATCAGCACGGCCGACAATATAACCGCCGGTCGGAGCCAGGCCGCCGCCCAGATTCTTAATCAGAGAGCCTGCCATCAAGTCAGCGCCAACCTCGGTAGGCTCCTGCTTATCGATAAACTCGCCGTAGCAGTTGTCGACAAAGCAGATAACATTCGGGTTAGCTTCCTTAGCAGCGCTGCAGATACAGCCGATTTCAGCAACGTCAATAGTCTTACGTTCGCTGCTGTAGCCGCAGGAGCGCTGAATATGAATCATCGTAGTCTTGGAGGTAACAGCATTTTTTACAGCCTCCAGGTCAACATGGTCGCCGGTCATCGGCAGCTCCTTGTAGGTTACGCCCAAGTCAACCAAGGAGCCGGGAGTTTTAACCGGAGAGCCGATAATAGTCTGCATAGTGTCATAAGGAGCACCAGTTACGGCAATCAGCTCATCGCCTGCGCGCAGATTGCCCAGCAGAGCAACTGCCAGCGCATGTGTACCGCTGACAAACTGAGAACGTACCAATGCAGCCTCGGTTTTGAACAGCTCTGCGTAAATCAGATCCAGAGTATCGCGGCCCACATCACTGTAGCCGTAGCCTGTAGTAGGCTTCAAGTAATAGTCGGAAACCATGTTATTACGGAAAGCCGCAATAACCTTTTCAGTATTGTACAAAGCTGCTGCTTCCAGCTCTGCGGTATGTTTGGCAACCTCAGCTAAGGCTGCCTGCTCTAATGCATTGTAATCAACCAAAATTCTCACCTGATATTTTTATATTTTTCGGCATAACGCCAATTCATCCTAAGCCTTGGCATCTGCAGCAAGATACTTGGCAAACTGCTGCACCTGCTCCGCATCCAGACGCACCTTCAGCAGTGTACCCTCCGCCAGATATTCCTGCTCCAGTACCGTGCCTGCATCATGCAAGCGTCCTACCGCAGCGGAATCGCTGTAAGGCACGAGGAAGCTCTCCTCTACCGCCTTCAGCTTCAGGTTTTCTGCAATCAGCGCCAACAGGCCGTCAAGATTATAACGTGCCTTAGCGGAAATGCAGATGCTGTTTTCTTCCTTGCTCAAACGCTCTGCCAGACCGGAATCCGGCGGCAGCTTATCAATTTTGTTATAAACCGTGATAATCGTCTTATCCTTGGCACCCAGCTCATCCAGAACCTGATAAACAGCAGCAGCCTGCTCCTTATACAGCTCGTGGCTGACATCAATAACGTGCAGCAGCACGTCGGACTGCACAACCTCCTCCAGCGTAGACTGAAAGGCTGCAACCAGCTGATGCGGCAAGCGTTGGATAAAGCCGACAGTATCGGTTAAAATAGCCTGCTGCTTATTCGGCAGGTCTAACTGGCGCGTAGTCGGGTCCAGCGTTGCGAAAAGCTGGTCCTGTGCGTAGATATCCGAATTAGTCAGCGTATTTAAAAGTGTTGATTTGCCGGCGTTGGTATAACCAACAAGGCTTACCGTAGGCACACTTGCCTTCGCGCGTCCTGCTCGGTGCAGAGTGCGCACACTCTTAACCTTGCCGATGCATTCCTTAATATAAGCAATGCGGTCACGGATGCGACGGCGGTCAACCTCCAGCTTAGTTTCGCCGGGACCGCGGGTACCGATGCCGCCGCCAAGACGCGACAGCGCCAGGCCCTTGCCCATAATGCGCGGCAGCGTATACTGCAGCTGCGCCAGCTCAACCTGCAGCTTACCTTCATTAGTATGCGCACGTTGGGCGAAAATATCAAGAATCAGCGCCGTGCGGTCAAGCACACGCACACCCATTGACTGCTCAATATTACGCTGCTGTGCCGGCGACAGCTCATCATCAAAAATGCACAGGTCTACGTTCTCCTGCTGCACATAAAGCGCCAGCTCCTGTACCTTGCCGCGGCCAATAAAGAATGCCGGGTCCGGCTTGGGGCGCTTCTGCAGGAATCTTGCCACAACCTCCGCACCGGCAGTATCTGCCAGCTGCTTCAGCTCCTCCAAAGAATCCTCAGCCGTCCAGCCGCTGCTGTTGGGGGCACCATATTCCATGCCCACGATAATCGCCCGCTCTGTTCCCTGCGCCAGACTGGCACTGCCCGTCTGCTTGTCAAGGATGCGCTCCACCATCGCCGCCAGATTCGGGAAGAACACGCCCTCCGCCTCCTGCAGCGTCAGCGGTCCGTAGCATTCCACCTGATATTGCTCGTTATCGTCAATACCGGTAATCATGCCGAAGCTCATCTGCGACTGGCTAATATCCGGAGAAGTAACGCCGACAGCAATCATCGCATCAAAACGGTTATTCTTCAGCGCGGAAATATCCACACCGCTCAGCAGCGGATTGCCGTTGGGATGAGTATGCACGCAGCGCACACCGCTAAGACGGCTGGCACCGCGTCTGCCCTCAACCGGAGGCAGCTCCACACTCTGATCATTGCCCACCGATACGGCAAGCACCTGACCGTTGCGCGCAACGTAAACGCTCACCTCGCGGTTAATAAAATCAGTAACATCCGCCATACGCAAAGCCAGCTCGCTTGTCAGCAGCTGACCGCCCTCCAGACGGATATCATAAAAGGTTTTTAATTCTTCAATAACGGAATTACGGATACCCTTCAGGTTGCCGTAAATTTCATTCGCCATGGGTAATCACCTCCAATTGGGGGTTAACTTAGCAATTTGCTTATCGAAAGTCTACCCCTTGGGGAGTAGCTGGCGCCCGCTAGGGCGACTGAGAGGGGCTTGCACTCTCGGTACCTTTACCCCTCTCCGTCATCGCTGCGCGATGCCACCTCTCCCCTAGGAGAGGCTTTTCTTGCCCTGCTGGCAATTCACCTTGTCTCCCATAGGAGAGGCTCGGTCGCCCTTGTTATTATCTTCTTGCCTTCGCAGGCTCAATATTAACCTTGTATCCTTTAATAAAGTTCTTGTTCATCGCACCGATAACCTTTTCGGCTACATCCTCCGGTACCTCAACAAAGGTAAACTTATCATAAATATTAATCAAGCCGATATCACGCGCCGGAATGTCTGCTTCGATAGCAATGGTGCTGACAATATCCTTAACCATAATCTTCTGGCTGCGGCCGATGTTAATGAACAGGCGCACCATGCCGGGACGGCCGCCAGTGTTGCGCAGGTCCTTGGATAAGATATCCTCCTGCGGAGCCTCCAGAGCCTTAACACCCTCCTGCATCAGCTTCAGAGCTGCGGCAGCAACCTCTTCGGCGCTGTATTCATCCAGCAGGCTTTCAGCAATCGGCATATAGTCATGGTAAGCGTTCAGCTCCAGCACAGTCTGCATCTTGCTGATAATCTGGTCGCGCTGACGCTCGATAACATTAGCAGCGGTCGGCAGCTGACGGCGTTGGATTTTAGTCTTGACTGTACGCTCAATCAGCTTCAGCTGACGGAACTCACGCGGAGTGATGAAGGTCATAGCTACACCGGTGTTGCCTGCACGACCGGTACGGCCGATGCGGTGAACGTAGCTTTCCGGATCCTGCGGAATATCAAAGTTGATAACGTGGGTAATGTTGTCAACGTCGATACCACGGGCAGCAACGTCGGTAGCAATCAGCACATCAACAGCGCCCTCGCGGAATTTCTTCATTACGCGGTCACGCTGATTCTGGCTCAGGTCACCATGCAGACCCTCAGCCATATAGCCACGGCTGGAAAGTGCGATAGACAGGTCGTCAACACCCTTTTTGGTACGGCAGAAGATAATCAGCTTGCCGTCGATTTCTGCGTCCAGCAGACGGCACAGGCCTTCAATCTTATCCTTGGTTTCGAAATAATATTGCTCAATCAGAGGTACTGTCAGCTCTTCCTTGGAAATGGTTACATTCTTCGGCGCCTTCATGTACTTCTTGGTCAGGCTCAGAATCGGACGGGGCATAGTTGCGGAGAACAGCAAAGTCTGGCGTTCAACCGGCAGGCTACGCATAATCTCTTCGATATCATCAACAAAGCCCATATCCAGCATTTCGTCAGCCTCGTCCAGTACGAGGAATTTGATATGGTCCAGATGGATAGTACCACGGTTGATATGGTCAATCAAACGGCCCGGAGTACCGATAACAATCTGCACATTGTTGCGCAGCGCACGGATCTGGCGTTCAATCGGCTGGCCGCCGTAAACAGGCAGTGCACGCACGCGGCGGGTACGGCCGATTTTGCCTACCTCTTCCGCAACCTGAATAGCCAGCTCACGGGTCGGAGTCATAATCAGCGCCTGAATATGCTTGAAGTCGGTAATTGCCTGCACCAGAGGAATACCGAAAGCAGCGGTTTTGCCGGTACCGGTCTGTGCCTGGCCGATAACGTCGTTACCTTCGAGCACCAGGGGAATAGTAGCGGCCTGAATCGGAGAAGGCTCTTCGAAGCCCATGTCAGTCAGGGCGGTTACAATTTTTTTGTCCAGCTCTAAGTTGCCGAACATCTCTTTTTGAATGGTCATTAATGTTTATCCTCCATATTGTTTTTTTCTTCTAATAATTTATCAATAGCCATGGAAATAGCTGTCTGAGCTATTCTCAGCTTATTTTCTGTTCTTGTCGACATAAAACGGTGCTCCTGACAATATACCACGTCGTCAGTAGCGACGGCAATATATACAAGGCCTACCGGCTTGCCCTCACTGGCTCCCGGTCCTGCGTTGCCCGTAATGCTCACACCGTAATCGCTGCCCAACTGCTTGCGCACGCCCAGCGCCATTTCGCAGGCGGTTTCGCGGCTGACAGCGCCGTATTTGGCCAGCGTATCTGCCTGTACATTGAGCAGCTTCTGCTTGGCCATGTTAGTGTAGCTGACGATGCTTCCCAGCAGATACTCGCTGCTGCCCGGCACATCTGTAACCAAGCTGCTGGCAAGACCGCCGCTGCAGGATTCCGCAAAAGCAATAGTTTTGCCCTGCTTCAGCAGCTCCTGCCCTAAGCAGGCCGCCAGAGTGGCATCATCCACACCGTATATATAATTATCAACGCTCTTGCGTACCTTGGATTCCATAGCGTCGAGCATTACGGCTGCCTTCTTGTCATTGGCAGCCTTCGCCGTAAGCCTGATGAGAATTTCACCGTAGCGGGCATAAAGCGCAATCGTCGGATTCGTCTGCGCCATAATCAGCTCGTCGAGCTTGGATGCTACCATGGATTCGCCGATACCGCGCAGATGCAGAGTGCGTGACATGATAATGCCGTGCTTGCTGAAGCGCTGCAGCATACGCGGCAGCAGCTGCTTTTCGCACACATCCGTCAGCTCGCTCGGAGGTCCTGGCAGCATAATGAAGATTTTATCCTTATATTCCAGCCACAGTCCGGGAGCGGCACCCACATCGTTCTGCAGTACCTCGGCCCCGATGGGCACATACGCCTGCTTTTCGTTATTTTGCGAAGGGCAAAGTCCCTTCTTGGCAAAATATGCATCTATGCGTCCCCATGTATCCAAATCGAGATAGCCTTCGGTATGACAAACCTCCATCACCATCTCCTTGGTAATATCACCGCGCGTCGGCCCCAGGCCGCCGCTGGTAATGATGATATCGGCGCGCTGCATGGCCTGCTCCAGCACTGCGCGCATACGCTCCGGATTATCTCCGACCGTAGTTTGATATAAAACATCAAAGCCTATATTATTCAGCTTGCGGGATAAATACTGCACATTGGTATTCAAAATTTCACCCAGCAGCAGCTCCGTCCCGGTAGTAATGATTTCAACCTTCATCTGCTGTCACCCTCTCACCGGTTATTTTGACTCTTACAGCAACGCTCTTAAACCAGCTCTGCCACCATTTCATAGGTAAAGCCTTGCAAAATACGCACTCTTACCATCTGGCCTACCTTCAGCTCGGCGGCATTTTCGATAAAGATATTACCGTCGATATCAGGTGCCTCATGGTAAGAACGGCCTACGGCAAGAGCGGGGTTTTCTTCATCAAAGCCTTCGACGATAACGTCCAGCTCCTCATCCTCGCGCTCCTGATGGATTTCTTCGGAAATACCTGCCTGCAGCGCCATCAGCTCATGGTAACGGTTTTCCTTAACCTCTGGCTCAATCTGGTTTTCCATAGCGCCGGCCACAGTACCCTCCTCCTGAGAATACTGGAACACGCCTGCGTTTTCAAAGCGCTGCTTTTCAACAAAGTCCATCAGCTCCGCAAAATCCTCGTCGGTTTCACCTGGGAAGCCCACGATAAAGGTAGTGCGGATAGTAATTCCCGGAATACGCTCACGCAGCTTGGCCAGAAGCTCCTCTACCTGCGCGCGTGTATCATAGCGGTTCATGCTTTCCAGCAGTCTGTCGCTGGCATGCTGCAGAGGAATATCAATATACTTGCACACCTTGTCGCATTCGGCAAAGGCTGCAATCAATTCATCCGTAAAGTTGTTGGGATACAGGTACATAACGCGGATCCACTCAATGCCCTCCAGCTCGTTGAGGTCACGCAGCAGCTGCGGCAAAAGCAGCTTGCCAGTGAGGTCCTCGCCGTAGCGGGTGGTGTCCTGCGCAACTACAATCAGCTCCTTGATGCCGTGAGCAGCAAGGCTTCTTGCCTCTGCCATAACCTCATCATAAGGACGGCTGGTGTAGGGACCGCGCAGCTGCGGAATAATGCAGTAGGAGCAGCAGTTGTCGCAGCCCTCGGCAATTTTCAGATACGCCATGTAACCCGGCGTAGTCAGCATTCTTGGCAGTGCCTGTACATTTTTGCTTTCCAGCTTCTGCAAATGCTTTACGCGCTTGCCTGCCAGCACTTGGTCGATAACCCAACCGATATCGGTGAAGCTGTCGGTGCCGACGATAGCGTCAACCTCAGGCATGCTTTCGAAAAGCTCGTCTGCATAGCGCTGGCCAAGGCAGCCTGTCATAATCAGATACTTGCAGCTGCCCTCCTCCTTATATTGCGCCATTTGTAAAATTGTGCTGATGGATTCTTCCTTCGCACTTTCGATAAAACCGCAGGTATTAACAATAATCAGTTCGGCATCTGCGGGATCATTGGTAATCTCCAGCTGCTTATCCTTGATAATACCCAGCATAACTTCAGAATCTACCAGATTTTTGGGACAGCCAAGGCTGACCATACCTATTTTCATTCTTTACCTCCAAAACCTGCTGCCCTCACCCAAGCTGTCGGGACAGCAAGCAAGAGCATAAATCACTATAATCTAATCACTATTTACTAATGACTAGCCACTAACCACTAATCACTATTTACTGAATCTTACCTTACTCAGCCACTTATTTGTCAGGCTGTCCTGCTTAACAGGCTCCAGATAACTGCTGTTGAGCCAGATTTTATCGGCATCGGCGGCAGCCTCATCAAAACCGCGCGGGAACAGGAACAGATAGCCTGTAGCATTTTCCTGCGCTATCGCCTGCACCTGCTCGCTTGTCATAAGCCACTCCATAACCTTCAGGCCCTGCAAATCATCGGCAGTGTTCTTAAACAGGCCTACGCAGAAAAGATTTACCGGCGTGCCTTCCTTGGGATAGACAACATAAGCAGGAAATTTATTTTCCAGATATTTAAAAACGTAGCTTTGTCTTGTTATGGCCACATCCGCATCACCTACCGCCGCCATGCGCACAGGTGTAAAGGGAAACTTGGAATATTGCCCGATAAAGCGGTTGATATCGCCTAAATACTCCAGCGATTCATCCTCACCGAAGCGGTCTGCCAGACCTGCCAAAAAGTTTTGCGTGCTGTTGCTGTCGGATAAATTTTCCAGAGCAATGCGCAGCTGCTCTTTATTCTCCAAATCCTGCCAGCTGCAGATATTGGCCTGACCGACAGTACGTGCATACTGCTGGTTGACCAGAAAAACTATCGGATCATAGAAAACACCGTACCAGTTCAGGTCCGCATCACGGAACTTCTGCGGCAGTCTGTCGCCATCGGCAAAGGCCACAGGCTTCAGCTTTCCCTGACGCTTCAGGCCGGCAAGCGTGCGCTGCTCGGCCAGCACAACGTCCGGCAGCTCCCCGCCGGGCTTCAGCTCGTAAATAGCCTTCAGCTGCAGCTTAGCCTTATTTTCCTTATTAAAGGCATCAACCAGATTTTCAGTAAATTTATTATCAAGCTCGGAATACAGGATAACGGTTTTTTCCCCTGCATTCTGTACAGGAGCAGGCTGCTCACCGCAGCCTCCCGTCAGTATTCCGGCCAATATCAGCACTAAAAAGATACAACGGATCATCTCATCCCTCCGTTACTATCTGCGGCGCTTATCCTCACGCCTTTTTCCGCCGGTACTGCCTGAAGCGGTACTGCGCGTTGCATTGCGCGCTCCACTGCCCGCAGCACTGCGGTTTGCATTACGCTTCGGTCCGCGAGAAGCATCACGCTTCGCGCCACGCGCTCCGCCGCGCTGCTCCTGCTCCGTATGCAGCAAACATTTAGGCCCGTTGCCCACAAGGTCCATGCGTCCTGCCTTCTGCAGTGCCTCCAGCACCAGCTTGCGGTTACGCGGAGCACGGTACTGCATCAGCGCACGCTGCATTGCCTTATCATGCGGATTGCGGGCCACAAATACGGTTTCACTGCTTTCCGGGTCGATGCCGGAATAATACATCGCCGTTGCCGCACTGCCGGGAGTAGGAATAAAGTCCTGCACCTGCTCCGGATTGTGCTTGATGTCACGCAAAAACTCTGCCAGCTCAATAGCATTGTTCAGCGTGCAGCCCGGATGGCTGGAAATAAAGTACGGCACCAGATATTGCGGCAAGCCGATTTCTTTATTTTTTTGCGCATAAAGGCGCATAAACTTCAGATAAACATCCTTGCCGGGCTTACCCATACGCGCCAGAACCTGCGGTGCGATATGCTCGGGCGCCACCTTCAGCAGGCCGCTGATATGATAACGGCACAGCTCATCCAGGAAATCCTGCTTTTTATCCGCCAGCATATAATCATAACGGATACCGCTGCGGATAAACACCTTCTTGACGCCCGGTAAAGCGCGCAGCTTGCGCAGCAGCGCTATATAATCGCTGTGGTCGGCATCAATATTGGGGCACGGCTTGGGGAACAGGCACTGTCTGTCCTTGCACACACCGTATTTCAGCTGCTTGGCACAGGAAGGATGGCGGAAGTTGGCCGTAGGGCCGCCAACGTCATGGATATAGCCCTTGAAGCCGTCCAGCTGCGTCAGAATCTTAGCTTCGCGCAGAATAGATTCATGGCTGCGAGCCTGAATGATGCGTCCCTGATGCGCATGAATAGCGCAGAAGGAACAGCTGCCGAAGCAGCCTCTGCTGCTGACAAGGCTGAACTGAACCTCCTCCAGCGCCGCAACGCCTCCCTTGGCATCGTAGCTCGGATGCCACTTACGCATATAGGGCAAATCATAGATAGCGTCCATCTCCTCCATCGTCAGTGGGAAGATGTTCGGATTCTGTACGATATATTTCTTCTGTCCCTTCTGGACTACGATTTTGCCATAAAACGGGTCCTGCTCCTTGCTCTGCAGCTTGAAGGCTCTGGCAAATTCCTTGCGGTCGTCCTTGATAGCACTCCAGTCGGGAAGATCCACATATTCCTCATCAGGCAGAGTGTCGGACATATAGGCCGTACCGCGGATGTAATGCATATCCTCGGCAGAAGCACCGCCTGCCAGATAATCGGCAATTTCCACTACCTGCTTTTCGCCCATGCCGTAAACCAAAAGGTCCGCACCGCTGCTCTCCAGAATAGAGGGCATCAGCTTGTTTTCCCAGTAGTCGAAATGCACAAAACGGCGCAGGCTGGCTTCAATGCCGCCGATAATTACGGGCATATCCGGCCACAGCTGCTTGACGAGCTGCGCATAAACGGCCGTAGCATGGTCGGGACGCTGTCCCACCGCACCGCCTGCGGTATATTTGTCGACAGCACGCTCATTCTTGGCTGCCGTATAACGGCACAGCATGGAGTCAAGGTTGCCGCCGGAAATAAGCACGCCCAGTCGCGGCTTGCCCAGCTCTGCCAGATATTCTGCTTTATCCCAACGCGGCTGGCACAGCATAGCTACCTTGTAGCCCTGCGCCTCCAGTACACGGCAGATTACTGCCGGACCGAAGGAGGGATGGTCTACATAAGCATCGCCGCTGATAAACAGAAAGTCAATCTGCTCCCAGCCACGCTCGGCAATTTCCTGAGCGGAAATCGGTAAAAACTGTTTCATTAAAAACTCCTGAACAAATTATTATTTCTTCTTATCGGCCTTCGCTTCGCCGGCAGCCTGTGGCTGCTGCGGCTCAGCCTGCTTAACCTCAGCCTGCGGCTTCGGTTCCTCTGCCTTCGGCGCAGGTGCGGCTGCAGCGGGCTGCGGCGCTTCCTCTACTGCGGCAGCAGGTGCGGCCTTGGCTTCGGGTTCGGACTGCGGTGCAGCCTCCTCTGCCTTAGCTGCGGCTGCAGGCTGTGCGGGAGCATTGCGCAGATAAGTCTTGACGGCAACGCCATGCTCGCCCTTCAGGTCAACAGCCTCGCCGTTCACCTTGATGCGTACAACGCCGATATTGCCGTACTTGACAATCAGCTTATCCTTAGCCTCGAAATGCTTGCTTTCCTTAGCATGCAGAATGCCGGCAAAAAGCTCCTTGCCGTCGGCACTTGCCTCCAGCCAGCAGTCACCCTCAGCCTCCAGGTCAACGGTAACCTTGTCAAGCACTGCGGGCGCTTTAGCTTCAGGCTTAACCTGCTCTGTCTGCTTGGCCTCTTCCTTAGGCATATTTTTAAAATAGTTAATGGTAGCGGGAATAGCAAAATAGCCTGCCGTGAGCACCGCTACCGCTGCTAAGCCTGCCAGACACTGCTTCATCGGCAGCTTCGGCAAACCCGGCATTTCAAAGCGGCCTGTACCGCTGCCGATATCACGCTTATCCTTCAGCTGGATGTTGAGGCGGACCTTTTCCACCTCGCGGATACCCTGGCTGCGTACAGCCTCTGCCGCCATACCGGCAGCACTTGCTTTATATTCATTAACAAGCTCCGGACCGTTCAGTCCCAGATAATTACCGTAGTTGCGGATTATTCCCTTCAGGAAAACCTCGCCCGGAGTCTTGTCATATTCGTCATTTTCTACAGCCTGCAGATAACGGCTGCGGATACTGGTAGCCTTTTCGGCATCAGCAAGAGAGATACCCTTAGCCAGTCTTGCTTCTTTTAAAATTGCGCCGACAGTCTTTTCCTTATCATCCATTTTGCCTGCACCTCCGCTTATTCACGGCGCAGGAAGCGTTCCTCTGCTTCCTTACGCGACATTATAACCTCTCGTGGCTTGCTGCCTACAGATTGACCGACAATGCCCAGCTCCTCCATCGTATCTACCAGACGCGCCGCACGCGTATAGCCTATGCGGAAGCGTCGCTGCAGCATGGAGCTTGATGCCTGCCCCATGTCCAGCACAAGGCTCAGGGCATCCTCAAAAAGCTCATCCTCTGCAGGCGCATTGGAGCCTGCATCCTCGGCATTATGGCCTTTATTATCACATTCCAGCTCCTGCTCTGTTACTTCTTCGCTGTAATTTACAGGAATGGACTGCTTGATAATGAAATCTACTATTTTATTCAGCTCATCATCGCTGACGAAAGCCCCCTGTACACGCACGGGCTTGTTGTAGCCCATGGGGTAAAAGAGCATATCGCCCTTGCCCAGCAGCTTTTCGGCACCGCCCATATCAATAATGGTGCGCGAATCTGTCTGCGAGGATACGGCGAAAGCAATACGTGAAGGAATATTCGCCTTGACGATGCCTGTAATAACATCTACGGACGGACGCTGGGTTGCCAGAATCAGATGGATACCGGCAGCGCGGGCCTTCTGTGCCAGACGCAGGATGGCATCCTCCACATCAACCTTGGCTACCATCATCAGGTCTGACAGCTCGTCGATGATAATTACGATATAAGGCATCTTTTCGGCGGCCTGTGCGTTATAGGTTTTGATGTCACGCACACGGCTGTCGGCAAACGCCTTATAACGGCGCTCCATTTCCGCTACCGCCCAGTGCAGCGCGCTGGCTGCCTTTTTCGGCTCGGTGACAACAGGTGTCAGCAGATGCGGAATACCGTTGTAATTAGACAATTCTACGACCTTAGGGTCGACAAGAATCAGTTTAACCTCGTCCGGGGTAGCACGGTACAAAAGACCGGCGATAATCGTATTGATGCACACCGATTTACCGGAGCCCGTGGAGCCTGCTACCAGAAGGTGGGGCATTTTCGCAAGGTCGGCGGAAATAATATCACCGCTGATATCCTTGCCCAGACCGATGCACAAATGCTCCTTGGCATTGCGCACACAGCCTGCCTCCACAACCTCACGGAAGCACACGGGATCGTTCTTCGTGTTCGGCGCTTCGATGCCGATGGCGGATTTGCCGGGAATCGGCGCCTCGATACGCACACCGGGAGCAGCCAGACGCAGGGCAATATCATCCGCAAGGTTCACCACCGAGCTTACCTTCACGCCTGCCGCAGGCTCCAGCTCAAAGCGGGTAACCGACGGTCCGCGCGTTACGGCAACAACTCTGGCGCGCACCTTGAAGTCTGCCAAGGTCTGCTCCAGCACCGCACATTGGTCCATGATGTCCTTCTGATAGGTGGACGGGTCGCTGGCCTTCGGCGTATCCAGAAGCTCCAGCGGGGGCAGCTGATAGCTGCTCGCGGCCTGCGCTTCAGGCTCATATGCTGCAGCGGTCTGCTGAGCAGGCGCCGCTGCGGCAATTTTATCTGCGCTGTCAAAAATCGTTACGGCCGGCTTCTCCGGTTCGGGCTCAGGCTGCGGCTCCGCCTTAACAGGCGCTGCAAACGCTGCCGCCTGCTCCTCGCGATAGGTATTGCGGATTACGGAAGCAGGACGCTCCGGCTCAGGCTCTGGTTCAGCAGCCGGCGGCTCCGCATCATCCAGAAAGCGGCTGTCCGGCTCGTAATCATCGTCATAATTGATAATCGGTCTTACAATGACCTCGGGTTTGGACTGCTCCCATTCTGGCAGCTGCACCGGGTCACGCTCTATTTCCTCTTTTAAAGGTGATTTTTCGTAAACGCTCTTGTTTTTGGCAAAGCCCAAAATGCTTCTGAAAGCACTTTTCTTCTGCACGCCCTCGTTGAAGGCGTCAAACTCGGGGCTGGTATAGTTGCTGATAACATTATCCGCAGGAGCGGGATGCTGTTGAGGCGCGGCACTCTTGCGCTTGAACACAGTCTTAGGCGCAATCTCGGGACGCTTGCACTCCTCCCTCACCTTGTCATCAGGGCGCACCAGCGTAATCTCGTCGGAGGTCAGGTAATCCTGCCACAGCTCCCACCATTTGCGCAGCGGCAGCACCAGGCCCAGCAGCCACAGCCAGCCTAAGGCCATGATAATATAAACCGTTACATCACCGGCAAAGGAACGCAGCAGCTTCAGCAGCAAACCGCCGACCAGACCGCCGCCATCCGCTATCAGCGAAGGCTCCAGCTCAGAGCCAACAGGCACAAAAACATGATGAGCTGTGCCTGTAAGGCACAGCGTCACCAAAGTAAAAATTAATGTTCTCTTGTTAAAAACACCAAATTGTCCTCTAAGCAGCTGCCAGGATGCAGCAAAGAAAGCCAAAGGCAGCAAAAAGACGCCCTTACCCAGCAGATGCTGCTCCACCAGATAAGCATAATGCATTACACCGTCCTCAGCCGTCATAAGAAGAGCGGCTGCAAACAGCAGGCCAATAAGCAGGCATACAGCACCGGCAAGCGCCGAGTAGCTTCTATTCTGTTGCTTCCTTCTTCTTTCCTTGCGCAAGATAAGACAACTCCTAAAATCGCAGCAGTCAGCAGTCATCTGTTATCAGCTGACTGCCAACAACCGCTCACTAAAAACTAATCACTATTCACTAGCCACTAATCACTGAAAGCTATCAGATTTCCATGATAATCGGCAGAATCATCGGACGGCGACGGGTTCTTTCGAACAGGAAGCGTCCTAAAGAATCACGGACCGTGGACTTGATTGCCGACCATTCGGAAACATTGTTTTCCTCGCAGCGGTCCAGAGCAGCCTGCACCTTGTCGCGTGCTTCATCCATCAGGTCCTCGGCCTCGCGTACATAAACAAAGCCGCGGGAAACGATATCCGGACCGGAAACTACATGGCAGGATTCCTTGTCGATGGTTACAACAACAATCATAATGCCGTCCTGAGAGAGCTGACGGCGGTCGCGCAGTACGATGTTGCCTACGTCGCCGACACCCAGGCCGTCAACCAGCACCTTGCCTGCAGGCACCTTGCCGTTAATGGTAATGCTGCTCTTGGTCAGCTCGATAACGCTGCCGTTTTCACCGATAACAATGTGGTCTGCCGGCATGCCGAGGGATTTCGCCAGATTAGCATGCTTAACCAGGTGACGGTATTCACCATGCACAGGCATGAAGAAACGCGGACGCACCAGATTGTGCATCATCTTGATTTCCTCCTGGCTGGCGTGGCCGGAAACGTGGACGCCATTGCTCTTTTCATAAATAACGTCCGCACCCAGCTTGTACAGATGGTCGATAGTACGGGAAACGAGCTTTTCGTTGCCCGGAATCGGTGTAGCAGAAATAATTACTGTATCACCGGGCATAATATCAACTTTTTTATGGTCATTCATAGCCATACGGGTGAGCGCACTCATAGGCTCGCCCTGACTGCCGGTGGTGATAATAACAACCTTTTCCGGCGTATAGTTATGAGTTTCGTCAATATCAATCAGCACGCCCTCAGGAACCTTCAGATAACCCAGCTCCTTGGCGATATTTACAACATTCACCATGCTGCGGCCGATAACTGCTACCTTACGATCGTACTTCACAGCAGTATCAATAACCTGTTGGATACGATGTACGTTAGAGGAGAAGGTTGCTACTATAATACGATGCTTAGCATAGCGGAACTCCTCGTCAAAGGTCTGGCCTACCATTTTTTCGCTGGGAGTGAAGCCCGGGCGCTCGGCGTTGGTGCTGTCTGCCAGCAGGCACAGTACACCGCGGTCGCCGTATTCGGCAAATTTATTGAATTCCATAACCTGTCCGTCGACAGGAGTGTGGTCGATTTTGAAGTCACCGGTGTGGATAATAACACCGATAGGAGTAGTAATTGCGATTGCAACAGCGTCGGGAATGCTGTGGTTTACGCGGATGAAATCGAGCTTAAAGGCACCGGCGTTAATCTTGTCACCGGGTTTTACTACGTGCAGGTTTTCGTTGCCTACACCGTTTTCCTTCAAGCGGCCTTGTAAAATACCCAGAGTAAGTGCGGTACCATAAACGGGACAATCAATTTGTTTCATAACATAGGGCAGCGCACCGATATGGTCCTCGTGACCATGTGTCAGAAAGATACCCTTAATTTTATCTTTATTCTCAACCAAATATGTAATATCGGGAATAACCAAGTCAATGCCGAGCATATCGTCTTCAGGGAACATCAGGCCTGCATCAATCAGGATCATGTCATCCCCGTAACGGAATACCGTCATATTTTTACCAATTTCGCCCAAACCACCCAGCGGGATAATCTGGACCTTATGTTGAAATTTACCCAAAAAAAATACACCTCCATTTTTTATTTTACATTCTTCCGTACAAATGTAGAAATTGAATTTGATACTGTGTCCGCACACATACTCTCTACTTTATTATACACTAAATATGGGCTATTGACAAATAGTGATACATATTTTTTGTGAAAAGTTTGTTGCCAAACGGATGATTTTTTGGCAGAGGTAAAGCGCATGCAAAAAAGCGGCTGTGGGCAAGGCGCTCCCCTGCACCCTTGACATTCCCCCATATTTCAAGTACACTTAAACTAAGTTCTTGAAAACCGCAAGTAAGCATAAGCCTCCGGCTCATTTACCTGCGGACAATTAAATAAGCAGTATATCCTGCAGATGCACTTTGTCTGCAGAAGCTTAAGCAAGGCCATTTATTTTTATCTGGTACATTCTAAGAGTAGTACGAACTGACGATTTTTTATCGTCAGGGTACTGCTCTTTTTTGTTTTTCAGGCGCTTTGCAACTGCTTATGTATTTTTTACTTTATCTGTGTTAAAATGAAAGGAGAAAAACCATGCAAGACCTGGCAACAAAATTTGCAAACCTGACTATCCAAAGCGACTTCATCTTCAAGAAGGTTATGTCGCGCAAGCGCATCTGCAAGCATCTGCTGGAGGAGCTGCTGCAGATAGAAATTGCGGATATCAACTATCTGGAGGCAGAAAAGACGCTTGAGCCTGAGTACACCAGCCGCGGCATCCGCCTTGATA
>CAVCLW010000009.1:29491-54422 GCA_963603005.1 Escherichia coli | reverse complement strand
CTGAAATATGCAGTTTTCAAGGAATTAAGCTGATTTTCGGTGTGGGAAGTTTAAGTTACTAACAAAAAGGCAGCCAAGAATAAAGTATTGATTGGTTTTGGCGATAAAAACAAATTTAAAGGTGCTGTTAATGTAGCTACCGATAAGCTGCAATTAAGCTATTCCAGACAGCAGTCTAAGGACAGAGGCTTTGTCTATAAAAACTCCGGTGCAAGCAACTATTATACCGGTGATAAACTGGAAAAGGACAGCCTGAATCTGCAATATGCTATCAGCGATAAACTGTCCTTGCAATATATGTACAGCAAGAAGGTTTCCGACTGCTCCAAATCCGTTAATGGTGTTTATAAGCCCGGCTTCCACAGTGAAATCAAATATAACTTCGGCCAGCTCAGATATGTAAATGATGATTTACAGGCTACTGTCTTCTTCAGAAACAGAGATTGGAAATTCAATACATCTACACATCAAAAGGGTCATAACTATGGTGCCGATTTGCAGGATAAATTCAAATTGGGCAATACGATGCTGACTGTTGGTGCCAACTATGAAAATGAAAATACCAAAAACAGTAACAATATAGAGGCTGCAAAACGCGACAGCGCCGCAGTATTCTTTATGACGGAAACCGAGGTATCTGATAAAACCAAAATTTTCCTTGGTGCACGTGAAGCCTATGTTGAGAAATCCGGCAGCAAGTTCTGTCCGCAATTCCAGGTAATGCATTCCTTAGGTACCGATGATAATATTTACCTGAATGTGAACCGCTCTATGCGTGCACCGCATGTCAACGAGCAATGGGGTACTTCTACTCAGCTGATGAACCCTGATTTGAAGGCAGAAAATGGCTGGAACTATGAATTCGGCTGGAAAAAGAAACTGGCTGCCGATGAACTCTTCAAGGTAAACCTGTACCATATGGATATTAATGACCGTATCTACAGCCAACGCAATTATAACGGCAGCGGCAAGAGCATGTTCCTGAATGCCAACAAGTACAGAAATACCGGCGTTGAGGTAAGCTACGAAAAAGCTGCTTCGGAAAAGTTCAGCTACAATGTAGGCGTTTCCTATGGTAATCCCGAGCAAAAGCTTGCTAAGGGCGATTGGCAGAGAGTTGACTTTAAATTAGGTCTGCATGCAGGAGTAGGTTATAACTTAGGCAAGACCAATGCCAACATTTATGCTAACTATATGGCAGAAAGAATTAACGGCGTTAAACCGATGTTAGACCTTACTTTGAACGTAAAACAGCAGATTACCAAAAATGATGCTTTAAGATTTGCTGTGTATAATCTGCTGGACCGTGATGATATCAGAACCGGTTCTTCCAGCGGCACTGGTGCTATGCTGGAGGAACGCAACTGGATGCTGTCTTATGAGCACAGCTTCTGATGAAAGGCTTGGCTGATTATGCGTAGATTATTTTTCCTTGTTCTTACCGTGCTGGCTGTTGTCTATTGCTTCGGCTGTGCCGGTACTGTTGACAAGCAGAATGATGCTGCTAAAAAGCAAAGCTATGTTGTGCAGGATGTACGCGGCAAGAAGCTGTCCTTTGAGTCTAAACCTCAAAAAATAATCAGCCTGTATGTTTATGGCGATGAGGTGCTTTTAGGACTTGTTGACCATAAGCGCATAGCAGGCCTGTCCAAATGGGTGCATGATGAGGATTTGGCTATGGGGGCCAAGGAGGCCAAGGATGTTACCAAAATTGCGGAAAGCAATCCGGAGGCTATTCTTGCACTGAAGCCTGATCTGGTGCTGCTGCCGGACAGCAGTAAGCCGGAGCAGATTTCCAGCTTAGAGGATGTGGGAATTAAGGTTTTTGTTTATCCCGCCGCATCCAGACTGAGCAATATTCCCAAGACGATTAAGGCTATCGGCGGTGCTGTAGGCGAGCCGGAGCAGGCTGAAAAGCTGATTGCCGAGATGCAGAAAAAAATCAGTGCGGTTGAAGCTAAGGTCAAAAAAATGCAGCCTGAGGACAGAAAAAAAGGTCTGCTCTTTCTGCGCTTTGGCGCTATCGGCGGCAAGGGGATTATCTTTAACGATATCATGACTGCTGCCGGCGTAGAGGACTGCTATGAGGCAGCACGTCATACAATTGCGGACAAACCTGGAACGAGCCGTATTTTGAGTAAGGAAGAAGTAGTGCAGGCAAATCCTGACTACATAATTATCGGCACCTGGTCTCAGGGCGGTGCTTATAAGGCAGGCAATGCGCAATTAGAAGAGCTTTATGCTGATCCTGCGCTGGCTACGGTAACCGCAGTAAAGAAAAAACAGGCGATTGTCATTCCGCAGGGTTATGTAAATTGTCTGTCGCAACATGCCGCTGACAGTATAGAGCTTCTGCATGAGGCAGTTTACGGCAAATAGACACAAAGGTCTTTGTGTGATATTAAATAACATTTTATGGGGGTGGCGGTTTTATCTGCTGCCCCTTGTTTTTTGAGGAGAAGAAATATGCTGCAAAAGAAAAACTATGGCGCCGATATTTTACATAATATCAGACGTTTGAGCGAAGTGAATGAGCAGAGGGATATCAAGCCTTTGATGGCGACATCCTTTCCGGGGACTCATTGCCCGCTGATGGGTGTTCTGATGACCGTAAGACAGATGCCGGAGGCTGTTACGGTTATCATCGGTACAGATGAATGCACCTATTATTCCAAGCTGTTGGCGAATATGAAAATATTCGGCAGTCTTAAGGAAAGCTGTGTTTCCGTAGTAATAGATGATTATGATGTGACCTTCGGTACAATTAAGAAAACGAAAAAGGCCGTTGCTGAAACCTTTGAGACAGGTGCGCCTAAATGCATAGTTTTGGTAACAACCTGCGTTCTGGAAATCATCGGTGATGATTATGATGCGCTCGTTGATGAGCTGGAGGAAAAGTACCATATTCCGGTTCTGCTTGTGCGTACAGAGCATTTTCAGTGCAGGGACCATCTGCCGGGTATTGAAAGAACATTGACTGCCACTGTAAAGCTGATGCGGAAAATGCCGACGGAAAATGTTGTCAATATTCTTGGCAATAGCGCTCCTTTGCAAAAAAATTCTGCTTTGCTGCAGCTGCTGGAGCAGGCCGGCGTACAGTTAGGACTGCAGCTTCCCGGTAAATGCAGTCTGCAGGATTTGGCGCTTGCAGGCAGAGCGAAGCTGAATATTGTTGTTGATGAGCTGGGGCTGGAACTGGCGAAGCAGATGCAGGCAAGGCTGGCTGTGCCTTATGTTTACTTTCCGCCGATGTGTAATCCGCAAAATATATTGCAGGCCTATAAGGAGCTTGCTGCGGCCTTGGCTGTGGAATTGCCTTCTGCTGTTACAGAGACTTGGGAGAAATGTCTTGCTTTGCAGCAGCAGGTGCGGGAGAAGCTGCAGGGTGCAGGCTATATCTACGGCAACAGTCCGTATAACTGTTGGGAGCTGAATACTTATCTGGCAGCTTTGGGATTGAAGCCGCTGATGATACAGATGAGCACTCTGAAAAACAAGGAAGCAAAAAAAGAGCTGCTGCAATATGCGGATCCTTATATCTGCAAGAGTGCCAATTTGGCAGCGATGGAATTTATCTATGATAAATTAAAGCCTCAGCTGTATATAGGCAGAAGCTTTACCGACAGCCTGGAAAGAAAAGGGATTTTCGGTATAGACAGTATGCCGGGACAGGATGTATTGGGCTTTGCAGGCTGTTTCGGCTTGCTGAAGCGTTTACTGGATTTTACGCAGACGCAAATAGAGGAGAAGTGAATATGGCTTTGATAAAAAATTTTCCGGTGCCGTCTGACAGGATGGCAATAATCAGCACGCTGCTGAATATTGAGGATGCTGTTGTGTTGGAGTATGGTCCCGAAGGAACAACACATTTCAGCATGAATTTTTTCAATAAGCTGGGGCAGGATTACCCCAACAGACTTTTTACCACCGGTGTAGATGACAGTGATATCGTTATGGGCAGCACCGAGAATCTGGAAAGAGGTATTTTTGAGCTGGATGCGTTATATTCGCCTAAGGCTATTTTTGTGCTGACTTCTTCTGTAACCTCTATCATCGGTACGGATATCGTGGGAATTTGCGACAGCCTGCAGAGCAAGGTTCAAAGCAGGCTGATTCCTGTAAATTCCTCCGGTTTGGGCGCTGATTACAGCGCAGGCTTGCGAAAAATATACCTGCAGCTGGCCGAGCTGTTTGTACAGCCTGCTGTTGTCAAGCAAAGCAAGCGGTATAATATTTTAGGTGCTTCGCCGTTGCATTACAGAGCAGAATCAGATATTTGCGAAATAGAAAGCCTGTTGCGTGAAGCCTTTGGCTATGAGCTGCTGTATTGCTTTGCAATGAATACGACTACGGAGGCGATTGCCGAGCTTGGCAGCGCCGAGCTGAATATTATTTTGGCTGCCGAAGCGCTTCCGTGTGCGGAATATCTGCAAAGCGTTACCGGTACGCCTTATGTTTATCTGCCGCCTTACGGCTATAGTCAGACGACAGAGTTTTTAAATAGCGTTGCAGCGGTTATAGGCCAGCCGGTTAAGGAAGCTATGCTGCAGCGTTTAGCGGAAAAGAACCGCAGACTGAAAATGCTTTTAAATTCTCCGCTGCTGAGCAGAACTCCGGGTACAGTATTTTTAAAGGGCGATTATGATACAGTCAAAGGCTTGGGTGACTTTTTCAAGGAGCTCAGATTTAATATTGCTCATAGCGTGTGTATGCATAAAATAACGGGCGCTGCAGCAGAAGCAGGCATAGAGTACTTTAAGGAAGAGAAGGAATATCTGCAGCTGCTGCCAGCTATCCGTCATTGTCTTATTTTGGCTGATGAGGATACTATTGCCAAGACTGATGCGACAAACCTTAAAATCTGCGTGAGCCACCCATGCTTCAGTCACAGGACTATTGCCAAGCATTTGCCGTTCATGGGAGAAAGAGGCGCAGACATGCTGTTTGAGTATATTCAGCAATATGTAAATATGTAACTGGTTTTCGGTTGCTTTACGGCAGATAAAAATCCCCTTGAGCTTTAAGCTCAGGGGGATTAATAATTTTTAAACCAATTTTAATTTAAGCCTTGGCAGCTTCTGCTTCTGCAGCTTCTTCCTTAGCGTAATCCGGGTCAAATTTCGGATTCAGATAGTTTTGGTAAACCCACGCAAGGAGGGCACCAGAAATATTGTGCCATGCGGAGAAAACTGCGCCGGGAACGGTTGCGGCAGGCAGAGCAGCGAAGTGTGCTTTTGCCAGGCCGGTTGCCAGACCGGAGTTTTGCATACCAACCTCGATGGACAGAGCAACAGCCTTTTTCCAGCTGAGGCCGGTGAAGCGGGCGATGGCAAAGCCAAGAGCGTAACCGCAGCAGTTATGCAGAATAACTACCAGCAGAATCAGGCCGGGAGCCTTCAGGATCAGGTCGCGGCTGGCGCCGATAACACCTGCGATAATCAGAGAAATTGCAATGGAGGATACAGCCGGCAGATAGTCGGTTGCTGCTTCAGCGAGCTTGGGCAGGAAGGATTTAACAGCCAGACCTAAGCAGATAGGCAGGATAACGATTTGGACGATGCTCCAGAACATACCGACCGGATCGAAGTTAATCTTTTCACCGATAATCATGTAGGTGAGGAATGGAGTCAGAATCGGAGAAAGTACAGTGGAAACACTGGTCATGGTTACGGAAAGTGCAACGTCACCCTTGGACATAAAGGTGATTACGTTGGAGGAGGTACCGCCGGGGCAGGTGCCTACCAGTACAACACCGGTGGTCAGTGCCGGATCCAGATTAAAGGCAACGGACAGCAGGTATGCCAGGAAGGGCATTACGAAATACTGAGCGCAGCAGCCGATGAGAATATCAAGCGGGCGTTTCAGAACCAACGCGAAGTCCTTCAGGTTCAGTGTGGTGCCCATGCCGAACATTACGATACCGAGCATGCAGCTCAGGACGCTGATGCCGTGTACCTTACCCAATACCCATAAAAAGTTCTGTGGCATTGTGAGGCCGAGAACCAGGAAAACGATGGCGATGATGCCAAAGAATTTGCCGATTAAAGCACAAAATTGTTTCATTATGAAATTACCTCTTTCCCTTAATAAAAAAATAATAATTTTAGAGAGTAGCGGCAATGCTCTCTCCTTTGTCTGTAATGTCCATTATTATAACAAAGACAGAAGAGGAAATAAAGAGTTGGCTGTAAAAAACTGTAAAAAATTTTAAAAACAGTAGAATTGTGTTATAATGTTAATATAAATTGCGAAAAATACGGACGGAGGTACGCTACTTGTATACTATAAGCAGAGATTACCGCAAAGAAATAGTGATAGAAAAATCGCGTTTTATCTGCTCGCTGAAAAAGGTGCACAGCGAAGCAGAGGCTCAGGAGTTCATTAAGGCCGTAAAAAAAGAGTTCTGGGATGCAACGCACAACTGCTCCGCCTATATCGTGGATGATTTGGCACAGCGCTCCAGTGACGATGGCGAGCCTAGCGGCACTGCCGGTATTCCGATGCTGGAGGTGCTACGTAAGAACGGACTGACGGAAACCGCTGCCGTGGTGACACGTTATTTCGGCGGCATTAAGCTGGGCGCAGGCGGACTGGTGCGCGCTTACAGCGGCAGCGTGGCTGGCGCGGTGAAGGAGGCTGGCCTGGCGCAGAAAATTTTGCTGGGCTATTACAGCTTTTTGTATGATGTAAACAGTGTCGGCCGTATTCTGAACGTGCTTTATCAGCAGCAGCTTTTTGAAATTGCTGATGTGCAGTACGACCTGCGCGCCAAGGTGATTTTGAAAATGCGCGCGGAGCAAAAGGCTGAGGCAGAGGCCTGGCTGACCGAGAACCTCAATCAGCAGATAGAGCTGGAGCAGGAGGGTACAGAGTTCGCTGAGGTGGTGCTATAGCTTTCAACTTTCAATAGGAAAAAACTATACGAACAATCTCTCCTAAGCTATTGCTTGCGGGAGGTTGTTTTTTTGCCTTATGCCCCATGTCAGGCAGATAAAAAAAGCTTGCTTCGGTAGTAAAAAGAACTGCCGTATTGTATAATAAGTAGTGGAAGAGAGAAGAGGAGGTAGAAACGAGTGATTGAAGAAAGAGTACCACCACAAAATATAGAAGCCGAGCAGGCTGTGCTCGGTGCTATGCTGATTGATAAAGAGGCTATTGCCAAAGCGACGGAATTGCTGTCGGCGGATGATTTTTACCGCGAGGCGCATCGTGTTATCTTTAGCTCTATGCTGGAGCTTTATAATAAAAATGAAGCAGTAGATATGGTTACTGTGACAGAAATCCTCAAGCGTGACAATAAGCTGGAGGATATTGGCGGCATTGCCTACATCACCAGTCTGGCGAATGTTGTGCTGACGGCAGCTAATGTTAAATACCATGCAGAGATTGTTGCTGAAAAATCGGTTCTGCGCCAGCTTGTGCGCGTTTCTACCGAAATTGCGGCCATGGGCTATGAGGCAAATGAGGATGTCGGTACGCTGCTGGATACAGCGGAAAGCCGCATTCTGGAAATTTCCAACCGTAAGAAAAAGACGGATTTTACCCCAATTAACGACGTATTGATGGACAGCGTGCAAAGCATCGAAAGTCTGCTGCAGAACAAGGGCGGTCTTACAGGTCTGCCGGCAGGCTTTGCGGATTTGGATAAGCTGACGAGCGGTCTGCATCCTTCCGATTTTATTATTCTGGCAGCGCGTCCTTCCATGGGTAAAACTGCGCTGGCGCTGAACATTGTGCAGAATGTGGCGCTGCGTGCGCATAAGGTTATTGGCGGCGAGCCGCGCAGTGTAGCCTTCTTCAGTTTGGAAATGAGCAAGGAGCAGCTGGTTAACCGTATGCTGTGCGCCGAAGCCGGCATTGACAGCCAGCGCCTGCGCGTAGGCGAGATGCATGACGAGGACTGGACGCACCTTTGGGATGCCTGCGATACGATGAGCCGTGCGAAAATTTATATTGATGATACTGCAGGCATTACGGCGATGGATATGCGCAGTCGTGCACGTCGCCTGAAGGCTGAGCATGGGCTGGATCTGATTGTTGTCGATTACCTGCAGCTGATGCAGGGCAGTGGCAAGCGCAATAACTCTGGCGACCGTCAGCAGGAGGTTTCGGAAATCTCCCGCTCGCTGAAGGCCTTGGCGCGTGAGCTGGATGTGCCGGTGCTGGCGCTGTCACAGCTGAGCCGTAGCGTAGAATCGCGTCAGGTTAAGCGTCCCATGCTGAGTGACCTGCGTGAATCCGGTTCTCTGGAGCAGGATGCTGATATCGTAGCATTTCTTTACCGCGAGGATTACTACAATCCGGAAACAGAAAATAAGCATACCGAGCTGATTATCGCTAAGCATCGTAACGGTCCGGTAGATACCGTTAATCTGTTTTTCCAGAAGCAGTTCACCAAATTTGTGGGCTTTACGAAGCGCGAAAGCTAGGGTAAAGGAGTATAGCATGAATGGGAAAATTCCTCATATAGTTCAGTATCAAGGCTCCAAGAGAAAGCTTGCGCTGCAGATATTGGAATATATGCCACATAAGTTCAATAAATTAATAGAGCCATTCGCCGGCATGGCTGCAATTAGCATAGCAGCTGCTTATCAGCATCGTGCTGGCACATATCACATTAATGACTTAAATGAGCCATTGGTTAAAATATTAGAAGCTGCCATAAATGAACCTCATAAATTAGTTGACGCATATAGGGTATTGTGGAATGAACAGTTTTCTTTTTCAGAAAATCACACAGACCATTATTATGAGGTGCGTAGACGGTTTAATGACGGCGAGCAGACCGCGGCGAATATGCTATATTTATTAGCCCGTTGTGTAAAAGGGTCTGTACGTTATAGCGGTGATGGCAATTTTAATCAGTCGCCTGATAAGCGTAGACACGGAACAAATCCTGATAATTTGGCGAAGAATGTTTTCAGTATAGCTGAATTGCTACAGGGGCGGACTGTGTTTACGGCTCTTGATTACAGAGAAGTGCTTACCTTTGCTAAACCCGGTGATATAGTTTATATGGATCCACCATATCAAGGAGTATCAAATGTTAGAGATAACAGATACTTTAGCGGAGTTGCCTTTAATGAATTTGCAGATGCTTTGGATGTATTAAATAAACGTAACATAGATTTTCTGATTAGTTATGATGGATGCTGTGGCACAAGACAATATGGCAATGATTTGCCTAAGGAATTAGAGTGTAAAAAAATTTTACTTGATGCAGGTTTATCTAGTCAGGCTACCTTGTTGGGAAAAAGAGAAGTTACTTATGAAGCATTATACGTAAGTAAAGGATTATGTAAGAATCTTTCAAACTTTCCTGAACAGTTGTTGTTGCTGGAGGCTATATAATGGAAAACTATCCGAAAGAGTTTCTTGAGTTGCTTTATAGTGTTAAGGCAAAGCGTCCTAAAACTGTTATTGAACATATTTTGCAGTATGGTTATATTACATCTGAAGAGCTTAATGATAAATATGGATACAATCATCCGCCAAGAGCAATTCGTGATGTACGTGAAATGGGAATTCCGGTGATTACTTATAGAATTAAAAATAGCGATGGTAAATCTATTGCTGCATATAAGTTTGGTAATCCCGAAGATGCTAAGAATAATATAGCTAAAGCTGCTGGACGTACTGCGCTATCAAAAGCATTAAAGCACGCTTTGGTGGAAAAATATGGTGCAAAATGTTTTATCTATCTTGAACCTATGGATGAAGCAGAACTACAAGTTGATCACCGTATTCCTTACGAAATCGGTGGCGAGCATGATGAAAGTGACATTGATTATTTTATGTTGCTCAGTCCCTCGGCTAACAGAGCGAAGTCATGGACTTGTGAAAACTGCCAGAATTGGGAGAAAAAAGATAAAAATTTTTGCTTGCGTTGTTTCTGGGCTTATCCTGAGCATTATGAGCATGTTGCAGGAAAATATGAAAAGCATATAGCTATTAACTTTACTGGAGATGAGGTAAAGGATTATTATAGACTGATTGAGCTGGTTGGAGAGGAAACAGCTCAGAATGCAATCAAAAAGCTTATTCATGAAGCGCTGAAAGATAAATAAACGAAAAAGCAGTTCCTTTGTTGTATGTCGTAGAACTAATTTTTGAATTTACACTTTTATTTCAGTGCGCCGATTTCCTTGTGGTAGCGTGCAACATTGGGGTGCATATGGCAGGTTGCGTATATGTTTTTCTTTTTTCAGCGTAAAAAACCGAATATTTTTCTTTAAATCAACAAAAAATGTTCATAAAGCTTGCGATAAGACGCGGAAAATGATATGATATTTATGCATCAAATTGTAATGAAGAATCTGAAGCTAAATCATGGGCATTCAGATGTTTTTTCATGAATAAAATTGTCTTGGGAGGCATACAAAAATGATTGATCGTTATACTCATCCTGAAATGGGTAATATCTGGACACTCGAAAATGAATTCCGTACCATGCTGAAGGTCGAAATTCTGGCTTGCGAGGCTATGAACAAACTGGGCATTGTGCCTGACGAAGCGCTGAAGGATATTCAGACGAAGGCTGACTTCCGTCTGGACCGCATTAAGGAAATTGAAGCAGTTACCAACCATGATGTTATTGCTTTCCTGACTAATGTGGCTGAGTATGTAGGCGATGCGTCCAAATACATTCACAAAGGCCTGACCTCCAGCGACGTAAAGGATACTGCACTGTGCTACATGACCGTACAATCCGCAGACCTGATTATGCGTCATCTGGAAAACTTCCATGAAATTCTGCGCCGTCGTGCCGCTGAATTCAAATATACCGTTATGATCGGCCGTACCCACGGTATCCACGCAGAACCGATGACCTTCGGTATGAAATTCCTGCTGTGGTCCGCTGAAATCGAGCGTAACATCGAACGTCTGAAACAAGCGCGTGAAATGATGGCAGTCGGCAAGCTGTCCGGTGCTGTAGGCACTTACTCCAACATTGATCCGTTTGTAGAAAAATATGTCTGCGAAAAGCTGGAGCTCACTCCGGTACGCCTGGCAACCCAGGTTATCCAACGTGACCGTCATGCACATTTCATGACTACTCTGGCAATCATCGGTTCCTCTCTGGATAAGATGGCAACCGAAATCCGCAACCTGCAGCGTACCGATATCCGTGAAGCTGAAGAATACTTTGCACCCGGCCAGAAGGGCTCTTCCGCAATGCCTCATAAACGTAATCCGATTACCTGCGAAAAGGTTTCCGGTATGGCTCGCCTGCTGCGCGGTTATGCAGTAGCAGCTCTGGAGGATGTAACCCTGTGGCATGAACGCGATATCTCCCATTCTTCCGTAGAACGCGTTATTCTGCCGGACGCAACTATTGCTCTGGATCATATGCTGCGTAAATTCTCCAACATCATCGACAAGCTGCTGGTATATCCTGATGCCATGATTGCTAACATGAACAAAACCGGCGGCCTGATTTTCAGCCAAAATCTGCTGATTGCTCTGGTTACCAAAGGCGTACTGCGTGAGGACGCTTACAAATGGGTACAACGCAACGCTATGGCACGTTGGCTGCAAGGCGCTGACTTCAAGACCAACGTTGAAGCTGATCCGGATATCAAAAAATATCTGACCGACGAAGAGGTTGAGCATTGCTTCGATCCGAAACCGATGCTGCGCCACGTTGACGAGATTTTTGCTAGATTTGGTTTATAATTTTGATAAGGAGTGACTGCTAATGTCATCTGTTGTAGTTTTAGGCGCCCAATGGGGCGATGAAGGTAAAGGTAAAATTGTTGACTATTTGGCGCAAAAGGCTGATGCTGTAGTTCGTTACAGCGGCGGCTCCAATGCAGGCCATACTGTTGTAGTTAACAACATTAATTATAAGCTGCGTCTGCTGCCATCCGGCGTACTGTTTAATGATAAGACTAACGTTCTGGGCAACGGCGTTGTAATCAACCCCGGCGTTGTGCTGGCAGAAATTGCCGGCATGAAGGAAAAGGGCATTGATTGCAGTAATCTGGTTATCTCTGACCGTGCACACGTTGTTCTGCCGTATCATCAACGTCTTGATGAGCTGCAGGAAGAAGCACTGGGCAATCATAAAATCGGCACCACCAAAGGCGGCATCGGCCCCTGCTACATGGATAAGGTTGCTCGCGTCGGCATCCGTATCTGTGATTTGATGGAGCCTGCAACCTTTGCCGATAAGCTGAAGGTTAACCTGGAAGCAAAAAATGCTATTATCACCAAAATTTACGGTGCAGAACCGTTTGACTATGATACCGTACTGAAGGAATACTTGGCTTATGCAGAAGAGCTGCGTCCGTACGTTGCCGACACCGGCGTTGTTATGGATGAGCTGTTCAGCGCCGGCAAAAACGTTCTGTTTGAAGGCGCACAGGCTACCTTCCTGGATATCGACCATGGTACCTATCCGTATGTTACCAGCTCCAACCCGACTGCAGGTAATGCCTGCACCGGCAGTGGCATTGGCCCCCGCTTCATCGACCATGTTGTCGGCGTAGTTAAGGCTTATACCACCCGCGTTGGCGAAGGCCCCTTCATCACCGAGCTGTTGGATACCGACGGCCCCGGTAACCAAATCCGCGAAACCGGCCATGAATACGGCACTGTAACCGGCCGTCCGCGTCGCTGCGGCTGGCTGGATGCTTTCATGCTGCGTTACAGCGCACGCCTGAACAGCTTGGATTATCTGGCAATTACCCGTCTGGATATCCTCGACCAAATGCCGAAAATCAAAATGTGCGTTGGCTACAAGATTGGCGATGAGGTTCTCAAACGCATTCCTGCAAGCCTGAACGTTCTGGCTAAGGTTGAGCCGATTTTCGAAGAGTTTGACGGCTGGATGACCGATATCAGCGGCATCCGCAACTATGACGAGCTGCCGGAAAACGCTAAGAAATATCTGGCTAAAATCAGCGAGGTATCCGGTGTTGAGCTGGGTATTATCTCCGTTGGTCCTAACCGCGAGCAGACCATCGTGCTGAAGGAGCTGCTGTAAGCTTAGGCTGCTGCAAAAACAGCAAAAATATTTTAAAAAGTACTTGACTTTCCTTGCACTAGTCTGTATAATATTAATGTTGCTAATTTATGGTAACAAATGATTCACTAGCTCAGTTGGTAGAGCACCTGACTTTTAATCAGGGTGTCCCGAGTTCGAGTCTCGGGTGGATCACCAACGAAAATATGCCGTTCTTCGCAAGAAGAACGGCTTTTTTGTATTTGCAGATGCAAATACTTATAGATGCAGACGCAGACCTGAAAATTTCCTCCTTGCTAATCAATTTATACAGTAGTAATATGTAAGTGATAAGCAAAAATTCTACAGGCTTTTTTCGGAGGTGCTTTGATGAAAATAGTAGTTATGGAGCCGTTAGGCGTAAAAATGGAGCTGATAAATACATTAGCAGCTCCGTTGCAGGCTGCAGGCCATGATTTTGTATATTATACCGCAAAGGAAACAGACCAGGAGAAGCTGCTGGCGCGTGTGCAGCAGGCCGATATCATCATGCTGGCCAACCAGCCGCTGAGTGCGGAGCTTATTAACGCCTGCCCTAATCTGAAAATGCTTTCTGTAGCCTTTACCGGCGTAGACCATATTGCGTTGGCTGCTTGCCGTGAGCGCGGAATTTTAGTGTGCAATGCCGCAGGCTACTCTACCAATGCGGTAGCAGAGCTGACCTTCGGCCTGGCTATTAGCGTTATCCGCAACATTGTACCCTGCGATGCACGCTGCCGTCAGGCAGGAACGAAGGATGGCCTGGTAGGCTTTGAGCTTTTCGGCAAAACCTTCGGCGTAGTGGGCACTGGTGCGATTGGCAGCAGAGTGGCGAAGATTGCCGCTGCCTTCGGCTGCAAGGTGCTGGCCTACAGCCGCACCCCGAAAGCAGAGCTGCAGGCTGCCGGTGTAAGCTATGTAAGTCTGGATGAGCTTTTGGCTGCCAGCGATTTTGTCAGCCTGCATGTGCCGCTGACGGACGCAACCCACGGACTGATTAACGCCGAGGCTATTGCGAAGATGAAGCCTGCAGCCGTACTGCTGAACACGGCGCGCGGTCCCGTGGTGGACAGCGAGGCGCTGGCGCAGGCGCTGAACGAAGGACGCCTTGCCGGCGCAGGCATTGATGTGTTTGAGGGCGAGCCGCCGATTGCACCGGAGCATCCACTGTGCCATGCAAAGAATACCGTGCTGACACCGCACGTGGCCTTCGCCAGCGCTGAAGCGCTGGCTGCACGTGCTGATATCGTTTTTGCCAACATCGAAAAATGGCTGGCAGGCATGCCGCAGAACGTAATTAAGTAAAATACCATGAAAAGGCTCAATAATTTATATTATTCCAAGAGAATAAAAGAGCTTTTGGCAGAGCTGCAGACAGCGGGAACAACTCTGGTGGTTGCGCCCATGGGCTACGGCAAAACGCTGGCGGTGCAATACTTTTTGCAGGAGCAGGAGCGCAGCGGCAGAAAGGTGCTGCGCCAAAGCATTTACGGCGCCGGGGCCGAGGCCTTCTGGCAGGGAGTGTGCCACAGCTGGCGTGGTACGGAGCTAGGGGCGGCGCTGCTGCAGCAGGCTTTGCCTGCCGACGCCAACGCCAGGACGCTGGTGCTGGAGCTGTTCCGTCAGCTGCTGCCACAGGAGCCTGTCTATTGGTTCATTGACGATTTGCATTTGCTGGAAAGCAGCGAGGCGCTGGATTTTCTCTTTGCTTTGAGCAAGGCCGGCTTTGCTGATTTGCATTTGCTGTTGGTCAGCAGAGGACAGATTTTTGACAGCAGCCGTCTGCTGGAGCTAGGGCGCAAGGTTTTTTGCCTTGATAAGCATGACCTGGCGCTGCAGCGTGATGAGCTGGCGGAATACAGCGGCCGCTGCGGTCTGCAGCTTACAGCGCAGCAGCTGGATGCTTTGCAGGAGGCCTGCGAGGGCTGGTTTTCCGTTACCTATCTTAACTTTTTGAACTACGATAGGTATCAGCGCTTTTGCCTTGATACAGGCAGCGTTTATGAAATGATTGCCGACGTACTGCTGCGTCCGCTGCCGCCGGAGCAGCAGCGCTTACTGCTGCTTATGGGGCAGCCGGAGGAATTTACGCCGGAGCAGGTGGCCTATGCCTACGGCGAAAATTGCCGGGAATCTGTCAGCAAACTGCTGGATTGCAATGCCTTTATTATCAGGCTGGCTAACGGCAGATTGCGCTGTCATCATATGCTGAAGCAGGCAACACGTCATGCCTTCGGTCTGCTGCCTGAAGCAGAGCAGCAAAGGTACTTCCGCCGCTTGGGACAATGGTACGCACAGCAAAGAGATTACGAGGAAGCGCTGGACTGGCTGTACCGCGGCCGTGATTTTGACGGCCTGCTGTCTGCGGTGCAGCAGCTGCGTGACTGGTCCATGCGCCCGCAGCACAGGCAGCATCTTTTCAACTGGCTGCGCGAATGTCCGCCGGAAATCTTGTGGCAGTATCCGCAGGCGGTGCTGATTATTATGCGGCGCATGTTTTCGCTGAACATGGTGCCGGAAATGCTGCAGGTCAAGGAATGGTATGTAATGGCGCTGGAACGCAACACTGCGCTGAGCCAGCGGGAGCGTGATAATTATTACGGCGAGCTAGAGGTTATCCTGAGCTTTTTGGCCTTCAACAGCATCACCGGCATGAGCGAGCATCACAGGCGTGCCTACAAGCTGCTGAGCGGAGCACCGCAGACGCTCAGCAAGCAGGGCATCTGGACCTTCGGCGCCCCCAGTGTTTTGGGGCTGTATTTGCGCACGGGCTGCAGCCTGCAGCAGACGGTGGAGGATATGCAGGAATGTATGCCGCCGTACTATTTGCTGAGCGGCTGGCATGGTGCCGGTGCCGCCGAGCTGACGGAGGCGGAAGCGCTTTTGCTGCAGGGACGCATTGACGAAATTGATATGCCCTTGCAGAAGGCATATTATCAGGCGGAAAAGCATGGGCAGGAGTGTATTACCATCTGCTGTGATTTTCTGGAGATGCAGCGCGATCTTTTCCGCGGCGTTTACAGCAGTAAGGCGGAGGCCTACAGCCGCCAGCAGTGGCAGCTGCAGCCGTGGCAGCAGAGCATGCTGCTGAATACTGCCGATATGTGCGCCGGCTTTTACTATGCGCTTTTGGGTAAGCCGGAATATATCCCAGGCTGGCTGACGGACGGAAACGGACAGCAGCCTTCGGTGCTGTATCCGGCGCGCCCCTGCCGCAACTATATCAGCGCCCAGTGTCTGCTGGCACAAGGGCAGTATACGGAGCTTTTGGTGCGTTGGTCCGACTGGGAGCAGGAGTGCCATCACTACAGTAATTTTTTGTGCCTGCTGTATCTGCAGGTGCAAAGAGCGGCGGCCTTTGTCGGCAGAGGCGATGTAACGAGCTGTCGTGCTTCGCTGAAGCAGGCGCTGGCGATGGCTGCAGCGGACAAGCTGGTACTGCCGTTGGCGCAGAACGTAGCGCTGCTGCGTCCTTATCTGGAGCAGGAGGCGCAGGGTGAATTTTCAGCAGCGGCGGCAGCGGCGCTGCACCTGGGGCAGCAGCTGGAGGCGGGCCGGGGGCAGATTATGTTTGCGCGCTTTGCCGAAGCAGGCCTGCAGGAGCTGACGGAGCAGGAGCTGCAGATAGCACAGCTGGCAGCAGCACGCCATACGAACAGGGAGATTGCGCAAAGATTGTCGCTGTCGGAGGGGACGATTAAGCAATATCTCAATAAAATTTTTGCCAAGCTGCAGATTGATGCGGCGGCCAAAAATAAAAGACATCAGCTGGAACGCTTTTTCCCCAACTCTTAACTAAAGGTTACTTATAGTTATTCTTGACTCGGTATATACTTTAAATGAAGAAGTATATGCCGGGTCTTTTTATATCCGGCGGTTAGGAGGCGGAAAAATGAAACGGCTGAAGGCAGTGCTCGGGGCGTGCCTGGCAATGCTCGTAGCTTTTACGGCATTGGCGTGGGCGGCAACGCAGTACAAAACAACTATTAAGGTAAGCGGCACGAAGCTGAATGTGCAGCGCTATGTAGAGGGCAAGGGGCCTATGAAGGATAAGGCGGTGCTGCTCAACAAGGATAATAAGGTTGTTGTGCGTTGGAAGCAGCGCGAGCTGAAAAAATGGTACTATGACGGTGACAAATATTTCCGCTTTGTGCCCTACAGCTATGATATGAAAAACCTGAAGCCGGGCAGATATCGCTTGGTAACGACCAGCAGCTTCGGCAAGGGCGGTGCGGTTAAAAAGACTGTCAACATCAGCTACAAGCCGCAGAGCAAGATGCAGTTCCGTGCATCCAAGATTATCCGCAAGGGCAACGGTGATGTTTATCAGCGCCTGTATTTCAAAAAGAATAATTCCACGGGTAAGACCTGCTATGCCCAGATTTTCAATAAAAACAACAAGCTGGTCTACAGCACGAAATATAAGGCAAGAAATGCCAATCAGGATTTTGCCTTCAGCTGGAACGGCTGGGCAAGCGGCAACAGCGGCAAAAAATGTGCTAAGGGCGTATATACTGTGAAGTATTGGATGGACGGCGTTAATCCCAAGACTGCCAAATTCCGTCTGAGCATTTGAGGAGGGGAGCATAATGAAGGAAAAAATGATGCGTATTATCGTAGCGGTTATGCTTACCCTGCTGCTGTGCAGCCTGACGCTGCTGGCAGGCGCCGCCTCCAAAAATGACTGGAAGAATACGGCAGGCTGCTACGTGTGGACCGAAAGCAGCCAGTATAATAACGGCGTGCTGAATATCAAGCCCTTGGGCGATGATAAATATCTTTACGAGCTGAAGGTTTTGCGCGGCAGTGAGGAAGAGGACAGTGCGGAGGATTTCGTTACTGCCGGCGTTTTTGAAATCAACGAGGATGGCGACGGTATTGCCGAGGTGGAGTACCAAAATAATGATACGGTGGAGCTGCGCTTCGTATTGAAGGACAAGAGCATTACCGCCTATCAGGACGGACCGCTGCCGCTTGATGTTCAGGGTGAATACAGATTTAATGAAGACAGCTTTGATGTATCCGAGGCTGCCGCCGCGGCGCTGCTTGCCGGCCTGCCGCAAAAGCAGACGGGTTTGCCGGAGGACGTTGATGATTATAAGCTGCTCTATTCGGAGGAGCCGGTGGATGGCTGGTTCTATCAGCTGACAGCGCTGGATGATGAGGGCAAGGTTATTGCCAAATTTTTGGTAGCTGCCGATTTGAGCGCTGTGTACCGCAACGATAAAGAGGATGAGGTTAGCCTTATTTACGGTGACCCGATTAATATGCTGGCGGCCAAAAGAGCACCGCTCGTAGAGGAGGATGAGCTGGAAGGCCCTGCAATCGAAAGCGGCGAGCTGGAGGGTGACGAGGATGCTCCCGACCTGCCTGCAACCGCAGCTTCCGAGCTTAGTCCGCTAGTGACGGTGGCTCCGGAGGAGGCAAGCCTGAAGGTGGGCGAGCGTACACGCATAGTTGCTTCGCTGCCGGGCTGCGTAGGCTATAATGTAACGGATCTACGTTCCTCTAACAGTGATATAGTAAAGGTTGACGGCGACGTGCAGCTTTTGGCTGTGAAGCCGGGAACTGCGACGATTAGCGGCAAGCTGCTGCTGGAAAAGGGCGAAAAGGCCTTTGTGACGCAAATTACTGCCTATGAGCCGAAGCTGGAGGCTCCGAATCTGCCGGCGCACTTGGGAATAGACGAGGCGCTGAAGCTGGAGGCCTACGTTGTGGGTGAGGCTGACGGCGTTACACCGGAGTGGAGCGTGAGCGATGAAAAGATTGCCGTTATCGAAGATGGCAAGCTGATTGGCAAGGCTGACGGCGTGGTTACCGTAACGGCAGTCCACGGCGAGATGAAGAGCCAATGGCCGGTGGCTGTGGGTACTGCGGAGCTGCCCGCTGCTGAGGATGAGGAAGAAAATGAGGATGACGATGACGGCTTTGGCTTGCTGACGATTATCGGCGGCGTAATTATTATCGGTGCCGCTGCCTTCTTCTTCCTGCGCAGAAAACGCAAATGATAAGCTGACGCTGTAAAGCGTAATGCTCACCGAAAAAGTAATATAGTATGACAGGCGTCTGCCTTTTTGTGCGCCGGCATTCGTTGCCGGCGTGTTTTTTTTCTGCGAAAACCTGAATGCCGGAGCGCCTGCAGGCGTTGGGAATCACACTCATTTTACATTCTGACAATGTTTCACAAAATCTCTGTAAAAAAAGTAACAAAAAGTTTTCAGTTGGACGTTACAAATGGCGAAAAATCTAGTATAATAATATTAAAGTGTATTATACTTTACAAAATCTCTGAGATCTCCAACTGGCGCCAAATCAATCAAAATAAAATGAGGTAGAATAGTAGAAATGTTTTTTGATTCTTATGACACACCAGTCTTCAGACCTCCCAGTGAGGCACGCAGCTTTATTTTGCGCGTTACGCGCGGCTGCGCACATAATAAATGCACCTACTGCAACATGTACAGAGGTGTTCCCTTTCAGATTTTAAAGGATGAAGAAATTTCCCGTCAGATAGCGCTGGCGGCCCATTACGGCAAGAACAAGGTGCGCCGCGTCTTTTGGGCGGACGGCGATGCATTGGTGCTGCCGACGGCCAAGCTGCTGAAGATTCTGCAGGTACTGCGCGAGCAGTTTCCGCATCTGCAGCGCGTTGCCAGCTATGCTGCGCCCAAGGATATCCTGCGCAAGAGCGAGGAGGAGCTGCGCCAGCTGAAGGAAGCAGGCCTGAAGCTTTTGTATTACGGCATGGAAACAGGCGACGATGCTACGCTGAAGGCTGTCAACAAGGGTGTTGACGGCGAACAGGCGGTAGAAGCGGGACGCAGAGTTACCGCCAGCGGCATGAAGCTTTCCATGATGATTATTCTGGGCTTGGCAGGTGCGGAAGGCAGCGAACGTCACGCACTGGCAACTGCTAAGGCGATTAACATTATCAAGCCGACGCATTTGAGCGCGCTTTGCCTGATGCTGTACCGCGGCAGTGAGCTGCTGGACCAGTACGAGGCAGGCAAGTTCAATCCGCTTTCACCGGCAGGACTTATGCGCGAGCTGAAGCTGATAATAGAAAATATAGATTTGCCTGCGGACAGGCACTGCCTCTTCCGCAGCAACCATGTATCGAACTACGTTCAGCTGGCAGCAACGCTGCCACACGACAAGCAGCGACTGCTGCGCGATATAGATTACAGTATTGCTCAGCTCAGCAAGCTGAAAAGCTGGGACGTATATAACTACAATTAATTTTTGATTTCGCATTTGAGCGGGGCTGATGAAGATGAAAAAGAAGCTGGCTTCTGTGCTGACCGTAATCATGCTGGCCTACAGCCTGCCTTGGCAGGCACAGGCTGCAGCACCTATTGTCAGCAACAAACCGCATAAGGCACCGGTGGCAACGCCGCCGGCCGTAAGCGAGGCGCGGCCTGTGAAGGCGGTGCCGGAGCCTGCTGCCCTCAAGGCCGATAACGCAGCCAAGCCTGCTGCCGCAGTAAAGGCGCCCAAGCAGGCGAAGCCTGAGAAAAAGGCGAAGAAAACCGCTAAGAAAAAGACTAACAAAACTAAGGAAAAGCAGCAGTCCAAGGTACAGGTGCAGCAAAGCAACTGGCGCCTGAAGGTGGCACAGCAAAAGCTGCAGGTGCTGGGCTTCAGTGACGAACGCCCCAGCGGACGCATGACGGAGGCTACCAGCAGCGCGCTGAAAAGCTTCCAGAAGCAGCACAAACTGAAGGCAGACGGTGAGCTGAATGATGCAACTTATCAGAAGCTGACATGGGAGGCCTTTGCCAAGGAAGGCATCCCCAAGGTGCAGGGCAAGGAAATCGTCCGCCGTGCCGCCAAATACAAGGGTGTTCCCTATGTGTTCGGCGGGACTACGACCAAGGGCTTTGACTGTTCGGGCTATGTGCAGTATGTGTTTAAGGACTGCAAGGCCAAGCTGCCGCGATTGGCAGACGAGCAGGCGTTACAGGGGATTTTTGTAACGCAGAAGCAGCTGCGGCCCGGCGATTTGGTGTTTTTTACCACCTACGCCGCAGGCGCATCGCATGTGGGAATTTATGCCGGTGACGGAAAGTTTTGGAGCGCATCCTCGTCCAAGGGTGTAATGCTTTCGTCGCTGAAGGACGATTACTGGAAACAACGCTATTATGGAGCACGCCGGGTGTTGATTACGAACGGCGAGGTTTATAAATAAAAGTTCTGCTGACGGCAGCCGACTGCCGGACAGCGGGGGAGGGTATAAAACATGATTCGCGAGAGAAGAAATAAGGATAAGCTGGCTTCTTATTACAGAAAGTTTATGGAAGAGGGCATTGTTGACCCCAACGTGCATCCGTGGGTTGCAGACAGCTGGCAGCGTTGCCGTGCTATGCATCTGCCGCACGAAACCATGCCTAAAATCAACAAGCTGAGCCGCGAGGAAATTATCGCGCACCAAAAGACGCATGAGTTCATCGTCAAATACGTTGACGGTCTTTATGAGCAGAGCAAGCAGCATTTCAATATCCACAACCTGAGCATGCTGCTGATTGATGAAAACGGCTATGTAATCAAAAACTATGCTATGCCGTTCTTCCAGCGCATTATCGAGGATATTCAGGGCATGCGCGTGCTGGAGGAGGATGTTGGTACCTCCAGCATCAGCATTGCGCGCGAGCATAACGTGCCCTTCCTGATGTTCGGTCCGGAAATGTGGATTAAGGACAGCCATTCCGGCGATGCCTGTAGTGCGCCTATCTGTGTAAACGGCAAAATCCGTTATATTATTTCCTTCTTTTCCTTGGATCAGAACGATTTGCCCTATGATTTGCTGTTGAGCCTGCTGATGACGATGAAATATTCCATCGAGCAGCACCTGAACATGCTGGAGGCTTGGAGCATCAACCGCATTATGATGGAGCAGCTGCCGGTAACCGTTTATTGGCTGGGCAAGGACGGCAGTGTGAAATACTGCAACGAAAACGGCCGCAAGCGTCTGGACGGACATGAGCGTCTGGAGGACGTGTTCCTGAACTATGAGCATATTCCTATCAAAAAAGCGCTGCATGGCGTAGCAACACAGCGTCGTGAAATTACCTGGATTACTCAGGACAGAACCTTTGAGGATATTACCACTGTTATGCCGATTAAGGTTGGCAGCGAGGTAGAAAGTGCTTTGGTGCTGTCTATGTCCATCGAGGATTTGAAAACTACCATTGCCCATGCAACCGGTTACAGCAGCCGTTACAGCCTGTACAGCATGGTCGGCGAAACCAGTGAATTTTTGGCGCTGCAGCATAAGGCGAGCCGCGTTGCCCGCACCGACCACAACATTCTGCTGCAGGGCGAGCCCGGTACCGGCAAGCAGCGTTTGGCACACGGCATTCATCAGGCCAGTCCCCGCGCTGCCGCTCCGTTGATTGCGGTAAAATGCCACAACGCATCTATGGCAGAGCTGGAGGCCGAATTCTTCGGTACAAATGAGGACGGACAGCAGTCCGCAGGCAAGCTGGAGCTTGCTATCGGTGGTACGCTGTTCCTCGATGAGGTAGAAAAGCTGCCGCTGGAAATGGGCGACAAGCTGGCTGATGCGCTGACGCACGGCCTGCCCGCAACTGAAAAGGGCGGCAAGCCGCGTATATTCGACGTGCGCGTAATTGCTGCCTGCGATTCCAACCTTAAGCGTTTGGCAGATAAGGGACTTTTCTCCCGCAACCTGTATGAGCTGGTGCTTGACACCACCATGCGCGTGCCGCCTCTGCGCGAGCGCGTGAAGGATATCGAGGTTATCGCTTCGCATATTCTGGTGGAAATGTCCGCACAGCACAACCTGCCGCAAAAACGCCTTTCTCCTGAGGCTGTTTCCCTGCTGCTGTCCTGCAGCTGGCCGGGTAACATCAAGCAGCTGCAGGGTGTTATCGAGCAGGCCTTCTTCCACACTCCCGGCAGCATCATCGAAGCAGAAAACATTAAGCTGCCCGGTGACAAAACGCTGGAGCGCTCCTGGAAGTATGATAAGGAAGCCTTTATTGCAGCCTGGAAATCTGCCGGCGGCAATATCAGTAAGCTGGCAACAATGCTTGATGTCAGCCGTGTAACCTTGTACCGTTATCTGAAGAAGTACGGTTTGGGACCGAAAGCAAAATAAGTTGAAGTTTAATGCCCTCGAAGCAGGCTTGTCCTGCTCCGGGGGCTTTGCGTTTTTTGGAGGGATTTTTGGCGCTGCAGGGCGAATTTAGAAGAGAAAAGTGCAACATGTTGCAAAAATCTCTTGCAGGAATGGCGTTGAGGGTGAATATCAGGAAGAAAAAGGCAGATTTAGAAGAGAAAAGTGCAACATGTTGCAAAAATCTCTTGTAGAAATAGTGTTGAGATTGAATACAGAGAGAAAAAAGGCTATAATAGAAGAGAAAAGTGCAACATGTTGCAAAAATCTCTTCTAAAGAAGGTGAGCTAATGGAAATACGCAGAGATTTTTATTTGGACAAGCTGATAAAACGCAAGCATAACGGGTTGATTAAAATTATTACCGGTATTCGCAGATGCGGTAAATCCTATCTGCTGAATAACATATTTTATCAGCATTTGCTTTCATGCGGTATAGATGATGCGCATATTATCCGTTTTGCTTTCGATTCTGCCGATGATTTGCAAAAGATAGGTGAAAGTCTTATTGCAATGGGAAAGGAAAAGCGTGGCGTAAATCCGGAAAAGTTTATGGCTTATGTTAACAGCCGGATTGCTGATGATGGTATGTATTATCTGTTGCTCGATGAGGTACAGGAAATGGATTGCTTCGAAGCTGTGCTTAACGGGTATCTGCGCAAGGCGAATATGGATGTATATGTTACCGGCAGTAATGCTAAATTTCTTTCCAAGGATATTATTACGGAATTTGCCGGACGCGGCGATGAGATGCATATGTATCCGCTCAGCTTTGCTGAATTTATGAGTGTTTATCCCGGTGATAAGTATATGGGTTTGGCGGAATATATGCTTTACGGAGGAATTCCGGTGGTTGTGCTGCGGGAAGGGACTGCTGAAAAGGCTGCCGCTTTGCAGAATTTGTTGAGTGAAATTTATCTGAGCGATATTTATAAACGCAATCGTATCCGTAATAAGGGAGAAATGGAGGATTTGCTCAATATACTGGCTTCGGCCATTGGCTCTTTAACTAATTATGAAAAGCTGAAAAATACCTTTAAAAGTGTCAAAAAATCCAAAATTACTTCTACCACTATCAAAAAGTATTTGGATTGCCTGGAAGATTCCTTTTTAATTGAAGCAGCTTCGCGCTATGATGTAAAGGGCAAGGCCTATATCGATACTCCGAAGAAATATTATTTTTCTGATCTGGGGTTGCGTAATGCGCGCATTAACTTCCGACAGTTTGAACAAACTCATTCTATGGAAAATGTAATCTACAATGAGCTTTGCATGCGTGGGTACAGCGTTGATGTGGGTGTAGTGCCTATTGCTGTGAGAGATGACAGCGGTAATGTAGTAAGAAAACAGCTGGAGGTTGATTTTGTCTGCAATATGGGCTCAGTAAGGTATTATATTCAGTCTGCATATTCCTTGCCGGATGAAATGAAACGTGCGCAGGAGGTGCGCCCCTTGAAAAATATTGATGATACCTTCAAAAAAATTATCATTACCAAGGACATTGTTCCGGCCTATTATGATGAATACGGAATTCTTACCGTGAACATATATGATTTTTTGCTGGCTAGTGATAGCTTGGAAAAATAAAGCTTAGCTTAACAGTTCGTTTTGGTATTTCGGTTTGAATGCCCTCGAAGCAGGCTTGTTCTGCTTCGGGGGCTTTTGCGTTTTGGGGCAGTTTTGGCGCTGCAAGGCAAGTTTAGAAGAGAAAAGTGCAACATGTTGCAAAAATCTCTTGTAGGAACAGTGCTGAGATTGAATGAAAGGTAGTAAAAGATGATGTTAGAAGAGATTTGTTCAATATATTAC
>CAVCLW010000009.1:0-29481 GCA_963603005.1 Escherichia coli | reverse complement strand
GGTGATAGTTTGTTAAAGCTAATTTTGAAATAAAATAAATTTTTTTAGAAATTTTTGTGCAAAAAGTCTGCGGAATTTCGTGAAACTCAGCATGGATGCGGTTTACAGTATTTTTGAAAAAATAGCATACTTAAACTATTTGTACATGTTATCACCTTGCTAAAAGGAATTTGAAGTGCTATAATGAATAAAATATTAGAATTGTTAGCCGAAGATTAGATAGCCTCGAGTGTACTTGAAGCTGTTTTGTGAAGGCTTGTTGCCAGTGCTGCTGCAAAGCGGCGGGGATTGAAAAACAGTAACATCTGCATAGGACAATTAAGGCAATAGTTGTTTAATTTGTTTCCACACGCAGCAAGTGCTGCGTACATTATATAAAATATATTTATGTGGGAGGAATTTTTGATGAACAAAATTTTTAAAGTAGTTTGGAACGAAGCACGCAACGCTTATGTTGTTGTTTCCGAAATTGCAAAAAATCATGGCAGTAAAAGCTGCTCTACCAAAAAGCTGTTGACAATGCTGATTGCTACAGGTGTTATGACCTGTGCAAGCATGGCTCCGGCAATGGCTGCTCCGGAAACGGACGAGTCTAACCAAGGTTGGAATCTGACTGTTAATAAAACAATAACAACAGATGTAACTAATGTACAACCTGGCAGTTATGTTGACTTTAGCAGTGACGATAAAAATATTACCATAAGCAAGGAAAGCGAAGGTTTTCTTAATTCTGTTAAGGTTAATCTGAACCAAAACATTGATGTAAGCTCCATTCAAACCAATGTACTGAATTCCAAATACAACCTGTCCGTAGGTACTGCGGCAGACAGCGGAATCATGCCGTTCTTCGTAAACAGCAATGGTGCATTCTATGCTGCAAAAGGCAATTTAGTTGTAGATAAAGACGGTAAATTAACCACAACTGCAGGTGAAATCGGCAACGTAGTACTGCAAAATGGCGTATACACCGGTCATTCCGCACTGCGTGACGCAGAACTGTTCGTAGGCGATGCAGATGGCAACTACAGCCAGATTACTCCGAAATCCGCTAAGCTTGGTCAGGTAAGCATCGACGAAAAAGGCAATATTGCTGGTGTAAACTCCATTCAAACCAATGCACTGAATTCTAAATACAACCTGTCCGTAGGTACTGCGGCAGACAGTGGAATTATGCCGTTCTTCGTAAACAGCAACGGTGCATTCTACGCAGCAAAGAATAACTTCTCTGTAGATAAAGACGGCAAAGTAACTGCAACTGCAGGTGAAATCGGCAACGTAGTACTGCAAAATGGCGTATTCTACAAGAACAGCGCACTGCGTGACGGCGAACTGTTCATTGGTGATAATGACGGCAACTACAGCCAAATTACTCCGAAATCCGCTAAGCTTGGCAAAGTAACCATCGACGAAAAAGGCAATATTGCTGGTGTAAACTCTATCCAGACCAACGCACTGAACGCAAAATACAACCTGTCCGTAGGCACTGCGGCAGACAACGGAATCATGCCGTTCTTCGTAAACAGCAACGGTGCATTCTACGCAGCAAACAATAACTTCTCCGTAGATAAAGATGGCAAAGTAACCGCAACTGCAGGCGAAATCGGCAACGTAGTACTGCAAAATGGCGTATTCTACAAGAACAGTGCACTGCGTGACGGCGAACTGTTCATTGGCGATAATGACGGCAACTACAGCTAAATTACCACTAAAGGTGCTAAACTTGGCAAAGTAACTGTTGCTGCTGACGGCAAGATTTCCGGCGTAGCAGCAGGTTCCATCACTGCTGATTCCACTGACGCTGTAAACGGCAGCCAACTGCATGCAGTAGCAACCGAAGCAGGCAAACACAGCAAGGTTGTAAGCGGCAACAACATCAATGTTGAAGAAACTGATGTTGACGGTCAAAAATTCTACAAGGTTAATATGAACAAGGATATCATTCTTGGCGACCTGACCGGCAAAAATGTAAACATCAGCGGTACCAATGGTACTATCGAAACCACCGGCATCATTGCAACCAAAGATCGCGTATATGCTGATAAGGGTGCAAAACTGGCAGATATCGACGTAACCGGTAACAAGATTTCCAACGGCGCTTCCTCCATCGTTTTGGACGGCAGCAATGTTAAGGTTAACGATAAGGTTACCATTGACCAAGACGGCAAAATCAGCGGCGTAGCAAAAGGCGAAATTAGCGATACCTCTACTGATGCTGTAAACGGAAGCCAACTGAAGGCAACCAATGACCGCGTAGCTGCAAATGAAGCAGCTATCAAAAATAACGCTGAAGCTATCGGTAAGCTTGATGGCCGCGTAACTGCAAATGAAACTGCTATCAAGAATAACACTGAAGCTATCCAGAATAACGCTAATGCTATCAAGGAAAACAAAGAGGCTATCGGTAATCTGAATACTCGTGTAGACGGTGTTGAAAAACTTGCTAAACAGCATACCACTGTTACCGCAGGCGACAATGTTAATGTAACCGAAACTACCAATGACAACGGTGGCAAGGAATACAAGGTTGCCCTGAACAAGGATATCACTGTTGACAGCGTAACCGCTGGCCAAACTGTAATGAACAACGACGGCGTGAAGGTTGGTGCTGATGTAAGCCTGAACAAAGATGGCCTGAATGTTGGTAAAGACGTAAGCGTAAGCGCAACTGCTGTAACCGCAGGTCAAACCTCCATCAGCAATGATGGCGTAAAAGTTGGCGACAAGATCTATGTAAGCGATAAAGGTCTGAATGCTAATGACCAAAAGGTTACCAACGTAGCTGCAGGTGAACTCAGTGCAAACTCTAAGGACGCTGTAAACGGCGGCCAACTGTTTGACACCAACAGACGTCTTAACAATCTGGGCAGCCGTGTAAACAAGGTTGGCGCAGGCGCTGCAGCTCTGGCAGCTCTGCATCCGATGGACTTCGATCCGGATGACAAGCTGACCTTCTCCGCAGGCTATGGCAACTATGCAGGCGAAAACGCTGCTGCAATCGGCGCTTACTATCGTCCTGATGAAAAGGTAATGTTCAGCGTTGGCGGCACTGTAGGCAACGGTGAAAACATGGTTAACGCAGGCGTATCCTTCGCTCTGGACCGCACCAACCATGTAAGCAACAGCCGTACCGCTATGGCTCGCGAAATCCTTGACCTGCGTGCTGAGGTTAATGAACTGAAGGCTATGGTTGCTAAAGGTGGCCTGGGCTCCATCGCAGAAGATAAGATGAAGATCTTCCCGGATGTTGCTGAAAACCACTGGGCATATGAATACGTTGGCAAGCTGGCAGCTGCTGGCATCATCGAAGGCTATCCTGATGGCAACTACTCCGGTGACCGCATGATGAGCCGTTACGAATTCGCTGCAATGCTCTATCGTGCAATGCAGAAGGGCGCTCAGCTCGACAGCAAGATTGTCAAAGAGTTCGCTCCTGAAATGGGCCGCATCCGTGTAGACCGCATCAGCGGTGAAGACGGTGACCGCAGCAAGATCGAACGTGTACGCGTAAACGCTACTAAAGGCGAGCGCGACCATTACGGCAACAAGATTGCTGCAGTTAAAGCTAAATAAGCTTCTTCAGCCCATTAAGTAAGCTAAAAAATAATATCGTGTTTAAGAACCCCCGCCCCCTGTCGGCCTTGCCGACTAGGGCGGGGGTTTTGTTATCTCCAAACAGTAGTGCCGTGTTTTGCATTACAGATAAAACCTACTTAATGCATAGTATATAAAGTTTTGTTTATAAAGGAAATATGCATTAAGCATATTTCCGGGGGGGGTAAAGATACACAACAAAAAATACAGTGAATAAAGTAATTAAAGAAAGTGTTACACTTTCTTTAAAAACAACAAGAAAAAATGTTTCTTAAACTGTCGGTACAAGTGGTGGGGTTGAAAAATAAAGATAAAAATGCTAAAATAAAAGTACAGGAAAAATCATCAGAAAATTCCATGTAATATTTTATTAAAGTGTTATAAGTTTTTGTTAGTGATGCATTAATAAAAAGTCATTATAGAGTTCTGTCTGACATTATATATAATTGCAAATATTGAAATTATATATAAAAGCACCTTGATGGTATGGCTGTCGCTATAAATACTTAACTTGTTTCCTTACGTGGTCTAAGCCACGCTTTAATATAGCTATTCATTTTTTTGAGTATGTTAGGAGGAGTGTTTTCATGAATAAGGTATTTAAGGTTATCTGGAGTGAAGCGCGTAATGCTTATGTGGTTGTTTCCGAAATGGCAAAAAGCCATGGAACAAAAAGCTGCTCCACTAAAAAACTGTTGGCAATGCTGATTGCTACAGGTGTAATGACCTGTGCAAGCTTCGACGTATTGGCGGAAGAGCCTAGTGCGGCTCAGACGCTTCAGTCTCAATATGTTGCGTTTGCTCCTACAACATCTAGTTTTCCTGATGAATACGAACAGACCATTGATGGGCATAAGTATATCTATGATGTAGCCAATCAATATTGGGTGCGGGAAGGCTATATACTGGTGCTTGAACCAAATGGCAAATTGCATACACCGCTTTCCGCTAATGGCAGGGCTGCTGATGTAGCATATACTGGTGGTGGTGATACAAGCAGCATTTTGCAATCAGTAACTTCGCTAGTTTCAGCAAGTGGTACAGTAACCAATATGGGCGAATCATTAAACAGTATTAATGCAAGTGCTTATGCAGGTGTAAGCCACAGTGGCGGAACACAAGTTGCTGGTACTTGGAATTATATTATTGAGGATTCAAGCTGGAAAGATTCTGTTGCGCCTGGAAACTATAAAAACGGTTATGTTGATTTAGTTGATTCAAAGTTACCTAAAGGCTTTAAAACAGCAGAGGATCCTAATACAGAGCTTACATGGGATGATACTAAGCAGTGTTATACTTATAAAGGAAACCCGGTAGATTACAGCAATGTATACGTTATTGACGGCAAGATTGGTGTGTTTACTAATAAAGATGGCAGTAAGGTCTATACTGGCAACGTCTTTGGCAAAAATAATGAAGTTCTTATGACCGTAAAAGATGCTAATAACAAATTCTATAGCTACTGGGCTTCCGAGGTTACCGACCCGAGCGCTACCATGCAAACTTATCGCATGGCTGATTACGAGAAAGATTTGTCTGTATTATTGGAAAATGAAAAAAAGCTGTATCGTAACGATATTAAAGAAGTTACTTTGACTAAAGATGAAAATTCTGCAACTATCAGCTTGCTGAGAAATGGCGATACAGACGCAGGTGCGCCTGTTAAAGGTGCTATTAGCGTTTCCAGCGGTGGCGGTACTGGCGGCAGTGATACTTTTGTTAAGATTTCTAATAGCACAGCTGAGCAAACCTTTGCTACTGGCTCTAAGGTAGAGGCTGTTGGCTCTAAAGATGCAACAACAGGCCTTAAAATCAACGGTGAGGCTTATACTATCAAATCTGGCTCTGTGGTAAGTGTTGCACAAAATGCAGCCAACAAAACTACTACCATTACTGTTGATGGCACGAATACTACTATTACAGATACTGACACTCATAATGCATTAGCCAGTGCCAAATTAGATGGCAAAAAGCTGACGATAACTGGCAAAGATAAAGATAAGGTAGAGGTAGACCTTGCTTCTATTGATACTGATACTAAATATACTGCAGGCAATGGTATTAATATTAGCGGAGACAACAATGCAATTGCTGTAAAACTGAAGGAAGGCGAAAATAATCTTGAGGTTACAGCAGCTGGTTTGGCGCTGAAGAAGAATTTGACTGTAGACAGCGTAAAAGCAGGCGACTTCTTCATGGATAAGAACGAAGGCGTAGGCTACAAAGGTAAAGCATATATTACCAACAGCGGTCTGAATGCAAATGGGCAGAAGATTACTGGCGTAGCAGAAGGTACTGCTGCTACCGACGCTGTAAATGTAAGCCAACTGAATAAGGTAAGCACAGCAGCTAAGACAGAGGTAAAAGCAGGTACCAATATCACTTCTGTAGATAAAACTACAGGAGCAAATGGACAAGACGTCTACACCGTAAATGCAAAAGACACTACCTATACCGCAGGCAATGGCATTAGCATTAGCGGAGAAAACAATGCAATTGCTGTAAACCTGAAGGAAGGCGAAAATAACCTTGAGGTTACAGCAGCTGGTTTGGCGCTGAAGAAGGCTTTGACTGTAGATAGCGTAAAAGCAGGCGACTTCTTCATGGATAAGAACGAAGGCGTAGGCTACAAAGGTAAAGCATATATTACCAACAGCGGTCTGAATGCAAATGGGCAGAAGATTACTGGCGTAGCAGAAGGTACTGCTGCTACCGACGCTGTAAATGTAAGCCAACTGAATAAGGTAAGCACAGCAGCTAAGACAGAGGTAAAAGCAGGTACCAATATCACTTCTGTAGATAAAACTACAGGAGCAAATGGACAAGACGTCTACACCGTAAATGCAAAAGACACTACCTATACCGCAGGCAATGGCATTAGCATTAGCGGAGAAAAAAATGCAATTGCTGTAAATTTGAAGGAAGGCGAAAATAACCTTGAGGTTACAGCAGCTGGTTTGGCATTGAAGAAGGCTTTGACTGTAGATAGCGTAAAAGCTGGCGAGTTCTATATGTCTAATGCTGGCATTGGTTATGGTGGTAAAGCATATATTACCAACAGCGGTCTGAATGCAAATGGCCAGAGGATTACTAATGTAGCAGCAGGTACAGCAGATACTGACGCTGTAAACTATGGTCAGCTGAAAAACATCAGCGCAGTAGCCAAGACCGAGGTAAAAGCAGGTACTAATATCACTTCTGTAGAAAAAACTACAGGAGATAATGGACAAGATATCTACACAGTAAATGCAAAAGACACCACCTATACAGCAGGCAATGGCATTAGCATTAGCGGAGAAAACAATGCAATTGCTGTAAAACTGAAGGAAGGCGAAAATAATCTTGAGGTTACAGCAGCTGGTCTGGCGCTGAAGAAGGCTTTGACTGTAGACAGCGTAAAAGCAGGCGACACAACTGTAAATAATGCTGGTGTTACAATCGGTGCAGGCACCAGTAGCGTGATTCTCAGCAATAGCAATGTAAGCATGGGTGGTCAGCAGATTCACGATGTAGCTGCAGGTACAGAAAATACTGACGCTGTAAACGTAGGCCAACTGAATAAGGTAAGCACAGCAGCTAAGACCGAGGTAAAAGCAGGTACTAATATCACTTCTGTAGAAAAAACTACAGGAGATAATGGACAAGATATCTACACAGTAAATGCAAAAGACACCACCTATACAGCAGGCAATGGCATTAGCATTAGCGGAGAAAACAATGCAATTGCTGTAAAACTGAAGGAAGGCGAAAATAATCTTGAGGTTACAGCAGATGGTTTGGCGCTGAAGAAGGCTTTGACTGTAGACAGCGTAAAAGCAGGCGACTTCTATATGTCTAATGCCGGCATTGGTTATGGTGGTAAAGCCTATATTACCGGCAACGGTCTGAATGCAAATGGCCAAACGATTACCAATGTAGCAGATGGTGTTAATAATACTGACGCTGTAAACGTAAGCCAACTGAAAAAAGTAAGTGACACTGCTAATGCAGGCTGGAATCTTTCTACTGGAAAAGGAATTACTAACCCGACTAAAATTAAATCCGGTGCTACTGTTGACTTCAGCGGTGACGATGAAAATATTACCGTAAGCAAGGAAGAAACCGAATTTGCTACTCTTGTTAATGTTAAACTGAACAGAAATCTTAATGTTGACAGCGTAAATGCCGGTGACTACTTCATGAGTGCTGAGCGTGGCATTGGCTTTGGCGGCTCTGCTTACATTACCCAAAGAGGTCTGGATGCTAATAATAATGTAATCAGTAACGTAGCAGCAGATACTGCCGATACTGACGCAGTAAACGTAAGCCAACTGAAAAATACTGTAGCAAACAGCGGTTGGAAGCTCGCTGCTAATGGTGCTGTAACAAGTGGCATGAGCGAGATTAAAAATAATGGTATTGTTAACTTCGACGGTGACAAAAACATTAGCGTAAGCAAGAATGACAAAGATGGTATTACAACCATTCAAGTTGAGCTGAACAAAGATCTGAGCGGTATAGAATCCATCAGCAACGGCGATGCTAAAATGGCATTGGATGGTGCAGCAGGAACAGCTGGTATGATTAACGGCAAGGGCGCATCTATCTACATGCAGGATGGCTATACCGTAATCAACAGCAAGGTTGCCTTCGACCAAACCGGTAAGATTTCCGGCGTAGCAGCAGGCGAAGCTGATACGGATGCAGTAAATGTAGGCCAACTGAAGGATACCGTAGCAAACAGCGGTTGGAAGCTCGCTACCAATGGTGTTTTGACTGAAGCAAAAGATGTAAAATCCGGCGAATATGTTGACTTTAATGGTGACCAAAACATCAGCGTAAGCAATGATGTAAAAGACGGCATTAAAACCGTTAAGGTTGAGCTGAATAAAGACCTGAGCGGTATAGAATCCATCAGCAACGGCGATGCTAAAATGGCATTGAATGGTGCAGGAGGAACAGCTGGTATGATTAACGGCAAGGGCGCATCTATCTATATGCAGGATGGCTATACCGTAATCAACAGCAAGGTTGCCTTCGACCAAACTGGTAAGATTTCCGGCGTAGCAGCAGGCGCAATCACTGCTGATTCCACTGACGCTGTAAACGGCAGCCAGCTGCATGCAGTAGCAACCGAAGCAGGCAAACACAGCAAGGTTGTAAACGGCAGCAACATCAACGTTGAAGAAACTGATGTTGACGGTCAGAAATTCTACAAGGTTAACCTGAATAAGGACATCATGCTTGGCGATTTGAGCGGCAAAAATGTAAGCATCAGCGGCACCAATGGTACTATCGAAAGCACAGGCTATATCGCAACCAAGGATCGCGTATATGCTGATAAGGGTGCAAAATTGGCAGATATCGACGTAACCGGCAACATTATTTCTAACGGCACTTCCTCCATCGTTCTGGATGGCAGCAATGTTAAGGTTAACGATAAAGTTACCATTGATCAGAATGGAAAAATCAGCGGCGTAGCAGCAGGCGTAGCTGATACCGATGCTGTTAATGTTGGACAATTGAAAGAAGCTGTTGAAGCAGGCAACACCGATACCCATATCAAACCGGGTGAATATGGCGTTGGTGCTGACAATACCGTAAATATGGATGTTGTTGATAAAAACGGCAATAAGATTGATACTGTAACCATTAAAGACGTAGCAAAAGCAAGTGACGTAGGCGATGTTAATAATATTGCTGATGATATTAAGAACGGCGAAGGCAAGACTACCATTGTTGACGCTGTGAACAACCTGAACAATAAGCTGGACACCAAAGTTGGCGATTTGCAGTACAGCAAGGTAGAAAAAGGTGATATTGCAGATGGTGATAGCACTACTACCGCAATCGGCAAACTGGATCAAAAACTTACCGATGTAGCAGCAACCGCAGCTAAGCACAATACTGTTGCCGCAGGTGACAACATCACTGTAAGTGACGTAGGTCCGAATGCTGACGGTGGCAAGGAATACAAGGTTGCTCTGAAGAACAAAATTGATCTTGGCGATGATGGTAGCGTAACTACCGGCCAAACTGTAATGAACAACGACGGTCTGAAGGTTGGCGATAAGGTTAGCGTATCTGCAACTGCTGTAACCGCAGGTCAAACATCTATCAGCGATGCTGGCGTAAAAGTTGGCGACAATACCTACATCAGTGCAGATGGTCTGAACGCAAACAACCAGAAGGTTACCAATGTAGCAAATGGTAAGGTAGAAAAGGATTCCAAGGACGCTATCAATGGTGGTCAGCTGTTTGATACCGAAACTAAGATCAACAATCGCATTGATGGGGTTGAAAACCAGGTTATCAATAACAGCAACCGCATCGGTCAATTGAACAGCCGTGTAAACAAGGTTGGCGCTGGCGCAGCAGCTTTGGCAGCACTGCATCCGATGGACTTTGATCCGGACGACAAGCTGACCTTCTCCGCAGGCTATGGTAACTATGCAGGCCAAAATGCAGCTGCAATCGGCGCTTACTATCGTCCTGACGAAAAGGTAATGTTCAGCGTTGGCGGTACTGTAGGCAACGGTGAAAACATGGTTAACGCAGGCGTATCCTTCGCTTTGGACCGCACCAACCATGTAAGCAACAGCCGTACTGCTCTGGCTCGTGAGGTTATCGACCTCCGCGGTCAACTGGCAGTAATGGGTGCTAAGATGGCTAAGATGGAAAAAGCATTCGGTATGCTGGATGAAACCAAGACCAAGCTCTTCCCGGATGTTCCGGCTAACCACTGGGCATATGAATACATCGCTAAGCTGGCAGGCAATGGCTACATTGAAGGCTATCCTGACGGCAGCTTCGGCGGTGACCGCCTGATGACTCGTTATGAATTTGCTGCAATGCTCTATCGTGCAATCGAAAAAGGCGCAGCTCTGGAAGAAAAGATCATCAAAGAATTTGAGCCTGAATTGGGCCGCATCCGTGTAGAACGCATCAGTGGTGAAGATGGCGACCGCAATAAGATCGAACGTGTACGCGTAAACGATACTAAAGGTGAGCGTGACCATTACGGCAACAAGCTGGCAAAATAAATTGTCGGCAGTGACAAGTGAATAAAGCTCAGTAAACAGTAAGAGGCGTTCTCCCGCAGGGGAGAACGCCTTTTGTCGGTACATGATGCTTCTTACTTTATTTTTTCTTCGGCCTGTATTCCGAGATAAACAGGCCGGTCATCGTCAGGATAGTGCCGAGGGCTATCAGCAGCGTGATTTTTTCCTGCAGGATGATCGCCGAGGTAATGACGGTGATAACGGGAACCATATAAATATAAACGCTGGCTTTGACTGCTCCCAGCTCCTTTACTGCCAGATTCCAGGTAACGAAGCAGAGGGCGGAAGCACCCAGACCGAGAAAGATAATGTTGAAAAGATAGGTAGTATTGGCGAAGCGCGCCAAGTTCAGCTCAAAATCCAGAAAGCTGAGCGCCGGTACCATAAAGAGGATGCCGTAGAAAAAGGTTCTGCGTGTGGCGAGGATAACAGGATAGCCGTAGCTGCTGATTTTTTTCGTCAGCAAAGCATAGAATGCCCACACGACAGCAGCCGAAATCGCCAGCAAATCACCCAAGGGATTGAGCTGCATGGCTGCGCCGTTGAAGCTGATGCAGGCAATACCGCTCATTACGATAAAAAAGCCGATGATGAACTGCTTGCTTAAGCTGCCGGCAGAATGCATAAAATAATGCGCCAGCAGCGCAGTAAAGAAAGGCGCTGTGCTGCCTATTACGCTAACGTTGGAGGCTTGCGTATAGGTCAGAGCGATGTTTTCCAAAAGGTAGTAGAGGCAGATGCCGCAGAGACCGGCGGCCATAAAAACAGGCTCCTGCTTTTTATCTGTTTTCAGCATTTTGGGAGAGGCTAGCCAAAGGGCGAAAAAGGCCATAATAAAGCGGAAAAAAAGGATTTCCAGCGGCTGAAAGCCGGTAAGTAAAACCTTGGTAGAAATAAAGGTCGTGCCCCAGGTAGCAATCGTAATGAGGGCAGCGATGTGACCGATGTAGTGAGTGTTTTGCATTTGCTTAGGAATCTCCGTTCTTTTTAGTGCGCAGTAAAACGCACTCTATGGTTTTAGCAGACTAAAATCCTGCTATTAACAAACTATCCCCTCTGCCAATGTGACAGAAGGGATAGAATTTAAATTTTTATTTTGTGTGCTTGTCTTCTGCAGCCTGCTTATTGGGGGCTGCCGAAGCATATTTCGTCAGGGCAACCTTCGTGATGCGGAAGTCGCCTACGGTATCGGGGCCGTCGATACAGCCGTTGGGGCAGGCCATGCCTTCGATATAGCTGCAGTTGAGCTTGCCTGCGGCAGCAGCCTTAACTGTGTCGCGGCATTTATCAAGTCCGGAGCAGTATTGTGCGTTATGCACCTCACCGCCCATAGCGGCAACCGTATCCTGCACGGCAGCACTTACTCCGGCCGTCAGCGGGAAGCTCAGTCCTAGCTTGGAGGCATCGCGTTCATAAGCAGTATCACCGCTCATTTCCGCAAATTTGATATCCTTGCCCTCCAGCATGCACATAATCTCTTCAAAGGTCATCACATAGTTGATCGTTTCGCGGTGCTCGCGTGCTTCCACCTTTTTGGCAATGCAGGGACCGATGAACACGGTAACGGCATAAGGATATTTTTGCTTGATCAGCTCAGCGCAGGTGAGCATGGGGGAGGGAGTGTCGGAAATTTTGTCTGCAGCCTCCGGCACCTGCGTTTTAATCAGCTTAACAAAGGCAGGGCAGCAGGAGCTGGTCATGAAGCCCTGCTTAGCAGGAACCTTCTCCAGATATTCCTCTGCCTCCTTAACGCTGGTGATATCGGCGCCAACGCCAACCTCTACGACTTCAGCGAAGCCTGCTTTTTGAAGTGCCTCGTAAATTTGTGCCATAGTAATCTTTAAGCCGTATTGGCCTACGATGGACGGTGCCACAAGGGCGATAACCTGCTTGCCCTGCTGGATTTCGCGGATAACACGGATGATGTTGCTGCGCTCGTCGATTGCGCCGAAGGGGCAGGCGTTGCGGCAGGCACCGCAGGAAACACATTTTTCGTGGTCAATGACAGCCTTGCGGTTTTCACCGATGCTGATGGCACCGATGGCGCAGGCACGCACGCAGGGACGATGGATTTCGATAATCGCACCGTAGGGGCACATTTGCTTGCAGCGTCCGCATTCAATGCATTTGGTCTTATCGATAAAGGCGCGGTCCTGAATAATGCTGATAGCCTTTTTCGGGCAGTTATTCATGCATTTGTGGGTGATGCAGTGACGGCACATATCAGTAACGTAATAAGCATCAATCGGGCATTGGTCGCAGGCTGCGGGGAGCACGTCGATAATCGGCAAATCGGTGCGCTCAGGCTCGTTCAGCGTCAGCTTGGCAGCCTCGATGATATTGCTGGAGCACTCCTGGCCAAGCGCCATATCAATACGGTTTTTCAGTACGGCTCTTTCTTTATAAACACAGCAGCGGTAGCGCGGAGTGTCCTCGCGTACCTCCTGCAGAATATCGTAGACGTGGTCAGGCAACTCGTTATTCCAGGTGTAGCGGGATAAATGCTCCAGCACCATGCGGCGCAGCTGCGCAACAGCGGTTAATTCCATAAGGGTTCCTCCTTGGCAATTAGTTATATTGCGTTTTGCATTACATACTCTATACTGTACAATTCTTTACAGAACGCAAAAATCCTGCTGAAGCAGGAGAGAAATAATGGTTGGCATAAGTCTGGTCATCTGTTTTGATATTTGAAATTCTATCAGATATAACTGAAACTTTTCGTGATTTTAGATTTTTATCAGTTATATCTGATAAAAATTCTTGCTGTTGTAGTCAAAAATAAGCATATTTTTCAAGTATGCACAGAAAAAAATAAAATTTTTTCCTCTTACCCCCTTTACAAATTCAATTCCTAGTATTATAATAAGCGCATAAAGCAACGACGTGGTTGTTGGATTGAAAAATCTAAACTTCGTAGTTGCTTTTTCTTTTATATCAGCGGTGAGAATTATTCTCTTACCCATGATAAGTGCAACGAAGCACCGTAGCAGCGCAAGGCGCAGCTGACGGTGCTTTCTTATTTACAGAGCCAGAGAGAAGAAAATCTGTAAAGCACAAAAAATGTATTTCAAATGAGGGGCTTACACTTCGTAAACCCAAGGAAATTCTCAGAGAGAAATTAGGGAGGTTTTACAATGAATGATGTACCGAAACTGTTTGGCAGCTTAGTTTTTAACGAAAGCGTTATGAAGGACCGTCTGCCGACTGCGACCTATAAGGCATATAAGGCAGCAGTGCTGGCAGGCACTCCGCTGAATCTGGAAATTGCTAATATCATCGCCAATGCTATGAAAGACTGGGCTCTGGAGCATGGCTGCACTCATTTCACCCATTGGTTCCAACCGATGACCGGCATCACTGCTGAAAAGCATGAAAGCTTCATTTCTCCTACTGCTGAAGGCCGTGTAATCATGGACTTCTCCGGCAAAGAGCTGATTCAGGGCGAACCTGATGCTTCCAGCTTCCCGTCCGGCGGCTTGCGTGCAACCTTCGAAGCCCGCGGCTATACAGCATGGGACCCGACCTCCTATGCATTTATCAAAGATAACTGCCTGTGCATTCCTACAGCCTTCTGCTCCTACACCGGCGAAGTGCTGGATAAAAAGACTCCGCTGCTGCGTTCCATGAATGCAGCCAGCAAAGCAGCCTGCAAGCTGCTGAAGCTGTTCGGCATTGATACCATCCGCGTCAACAGCACTGTTGGTCCGGAACAGGAATATTTCCTCGTAGATAAAAAAATGTGGGAAAAACGTAAAGACCTGGTTTACACCGGTCGTACCCTTTTCGGTGCGAAATCTCCGCGTGGCCAGGAGCTGGACGACCACTACTTCGGCATTATCAAACAAAGAGTTCTTTCCTTCATGAAGGATTTGGACGATGAGCTGTGGAAGCTGGGCGTACTTGCTAAAACCGAGCATAACGAAGTTGCTCCGGCACAGCACGAGCTGGCACCTATCTTCACCACTACTAACGTAGCATCTGACCATAACCAACTGATGATGGAGTTCATGAAACGTGTTGCTCTGCGTCATGGTCTTGTTTGCCTGCTGCATGAAAAACCCTTCGACGGTGTAAACGGCAGCGGCAAGCATAACAACTGGTCCTTATCTACGGAAGAAGGTCTGAACCTGCTGGATCCCGGCAAGGAGCCGTACAAAAACCTGCGCTTCCTGACCTTCCTGGCAGCAATCATCAAGGCTGTTGATGAATATCAGGATTTGCTGCGTGTATCTGTTGCCAGCGCCGGCAATGACCATCGTCTGGGCGCTAACGAAGCTCCTCCGGCTATCGTTTCCATGTTCCTTGGCACTGAGCTGACTGCAGTTCTCGAAGCTATTGCAGCAGACAAGGTTTATAACGGCAACCCGGAAAGCTACATCAAGGTAAGCGACGATACCATTCCTGCTCTGGTTAAGGATAACACCGACAGAAACAGAACCTCTCCGTTCGCCTTCACCGGCAATAAATTTGAATTCCGTATGCTGGGCAGCATGTTCTCCATCGCCGGCCCCAACATCGTACTGAACACCATCGTTGCCGAAGAGCTGGATGAATTTGCTGATAAGCTGGCAGATGCTCCTGACCTGGAAGCAGCAGTATATGATTTGGTTAAAGAAACCTACAAGGCTCACAAACGCATCGTCTTCAATGGTAACGGTTATACTGATGAATGGGTTGAAGAAGCAGCTAAACGTGGTCTGCTGAACCTCAAATCTACTCCGGAGGCTCTGCCGTATCTGGGACATGCAAAGAACATCGAGCTGTTCGAAAAACATAACATCTTCACTAAAGCTGAGGTTGAATCCCGTGTAGAAATCCTGCTGGAGAACTACAGCACCACAATTTCTATCGAAGCAGCAACCATGCTGGATATGTTCCATAAGGACATCCTCCCGGCAGTTACCGCTTATACTGAAGATCTGACCAAAGCAGTACTTGATAAAAAGGCTGCCGGCGTCAGCGCAGGCTTTGAAGGCGCACTTGCTGATAAGCTGAGCAAGCTGGGCGGCGAAATGTATGCATCCTCCCTGAAGCTGGAAGACGGCCTGAAGGAAGCAGCAGAAATCGGTGACAGCGAGAAGCAGGCTCTCTACTATCATGATACCGTTCTCGAAGAAATGGGCAAGCTGAGAAGTGCTGTTGATGCTGCCGAAGCTTTGACCGGTGGTAAGTATCTCGACTATCCGACTTATGGTGAGTTGTTGTTTGGTGTAAATGAGTAAAAGGCGGCTGCCGAATAAGGCAGCATGTGCGTCAGCAAATCTCCTCGACGTACTAAGCCAAACGATAAAGCACCATCTGCTTTGTCATGGTTACTGACGCAAAGACCCATGTTGTCGCAAGCGTAGCGAAGCGAGAACATGTCGGTCGTGCTAATACCCGAAGGGTGAGGAGTACAAGATTGTACGCCGTCGTCGCCATTCCTCGCATCTGGCACTTTCTAGTTTGTCTTGATGATAAGAGGATAACGAAATATAAAGATATAATATAAACAATAAAACTCATACACAATGGGGTGTATCCGAAAAATCGGGTACGCCCCTCTTTCTTTAGCTAATGCCATGTGAGCGCTGCTCAATGACACGTTAAAAAATATTATAATTTGAGGGGTGTTTACAAATGGACAAATATGTATCTGCCGATACTATATGGGTGCTGATAGGTGCCTTCCTGGTATTCTCTATGCAGCCGGGCTTCGCAATGGTTGAAACAGGCTTTACCAGAGCTAAAAATGCCGGCAACATCGTCATGAAGAACGTCATGGATATGTGCCTCGGTTCCATCGTTTTCTGGGTTCTGGGCTTTGGCCTGATGTTTGGTACCGATATCGGCGGCTTTATCGGAGCGCCGGACTTCTTCGTAAAAGGTGATTACGGTGCCAGCTATCCGAGCACAGCCTACTTTATCTTCCAGACCATGTTCTGTGCTACCGCAGCAACTATTGTTTCCGGTGCTATGGCAGAACGTACCAACTTCCTGGTATATTGCATTTACAGCGTAGTAATCAGCGCTGTTATTTATCCGATCAGCGGTCATTGGATTTGGGGCGGCGGCTGGCTCGCCCAGATGGGCTTCCATGATTTCGCCGGTTCCACTGCCGTTCATATGGTAGGCGGTGTTGCTTCTCTCATCGGTGCTAAGATGATTGGCGCACGTATCGGCAAATACAATGCTGACGGTACGGTAAACGCTATTCCCGGTCACAGCATTCCGCTCGGTGCCTTGGGCGTTTTCCTCCTCTGGTTCGGCTGGTTCGGTTTCAACGGTGCTTCTACCGTTTGTGCAACCGGTGATGATGTTCTGGTTTCCATGGGTGCCATCTTCATTACCACTAACATGGCTGCAGCAGCTGCTGCTACCGCAACTATGATTTATACCTGGATTCGTTACGGCAAGCCTGATGTTTCCATGACACTGAACGGCGTGCTTGCAGGTCTGGTAGCAATTACCGCAGGCTGCGATATGGTAAGCCCGGCCGGCGCTTTAATCATCGGTCTTATTGCAGGCATTCTGGTAGTAGTTGCTGTCGAATTCTTTGACCAGAAGCTGAAGATTGATGATCCCGTTGGTGCAATTTCTGTTCACGGGGTCTGCGGTGCCTTCGGTACTATCGCAACCGGCCTCTTCGCTCTTGACGGTGGCCTCTTCTATGGCGGCGGCACTGATTTCCTGGTAAAACAAATCCTCGGTGTTGTAGTTGTAGCAATCTATGTTGCGGTTACCATGACGATTATCTTTAAAATTCTTGATAAGCTCTTCGGCCTGCGTGTTAAGGAATCCGAAGAAATCAAAGGTTTGGATATGGAAGAGCATGGCCTGCTCAGCAGCTATGCCGACTTTATGCAAACTCCGCTGGAGGCACAGACCTCTGTTACTACTACTTATGTTACTCCGGTCAAAGAAACTGCAGCTAAGCCTGCAGGCGCAGTAAAGATGAGCAAGGTTGTTATTATCACCTCGCAAAATCGTTTCGAAGCATTGAAGAATGCTTTGGATAAGCTGGGAATTACCGGCATGACTGTTACCAAGGTTCTGGGCTACGGCATCCAGAAGGGCTCCACTGAAATGTATCGTGGTGCTGAGGTTGCTGCTCACCTGCTGCCGAAGGTAAAGGTTGAAATGATTGTTTCCGCAATTCCTGTTGCAGCAGTAGTCAATGTTGCTAAGCAGGTTCTGTATACCGGTAAATACGGCGATGGCAAAATCTTCATCTATGATGTTGAGGATGTTGTTAAGATTCGTACCGGTGAAACAGGTTACGATGCTCTGCAGGATTATCCTATTGAGGAAAAATAATTTGCTTCTCCCTAATCAAACTCCATAATAAAACAGGAAGGCGCTCGGTGTCTTGCGTAATGCAGGCTAAGAGCGCTTTTCTGTGTGTTGGGGGAGAATACTCTAAAAAACTTGCAAACCTGTATCTTTTAGGCTAAAATAAGATTGAATCGTATTTTAGTCGGATTGGAGTGAATGCCATGAGTAAAAACGTTGCTTTATATAATGAGATGATAAATTTTTTTGCCGGAGATGCACGCCGCTGTCAGCATTTTATTAAGGTTGCCAGCCTGGCCAAGCAGCTGGCTGAGAGCGAGGGTGCGGATGCAGAGCTGACAGAGATTGTGGAGGCGGCAGGTCTTGTGCATGATTGCGGTATTAAACCCGGCGAGGCCAAGTACGGTGCCGGTCACTGCACAGGCAAAATTCAGGAGCAGGAAGGACCTGCGGTAGCACGCGAGCTTTTGCAAAAGGTTGGCTATGCTCCTGAAAAAATTGAACGCATCTGCTATCTTGTCGGTCATCACCATACGTATAATATGATTGACGGTCTTGATTATCAGCTGCTTGTGGAAGCTGATTTTATGGTAAACTTTTATGAGGACGGCACGCCGAAGGAGAATATCGCCAAAGCGGTGGAGCGAATTTTTAAAACTGAGAGTGGAACAAAGCTGGTAAAGACTATGTTCGGTCTTTGATATAAAATGCTGTGGCTTGCCGGTCACAGCATTTTTCTTGCTATTTTGCCTTATGCTTGCTAAAATAAACAGGATTAGGTTATTTTTGGAGGCATAGAATATGAAGGAAATTTATGATTTAGCAGAACAATATCATAACGATGGCAATAACTGCGTTGAATCCGTAGTTAAGGCGTGCAATGACGGCTTAGAGCTGGGCCTGCCGGATGTAGCAATCCGCATGGTGTCCGGCATGGGCGGCGGTATCGGCCGCAGCGGCTGCGTGTGCGGCGCGCTGAGCGGCTCCTGCCTTGTTATCAGCTCTATCGTTGGCAGACTGGACCCGTCCGAAAAGCATCAGACGGAGGTCTATAAATATACGCATGAGTTCCATGAGCGTTTTACAAAGCATTTCGGTGCTTCCTGCTGCAGAGCGCTGAACCGCCTGAGCTTCGGTACGCCGGAATACAGAACTAAATGCATTAAGATTACTGCCGAAGCGGCAGATATGGTATCCGATTATCTGCAGGAAAAGGGCCTGGTGAAATAAGCTTTAGCTGCGAAGCTGACAGAAGGACTGATGGAGGTCAGGCTGATGGAAAAAACTGAGTTGAAGAACATTGTAATTTTGGCAACCGGTGGCACGATTGCCGGCAAGGCTGCCTCCGGCACCCAGATGACAGGTTATACTGCCGGTGCCTACAGCGTTGCCGATTTGCTGGCAGGTGTGCCTGAACTGGGCGAGCTGGCGCATATCAGCGGCGAGCAGCTGTGCAACATCGACAGCAGCAGTATTACCGATGCTTTGCTGCTGCGCCTGGCGCAGCGCTGTAATGAGCTGCTGGCGCAGGAGGATGTCGACGGCGTAGTTATCACCCATGGTACCGATACTATGGAGGAAACGGCCTTCTTCCTGAACCTGACGGTGAAGAGCGCAAAGCCGGTGGTACTTGTTGGTGCAATGCGTCCTGCCACCGCAGTCAGTGCCGACGGACCTTTGAATATCATCAACGCTGTGAAGGTGGCAACAGACGCTGCCAGCGCCGGACAGGGCGTGCTGGTGATGATGAACGATGAAATCTACAGCGGCCGTGACGTGACCAAGACAAACACAGCGAATGTGGCGACGTTCAAGGCACCGAACGGCGGTCCTTTAGGCTTCATCGTCGGCGGTAAGGTGCGTTACTACTATCGCAGCTTGCGCCCGCATACGCTGCAGAGCGAGTTTGACGTAAGCGGTGTTACTGCTTTGCCGCGTGTGGATATCATCTACACGCATATCGGTGAGGACCGCGTATTTGTGGATGCGGCACTGGCGGCAGGCGCACGTGGCATAATCTACGCCGGCAGCGGCATGGGCAGCATTCATGAGGCTGTGGAGGCGGCGCTGGCGGAGGCTGTAGGCCGCGGCGTTGTCGTAGTGCGTTCCAGCCGCACCGGCAGCGGTATTGTTGCTGCAGGCCTGGAGCGTTGGCAGGAGCAGGGCTTCCTGTATGCGGATAATTTTAATCCGCAAAAGGCACGCCTTTTGCTGCAGCTGGCACTTTTGCGGACGCAGGAGCGCAACGAGGTGCAGGGTATTTTCAATCGTTATTAAAGCATAAAAAGCAAAAAAGCTATCAGCGGGCAAAGCCCGGTGATAGCTTTTTTAGGTGCGCTTTAAAGCTTTACCATCTTCTGTAACCGTGATGGTGTTTGGCGCGCTCTGCCTGACGGGCAGCGCGCTCTGCTTCGTAAACCTCGCGGGCAGCGAAGAAATCCTCCAGCTTCCAGCCGCGGTTAAACATTTCAATCAGCAGCTTACCGGTGTTGTTGGCATCGTCAAAGGCGGTGTGCCACAGTCCTGCTGTGTTGACCTCCTGCTCCTCTGTTGCCTTTTTAAGACCTGTGGTGTAGTCATCACCCTTCCATAGGCGGTAGGCCAGCGCCAGATCAAGATAGTCCTCGTACTTTACGGGGTTTTCGATTTTATGACGCTCGCAGCCTGTCTGCAGTACCTTGTAATCCTCGGTTCCCCAGGCTACAAAGTAGGTTTCGCCGCTTTCATACAGCGCTGCCAGCTCCTGCACCATGGCAGGGAACTCAATGGCCTGCTGCATATCCTTGGCGGTAATCATGCAAAAATCCATAGAATCCTTGGCCTGCTTGGGATAAAAATGCGGTTTGACAAAGCTCTGGATGCGTCCGCAGTCGATGAGCGGTTCGCCGTCCAGCTTCACTGCGCCAATTTCGATAATCTCGGAAAAGAAGCCGCGCGGACGGCCGACAGGGCGCTCGTAGGTAGTAAATTCAAAATCAACGACTAAAAATTTCTTCATTGCAATTCCTTCTTACACTAAAGCATAGCTTGCTGCTCAGTGCTTTTTACCGCAGCATTTTTTATACTTTTTGCCGCTGCCGCAGGGACAGGGGTCGTTAGGATAAACCTTTTTCGCTTTGGCACCTACACGGGTATCTTGCTGAGCTGCCTGCTGTGCGTCGCGCAGCAGCTTGATGGTTTCGTTGGGAGTGTGGCCGCCGAGGCAGAACATACGGGTAGCATTGTTGCGAGCGTTCTGCAGCAGTACGGACAGTCTGCCGAGGTGACTGTAATTGTTCCATGCGGGGATGTTAGCCTGCAGCTTCTGAATCAGCTCAGAGGTATTACCGTCGGTGTTGGAGTTTTCGAATTCATAGATGTATTGGCACCAGTAATGTGCATCTAATGCCGCAACATTCAGCTCCTGAGTGAAGAAGTCATGCAGATCCTGATATGCGGTGGTAGATTGCAGATAGCCGTAATGGGAAAGCATGGTGATTTCCTTTACGGTAGGCTTATACAGGCCGAAGGGCTTTCTGCCTTGCTCCAGTCTGGTGTAGAAATCATCGCTGTCATTTTTCTTGAGCAGGATGCGGCCGTCTTTAATTGCACAGGGGTTAAAGTTGCTCGGTACCTCGGCAAGTAATTGCGGCAAAGTTTCCGGAGTAAGCTCAAAGCCTGCTTTTTGATTATACATTTCGCAGAAAAATTCTACCGGCAGGATAAGGTGCAGGCTAGACATAGCGGTGATGCAGTCCAGCAGCCATGCCAGCTGTTGGCGGCGAGCCTGGAAGTCTGCGGTGTTGATTTTTTTGTAAACGGTGCGTGCTTCCTTTACTGCTTCAAAGCAGTCGTCGGGATAGGAAACAATGTAGCCCATAGAAATAAAGGGCAGCAGCAGTGCATATTCACTGTAGGTAGGATGGAAGCATTTTTTCTCCAAGGCTACTTCGAAGGCATGGATATTTTCGTCCGGCATAATAGCAAAACGTTTTGCTGCAATTTCCGGCTTTTGCATTTCTGTGCAGATTTTTTCTGCAAGCTCGTCCTTTTTGAGCTTGCTGTAGGTGACGCAGAGCTGACGCGCTGCAAAAATCAATTTATCCTTAGTGAAGGCTTTTAAGTAATCCAGCAATACAGGCTTACGGGATGGTTGATTCTTAGTTTTGGTTGTACTTGCAGACATATTGATAGAAAATCTCCTTCTTTGTAATCTTACGTATCTCTTAATTATAAATAAAAACGGGAAATATAGCAAGTGAGGAAATTTAATATACAGTTTATTATACGCTTTTCGGCGGTTAAATTTATTTTTCAGCCTCTACTTGCTGACGGCGCATAGCAGGAATCAGGAAAAAGGCACAGTAAATAAAGGAAAGCAGCACAATCGCGCCACCGCCGAGACCGATATAAGCGATAGAAGCATGCGTGCAGATTAGTCCGCCAAGATAGCTGCCGCTGCCGATACCCAGATTATAAATGCCGGAGTAAATCGACATAGCCACAGCGGAGGTGCTCATGGTAGTTGTGCGCAAAAGCTCTGCCTGGCCTACAACGTTGAAGGCGGTAACGAAAATGCCCCAGACTGCGCAGAGCAGTACAAGTAGATAATGATTGATGCTTATGGGGTAGAGCAGCAGCAAAACAACTGCTACGCCAAGGACAGTGATGCGGAAGAAGTGATAGCGGCATTTATCATACCATTTGGAAAAGGCTGCACTACCCAGAAGTCCAGCAGCACCGAAAATAACCAGAGTGATGGTTATCCAGGCTTCGTCCATCAGCGCAATCTGCTTCAGGTAAGGCTCGATATAACTGTAGGCAGTGTAATAGCCGGTGGGGAGCAGAAAGGACATCATATAGAGGCCGATGAGCACGGGATTCTTCAGCATTACCGGCAGCTGTGCCAGCGTAAACGGCTCGCTTTTTTCCAGCTTGGGGAAAACGAAGAACATATAGGCCAGTACGATGAAGGCTAAAACGGCGATGCACATAAAGGCCATACGCCAGCCGACGTAAAGGCCGATGATGCGTCCTAAGGGCAGGCCGACGATGATGGCGATGGCCGTGCCGGTTACAATCATACTCATAGCCAGTGCTTTAAAGGGGCCTTTGACCAGACGCACGGCGATAGGCGAGGCAACGGACCAGAAAATGGAGTGGGCGAAGGCGACGCCGATACGCGAAAGCAACAGCGTCCAAAAGCCGGTGGCAAAGGCAGAGGCTACGTGCGATACGGCGAACAGACTGATGGTGGCCAGCAAAAGCTTGCGCAGCGGATAGCGGGAAGCAGCAATCATCAGCGGCAGGCTCATGAGCATTACAACGTAGGCGTAAATGGTAATCAGCATGCCTGCCTGCGCTTCTGTCATGCAGAAATCTGCGGCGATATCGGATAAAAGGCCGATGGGCATGAATTCCGATGTGTTAAAAATAAAGGCGGAAACAGTCATGCCGATTAAGGGCAGCCATTCGCGGGTAGTGATTTTGTTTTCCATATATATAAGGCACCTGACTTTCATTCTATAAAATTGCGGTGTATATTATAGCACAGCATATTTGTGTGCTACAAGCAAAAAGATTGTAAATTATTTGTTGCGGAGGATGTTGCGGAGATTCTTTGCAAAGGTTTTGGGTTAAGGGGTAAAAACAGTGAAGGCGTTCTACTTAAGTACGGTAGAACGCCTTTGATTATAATATTAATTTTAGTTTATGGTTACTGCTCAGCTTGCAACGCTTCAACTTGTTCAAACGGGAGAGAAGTAACCTTGGCGATATCCTGCACAGAAAGGCCCATGCTGAAAAGACGCTTAGCAGTAGCAATGTTGGCATTTCCTTGCCCTCGGCAATGCTCTCACGCCTTTCATCTAATAAACGTGCTTCCATAAGCATAAATTCTCGCTTCACTTTCGTATCTAATTTGAGATAGCTGATTTCATCGTCAATTTGCTTGGTGAAATCAGTATTAGAGTGGTTAAGCTTCTTCCTTCAGCTTCTCCACATCAGCGATAGATAAACCGGAAAGTTCCGTGATTTCCTGCAGGGAATAGCAACCTTTAGCTAACATGAGTTTAGCGACTTTAAGTTTATGTTCGGCTTCACCTTTTGCTAATCCGATAGCTTCGCCCTCAGCAATGCCTTCACGTCTTTCATCTAACAAACGTGCTTCCATAAGCATAAATTCTCGCCTCACTTTCGTATCTAATTTGAGATAGCTGATTTCATCGTCTATCTGTTTGGTAAAATCAGTAGTTACAATGTGGTTGTTTATATAATCATAAAAGCTCTTGATGTCCTTAGAAATATCGCCATGCGTACCTTTGGTATTCAAAATCATCGTGGTTGCTTCATCCGGAAGCTCCAGCTTTAAATTCTCCAGACAGCGCTTCTTAAAGGTGTAGACATAATTACCTTTTTCAAAGAAGTCAAAAACACAGATAAAAATGATAAATGTCGGTGGTAGCAGGTCATAAGGCTGTCCCTTCTGCAGCAAATCAATATCAAGCAGCGCCTGATAATAACGGGAACGCTTGGGCAGGACGTAGGTGTCCGTATCGGGATTTTTATTGTTTTTCACCTGCATCTCCAGATTATAATGCGTGTTTTTATCATCCGCTACAATGATATCAAGGCGGATGCCGCGGCTGGTGTACTCAGGCTCAAGCGTCTTTTCTGCCTCAATGTAGTTAATGTCAGCAATCTCTATCTGCAGCAGCTCCTCCAGCAGATGCTTGCAGATACGCTTGCGTGACATTACCTTCTTGAAGATGAAGTCGCTTTGGATTGTCAGGTTTGCAAATTTTGTTGCTAGGTCTTGCATGGTTTTTCTCCTTTCATTTTAACACAGATAAAGTAAAAAATACATAAGCAGTTGCAAAGCGCCTGAAAAACAAAAAAGAGCAGTACCCTGACGATAAAAAATCGTCAGTTCGTACTACTCTTAGAATGTACCAGATAAAAATAAATGGCCTTGCTTAAGCTTCTGCAGACAAAGTGCATCTGCAGGATATACTGCTTATTTAATTGTCCGCAGGTAAATGAGCCGGATGCGTAAGCTTACTTGCGGTTTTCAAGAACTTAGTTTAAGTGTATTTGAAATGGAAGGGAATGTCAAGGAGCATTGTACCTGCTTTGATAGATGAAAATTTCCTTTGAATCTTTTATGCTTTTTTACTTCGCTGTCGCCAGCATCAGCTTAATGCGGTTTTCCTGATTAACGCGGGCAGCGCTGGCATCGTAGTCCAGTGCCAGAATATTGGCCTCCTCGGCAATCTCCTTGATTTTGTTAATCATGCCGCGGCCTGCGATGTGGTTAGGCAGGCAGCCGAAGGGCTGAGCGCAGATGATATTGGTGTAGCCGCTGTGCACCAGCTCCAGCATTTCGGCAGTCAGCAGCCAGCCTTCGCCCATATTGTTGCCGTAGCCGATAACGCCCTTGGCCATAGCCTTGGTTTCCTCATAGGTGGCGGGGGCGCTGAAGGGAGCGATACTGAGAGCCTGGTGCAGGATGCCTTCCATATATTTTAAATACCACATAGCGCCCTTGTTGACGCTGTATTTGAGCAGACTGCCGCCGTAAAGCTTATAGTCTGTAAGATAAGTATCAACACAGTACATGATGAAATTCATCAGACCGGGCAGCATATATTCGCAGTTCTGACGCTGCAGGAAGGCTTCCAGATTGTTGTTGCCCAAAGCGGCATATTTGATGTAGATTTCACCGACAATACCGACCTTAGTTTTTTCCTTGTTGGTGATAGGCAAATCCGCAAATTCGTGCGCAATAGCCTTAGTAAGCTGCTTGATGGTACCTAAAGCCTGCGCCTTACCGCTTTTGAAGGCTTCGCTCAAGCGTGCCAGCCATTTTTGCGCCAATCTGTCGGCTGCTCCATGTACAACTTCGTATGGACGTGTTTTATTCGTCAGGTACATCAGGGTATCGCCGTAAACAACGGCAGCCAAGAACTTATGCACCATGGATGCGTCCAGATGGAAGCCGGGCTGCTGCTCCAGACCGTTGACGTTGAGGCTGATGACAGGGATGTGCGTAAGGCCGGCTTTTTCCAAAGCCTTGCGCAGCAGATAGATATAGTTGGAGGCACGGCAGCCGCCGCCTGTCTGGGTGATAATCAGCGCGGTGTGCTCCAAATCATATTTGCCGCTTTCCAGAGCGTTTATCAGCTGGCCGATAACCAGCAGTGCCGGATAGCAGATATCATTATTGACGTATTTCAGACCGGTTTCGATTACCTCGCGGCCGGTGTTGTGCAGAACCTCGGCTTTGTAGCCACAGCTTACGAGTGCTGCCTGCAGCAGTGAAAAATGCATAGGCAGCATGCCGGGTATAAGTATAGTATGCGTTTTTTTCATATCCTCCGTGAAGGGGGTAAACTTAACGTTAGCTGCTGGTAGCATATGCAAATCTCCTTTAATTATTATCTATATCGAAAAGCTGGGCTGCGGAGAACAGACTGCGGATGCGGATTTTGGCAGCACCAAGGTTGTCGATATCGTCTATTTTTATTTGTGTATAGATGCGTCCGCGTTCTTCGAGGAGGCGGCGGCATTCATCGGCCGTAATAGCATCGCAGCCGCAGCCGAAGCTTACAAGCTGAATCAGATGCATATCAGGATTTTGGGCAACATATTCGGCTGCCGCATACAGGCGGCCGTGATAGGTCCACTGGTTGAGCACCTGCAGGTCGCGGTTGAGTTCCTTGGTCTTAATATGACTGCTTACGGCATCCTCGCTGACGAGGGCAGCACCCATGTTAGTAATCAGGCGGTCGATACTGTGGTTGACCTTGGGGTCGATGTGATAGGGACGGCCTGCCAGTACAACGATAGGCTTATGCTCTTCGCGTGCCTTGCTGATGATTTGCTGTCCTTTGGCCTTTACTTGCGCTTCATAGTCATAAAAGGCAGTGAAGGCAGCATCAACGGCCTTGCGGATTTCATCCTTGGTGATATCCGGATAAGCCTTGGCAAACATTTCCTGCAGCTTTTTGACCAGCTTCTTTTTGTGGAGCAGACCAAGATAATCATAGAAGAAATGTATCTCAGGCTTATTCAAATCACGGATGTTGGCGTGCAGTACTTCGGGATAATAGGCTACAACAGGGCAGTTATAGCAGTTTTCCGTGCCCTGCTCATCTATATTGTAGGTCATGCAGGGATAGAAGATATTGGTGATTCCCTGCTGCAGGAGCCATTTGATATGACCGTGCATCAGCTTAGCCGGATAGCAGACGGTGTCGCTGGGGATGGTTCCCTGACCAAGACGGTAAATAGTTTTATCTTCAATCGGACTATGAAGTACCTTGAAGCCCAGGCTGGAGAGTAAGGCATTCCAGAAGGGGAGCAGCTCATACATATTCAGACCCATAGGTATACCCATAATGCCGCGTTTAGGCGTTTCGTTAACAGGCAATTCCTTGAGCAGCTGCAGCTTTTGACGGTAAAAGTTCAGCTCATCCTTGGGTGCCATGTGGGTGATGGGACGCTCGCAGCGGTTGCCGCTGATAAAGCGTTTGCCGCCGGCAAAGGTGTTGACGGTGAGGTGGCAATGGTTATTGCACAGTCCGCAGGTCATGCCCTTGACGGTGTGGACGAATTCACCCAGCTGTTGCAGGTTGAGCAGCGTAGTCTGATGCGGTGTGTCCTTGTAGCGGCGCTGCGCGTAAAGAGCGGTGCCGTAGGCTCCCATAAGGCCGGCAATATTGGGACGGATAACGTTCAAATCCATTTCCTGCTCAAAGGCGCGCAGTACGCAGTCGTTGAGGAAGGTACCTCCCTGAACAACGATGTGCTTACCGATGGCTTCTTTGCTGGCCGGACGGATAACCTTATATAAAGCGTTTTTGACAATACTGATGGACAGGCCGGCGCTGATGTTGGCAACGGAGGCACCGTCCTTCTGTGCCTGCTTAACGCTGCTGTTCATAAACACGGTGCAGCGGCTGCCTAAATCTACAGGCATATCTGCTTTAAGACCGATTTGTGCGAACTGCTCGGCTGTGTAGCCAAGAATTTCGGCAAAGGTCTGCAAAAAGCTGCCGCAGCCGCTGGAGCAGGCTTCGTTCAAAAAGATATTATCGATGGCACCGTTATGGATTTTCAGGCACTTCATATCCTGTCCGCCGATGTCCAGAATGAAATCTACCTCAGGCTCCAGATATTGGGCAGCATAAAAGTGTGCCATGGTTTCTACGATACCATAGTCAACACCAAAGCCGTGGCGAATCAGATCCTCGCCGTAACCGGTGACTGCACCTGCCAGCAGGCGGCAGTTCGGATATTTTGTATAGAAATCTGTAAGATAATTGCGGACGGCAACAACAGGATTACCCTTATTGCCTTGGTAGAAGGAGTCAAGCAATTTGCCGTCAGGACTCATAACAGCGATTTTAATGGTCGTGCTGCCGGAATCAATACCGATAAAGGCTTCGCTGGCCTCCGCAGGGGTGCCTATAGCAACGCTTTCTTTAGAGTGACGCTTCTTAAAAACAGTATATTCGCCTTCGTTTTTAAACAGCGGCGGCAGATGTTCAAAGCAGTGCTGCGCTGCTGCTGTCTGCAGCTTTTCTGGCAGCGTGGTAAGGTCCACCTCGTGCTCGGCACAGAAGGCTGCACCCATTGCTACATAAAGCAGGCTGTTTTTCGGGCAGACACCTTTGATATTCAGAACACTGTCAAAGGCATCGCGCAGACAGCTCATAAAGGTGAGCGGACCGCCAAGATACAACACATTGCCGCTGATGGGACGGCCTTTGGCAAGACCTGTGATAGCCTGGCTTGCTACAGCGTGGAAGATGCTGGCTGCCAAGTCGCTTTTTTCCGCACCCTGGTTGAGCAGCGGCTGGATATCGCTTTTGGCGAAAACACCGCAACGGCTGGCGATGGTGTAGGTGTTCTGTGCCTGCTGTGCCAGCTCGTTCATTTGGGGTGTTTCTACATTCAGCAGGGAAGCCATCTGGTCGATAAAAGCACCGGTGCCTCCAGCGCAGCTGTCGTTCATACGTGCGTCGAAATGGCGGCCTAAGAAGAGGATTTTGGCATCCTCGCCACCTAATTCGATAACGGCGTCGGTTCCTGGATTGAGCTTTTCGGCGCAGATTTTTTCCGCAAAAACCTCCTGCACGAATTGCAGGCCGCAACTGTCCGCTACACCGATACCACCGCTGCCGCTGATGGCCAGACGTGCGCTATGCAGTGTAGGGAATTTAGTCATCAATTCTTTATGTAGGGCCAGAATTTTCTCTGCAATCTGGCTGTAATGTCTTTCGTATTTATGGAATAGCAGATTGCCTGCATCGTCCAGTACGGCGATTTTAATTGTGGTACTGCCAATATCCAATCCTATCTGCATAGTAACCTCCTGGAATATGAAGCTCAGGGCGATATCCGAAGCATGTTCATATTCTTTTTTTATAATCTGAATCTAAGCTGATAAATACTCATCTTATATTGTAATACTTTACCTGTAATTAGTAAAAGGTGTCATCAATAATTAAAGTAAAAAAAGTGTGAAACGCTGCAGCGTTTCGTCGTTTTGCAGCGGAACAATGTTGTACTCAATATATATAATATATTTTAC
>CAVCLW010000008.1:0-58529 GCA_963603005.1 Escherichia coli | reverse complement strand
GCATACAGCTTGTGCGTTTATTGGTATTAATGCTTCTGGCAAAACTTCTGTATTGAAGGTAATTAATTTAGCTTTAAATATTTTGCGTAATGAACCTATCAATCATGTTGAGTCGAGGAATATTCTTGGCGGTTGCGAGAATGCGTCGTTTAAAATTTGCTTTTTTGATAACAAGCGTAATATTTGTTGTCTGGAAACTGTTGTTAAATCTAAAAAAGCTAAAGCAGGGGGATATGTGTATTCTATAGTTGAAGAAAAGCTTTGGGAAAAGCCTGTCAGCAGCGTTAAATCTAAAAAATACCTTACTGATTTTTCTGGCCTGCGTCCAATAGCAGCCAGAAATACAGATGAGGCTTATCTGCCTGATGATGTAAGCTTTATCATAGCTCATAATAAAAAAACAAATGATAGGATAGATGTGTTTAGCCTGCTTTCATATACCAACATTAATGTTCTTCCGTTTACTGATGATATTCCGTTAGAAGTCATTACATTCCTTGATCCTACTATTGAAAAGTTATGCTTTGAAAAAATTGAAGATAAGGCGTTAATTCATTTGAAGTTTAAGGGAGAGGAAGAGCTTATTTTAAATAATGCGGTAGAACTTGAGCAGTATCTGTCTTCTGGTACAATAAAGGGCATTATTACCTTTTCTATGGTCAAAGAGGTCTTGACATCAGGAGGCTATCTTTTGATTGATGAGCTTGAAAATCATTTTAACAAAGAGATAGTTGTCACACTTATGCGCTTTTTTATGGATAGCAGTCTGAATAAAAATGGCAGTACGCTGATTTTTACGACCCACTATCCGGAATTGCTTGACGAATATGATAGAAATGATGCTATTTATATTGTAAGGAACCGTAATGGTATTACTGCTGAAAATCTAAGCTATATTTTAAAGCGCAATGATATAAAGAAGAGTGATGCTTATCAGAGTGGCTTTCTTGAGGGAACTACACCTGCCTATGAAGCTTATCTGCGCTTAAAGAAAAATTTAGCTGCTTCGCTAAAGTAAAGGAGGCAGTTAGATGAAACTAGCAAAATATAAAGCTTGTATCTGTGAAGGCTCTGCTGAGTCAGCAATCATTGATATTTTAGTAGATAATAATTTGTTGATTTTTACACGAGAAGAAATGTTGGATGAAAAGGTTATCAGATGCAGAAGCGCGAAAAATTTTGAAGAAAGATACTTACGCAAAGGCTTTGATGAACCAATTTCTGTTATACGCATTTTGGATTCTCGTAGGGAAAGCTTTAAGCTAAGCAAAGCTTACGCTTATAAAATAGATGTCGTCAACGTGATTACTGCTCCTGAGATTGAAATGCTGATTATTCATAATGAAGGAGCATATGAACGCTTTAAGCGTTCCGGGAAGAAACCTAGTGAATTTTGCAAAATGGATTTGCGCATGGGTAATGTAAAGGCATATGATTTTGTGAAAGATTATTTTTCTAATCCTAAAATTTTAGTTGATGCTATAAGAGAATACCGCAGGGTTGCTAATATTCCTAAGGGGGAGTACAGTTTGGCAGATTTGTTGAAATAACAAATACAAGGTATAGAGTGCCTTTTGTTTCTGTTGTTCCTATTATTGTTCCTCTCTGTTCCATATATTTGTGGTGCAACCAGAACGTTTTTAAGAGAATTTCACAGTGGATAAACACTATATATAGTGGTAAATTTAATGCAAGCACCACAAATTGTAGCTTGGGCATTTTTGCTAAATCGTTAGACGGTTTACCCCGTGCGTGGGTTCGAATCCCACCCACTCCGCCACTATGGCAATCGGCTCTCAGAGAAATCTGAGAGCTTTTTTGTTTTGTAAAATTGCTTCTTGCGAAATGTTACAGCGGTTTACCCCGCACAGGGTTTGCCACCCCAACTCACTCCGCTACTATGGCAATCGGCTCTCGGAGAAATCCGAGAGCTTTTTTGTTTTTGAATTTTGCTTCTTGCGAAATGTTACAGCGGTTTACCCAGCACAGGGTTTGCCACCCCAACCCGCTCCGCCAACTATGGCAATCGGCTCTCAGAGAAATCTGAGAGCTTTTTTTTGAAAAGCCTGCATCATCGTGAAAACTTTATTGACAAGCATCCTTAAAAGTGTTATAAATTTATATTTGTTAGATGTTTTATGTACATGAGAGGATGAATATTTATGAGAAAAAATACTGTAATTTCCCTGACGGCTACGCTGTTGGCTGCGAATATATCTTTTGCGGTACCGGCTTTTGCCGACAGCCTGCAGACATACAATCTTGATACGATGGTTGTTACCGCGCAGCGTGAAAGCAAGCGTGATGTTGATACGCCTGCTTCCGTTACAACCGTTTCCCAGAAGCAGCTTGTGGAAACCGGTGCTTCTAATCTTTTTGATGCCTTGCGTTTGCAAAGCGGCGTAACTACCTATTCCTATGGCGGCAGCCAGTCCCTTGGCGGTATGAACGCAAAAATCCTGATGCGCGGTGCGAATAAAGGCACTGTGGTAATGATTGACGGTGTACCTGCCAACATCAATGAAACCTATTATCTGGATTCCATTCCTGTAGAATCTATTGCACGCGTAGAAATAGTTAAGGGCGCTGCTTCTACTCTTTACGGTTCCGAGGCTTCTACCGGTGTTATTAATATCATCACGAAAAAGAAAATGCCCAACACCTTATCTCTGACTAAGGGTGAATACGGCAGGGAGAAGGCAGCACTGACATTGAATGCCGACAAGCTGAATTTTGCAGTAGCGCTGGAGCAGAGTGACCCGATGAAGGGATACAGCAGTAATTATAAGCAGATTAATGATTTAAACAAAAAGTCCTTTACCGCAAGCTATAAGTTTGATGATAATTGGAGTTTTTCACATCAGCACAATGACAGCAAGTATTCCTATGATCAGTATGACAAAACCTGGAGCAAGCTTACCGAGGATGCGAATTACCACTATATTGATGATTTTTCACGCTTACAATATAAGGATGACAGCGTGAGTGCCAATTTGTTTTATAACCGTAGCAACCGCAGAAATAAGACTTACAATGTTACGGGCTCTAAATGGAGCAAGTCCGATCATTTACGCTTTGATACCATAGGACTTGATCTGCAAAAGCAGATTACCGGTAAATTCGGTGATGTTATTGTTGGTACGACGGTTTCCCGTGATTCCTATAAAAATGATATTACCGTAGCAAAAAACATTAAACCCGGTACGAAGATTAACGAATTCAGAACAAATTATGCTGTGTTTGCACAGCTGTCCAAAGATCTTGGCGCAGGCTATACTGCTACCGTAGGTGCCCGTGAAACTGTTGTAGAGGCCAATAAGCGTTACAATGCTTTTACTCCGCAGTTTGCTTTGCTGAAGAAGCTGGATAACAACAGCAGCTTATATGCAAATGCGGCAAAATCTTTTAAGATGCCTACATTTACCCAGATTTACGGCGGCGGCGGTGCCAACTTTGCGGCTAATCCTTTACTGGAGCCTGAAGAAGGCTGGACCTATGAGTTCGGTTACAAAAAGACATCTAATACAAGCATGTTCAAAGCTGCTTTGTATTATATGGATTTGGATACTATTGAGTACGAAGGCAAGGGAACCAGCTCCAATCCGTATGTGACACGTAATATGTCCTTTAAAAACAAAGGTCTGGAAATGACCTATGAGAAGGATTTCGGCAGCAAATACAGCTATTCTCTGGGCGCTAATTTCTGCAATCCTATGGGTAAAAATAAAAAAGGCGTATGGGAGCGTAAATTTGCACGCGAGCAATACAATGCCGGCATTAAATACCATGATGCTAAGTTCAATGCTGCGCTGACAGGAATGTTTACTACGGACAGAGCCAGCGGCTGGGGCGATTTGCTGCCGGTAAACTTTATTGCCGGCTATAAGTTCGATAAGAGCAGCAGTGTAGAGCTTGGCGTGGAAAATATCTTCGACAGGGATGATATCGTAAGCAATCCGGGCTCCGCTACCAAGTATTATTGCCTGCCGCGCATGGTGCATGTGACCTATACTTATACATTCTAAACATAAATAGGTTGCTATGTTTCTAGGGCGTTTTGTTTGCAAAGCTTTTTATCTGACTATATTAAATATCCATAAATTGAGCTTATTCAGATGCCAGTCGATAGGTTATAATGATTACATTATTAAAGTGAAGGAGTGTGTCTTATGACCTTGATGAATAAAGCATTGACAATTGCCGGCAGCGATACAAGCGGCGGCGCCGGTATGGAAGCGGATATTAAAACTATGGAGGAGCTGGGCGTTTATGGTATGCCTGCTTTGACCTGCATTGTTACTATGCATCCTACTACTTGGGAGCACAGCGTATTCCCGTTGCCGTTGGATTTGGTAGAAAAGCAGCTGGTGACAGCGATTGAAGGCGTTGGCATCAATGCGATGAAAACCGGTATGCTGGGAAGTGCTGAGCTGGTAGAGCTGGTTGCGGCAACTATTGATAAGTACGATTTGCAGAACGTGGTTATCGACCCGGTTATGGTTTGCAAGGGCTGTGACCTGATTCTGGTGCCGGATGCGGCAGAATCTATCAAAAAGCTACTGATGCCGCGCTGCGATATTATTACCCCGAATACCGTGGAAGCTGCTTATCTTGCAGATATGCCGGAGGTTACTACCGTAGAGCAGATTAAGGAAGCAGCAGAGAAGATTGTTGCTGCCGGTGCGAAGAGCGTTGTTATCAAGGGCGGCGAGCGTCTGAGCGATAATTCCGCTATTGATATTTTCTACGATGGCAAGGAATTTGTAGAAATGGCTGTACCGAAGATTTATCCTTCCTACAACCATGGCGCAGGCTGCACCTTCTCGGCAGCAATTACCGCAGGTTTGGCAGACGGCCTTAGCATGAAGGAAGCTGTGCTGCAGGCGAAGAAGTTCGTTACCGCTGCGCTTAAGCATGGCTTTGCTATCAACAACATTGTCGGCTGCACCAATCATACCGCGTATAGAAAATATAGCGAATAAAAGAAATAAAACCGTCATTTCCTCAGATTATTGGGGAAATGACGGTTTTTTGTATGCAAAAATGCTTATTACAGAGTAGTGGAATCCATAGTGCAGTCTTCCAGCAGCTTTTTGGCATCAACATATTGCGCAATGCCTGCAGCTACCTTCTTCGATTCCTTCATTGCCAGTACGACAGTAGCAGGACCATGTACCACATCGCCGCTGCTGAAGACACCGGCGCGGGTAGTCATGCCGTAGGGACGGTCACGGGTGATAACAAAGCCCTGCTTATCAACCTGAATACCTTTAGTGGAAGAAACAATACGTGCTGCGGGTTTCTGGCCTACTGCGAGGATTACGCAGTCGCAGGGGATAAGCTCCTGGCCTCCTTCCGCGATAAACTCACCGTTTTCGGTTTTGGTGATGTTTTGCAGCAATAAGCCGGCTAATTCGGTTTCGTCCGCTGCCGTAGCCTGTCGGCGGATATTCTTTAAGGCGCGCATCTGCTTCTTATTAAAGTAGGCGATAGGCTGCTTCAGGAAGCGGAACTGTACACCTTCGGCAACAGCGGCTTCATATTCAGATGGAAAAGCAGAAATTTCAGCTTCCGTTTTGTGGTAGACGATGGTGACGTTTTTAGCGCCGCGGCGGATGGAGGTGCGGGCAGCATCCATAGCCACGTTGCCTGCGCCGACAACGATAACGTTGTCACCGGTGTGCAGCAGTGTTTCGCTGGCATCCAGCTTGCCTCCGTCAGCCAACACGACCATACGCAGGAAGTAGGTGGCGGTCAAAATACCGGACAGCTCTTTGCCGGGGATATCCAGTGTGCGCGGCAGGGAGGTGCCTGTGCCCATGAAAATTGCATCATAGCCTTGGGCAAAAAGGTCATCAACGGTAAAATCTACGCCTGCAAGCTGTTTGGTGCGTATTTCTACACCGATATGCTGCAGCTCGCTGATTTCACGGCGGACAACATCCTTTTGCAGACGGAATTCCGGAATGCCGAAGAGCAATACGCCGCCGGGCTCGCTTTGTGCTTCGAAAATAGTAACGTCAAAGTCCATCTTGGCCAAATCGCCTGCTACCGTAAGACCTGCCGGACCGGAGCCGATTACAGCAACCTTACCGCGCAGCTTGCTTGATGGCTGTGTAGGCTTTAAATCATTGTTGTGGGCAAAGTCGGCAATGAACATTTCCAAGCTGCCGATTTCGATACCGCATTTCTTTTTTGTCAGTACGCAATGTGCTTCGCACTGACGCTCATGCGGGCAGACACGTCCGCAAATAGCGGGCAGGTTGCTGCGTTCGGAAATAATCTCGTAGGCCATACCGATATTACCTTCGCTTAAGGCACGGATGAAACCGGGAATATTGTTTTCAATCGGACAGCCGGTGCGGCACGTAGGGCGCGCACAGTTCAGGCAGCGGCGTGCTTCCTGAATGGCTTCTGCTGTGTTCATTGTTCTGCTCATTTTTCTACCTCTTTTTAGTCAGAATGCTTACTTTGAGTGTCATAAATAAGATTTTCCAATTCCTTGAGGCGGCCGTTAATTTCTTCCATGTGCTTGGCGAGCAGCTCTTCATAATCTGCTACCGGATCCGGCAGTTTATCGTGGTTCAGGTCAATCATGCTTTCAGCATCATTGTTGGAGGCAATACGTACACCGTTGCGTGTTACAACACGTCCGGGTACACCAACAACGACGGAATTGGGCGGAACCTCTTTAAGAACTACGCTGCCGCTGCCAATTTTGGAATTGTCGCCTACCTTGAAGGAACCGAGCACCTTCGCACCGCTGGAAACAACAACATTGTTGCCGATGGTGGGATGGCGCTTACCTTTTTCTTTGCCGGTACCGCCGAGAGTAACTCCTTGATAGAGCGTGACGTTGCTGCCAAGCTCAGCGGTTTCACCGATAACAAGTCCCATACCATGGTCAATAAAAAGACCGGGGCCCAGTTTAGCACCGGGATGGATGTCAATACCGGTAAGAAAACGGGAAAATGTATTAAGCAGGCGTGGGAATACTACCCAGCCTTTCAGATAAAAGTGATGCGCTATACGATGGAGCCAGATGGCATGTAGCCCGGGATAACACAGTGCGGCCTCCAGTCTTGTTTTTGCGGCCGGGTCGCGCAGCATAATGGCATCAATATCTTTTTTCATCTGAGCAAACATGTCAAGACTCCTTTCCTTATATTATATCAACATGTGCTGTAGTTGTCAGCAGTCAACTGTTTTAAGTCAGACTCTTTCTGCCGACAAATACCATTTTTATATTTTAGCACAGATACCGGCAAAAGGTAAACAGAAAAACTGTAAAACTTAGCAAAAAAGTAGGGAGTAAACATTTTAAAGCACGTATTTAGTGGACAATATTCTGAAAACTAGCTGATATTGCATCAAATTGCACATTATGAAGCAAGGATTTTTTTAGCGGATGTTCTTATTTGACTTTACCTATAAGTATGATATAATTGAGTCAAATACTTAAATTTTTTTATTAATGTACGTGTCAAATAGACAGGTACGTTGGAGGCGCACTAAAATGACAAAAGAAATTTTAAAAGAAAAAGCATGTGCTGCGATTGACGCATATGCGGACAAGATAAAGGCGATTTGTTCCAGCATCAACGATGAACCGGAATTAGGCTTTAAGGAAGTCAAAACCGCTGCCAAGGTTGCGGAATTTATGCGTGACCTGGGCTTGGAGCCGCAGACCGGCCTGGCAATCAATGGTGTTAAGGGACGTGCGAAAGGCGGCAAGCCCGGACCGACAGCAGCCGTTTTAGGCGAGCTTGATGCAGTAGGCTGCCCGACAAGTCCGAAGGCGGACCCGGCAACAGGAGCTGCGCATGCTTGTGGCCACAATCTGCAGATTTCCACCATGCTTGCTGCTGCCTGCGGTATTGTAAAATCCGGCGTGCTGCCGGAGCTGGCCGGTGACGTTGTGTTCTTCGGTGTTCCTGCTGAGGAATATATCGAAATTGCGTACCGCAAAAAATTAGTGGAGTCCGGCAAGCTGCATTTTATGAGCGGTAAGGGCGAACTGATTTATGAAGGCGCTTTTGATGATATTGATATGGCTATGCAGATGCATGCCGATAAAAATATGCCGAAGCCTACGGTTTCTATCGGCGAAAGCAGCAACGGCTTTGTAGGTAAAACCGTGCGCTATATCGGCAAAACCGCCCATGCAGCCGACGCGCCGCATGAAGGTGTCAACGCGCTGAATGCTGCCTGTCTGGGACTTATGGGTATCAACGCTTTGCGTGAAACCTTCCGCGAGCAGGACGTAGTGCGTGTGCACCCGATTATTACTAAGGGCGGCGACTTTGTAAATTCCGTGCCTGATGATGTACGCCTGGAGCTGTATGTGCGTGCAAAAACCATGGATGCTATTGATTCCACACATACGCGCGTTGACGCAGCACTTAAGGCCGGCGGCGATGCTGTCGGTGCCAAGACTGTTATCGAAACACTGCCCGGCATGTTCCCGCTGAGCTGTAACAAGCGTATGAATGAGCTGTTTGCAGAGAATGCTAAAATTGCTTATCCGGACGTAGAGATAAAGGATGCCGGTCATTTCAGCGCATCTACCGATATGGGTGACGTATCACACCTGATGCCTGTTATCCATCCGTTTATCGGCGGTACGGACGGACTGCTGCATACACCTGACTTCCATATGGTAGATTTTAATGCTGCCGTGCTGCTGCCGGCTAAAGCCTTTGCGATGATGCTGATAGATTTGCTGTATGATGATGCGAAAGAGGCTAAGGCTATCCTGGCTGACTTCAAGCCGATTTTGACCAAGGGAGAGTACATTGCAAAATTGGAGAGCTATTTTAATAAGTAAAATAGAAATAATTTGTGGGAGGGAATGTAATGAAGAACATTAAATTACATGCCATAATTCTGGCGCTGATTATAGTTTCCGAGCTGATCGGCACTCATACCCTGAAGTTCGGTATCGGACGTATCGTGCTGCTGCCGATGCTGTACGCTTTGCTTCTGGGCATTTTGACAACACCTAAGTTTTTGAACCTGTCCGGCAAAAAGGAAATGCTGGATGCCAGCAGTCTGGTCGGCGTAACGCTGATGCTTTTGATGGCACGCTACGGTACGCTGGTAGGTCCTACCCTGCCGAAGATTCTGGCTGCTTCTCCGGCGCTGATTCTGCAGGAGTTCGGTAACCTCGGTACTGTGCTTTTAGGCGTACCTGTTGCCGTTTACCTGGGACTGAAACGCGAAACCATCGGTGCTGCGCATTCTATCGCACGTGAGCCGAACGTTGCGCTTATCGGCGAAAAGTTTGGCCTGGACAGCAGTGAAGGCCGTGGCGTTATGGGCGTTTATATTGCCGGCACTGTTTTCGGCACTATTTTCTTCGGACTGATGGCCAGCGTTGCCGCTTCCGTACTGCCGATTCATCCGTATGCACTGGCTATGGCCTCCGGTGTAGGCTCTGCCAGCATGATGACGGCTGCAGTGGGCTCTTTGGTTGCTATGTATCCTGATATGGCTGATCAGCTGGCAGCCTTCGGCGCAGCAAGTAATATGCTTTCCGGTCTTGACGGTCTGTATATGTCCGTATGGCTGGGCCTGCCGATGACCGAATGGCTCTATAAGAGATTCTATAAGATTAAATACGGCGTACTGCCTGAAGCTGAGAAGAAAGGAGAGGAAGCATAATGAAAATTAAAGATACAATTATCATTTTGGCTATTGTAACCTTCATGAGCTTGTTCTCCAACGTATTGGGAACCAAGGCTGATATTATCCAGTCTATTCCCGGCCTGCTGATTTTGGCGGTGATTGCTTTTGTCGGCATGCTGCTTTCGAAATATATTCCCGGAGGTATTCCGGCTGCGGCATGGGTTGTAACACTGGGCTGTATTCTGACTATCCCCGGCGTTCCCGGCAGTGATATTATCAACGGCTATGTAAAGAATGTCGGCTTTGTGGCTTTGTGTACGCCTATTCTGGCTTATGCCGGTGTATCCATTGGCAAGGACCTGGATGCCTTTGCCAAGACCGGCTGGCGCATTGTTATTCTGGCAATCGTTGTTTTTGTAGGCACCTATATTGGCAGTGCGATTATCGCTCAGTGCATTTTGAAGGCTTTGGGCCAAATTTAAAATAATTGCTTCTGAACCGGCATCAGCTCGATGCCGGTTTTTTAAAAGCTTCAAATTTATTGTATACATGCTTTTTTGTTGAAATAATCTGCAAGTTAGAGTAAAATATGACTATAAACCATGAGGAGGTATCACTATGTCTGAAATCTTAGCGGAAGCAACTTTTCCGAGTGTAATCCATAATAATGAAGTTTGCGAAGAAATCGTTAAATGGGGCAATAAAAATGGTTTCCCCCTGCAAAAAGCAAAATTATATAATAAAATGGATGGTTATGTAGGCTTTTCTCCTGATAATTACTTCATTAAGGCAACCCGTCTGCCGCCTGTTCCTGGCGGCTGGAAGGTTGTTGTTGAAAAATATGAGGCTGAAAGCCGTATTATTCCTTTGAATGTTAAGCCCGGTACCAATGAAGTTAACCGTTTCATCCTGAAAATGATGGACGAATATGTTAAGGAAGGCCTGAAAATGGAGCTTAGTGACGAGGTTTATGAATCCTACGGCACTTATCTGCGCGATTTGAAGGTTACCGGTCACACTGTATTGATTAACACCTTTGAAGACTTCATCGAAAACATGCGTTAAGCTATGGCCGGTGTTTTAGAAAAACAACTGGCGCGGGCGCTGGATATGCGCCTTGCGGTTTTTGCATCCAAGGCAGCAAGCGGCAGCTTGCTGCAGGATGAAATGTCCTTGCGTGCCGCTGCCTATATGGCCAGTGAAATCATTATGCCATGTTGCTGCATTATGTGTAACAAGGCTAAGCTGGAAGCATTGCTGTCACAGACGAAACTTTGTGCGGAAAACAAGGAATTGACGCAGCGCCTGGCAGCGCTTGTCTATGATGATTTGGCGCGTTGTAATGGGTTAGGCTAGGTCTGAGAAAAAAGTTGAAAAAAATCTCAACTTTTTCAAAAAAGGTGTTGACAAAAGTCGCCTAATGCCTTATACTTATATTCGTTGCTGATGCGGAAATAGCTCAGTGGTAGAGCACCTCCTTGCCAAGGAGGGGGTCGCGAGTTCGAATCTCGTTTTCCGCTCCAATTAAAAATTTGCCCGACAGATTGAGTCTGTCGGGTTTTTTGGTATTGTCAAGAAGCGAGCATTGTGATATGATATTATGAGCGATTTGTGTCAGCACATTTTCGCTATGGAAAGCTGACAGTTTAATCCGATTATATTATTTTTTACCCACATAAATTTAAGGGAGGATTTTATTAATGAACGTTACTGTTGAAAGAGTAGAAAACGAGGCAACTTTAAAAATTACCGCTCCGGCTGCTGATGTAAACGCAGGCTATAAAAAGGCTGTAAAAAAAATTGCTGACCAGGTAAACATCCCTGGCTTCCGTAAAGGCAAAGCTCCGCGCGCTATCATCGAAATGCACTATGGCAAAGAAGCTGTAAAACAAGAAGCTTTTGAAATCGTTGCTAACAAAGCATATGGCGAAGCTCTGGACCAGGAAAAACTGATCCCTGTATCCGATCCTAAAGTTGAAGAATCTACCTTTGAAGAAGGCAAGGATATGGAACTGACCATTAAAGTAACCCTGAAACCGGAACCGGAACTGGGCGAATACAAAGGTCTGCATGTAGATAAAAAAGAAGTTGAAATCACTGACGAGCAAGTTGACGCTCAAATTAAAGATATGATGGGTCGCGATGCTAAAATGGTAGTTGCTGAAGAAGGCGCTGTAATTGAAAAAGGCGACTTCGCTATTATCGACTTTGCAGGCACTGTTGACGGCGAACCGTTCAGCGGCGGCGAAGGCAAAGGCTATCCTCTGGAAGTTGGCTCCAACTCCTTCATCCCCGGCTTCGAAGATCAGCTGGTTGGCTTGACCAAAGGCGACTCCACTGACGTAGAAGTAACTTTCCCGGAAGATTACTTTGTTAAAGACCTGGCTGGCAAAGAAGCTATCTTCAAGGTAAACATCCAAGACGTAAAACGCAAAGAGCTGCCGGAACTGAACGACGAATATGTTGCTTCCAAGACCGACTTCAAAACTGTAGAAGAGCTGCGTGCTAACTACAAAGAGCGTATGCAAAAAGTTGCTGAAGCTAACGCTAAAGCTGAATACGAGCATGATCTGATTGACCTGGCTGTAGCTAACGCTAAATTCAGCGTTCCTGAAATCATGATCGAAGACAAAATCAGCCAAATGGTTGAAGAAATGAAAATGAGCCTGGAAAGCCGTAAAATGAGCCTGGAGATGTACATGCAATACACCGGCCTGGACATGGCTAAAATCCGCGAAAACCAACGCCCGGTTGCTGAAGAAAACGTTAAGACCGACCTGGTTCTGGACGCTATCGCTAAAGCTGAAGACATTCAGGTTGACATGGCTGACGTTGATGCAGAAATCGCTGCTATTTCCGCACAACACGGCGCTTCTCCTGAAGAAGTTAAGAAAATCATTAAAGGCAACGGCACCATGGGCCTGCTGCTGGCTAACATCCTGCGCCGCAAAGCTGCACACGTTGTTATCGACAGCGCAAAATAATTTTAGGTTATACTTACAGTAAAGGAGTGTGACAAAATGAATTATGTGCCTATCGTTGTTGAACAATCTAGTCGTGGAGAACGTTCCTATGATATTTATTCACGTCTTTTGAAGGATAGGATTGTTTTCGTTACCGGTCCGATTGATGACAATATGGCAAATGTTGTCATTGCTCAGTTATTGTTCCTGGAGTCCGAGGATCCGGACAAAGACATCCATCTGTATATTAACAGCCCCGGCGGCAGCGTAAGCGCCGGTATGGCTATTTATGATACGATGCAGTATATTAAGCCTGACGTTTCTACTATCTGCATGGGCATGGCTGCCAGCATGGCATCCGTGCTTCTGGCAGCAGGCGCGCCGGGCAAGCGTTTTGCATTGCCGTATTCCCGTGTTATGATTCATCAGCCCTTGGGCGGTGCACAGGGCCAGGCAACGGAGATTGAAATCCATGCCCGTGAAATCCTGCGTATCCGTGAAGAAATGAACCAGGTACTGGCAAAGCATACCGGTCAGACTGTGGAAAAAATTGCTGCCGATACTGAGCGCGATCATTATCTGACAAGTAAAGAAGCTAAGGAATATGGCCTGATTGATGAGGTTGTTTCCCGTAGTAAATCTGCAGAGTAAGATATACTATAAGGAGATTTAAAATATGAATTTTGATGAAGGACATGATGGAAAACCATGCTGTTCCTTTTGCGGCAAGCGTGAAGGTCAGGTAAAAAGACTGATTTCCGGTCGTGGTGTATTTATCTGCGATGAGTGTGTCGACTTCTGCAAATCCATGCTTGACGAAGAAAAAGAAAGCGATGCTGCCGAGCAGTTGGCTAATGCAGCTGATCTGCCGAAGCCTCAGGAAATCAAGGCAATTTTAGATGAGTATGTTATCGGTCAGGATGAGGCTAAAAAGACCTTGTCTGTGGCAGTATACAATCATTACAAGAGAATCAACTACGAAATCCAGAATCCGGAGTCCAAGCGTGACCTGGAGCTGCAGAAATCCAATATTCTGATGCTCGGTCCTACCGGCAGCGGCAAAACACTGCTCGCCCAGACTCTGGCAAAGATTTTGCAGGTTCCCTTTGCTATTGCTGATGCTACTACCTTAACGGAAGCAGGCTATGTAGGCGAGGATGTCGAAAACATTCTGCTTAAGCTTATCAGCAATGCCGATTATGATATTGAAGCTGCTCAACGCGGCATTATCTATATCGACGAGATTGATAAGATTGCCCGTAAATCCGAAAACGTTTCCATTACCCGTGATGTTTCCGGTGAAGGTGTTCAGCAGGCTTTGCTGAAAATCCTTGAGGGTACCGTTGCCAGCGTTCCGCCTAAGGGAGGACGCAAGCATCCGCATCAGGAGTTTATCAATATTGATACAACCAATATCCTGTTTATCTGCGGTGGTGCCTTTGCCGGACTGGAGCATATCATCAATGCCCGCGTAGGCAAGAAAAACCTGGGCTTTGGTGCTGATATCCGCCGTAAGGAGGAGGTTGATAACGAGGCTGTATTTGCCAAGGTATTGCCTGAGGATATCATGAAGTTCGGTATTATTCCGGAATTTGCAGGACGTATGCCGGTAGTAGTAACGCTCAATCAGCTGGATGAGGCTGCACTGGTGCAAATACTGACTGAGCCGCGTAATGCTTTGGTTAAGCAATACCAGCGTTTTCTGGAAATGGATGGCGTAGAGCTGGAGTTTGAGCCCGGTGCTCTGACTGCTATTGCTGAGGAAGCATTGAAACGTAATGCCGGAGCGCGTGGCCTGAGATCTATTATTGAATCTACCATGCGTAACGTAATGTATGATGTTCCTTCCCGTGATGATGTAACAAAGTGCATTGTTACTGAAGCTACTATACGCCAGCATTGCGAACCGCAAATGCTTACAAAATAACAAAATATCTAAGGGGGAAGGATTATTATACCTTCTCCCTTATTTTATCGCTATGGCAAGTATGCCTGTGTGCGTACTGCCGATAAATTTCTCTCTTGTTTTGGGAGCTTAAGGAGGGATTATATGGCTAATTTGATAATTACAAAGCCCCTGCTGGCTTTGAGGGGCGTCTTGATTTTTCCGGGCATGATTGCTAATCTGGATGTCGGCCGAGAAAAATCTATTGCTGCTGTTGACGCAGCCGAAGGTACGGACAAGCAAATTATTCTGGTTGGGCAAAAACAGCCTGAGCAGGAAAATGTTGCTGCCGATGATTTATATGAATGGGGCGTTCTGGCTAATATCAAGCAAAGGCTGCAGCTGCCTAACGGTGCTGTGCGCTTGCTGGTAGAAGGCCTGGAGCGTGTACATGTGCTGAATGCGGTAGAGGTGCATGAGAATGAGCAGGATTTCTTTGTCGGCGAGGTAGAAGTAGTGCTTGCTGACGATGCAGTCGATGCCGAAGCAGAAGGACTGCGCCGTCTGCTGCTGGATGCCTTTGAACAATGGGTATTGCTTACCAAAAAGGTTAATCCAGATACGGTGCAGTCTCTTAAATCCCGCACTGATTTAAGCAAGGTGCCTGATATTATTGTCGGCTATCTGCCGCTGTCTTTGACCGAAAAGGAAGAGCTGCTGGAAATGGCGCCGCTGAAGCTGCGTCTGCGTAAATTATACGAGATTCTGGTGCGTGAGCAGGAAATTGCCGATGTAGCCAAAAATATTTCCGAGCAGGTACACCAGCAGGTGGAGCAGAATCAGAAGGAATATTATCTGCGTGAGCAGATTAAGGCTATCAGCAAGGAGCTTGGTGAAAACGAAGACGTACAGGCAGAAATAGCTGACTATAAGGAGCAGATGTCCAAGCTGAAAATGCCGCAAAATGTGGCAGAAAAAATCAACAAGGAGTTGGGACGTCTGGCGAAAATGCCGCCGATGACGCCGGAGGGAGCGGTAATCCGCACCTACATCGATTCTTTGCTGGCATTGCCCTGGGGCAAATTCACTAAGGATAATTTTGATCTGGATAAGGCGCAGACTGTATTGGATAATGACCACTACGGCATGAAGAAGGTTAAGGAGCGCATTCTGGAGTATCTGGCAGTGCGTGCGTTGTCCAAAAGCACACGCGGACCGATTCTGTGTCTGGTAGGACCTCCGGGCGTAGGCAAAACAAGCTTGGCAAGCAGTATTGCCAAGGCTATTAAGCGTAAATTTACCCGCGTTTCTTTGGGTGGTGTGCGTGATGAAGCGGAAATCCGCGGTCATCGCCGTACCTATATCGGTTCTATGCCGGGACGTATTATTCACGGTATGCAGACCTGTGGCTGCATGAACCCTGTATTCCTGTTGGACGAAATTGATAAAATGGCTTCCGATTTCCGCGGTGATCCGGCTTCGGCGCTGTTGGAGGTGCTTGATCCGGAGCAGAACAACAGCTTCAGTGACCACTTTATTGAATTCCCGTTTGATTTGTCGCATGTATTCTGGATTGTAACGGCCAATGCCGTAGATACTATTCCGCCGGCTCTGCTGGACCGCTTGGAGATTATTCAGCTGAGCAGCTATACCGACGAAGAAAAGGTTAAGATTGCCCAATTGCATCTGTTGCCGAAGGAGCTGAAGCTTAACGGCCTGGAAAAATACAAGGTGAGCGTCAGCGAAAAGGCTATCCGCCGTGTAATTCACGACTATACCAGGGAAGCAGGCGTACGTAATCTGGAGCGTAAGCTGGCCGGCATCTGCCGTAAGGTTGCGTTCAAAATTGTCAAGGGCAAGAGTAAGGGCGCTCAGGTAACAGAAAAGAACCTGGAAAAATATCTGGGACCTGTTATTTATCTTGATGATGATATCAGCCTGAAATCCGGCGTAGGTGTTGTCAATGGCCTGGCATGGACCAGTGTCGGCGGCGAGCTGCTGAAGGTAGAAGTGCTGGCGTTTAAGGGCAAGGGTAACCTCACGCTTACAGGCCAGCTCGGCGATGTAATGAAGGAGTCGGCTCAGGCCGGTTATACCTATATTCGCAGTCGTGCGGAAGCCTTGGGTATTCCTGCCAACTTTGCCGAAACAACGGACATTCACATCCACCTGCCGGAGGGTGCTGTGCCGAAGGATGGCCCGTCTGCCGGCGTAACGATGGTTACTGCCATGGTATCGGCGCTGACCGGCAAAAAGGTTAAGGGCAAGCTGGCGATGACCGGCGAAATTTCCCTGTCCGGCAAGGTATGGCCTGTCGGCGGTATTAAGGAAAAAATGCTGGCGGCTTACCGCTATGGTGTCAAGACAGTGCTGCTGCCGAAGCGCAATATGCAGGATCTGGACGAACTGCCGGAAAATATCCGTAAGGAAATGCAGTTTATACCTGTTGAGCATCTTGATGATGTTTTGAAGCTGGCATTGGAGGATAAAAATGAGTAAAGATAATTGGGATATTATCCGTGCTAAGTATGTGGCCTCTGCAGTACGCGCAGACCAGTATCCGCAGCCTTCACTGATTGAAGCAGCCTTTATCGGCCGCAGTAATGTGGGTAAATCGTCGCTTATCAATTCACTCTGCCGCCGCAACGGCCTGGCACGCGTAAGCTCTACTCCTGGCAAAACGCAGACTATCAACTTTTACGAGCTGGAGGCTAAGCGCGTAGTTGAGGGTGAAGATGAAAGAGCATCCTTTTATCTGGTAGATTTACCAGGTTACGGCTTTGCTAAAACAAACCATAACAATAAGGATCAATGGTCCGGCTTTATCAGCAAATATTTATCCGGCAGTGAAAACCTCGGTGTAGTTTGCCAGCTGATTGATATCCGTCATAAACCTATGGATAGTGACCTGGAATGCTTCAACTGGCTGCGCAGCTGCGGCCTGAAGGTGCAGGTGGTGCTGACCAAGTCCGACAAGCTTTCTAAAAATGCGGCAATGTCACAGAAGGCGCTCTTTAAGCGCGAAATGGGCCTGAAGGAGCATGAGATTATCACTTATTCCTCTTCGCAGCACACCATGCGCGGTGAGCTGATTGCGCGTATTATGGATGCTTTATCTGCTAACGGTGTAGAGCAGGAGTAAAAGCTATGTTTTTAAACCGCTTGTTGCTTTTTATCATGGCACTTTGCTTAGGAAGCCTGTTGGTACGCATGCATCTGCCTATTCCGTTTTTGCTGGGCGGTCTGCTGACCGCTCTGCTTTGCAAAACATTGACGCATCGCAGCGATATGAGCTGGCCTAAGCAATGGCGTGAATATGCATTAATGGTTGCAGGCTACGGTATCGGTTCCACCTTTACCTCGGACACTTGGAATAACTTTCTGGCTGAGCTGGTCGGTGTAGGCGAAGCAACGGTAGTAATTTTAGCTGTCAGTATCGCTTTGGCCTGTGTTACGGCAAAGCTGGCGCGGGAAAACCTCAAAAGCTGTATTATGGGAATGCTTCCCGGCGGCATGACGCTGACGATGCTGCTCTGCGAAGAGGATAAGGAGGTTAATCCTAACATTGTCATAGTGATGCAGATGCTGCGTCTGCTGGGTGTTGTTATTACTGTGCCGTTTCTTGTTATCTGGCTTTTGCATGCACAGGTGACAGGCAGCAGCGTAGCATTGCCCAACCATGGCGGTGTGCATTGGCTTGTGGTGGTGCCCTTGTCTATATTGGGCAGCTTTATAGCAACGAAAATACATCTGCCGACGCCCAGGTTGTTGGGACCGATTTTGGCGACAGCTGCATTTTCCGTTTTTGCCGGCGGTGTGCAGCCTGTGCCTTTTTGGCTCATGGCGGCGGCGCAGGCCAGCATCGGTCTGTTCATGGGTATGCAGCTTGATGCGGACCGTATTATCAAAACTAAAAAAATGGTGCCCTATATTCTTATCGGTACGGCGCTACTCATTGTTGTAAGCATTGGTATGGCCAATGTGCTTTCCGCACGCTACGGATTTTCGCTGATAACGGCGTTTTTGGCGATGGCCCCCGGCGGCATAGCCGAAATGTCTTTAGCCGGTATGAGTATGGGTGAAAATGTTTCGATTATCCTGACCTATCAGCTGGTGCGCGTGCTGGTGATAAATATCTTTATCCCGCCGCTGCTGGCATGGTGGTTTAAGGCTAAGCAGGCATAAAATCAGAGGATTGCAGAAAATTTTTCATGATTTAAGAAAAATTTTTCTTGCAGTCCTCTTTGTTTTTGCATGTAAAATCATTGTAAAATCGCATGGTGCAAGGCTTTGAGCTATTAGCAGCACTCAATGGGACACAAAAAGTCCATAGTGGACAAAAACGTCATAAGGTGTTATACTTAAGTTATGTTAAGGCAAGACCTTAAAATAAAAAAGAAGGGATGATATGAAAATGACTTTTGAAAAATTTGTTGAAACTCTGTGCAACTTTAAATGGTATATGATTCACTGATTTCGGGAGGTGAGAATAATGTTGGAAAAAATCGTTAAAGCTTTGTATGAAATGAATTTTTACTATATCCATTAACAGGTGGTATAAAAAATGCAGATTGCTAAATCGTAAGAACGCTTGCAGCTGAGCTGTAGGCGTTTTTTGTTGTCTGCGAATCTATTTTGCTTGTATGGCGTTGTATTACCCGTTGTGTTATATGTAATTTAAACACAAAGAACAGTTAATCAAGAATGGAGATAATTATACATAAGAAAAATCCATATATGGAATAAATACACAAAAATAAAAATCCCTGAAAAAGGTTGACAAGATAATTAGTAACTGCTATAATTAAGTCAACAAGTTGATATTGATATTACAGGTGCGAAAGCTCAATAGAGAAGCCGGTGAAATTCCGGCACGGTCCCGCCGCTGTGACGTGGAGCGTGTTTCGTTTATACCACTGGAGGGGTCCTCTGGGAAGGTGGAACACGTGAAGAAGCGAAGCCAGAAGAACTGCCTGTAAGATGCATCGTCGTTTGACCTGCGAGAGACGGGGAGAGATGTCGTAGAGCTGTTGTATAGGTTTGTGTGCCTTGAAGCTTTTTGATATTTCGCCGTTTTTCAAAAGTCCCGCCCGTATTGGGTGAAGGATTCTTTTTGAGAAACGGTTTTCTGTTTCTTATGCCATTGAAGGTCACGTGATGGCTGTGACCTTTTGGAGAGTGGCCGGGCCATCGGTGCTATCTGTCATACTTGTCGCGATACTGGACATATCGTGTTTTTCAAATCCCATTCTCAAATTTTTCTTTTAGCTGAGAACATTTCCTTTCTCCTCTCAAGCACGACAGCGTAGGGGTGCGCTGTTGTGCTGACAATCCAGCCATCACAAATGTGGTGGCTTTATTTTTTGCTGTTTAAAGGGAGGTAATTGATATGAAAGAATTATATTTGGCAGGCAAAATTGCTGAACTGCTTGCAGCCTTTGAAGGTGTGAAAGGCGTTGAAGAAGTTGTTGCCGGACGTGCCAAAGCCAGCGGTGAGCTGGAAGTAAAGTGCGTACGCGTGCAATATAACCCCAAAAAGACAGATATCTGCGAGCTTTTGAAAACATACTTCAATGAAGGGGTAAATCCCTATATCATCGCAGAAGATCCTTTGGAGCAGGCTGCTGTTATTTACAAGGCAGCTGAAGATGTTCCGCAGATTGAATACTATGCCCGTTTTATGCAGAACCGTGGCGCAGAGCCGGGTGCAGCTTTAGGCAACATGATTCTTAATGATACTATGCCTGAAGAAGACGAGCTGCGCAGAGTCCAGATAAATTACGGACGTCTGCAGGAGTTTCTGGCAGATTAACCTGCCTGTTATTTTGTTATATACGGCCTGGACAACCGTGACCGTGTATATAAATGCTGTTTGCTTCTTAAAATCTATCCAAGCAAGGATGCGGCACATGTCCCCTGATGACCGGGTGAGAGCGGTCGGATAGCAGCTGCATCGGCAGACGAGATTGGCTGGAGGTGATATGCGTTTCAGCTTGGTGCTGTGAACTTTTTCACAGTAATGATTAAATTATTAAAGGAGGATTATTTGAATGGCTGATGAACAACAAAAAACTGCAGCAGTCGTTGATGGCGAAAGACCGTTAACAGACAAAGAACTGGAAGCCATGTTGCGTAAGTCAGAGAAAGTAACCGAATTCCCGGAGGTAACTTTTGATGAATTTACCGAACCCACCTGGGATGAATGGGTGGAGGCATGTAATGCATTGTTGAAAGGTAAACCTTTTGACAAAATCATGTACACCAAAAACTACGAGGGCATTACCTTTGACCCTATTTATACTCGTAAAGGCACTGATGCAATTCTGCCGACCAACGATTATCCTGGTATGGGCGATTTCCTGCGTGGTGCAACTGTTAACGGTTACGTACACGAGCCCTGGGGCATTGCTCAAGCTTGCGACGAAACCCTGCCAGCTGATAATAACGAGCTGCTGAAGGAAGAAATTTCCAAAGGCTCCACTGTTTACAATATCAAATTGGATACTGCAACCAAAGACGGCGTAGACGTTAAAGATGCAGAAAAACCCGGCGATATTGGCGTGAATGTTACTACTGTTGAAGATATGAGCGTTCTGCTGAATGGCCTGAAACTTGATAAATATCCTATCATGATGTACACCGGCGCTGGCGCTAAAAACCTGCTGGCTCTGACTGTAGCTGCTCTGAAGGGCGCTGGTCATGATGTTAAAACCCTGCGTGGCGTTATCGGCGGCGACCCGATCGGCGAGCTGGTAAAAACCGGTAAAACCGCAACCTCTCTTGATGCTTTGTATGATGAAATGGCTGAAACCATTAAATTTGCTAAAGCTAATGTTCCGGAAGTTCGCACTGTTTTCATCAACAGTGATGCTTACACCGATGGTGGTGCAGAAGCAGTTCAAGAGGTTGCTTACACCTTCGCTACCGCTGTTGAATATGTACGTCAAATGCAAAAACGCGGCATTGAGCTGCATGACATTGCTAACTCCCTGTACTTCTGCTTCAACCAAGGTGCTAACTTCTTCATGGAAATCGCAAAACTGCGTTCCCTGCGTATGATTTGGGCAGCTATTATGGAAGCATTCGGTGCTGAAGAAGCAGACCGTGCTATTAAAGTTCATGGCCGTTGCGCTCGCTTCACCAAAACCGTTGTTGACCCGTATGTTAACATGCTGCGTAACTGCACCCAAACCTTCTCCAGCGTTGTAGGCGGCGTTTGCACTTATGACAACCCGCCGTTTGACGAACTGATCCGTAAAGGCGACGTATTCTCCCGTCGTATCGCTCGTAACCTGCATGTAATGCTGCAAGAAGAATTTGGTATGCTGAGCCCGATTGATGCTGCCGGCGGTTCCTGGGGCGTTGAAACCCTGACCAAGCAGATTACCGAAAAAATCTGGGCTGAGTTCCAAAAGGTTGAGGAAATGGGCGGCATCATTAAAGCTCTGGAAGCTGGCTATCCGCAAGCACAAGTTGCTGACGTTCTGGCTAAGCGCTTCAAAGCTCTGGAAATGCGCAGCGATCGCGCTGTTGGCGTAAACATGTACCCGAACATGACCGAAGAACCTCTGGAGCGCCGCGAAGAGGACACTCCGAAACTGAAGAAAGAACGCGAAGCTGCTGTTGCTGCTTACGTTGCTGACATCGACACCAACTACCTGGCCGGCAAGCTGGCTGCTGTTGAAACTGTTGAAGGCGCAATCGAAGCATTCAGCAACGGTGCTACTATCGGCCAGGTTGCTGCTGCATCCTGCAAGGCTGAAGCTCCGGAAACCGTTGAAGCAATCGCTGCTCATCACTGGACCGAGCGCTATGAAGCACTGCGTTTCGATACCGAAGATTATATTAAGAAAACCGGCAAAAATGTTGAGGTATTCCTGTGCAACATGGGACCGATTCCTCAGCATAAAGCTCGTGCTGACTTCTCCACCTCTTTCCTGCAGGTTGGCGAATTCAACGTTCATCTGAACAATGGCTTCCAAGATGATGAGGACAAACCTGGTTCTCGTTATGAGAAGTGCGTAGAAGCTCTGAAGGCTGGCATTGACGAAAATGGTACTCCGTATGATGTTGCAGTTATCTGCTCCACTGACGCTACCTATCCGGAAGATGTTCCTGCTTTGGCTCCGATGATTAAAGCAGCTAACCCGAACATTACTCTGTTCCTGGCCGGCGCTGCTCCTAAGGATCTGGAACCGGTTTATAAAGAAGCCGGTGTTGATGACTTCATCAGCGTAAAAGCTAACTGCTTCCAAACTCTGAAGATGCTGCAAAAGAAGAAAGGGATGATTGAATAATGAGCATTAATCCGGATTTCACTAAAGTAGCCCTTCCTGATCATCCTTCTTGTTCTTATGACGAATGGAAGAAAAATCTGGAAGAAAAAATGGGCGAAAATTACGATGCCCTTTATGATACTACCTTGGAACGTATTCCTAAAGCTCCGCTGTACACCAAGGATATCTATGATAAATGTAACCATTTGGACTTCATGAGCGGTATTCCTCCGTTTCTGCGTGGTCCTTACTCTACAATGTATGTATTCCGTCCGTGGACTGTACGTCAATATGCAGGTTTCTCCACTGCGGAAGAATCTAACGCATTCTATCGTCGTAACCTGGCTGCAGGCCAAAAAGGTCTGTCCATCGCGTTCGACTTGCCGACTCACCGCGGCTATGACGCTGATAACCCGCGTGTAGTTGGTGACGTTGGTAAAGCAGGCGTATCTGTTTGCTCCATGCTCGATATGAACATTCTGTTCTCCGGTATTCCTCTGGATCAGATGTCCGTATCCATGACCATGAACGGCGCAGTACTGCCTGTACTGGCATTCTTCATCGTATCCGGTGAAGAACAAGGCGTTGATAAATCTATCATGGCCGGTACCATTCAGAACGATATTCTGAAAGAGTTCATGGTACGTAACACCTACATTTATCCGCCTGCTATGTCCATGCGTATCATCGGTGATATTTTCGAATATACCACCAAATATATGCCTAAATTCAACAGTATTTCCATTTCCGGTTACCATATTCAAGAGTGCGGCGCAACCTGCGACCTTGAATTAGGCTACACTCTGGCCGATGGTATGGAATATATCCGTACCGGTGAAGCTGCAGGCTTGCCTGTAGACGCATTCGCAAAACGTCTGTCCTTCTTCTGGGATATGGGCAAAAACTACTTCATGGAAGTTGCAAAAATGCGTGCTGCTCGTGTTCTGTGGGCTAAGATTCTTAAGAGCTTCGGCGCTAAGAACCCGAAATCCATGGCACTGCGTACTCACAGCCAGACTTCCGGCTGGTCTCTGACCGAACAGGATCCGTTCAACAACATCTCCCGTACTTGTATGGAAGCTATGTCTGCTGCTCTGGGCCATACCCAATCCCTGCATACAAACGCACTGGACGAAGCTATCGCATTGCCGACCGACTTCTCCGCTCGTCTTGCTCGTAACACCCAGCTGTACATCCAGGATGAAACCAAAGTCTGCAAGATTATCGATCCGTGGGGCGGTTCCTACTATGTTGAATACCTCACCAACGAAATCATTCGCCGTGCTTGGGCTCATATCCAGGAAGTTGAAGCACTCGGTGGTATGGCAAAAGCTATTGCAACCGGCCTGCCGAAGATGCGTATCGAAGAGTGCGCAGCTCGTCGTCAAGCTAACATCGATAGCGGTAAAGAAACTATCGTTGGCCTGAACAAATATCGTCTGGCTAAGGAAGATCCGCTGAACGTACTGTCCATCGATAACACCGCTGTACGTAACGCTCAGATTAAACGTCTGGAAAAACTGAGAGCAGAACGCAACAACGACGCTGTTGCACGCGATCTGGAAGCTATTACCCGCGCAGCTGAAACCCGTGACAACGGCAACCTGCTGGAAATGGCTGTACAAGCTGCTCGCGACCGTGCTTCCCTCGGTGAAATTTCTGACGCAGTTGAAAAAGTATCCGGTCGTTTCAATGCTGTAATCCACACTGTATCCGGTGTATACTCCAGTGAATTCAGCGGCAACGATGACATGGAAAAAGCTACCAAACTGGCTGATGAGTTTGAAAAACTTGAAGGCCGTCGTCCTCGTATCTTCCTGGCTAAAATGGGCCAAGACGGTCATGACCGCGGACAAAAAGTTCTGGCAACCTCCTTCGCTGATATGGGCTGGACCGTCGACGTTGGTCCTCTGTTCCAGACTCCGGAAGAATCTGCACAAGACGCTGTAGATAACGACGTTGATATGGTTGGCTTCTCTTCCCTGGCTGCAGGTCATAAAACCTTGCTGCCGGCAATCGTTGAAGAACTGAAGAAACGTGGCCGTGAAGATATCATGGTATGTATCGGCGGCGTAATTCCTGCACAGGATTACGACTACCTGTATGAACATGGTGCAGCAGGCATCTTTGGACCTGGTACCAACATTCCTAAGTGCTGCATCCAATTACTGCAAATGTTGGTTGACCGTGCAAAAGCTGAACACGCTGAAGACTGAGGTGATATAAATGCCTGAAACTGGTGAAAAAGATATTAGGCCGAGTTGGGTACCCCTGAAAAAAGATCCTAACTTTGCCTGCTCTGTAATGGGCGGGATTGACAGTGCCGTAAACGCTGTCAGCGAGGAGAAGTATAACCCTGTGGATAATATTAGGAAATTCCCCTTGAGGAAAAAACCTAGTCCGGAAGAGTTAATAAAAGGAGTCAGTGAAGGCGATCGTAAAACCTTATCTCAAGCTATTACTCTTATAGAAAGCAATGCACCGAGGGATTTTGATAAAGCACAGCGTGTCCTGCAGGCTCTCCTGCCGCGTACAGGCAAAGCTTTGCGCATTGGCATTTCCGGTGTACCGGGTGCCGGCAAAAGTACCTTTATCGAGTCCTTTGGCCAGATGCTGTGTCATCAGGGCTATAAGGTCGCAGTTCTTGCTGTCGATCCTACTAGCTCCATTACCGGTGGCTCTATTTTGGGTGATAAAACGCGTATGCAGATGTTGTCGCGTGAACCTAATTGCTTTATCCGTCCGTCCCCTTCAAAGGGAACCTTGGGCGGCGTTGCCCGTAAAAGCCGTGAAACTATGCTGCTTTGCGAGGCTGCAGGCTGTGACGTTATCTTAGTAGAAACCGTAGGTGTAGGCCAGTCCGAAATCACCGTCCGTTCGATGGTTGACTTCTTTATGCTGGTTGTACTGACCGGTGCCGGTGATGATCTGCAAGGCATCAAGAAAGGCATCATGGAGGTTGCCGACGCTATCGTTGTCAACAAAGCCGATGGTGACAATCTGCCTAAGGCTATCGTTACCCAGGGTGAGTATGAGCGTATGATTGAATTCATCCGCCCTGCTACCGAAGGCTGGAAAACTCACGCTTACAGATGCTCTGCTTTGACCAAGGAAGGCCTGCTTGAGCTTTGGGCAGTAATGCGCAAGTTCGAAAAGGTTACCAAGGAATGCGGTTCCTTCGAAAAACGTCGTAAATCGCAGACTATTTCTTGGGTTAACAGCATGATTGACGAGCATTTACATAACCTGTTCTTTGAAGATCCGATGATTAAAGGCCGCTTACCGGCTGTAATGGAAGCAGCTGTTAATGGCGTGGTATCCCCAAGCCAGGCTGTCAACGAGCTGATTAACGCTTTTGATATTGATCGTGCTTCAATGAGGCATCGCAATCAAAACTAATAAAGTCCGGCAAGAAAGCACCCTGTGGTGATTTTTGACCGGCAAAACCAAAGTCTGTCACTGATGAAGCTTCATCGGTGACAGACTTTTTATTTATAATGGCTTATAGATGCTGCAAAATATTAATATAAAAGTGTAAAAACACAATGCAAAATAAAGCTAGGAGCGAGAATTTTCACCATAAAAAGAGTAAGAGATGCTAATTCTTTTGTCGTCAACAAATGAGCGCATGTTTAGTGAGATATATTCTTACAATAATTTTTTCGGGAACTTTTTCGCTAAAGTCTTGACATTCTTAATCGGACTTAGTATAATTAAAAGCAACAAATCAATATTTCGTATGAAGCGCTAATTGGTGAAAATCCACACGGTCCCGCCGCTGTAACAGGCATGCCTGGAGTCAGCAAAGTACTTCGTACAAGCATATGCTTGACCTGCGAGCGACAGGAGAAGATGTTAACAGATGAGATACTGTTTATGTGAGAGTGGCAGCTATCTTAATTGTGCGCATTAACCGTCTTTGCTTGCAAAGGCGTTTTTTTTCAACTATCAAATGTGGGTCGAAATATTGATTTCCCTAACATTAGAACAAACGAAGCAAATCGGACAATTTGCTGTTCTGTTACGTAAAGATTTTTCAAATTCTCCTTCTCCTCCAATTTTATCGTGTGTAGCTTGTTACAGGGGTGTGGCAATGCAACAATAAAAAAACCGCCGGGTAAGGCGGCTTTTTTATTGCCTTGATAAAGCATAAGCATAGTATGATAAAACAAAAAACCGCCGTGAGGCGGTTTTTGTTTTATAGAGAGGAGTTTTTCAGGACTTCATCCAGGTTGCACACCTGCTGTGAATTACGTGTCTTGGAATAGAATTTGAGGAAATGCTGGGCAACAACGGAAAGCGGTCTGTCCTTAACCTTTACTACGGTCTTGTAAACGTCAGCCTTGATGTCGGATATAGGACGGGTGATAAACTCTTCACCAAGGTCCTCTCCGGGCTCTACAGGCACGATAGAAACGGCTGCCTTGACGCGTGTCCATTCCAAAGTAGTGCTGCGGGTTGTGCTGGTGCAGGTGATACGCGGAACTATAGATGCCTGCGCACAGGCCTTGAGGAAGATTTCGGAGCAGCCTGAGCTGATGCTCAAAGGTACATCCTCTAATTCCTTAAGGGTGACTACCTTTTTGCTGTCGTCCAGAAAAACAGAGTTTTTATGGAAAACGGCTGTCAGCTCTTCATCGCGACGGAAGAGAACTTCAAAGTTATCCTGATGCTCAACAGGTACGCTTAAAATTCCCAGCTCGGTAATACCGTTAAGCATTTGCTGTGTCTGCTCATTGATGCTTGCTTCGAACAGCTCACATTTGATATTAGGATAAAGAGCACAGAAATCCTTGAGGGAGGATTTGATGAATAAAGCGCTGCGGGAGTTGGCAATGCTGAAGCGTAATGTGCCTACAACACCGCCCATAATGTTTTCGATTTCGCTTTTGGCAAGATCTTCCAAAGCGCACATGTACTTTGCTTTTTGATAGAGTACGCGTCCTGCCTCGGTCAGCAGAATCTGGCGGCTGCCGCGGGTAGTGATGATGAGCTTGGTGCCAAAATAGTTTTCCAGGGCACGCAGCTGCTTGCTGAGGGCCGGTTGTGCGATGTGCACGTAATCAGCCGCACCGGTAAAGCTGCCGGCTTCGATAATGGCCAAAAAGTTTCTGTAATTGTCTAATTCCATGTTTGTAGACCTCCAACTAATACTAATCTTATATAAAATAAAAACAGTAATGCATTCTAAATATGTGAATAGTATAGTTAGTTTATCATATTGCCAAAACAATTTCAACGATTAAAATAAGTTAAAAAAGGGGAAAAGAAATAATAAAATGTCATATCTTAAATTCCTATAAGCTATTTTTCTTATTAAGCAATATCTGTTATACTAAACGTGTATAAAGCAGGGGCCTTATACAGAGCAAATTGACAAATTGACTTATTCAAAGCAAAGGAGAGAACAATCATGGCTGAAACTAAAATGACAGTCGAAAAAGAAACCGGTTTATTCGCACATCTGTGCCGTCAACGCAACGGTGCAGCAAAAGTATTCCCGCATTGCGGTGAAAAAGGCTTTGCCTTCAGCAAAAGAGTACAGGGCTTCAAACTGAGCGAAGCATCCTTGAAAGCATTAAAAAGAGGTTAAGAAGAAAGATGAGCTTTGTACTGAATTACCTTAAAGAGTTAGACAGAGAATACTATAGCAAGTGGTTTAAGAATATTTTGCTTTAAGCTTTAAACAGCAGCATTGTAATACGCCAGTTCGCTAGCGATGACGTTATAGCCTACCTCCTTGTACGTCGTTGGCAGACTGGCTTTTTGTTTGCCTAAAATATTCCTGACAGATATATGAATAATGCCACATAGGTATTTTTATTTTAATGACGTTTATTGTATAATATTAAACTGCCTGTTGCAAAAAAACCAAGTAGAAATTAGTTCCGAAATATACTTAATTACTTTCTAAAATATACTCAATTCATATAACTTGTATTCCAACTAGGTATTTTTATTATTTTGGAATATGTTGTATAATCTCTAACAGTGAAAGGCACTCTCCAAAAGGAACAAGAAAGGAGCTGATAAGTTTTGGACATTGCACTTATCATGAATGATGAAAAAGAAGATTCTAAGATTCGGGAGTACCTGAAACAGGTAGACAAGAAATTTTACTATCGAGCTATCGAGAACAGGAAGAAGGAAGGAAAAGTCTTTCCTCATCGAGGCGAAGATGGTAAGCTCTTTGTAAACACTTTTCAATATGTAAACCTATTTAAGAAGAAATAAGTGGAGGGAAATTTTTATGACACCAGCAATTAAATGCTTGATTTTGTTAGCAGTAGTTGCACTGTTATTCGTTACCGAAATGATTCCGCTGGCAATGACCGCGGTTCTGGCTGCTATAGCCTGCAGTGCATTGGGCCTGGTTCCTGAGAACCAAATCTTCCTTGGCCTGGCAGATTCTACTGTAGTTCTTTTTGGCGGTATGTTCGTCGTTGGCGCTGCTATGTTTTACACCGGCCTTGCTCAAAAGGTTGGCGGCGCTGTAGTAAAACTGTTTGGTACCAATGAAAACAGCTTGATGTTTGGTCTTATGGTTATTGCAGCTGTTATGTCTGCGTTCCTGTCTAACACCGGTACCACTGCTTGCCTGATTCCTGTAGTTATGGGTATCTGCGCACAAGCAAAGCTTTCCGCTTCTCGTCAGCTGATGCCGTTGGCTTTCGCTGCCGGCCTTGGCGGTACCTGCACCCTGATTGGTACCCCGCCGAACATTCTGGCAAACGTTGCTCTGAAAGCAGCTGGTATGCCGGAGCTGCAATTTGGCTTCTTTGAATATGCCTACATCGGCATTCCTATTACTGTTGCCGGCATCATTTATATGATGTTCCTTGGCAAATACATCCTGCCGGAAGCTAAAACCGAAGAGGTTGCAGATGTTGAGCAGGAGATTGATGCTACTAACACTACTCCGAAAAAACAAATGATCTGCGGTATCATCATGATTGGCGTTATCGGTTCTATGGCAACCAGCATCGTTCCTCTGGAACTGGCTGCTGTTGTCGGAGCGGTACTGTGCGTACTGACAGGCTGCATCACTGAAAAACAAGCCTATAACTCCATCGACTGGATTACCATCTTCCTATTTGCAGGCATGATTCCTGTTGCAACAGCTATGAACACCAGCGGCGCTGGTAAGCTGATTGCTGAATTCACCGTAAGCCTGATGGGCGGTAACCCGTCTCCGTACCTGGTAACTGCAGTACTCTTCGGTCTGGCAGTTATCCTGACTCAGTTCATGAGCAACACTGCTTCTAAAGCTCTGCTGTGCCCGGTTGGCATCGCACTGTCTGCACAAATGGGTGCATCTCCGAAAGCTGTACTGATGGCAATCCTGATTGCTTCCAGCTGCGCATTCGCTTCTCCGGTAGGTACTCCTCCGAACACTCTGGTACTTGGCCCTGGCAAGTACAAATTCATGGATTATGTTAAATGCGGCGGCGGCTTGGTAGCAGTCAGCATGATTGTTGCAATCATCGTTATTCCTATCGTATGGCCGTTCTTCCCGACTGCAGCATAATTAATCAATTTAAAGACATAAGTCTTACCACCTTTCTTAAAATGCCTGCAACGCTCCCGAGCGGGAGCGGGCAGCAGGCATAAGTTGGATAGAGAACAATTTATTATAGACGGGGCGGAAGCTGCCCTGACGCACAAAGCTTCAAAGATGCTTACACTTACAAATTCCTTCTTTCTGTATATATTTGCTTAGGGGACATTGGCAGTATATATAGGATATAAATGAAAAAAACTACCCTTCGTCATGTTGGACAGAGCATGGCGGAGGGTAGTTTTGATTTTGCGTGTGCAAAGCTGTTGACTGTGGCAGAAATATGTGCTATATTTTATTCGAAAGAAACCGAATCGGAAGGAGTCGAATAAAATGGCTTTTTGGGGACGAACTAATGAGCAAAAGAAGATACAAGATATGTTGCTCAAAAAAGCACAAGACGTAACTCTCATTTATGGCCGTAGGCGTGTGGGAAAAAGCGAACTGATTAAAGAGTGTCTGCGAAATAGTAGCATAAAATCTGTATATTATGAGTGTAAGCAGACAACAGAAATGAACAATGCAGAAAGTCTTGCAAGCTTAATCTCTGAGGTTTTTGCCTTGCCTCCCTTAGCTTTCAAAAATATAGAAGCAGTTTTGGACTTTTTCTTTAAGCAGGCGCTTCATATGCCTTTAATCCTTGTTTTAGACGAATATCCTTATTTGCGTGATGCGGTAAAAGGTATGGATAGCATTTTGCAAGCGTTAATTGATAAGTATCAGGATGAATCACAACTGAAACTGATTATTTGTGGTTCTTATGTAGATACTATGCGTTCGTTGCTTTTGGTGCAGAATCCGCTTTATGGCCGCGTGAGTCTGACGATTGATTTAAAGCCGATGAATTACCGCGAATCTGCGTTATTTTACAGTAGCTTCAGCGATGCAGACAAGGTGCGTTTATATAGTGTTTTTGGTGGTATACCATATTATAATCGTTTGATTGATAGCGAAAAAAGCGTTAAGGAAAATATCATTAATTTAATTGCGTCACCTAGTGCGCGACTGGAAACAGAAATAAGTATGTATTTAAAATCTGAGCTGGCTAAAATTTCAAATGCCAATGAAGTGTTTGAAACTTTAGCTAAGGGTTTTTCCCGCTATAGTGACATTTTTGCGCAGTCGCATATTTCTAGCGGACCGACACTTATTGATGTTTTAGAGCGTTTGATGAAGATGGAGGTCGTTAGTAAAACAGCACCTATTAATAATGAAAATAATAAGAAAAAAGCAGGTTACTATATTAGTGATAACCTGTCGTTGTTTTATTATAAATATGTTTTTCGTTATATGTCACAGTTGCAGGTGATGCAGCCGGAGATTTTTTACGAACGCTATATCGCGCAGGATTTCGAATCGGATCATGTACCGCATATTTTTGAAGATATATGCCGTCAATATCTTATTGAACAGAATCAAAAAGGCTTGTTGGCAGAGCCTTTTGAAAAAATAGGGCGTTACTATTATGATGATCCTGTAACTAAAACTAATGGTGAATTTGATATTGTGACGCAGGACGCCAAAGGGTATGTTTTTTATGAAGCTAAGTTTAGAAAGCAGCCTGTTACGCAAAAAATGCTTGAAGAAGAAATTGAACAGGTGCAGCGCAGTAATATGCTATGCTATAAGTATGGATTTTTTTCCAGAAGCGGGTTTGAGAACATAAAGCTTAAAGGTGTAGAGCTGATAGGCTTGGAAGCATTGTATAGGTAAAATCTAAAAGCAGCGGTGAAAACAACATTGAGATGCTGTTTTTACCGCTCTTTTAAACGTTATAATATTTTCACACAAACACATATTGCACCAGCAGCATATAGCCTATAGTGCCTGCTGCTATCGTCAGCAGCAGATTGCGCAGGGTTGCCTGCAGGATAACTATCAGTGCTACGGCGATGGCTTCGGGAATACCGTGGCTGCCGGTAAGAATTTGTGTATCCTTAAGGGAGTAGACAACAAGCATGCCCATAACGGCGGCAGGCAGCATTTTACCTAAAAACGCTACTAATGGTGGCGTTTTTTTGTTGGCCGGGAACAGGATGAACGGCAGAAAGCGCGTCAGCATCGTGCCTGCGACAACAGCGGCAATGGTTATGATTTGTTCGGTGAAGGTCATAATTTAATGCCTCCTTTGTAATAAGCAGTGATAAATACCAGCAGCAGAAGCAGCATAGCCGGCGGAATGAAGCTTTGAGGACCGATGAGCACAAGGCAAACCAACGGAATGAGAATGCCTAAAACAGCAGGAGTGTGATTTTCTGTCGCTTGCCATTGGCTGACGAAAATTGCCGTAAAAAGAGCGACGAGGGCAAAGTCCAGGCCTTTGGTATTGATTTGCAGACTGTTGCCCAGCAGACCGCCGATAGTTGCACCTGCTACCCAGTAGATTTGGTTCAGCAGATTTACGCAGGCCATGAAGCAGCCCTTGTCGATGCCTTTGGGGATAACGGTATTGCAGTTGATGGCGAAGGACTCGTCGCACATACCGAAGATCAGATAAAATTTCTTCAAGCCTGTATTTTTATACTTTTCGAGCATGCTCAGACCATAGAAAAGATGACGAGAGTTAATCATCAGTGCCATAAAAAAGCAGTACAGCGGATTGAAGGGACTAAGCAGCATCGTGACTAGAACGAATTCCATACTGCCGGCAAAGACGAGAGCACTAGTAAAAAATGGGTACCAGGGTGAAAAGCCCTTGCTGCAGATGTAAAAGCCATAGGAAATGCCTAAAAAAAGAAACGCTGCGCAAATTGGCAGCGTTAGTGGAAAAGCAGCTTTAAGTGCTTTGCTATATTTGTTGTTCATAATTAAAACCTGCACAATTCTTTAATTCATAGAAACTATGTAGGCTTTATTGTACAGTATCCTGCGGTAATTGTCAACGTTTGGGAGCAGTGCCGCTGCTGGAGCGGGCAACAAGACGGCATTTGTATTCTACATGGGTAATAGGCTCAAATTTACCGTGGTGCTCGTAGCTGGCTATTTCCTCCTGCAACAGCTTGAAGGCGCTTTTACCGCATTCTGTGAGAGAATTATCGATAGTTGTGAGGCTGATGCCGCGCAGATGCGATGGGAAAATGTTATCGAAACCGCAAAGACTGATGTCCTCGGGAATCCTCAGGCCTTTGTCGATAACAGCATTATATGCACCGTAGGCAACCATATCGTTGATAGCGACCATGGCTGTGGTTTCCGGCGCCGCTTCAAGACAGCGTTTGGCAAGCTCGTAGCCTGTACTGTATTCTACTTCAACATGCGAAAGCTCGTAGTCAGAGGTAATCTCTTGGGTGAAGAGGGAAAGCTTGGCATCTGCTGCCTTGCAGGCATCCTCCAAACCCTGATAGCGGCGCACACGCGAGGTGTGCTGGTCGTTGAGCGTTGTGGAAAGATAGGCAACCTGCTTATGTCCCAAATCCGTAAGATGCTTGCCGATGAGCTGGCCTGCGGTAAAGTTGTTCATGTCTACAGTAGCAAGCTCCAAATCACTGCGTCTGTCACCGATGGCAACAACGGGCAGATATTTGCTGAGCTGGTACGCCAGCTGCGGCTGTTGGGGAATCATGGCGAAGATGACACCTGCAACGTTGAATTTGCGGGCCTGCTCCATGATAAATTTCTCCGTATCCGTATCCCAATAGGTGGTGCGGACGGAGGTGACAAAGCCCTGCTTACGGGCAGCGATTTCAATACCTTGGATAATAGTAGTATAGAAAGGATTGAATAATGAAGGACAGATAATAATGATCAGTGTATCTGAGGGCCTGACGAGGGCGTAGGCTTTTTCCTTGCTGCTTTTATAGCCGAGCTCAGCGGCGATAGCGTAGACCTGTTCAACAGTTTCCGCGTTGAAGCGTTCAATACTGCGCCTGTTGAGAATCATCGACACGCTGGCAGGCGAAAGACCTGCCTTGGCAGCAATATCCTTCAGGGTAACCTTCTTAGGCATAAACACAATCCTTTCTAATTTAATTATGTATCAGGTGGCTGATATAAATTATCTGCCTAAAACCTTTGCGGCAATGTCAGGATAATTGGTAATCAGAACGTCAACACCTGCATCAACCAGCTCCTGCATCATTTCAGCATCGTTAGGAGTCCATGCCTGCAGAGCGATGTTGTGTGCGTGCAGCTCAGCAGCAACGCCTTCTTTAGCACAGAAGTAGGTGCGTGCATTTACGCTTGCAGCGCCTTGGGAAGCAGCATATTCACCGATGTTCATCAGCCAGGTGTCGGTTAAAAGACCGCATTTTGCTTCCGGCATCAGTTTTTTGATTCTTGCAACAGTGTAATGGTTGAAGGAAGAATACCAGATCTGGTCTTCCAGACCGAATTCCTTGACCATAGCAATGAGCTTTTCTTCAATGCCTTCATATTCGAAATAGCTGGTTTTGAGCTCGATGTTGGTAATCAGCTTGGTGGTTTTCAGCCAGGTGAAATATTCGCGTAATGTAGGAATGGTTTGGCGGGGGAAGAAGCCTTTGACATTAACGCCTACAGAAAGCATTTTCAGCTCTTCCAGAGTATGGTCCTTCAGCCAGCCGCTGCCGTTAGTGGTGCGGTCGAGCATTTCGTCATGCATGATAACGATTTCACCGTCTTTGGTAAGCTGGATATCCAGTTCAATGCCGTCAGCAACAGTTTCTTCTGCTACCTTTTGGAAAGCAAGCATAGTATTTTCAGGATAATAGCCGCTGAAGCCGCGGTGCGCAAAAATTTGAACCATTTCTATTCCTCCTTAAAATTTTCAATAATGTTCAACACTATCTTAGCATAAGATAAGCGAAAAAACAAGTGGGACACAATAAGGCCAACAGGGATAAAAAACGGCCAAAAGCTAGACTACAAGTACATTTGCTAAATATGCGTAAAATTATTGACAATTCTGTGTCACTCTGTTAATATGGTATCAGATTCAAAACGGGAATCTCTATTACATTAAATTTCAACAAAATTCAACAAGGGATTTAGGAGGATGAACATGAAAAAGATCGTAGCTCTTCTGTTAATGTCTGTTATGATGTTGGCGCTGACCGGTTGTGGCGGTTCTGACAAAAAGGATGAAAAGGCAGCAGGTTCTGACAAAAAGGTTGTTTTGAAGCTGAGCCATGTATTTTCTCCCGATGAGCAGCTGTACAAATCCATGGAATTGGTTGCTGAGCGTATTAACAAGAAAACCAATGGCCGTGTAGAAATTCAATGCTTTGGTCAAAACCAGCTGGCTTGCTACAAGGATGGTCTGGAGCAGGTTGCCAACGGTGCTAACTTTATTTCTGTAGAAGACCCGTCTTATCTGGGCGACTATGTACCTGATTTCAAACCTTTGGTTGGCCCGATGCTGTATCAATCCTATGACGAATATGAGAAGATGATTGAAACTCCGTTGGTTAAGGACATGGAAAAGAAAGCTGAAGAAAAAGGTATTAAGGTTCTGGCTCTGGACTACATCTTCGGCTTCCGTAATGTTATGACCAACAAAGTTATCACCAAACCGGAAGATATGAAAGGTCTGAAACTGCGTACTCCCGGCAGCAAGCTGTTCATTGACACCATTAATGCTATGGGCGCTACCGCTACCAGCCTGCCGTTCTCCGAAACTCTGTCCGGCGTTTCCCAAGGCGTTGTAGATGGTCTGGAAGGCTCCGAATTCACCAACATCGGTACCAAATGCTATGAGCACGTTAAAAACGTAGCTACCACCAAGCATTTCCTGGGTACCTGCGGCGTATACATTTCCACCAAAGTATTCAACAGCCTGTCTCCGGAAGATCAGAAGATTGTTGCTGAAGAATTTGCTTATGGCGGTAAAGAAATGACCAAGATTTCCACCGAATCCTATAACAAGGTTTATAAAGAACTGGAAAGCAAGGGCGTAAAATTCAACGATGTTGACCATGCTGCTTTCGAAAAAGCTACCGAGCCTGTATTCAAACAGATGGAAGAAAAAGAAGGCGCAACTCCTGGTATCTATGAAAAGCTGAAAGCTGAGCTGGCAAAAATCCGCGCTGCAAAATAAGCTGTAGATTTTTTCAACATTACTAAACAGTTATAATGAAACACTAAGGAGCTACCACGCTGCAAGCATGCGGCGTGACAGCTCCTTCCTTTGCATAAGTATTACTATAAAAAATGGAGGTAAAATTTTGGGTAAAAACCTGAGCTTCGTGCTAAATAATCTGGAAGATTTAGTTGCTGCATTTTTCATCAGCATTACTACTATCCTTGTTGTCATCAATATTGTTCTGCGTTATGTTTTTAACTCCGGCCTTGTTTGGTCTGAAGAGGTTGCTACCGGCTGCTTTGTCTGGTCGGTATTTATCGGCGCTGTTGCCGTATTCAAGCATCGCGGTCACGTTGGCGTTGATATCATTGTTAAGAGAATGCCCCAAGGTATGCAGAAGGCTATCGGCCTGATTACCGATATTATTCTTGTAGCGCTCAATGGCTACATGTCTTATCTTTCTATTATCTATATTTCCAAATCCTATACGAAAATGACCCCGGTACTGGGTATTTCTTCCGTTTATATCAGTTCTTCCGTACTGATTGCGTTTGTACTCATGACCGTGTATTCTATTAAATTTGTCTGGCAGGATGTTGCCGGTTCCGGAAAGGAGGAAAAATAATGGCTTATTTGCCCGTCATCATTGTTTTTGTGCTTTATTTTTCCAGTATTCCAATCGCTTATGCCCTGTTCGGTGCAACGATTTCCTACTTTACCTTTTTGGATGCGACTTCTCCTGCGCATCTGGTATTCCAACGTATTATTACCAGCACGCAGTCCTTCCCGCTGCTGGCAATTCCCTTCTTTATTATGGCAGGCTCCATCATGAACTATGCCGGTATCAGCGATAAGCTGATGAAATTTACCGACGTGCTCATGGGTCATATGACCGGTGGTCTAGCTCAGGTTAACGTACTGCTCAGCCTGCTGATGGGCGGTGTTTCCGGCAGTGCTAACGCTGACGCTGCTATGCAGAGTAAAATGCTTGTTCCGGAAATGGAAAAGCGCGGTTACGGCAGAGCCTTCAGTGCAGCGGTAACAGCTGCATCCTCCGCAAGTACGCCTGTTATTCCTCCAGGAATTAACCTGATTATTTATGCGCTGATTGCCAGCGTATCCGTAACTAAAATGTTTATGGCAGGCTATGTGCCCGGCATTCTTATGGCAGTATCCATGATGATTGTTGTTGCCATTGTTTCCAAAAAGCGTGGCTATAAGCCTTCACGTGAAAAGGCTGCTACCTTCGGTGAAATTATGACTCAGTTTAAGGAATCTATCTGGGCGCTGCTTTTCCCGTTCGGTATTATCGCCGGCCTGCGCATGGGTATGTTCACTCCGTCCGAGGCAGGCGCTGTAGCAGTAGTATATTGCATCCTGGTAGGTGCCTTCATCTACAAGGAGCTGAAATGGGAATATGCCTGGCCGATTATGAAGGAAACTATTTACGGTACCAGCTCTGTTGTACTGATTATCGTAGCAGCTTCTTTCTTTGGCTATTATCTGAACTGGGAGCGTATTCCGCAGCATATCACCTCCGCAATGCTTGACTTTACCCGCAATCCGTACATGATGCTGATGCTGGTAAATATCCTGCTGCTGATTCTTGGTATGTTCCTGGAGGGTGGCGCTGCACTGATTATTCTGGCTCCGCTGCTGGTTCCTGTTGTAACCAAACTGGGTGTAGACCCTGTACACTTCGGTATTATCTGTATTGTTAATATTATGATCGGCGGTTTGACGCCACCGTTCGGTTCGATGATGTTTACGGTTTGTGCGATAACGGAAACGCCGCTCGGCGAATTCTTTAAGGAGGTTTGGCCGTTTATCGTAGCGCTACTTGTAGCATTACTTATTGTCACCTATGTGCCGGGGTTGGTAATGTTCCTGCCTAACTTGTAAGACGTGCGATAAGGCACCGTATACTTCATCAGGGTTCCTAGACGTACTGGAAGTACGCCGTCGTCACCCTTCTTCGTCTCCGTCACCTTCTCCCACGTCTTTGGCGAAGGTTTGCGGACGTGCGATAAGGCACCATATACTTAGCCAGGGTTCCTAGACGTACTGGAAGTACGCCGTCGTCACCCTTCTTCGTTTCCGTCACCTTCTCTCACGTCTTTGGCGAAGGTTTGCGGACGTGCGATAAGGCACCGTATACTTCATCAGGATTCCCAATCACATATAATTAAATATGCTTTTTCAGGAGCTGCTACGAAAGTGGCGGCTCCTTATGTTTTGTGTTATACTTAAAAATATCAAGGAAAGGTCGTGAAAGCATGAAGAATAAATATATTATGGCGCTGGATTTGGGAACTACCAGCTGCCGCTGTATTTTATTTGACAAGCAGGGAGAAATCTGTAGCGTAGCGCAAAAGGAGTTTACGCAGTATTATCCGCAGGCAGGCTGGGTGGAGCACGATGCCGAGGAAATCTGGGCTACCCAGGTAGGCCTGATGTACGAGGCAATGAGCAAGCTGAATGTTACTCCGGCTGATATTGCCGGCATCGGTATTACGAATCAGCGCGAAACTACCGTAGTTTGGGACAAGAATACCGGTCGTCCTATCTGCAAGGCGATTGTCTGGCAGTGCCGTCGTACCGCGGAATATTGCGATTTGCTGAAAATCCGTGGTTATGCCAATATGTTCCGTGAAAAAACAGGTCTGGTTCTGGATGCTTATTTCTCTGGTACCAAGCTGCACTGGATTTTGGAAAACGTACCTCATGCACGCGAGCGTGCGGAAGCAGGCCAGCTGCTGTTCGGTACTATTGACAGCTGGATTATCTGGAAGCTGACCGGCGGTAAGGTTCATGTTACGGATTATTCCAATGCTTCCCGTACATTGATGTTTAATATTCATACTCTGCAATGGGATGACGAAATCCTGACTGTTCTGGGCATTCCGCGCCAGATGCTGCCGGAGGTTAAGCCCTCCAGCTGTGTATACGGTTCTACCGATGCGAAGCTTTTTGAGGCTTCTATTCCTATCGCCGGCGCTGCAGGTGACCAGCAATGTGCGCTGTTCGGACAGACCTGCTTTGCACCCGGCGAAGCAAAAAATACCTATGGTACAGGCGGTTTTATGCTGATGAATACCGGCGAAAAGCCTGTAGACAGCAAAAACGGTCTTGTTACAACTATCGCCTGGGGTGTGGACGGTAAGGTAGAATATGCGCTGGAAGGCTCTATTTTCGTTGCCGGCGCTGCTATCCAATGGCTACGTGATGAGCTGGGACTGATTCGCAATGCTGCCGAATCCGAAGCTATGGCGAAATCTGTACCCGATTCCAACGGCTGCTACATGGTTCCTGCTTTTGTAGGCTTGGGTGCGCCGCATTGGAACCAATATGCGCGCGGTGCGATTGTAGGCCTGACGCGCGGTGTTAATCGTAATCATATTGTGCGTGCAACGCTTGAAGCTATTGCTTATCAGGTGTACGATGTGCTGAAGGCTATGGAAGAGGACAGCGGTATTAAGCTGAGCTCGCTGCAGGTTGATGGCGGTGCCTGTGCCAACAGCTTCCTGATGCAGACGCAGGCGGACATCATCAACGTTAAGGTAGAACGCCCGAGCTGTATCGAAACAACTGCTATGGGTGCTGCTTATCTTGCAGGTCTGGCAGTAGGCTATTGGGATGACAAGGAAATGATTAAGGGCAATCACGTTATTGAGCAGACGTTTACGCCTGCTATGGATGAAGAAACGCGTAATCATCTGCTGCGTGGCTGGCATAGGGCGGTGCGTGCGTCCTGCATTAAGCTGCATCCGGAGGATTAAACTAAATAAAAAAATACAGCAAAAAAGCCTTGCAGTTTGGACTTACTGCAAGGCTTTTCTGCTTTTTAATGAGTTGAGTGTTTGTTCGCCGGCTTTAGGGGATGCCGGCTGATAAGGAGTATTATAAAAAGAGTATTATAAGGGGTGTGATATATAAAAGCTTTAAGCTTTTAGCTGAGTTAGGGGTGTATCAGGACTGTTTTTCGATATCGCCGAAGTAGAATTTGATGAGTCTTTTGTATTCGCCGCTCTTTTTATAGTCGCTCAAAGCAGCGTTAAACTTTTTAATCAGCTCTTCATTTCCTTTTTCAGCATAGACAACAAGATCATCCTGGCGTTCGGAATGGCCTACAACCTGCAGGCAATTGTCGTCATCGGTATGAGTCATATAGTAAGCAGTGGTCAGGTTACCGCAGATAGCGTAATCTGCTTCGCCGGTTTCTACTGCATGTAAAGCGCTGGCATTTTCCGGATATTCAACAATGATGCTGCCGGGGAAGGATTTAGCGACGCGCTCGGCAGAAGCACCTTTTTTTATAGCAACCTTACGGCCGTTCATGCTGTCGATGTCTGCTTTAAGGTTGCTGCCTTTTTTGGCAACAATGGAGAAAGCAGCCTTGGCATAGGAATCACTTGCAGCATAGTCAATGGAACGTGCCTTAGTTTTACTGAAGTTGTTCATGGCAATATCATATTTTTTGTGATTCAGGCCGGGCAGAAGCTCGTCGAACGGGGTATTGATAAATTCAACCTTGTTATAGCCCATTTTTTTAGCTACATCGTTGATTAAATCAATATCAAAGCCGGTAAATTTATTTTGCTCCTTGAGATAAAGCTCAAAGGGCGGAGAAGCAGGTGATGTTGCTACACGCAACACCTTGTCGGCGGCAGGTGTTTGCGTTGCCTGTTTGTCGCTGCCGTAGCCGGCTGATAAAAGCAGGCACAGCATGCTGACAAGAATAAATAACATCTTTTTCATTAGCAGATACCTCCATACATTTATTGGGAAACATTACCATACATATGAGCAATCATTCACTAATTGCCTAAATTATATACCCCCTTAAGATAGCTTGTCAAGAGGGTATATCAAGAAAAATTTAAAATTATTGTTGTGTGGCGTAAGCTGAGTTTTGTTTAATTATTCTGATCGTGCGGACGTAAATCCGGCGGCAGCATAGTGCAGGCTTCATGGCTGTCCTCGCTTAAAGGATTGACATGAACCATGCAATGCTTTACCAACGGAAAGTTGGCTTCAACGGCTGTGTGCACCATTTCGGCGATATGATGTGCCTGCAGCAGGGTAAGGTTATCCTTGACGCTGATTTCAATATCAACATAGATACGGCTGCCGAAAAGACGGCTGTGCAGGCTGTCAAGATGCTCTACGCCAGGCACACGGGCAACAAGGTTTTCCATAGAAACAGTAGTTTCTTCATCGCAGCTGCGGTCTACCATCTTATCCATAGAATCCTTGAATACTTCATAGGCAGCATATAAAATCATCACACAGATTACTAAGCTGGCGATTGGGTCTAAAATGGGATAGCCCATGCGTGCGCCCAAAATACCGATGAAAGCGCCGACGGAGCTCATTGCGTCACTGCGATGATGCCATGCTTCCGCCATCAGTGCGCCGGAATTGATTTTTTGCGCAGCATTGCGGGTGTACCAGAACATTGCTTCCTTGGCAACGATAGAAATAATTGCTGCCCACAGTGCAAGCTGTCCGGGAATCTCCAGCTCAGCGGGGTCACCTACGATTTTTTCGTAGCCGCTGTAGCCGATGAGCAGGGCGATAATAGTCAGGATTGCTGCCAAAAGAATAGCGGCGATGCATTCAATACGCTCGTGGCCGTAGGGATGCTCTTCATCCGAAGCTTTGTTGGAAAATTTTACGCCGGCCATAACAATGAGGGTACCGAAAACATCGGACGCGGAGTGGATACCGTCGGAAACCATGGCAGCGGATTGGGCAACGAAACCGGCAATCAGCTTGCCCAATGATAAAAGCAGATTACCGATAATACTGTTGATGGAAACAATCATAGCGATTCTTTCAGCATCGTTTTCAAATTTCATACTAAAACCTCCTAAAGTGGTCTTTGCATTTGTGCAGGCCTTTTATATACAAAAAAACGCCTGCGAGATAGTAGTTAACTGTCCCGCAGACGTTGCGTCAAGGTCTGCTGCCCAGAGGGCCCGGCTGCAAAAACCCGGAAGAAGGTTTACCGCCTGATCAGTTTGTACTGTAGCTAAAATTGCAGTGCAAAGAGATTATCTGAATTATAAGCGGTTAGCAAAGGCTTTGTCAAGAGCTTTTTGTAAAATTTCTTACAATTTTTAGAGAAAAATTTCCTGCATAGAGATTAAAAGCTAACCATAGCTTGCGGTTAACTTGGGTTTACCTTATGAGATAAATAGCAGCAGCAAGAAAATCAAACAAATACATGAATAGATATTGACATATTATTTGAAAGAGATATAATAAGGGTATAGATACAAATCGTATTGCTTATCAATAAGATTATCGTAGTGGAGGTAATATTATGAAGAAAATTTTTATGCTGATGTTCTGTGTAGTTATGGCCTTTACATTGGCCGGCTGTGGTGGCAGCAATGAGAAAAATGCAAACCAGGCTCCTGAGGGAAAGGTACTGAAGGTGGCAACGGATGCCAACTTTCCGCCTTTTGAATATTATCAGGAGCAAAGCAAGGTACACACCGGCTTTGATATTGCCCTGGTAAAGGCTGTGGCTAAGCAAATGGGTTATGAGAAGGTTGAATTTGTCAATGTCGATTTCAAAAATATCTTGACCGGCCTACAGGATAAAAAATATGATATGGCTGTTGCTGCTTTAAGTATTACACCGGAGCGTGAGCGTTTAGTTGCCTTCAGTGAAGCTTATGCAGAGGATGCCTATAAGGTTATTGTAAGCAAGAATGCCAAGCTAGGTGACGATTTTGCAGCATTGGCAGGCAAAACAGTTGTTGCTGAGGAAGGCAGCTATGCTGAGGAGCTTGTGAAATCCAAGGCTAAGGATGTTAAGGTTTTGCCTGTGCGCGATACGGAAGCAGGTATTAAGCTTGTGGCTGAGGGCAAGGCTGATGCACTGGTTGCTTCTAAAATAGTTGCCAGCTTTTTTATCACTCATAATTATGGTGATAAAGTAAAATTTGCCGGTGAAACCATTCTCGATGCAGATAAATATGGTATTGCAGTTGCTCACGGCAACCAGGAGCTGGTGAAGAAGGTTAACGAAGCGCTGAAAGAGGTTAAGCGCAGCGGTGAATACAAGAATATTTACAGCTCTTACTTTGGCAATTAAGAGTTAAGCTGCTCATATAGCTATTAAATTGTTGAACTTTTATTACGCAACAGATGCTGATATCTGTTGCGTATTTTTGTGCAGTTAAGAATTTGCATAAAAAAACCGGCCTGCTTCAGCAGACCGGAAAAGCTTTAATTTTTAGTCTTCGTCATCAAATTCCTTGAGGGTGCCGTAGGCTACAAGGATGGTTCCTTTGGGAGATGCCAGTGCCGGGCAGACGTAAAGGATAACGCCTGTCTGCTCTGCGTAATAGGTTGTCAGCGTGTTGCCGAAAACGTCGGTGATGCGTCCCAAAACCTGGCCTTCTTCAACAAAATCGCCGCTGTGGATGTGGTGCAGCCAGCAGCCTGTTTCCAACGCTTCCAGATAAATAAGGTTTTCTACATCACGCGGAGAGTAATGGCGCGGTTTTACAGGCAGGGAGAACATTTTCAGCTTGCGCAGAATGTTGCGGATATCATCCTTGTAGGCTTCAATATCCTCGTGCAGGCAGAGGCCGGCGCCGCCGCGTTCAATCAGAATAGAAGGAAGTCCGGTGCTGGCGGCGTAGTTATAGGCACCGCCGGTAGCCAGCGAGCGTACCATATATTCCATATCGAGTACGCGTGCTACGGAACGGGATTTCTTTTCTACTTCGGGAGTAGGCTGGCCAGGATAGTAAACGTAGGGATGCAGGCTTTCGTGGATATCGCCGCTGTGCATGTCTACATAAAAATCGGCAATAGAGAAGAAGTTGTTACTGATTAAATATGCAGTTTTATCGGCAAGCGTTCCCATCGGGTCACCGGGGAAAACGCGGTTCAGGTTTTTGCCGTCTTCGGGAACAATCATTTCGCGGCGCGCCCAGAAGCCTTGGATATTTACCGGGTGCATCATAATCAGGCAGCCGGCAACGTGTTCGGGCTCAATGTCGCGGCCAAGCTCCATGGCTGCAGCAATACCGGGGTATTCGCCGCCGTGGATGCCTGCGGTAATAAGCAGGGTGGGGCCATCTTTTTCACCGTTGATAATAGTCAGAGGGATTTTTACATTGGTGTCCGGGACAGGCAGGTACGTGCGCAGTTTAGCGCCACGTTCAACAGTCAGTCCACATACTTTTAATGTGTCAGACATGTGCTCACTCCTTTGATATATTTCTCATACTTTTTATAATTATTTTACCATTAGCATGCGCTAACTGAAAGCTAAAAAAATAAAGCATTGGCATATAATTTATTCTTTATTATTAAGATTGGCAAAAATCAAAGAAAAATTTTTGCCAAATGCTATTTTTGTGCTTGCAATAAATTATAACATATGATAAGCTATTCACACAAGATAATTTTTTAAATAAATTTTAGGTGCGAATAAACAAGGGAGATAGATAAAGTGAGCCTGCTGACTGATAAGGAATACTTGGGGCTGACAGTACCGTTTATGCTGTCTACAATGACGCAGCCTTTAATGGGTGCGGTAAATACAGCCGTTATGGGCCAGCTTCCGGATCCTAAATATATCGCTGCAGTTTCCCTGGGCGCTATCTTGTTCAACAATTTATATTGGTTATTTGGTTTTTTACGTGTGAGTACTACCGGTTATGCGGCACAGGCCTTTGGCGCTGCCGATAAAAGACTTGGTATGCTCGCCTTTTTTAAGCCTTTGGTACTGGCAATGATTATCAGTGCCTGTTGCATTCTTTTCCAAAAGCCGATTTTGGAATTATACCTGGCTATGATTGGCGCTGCACCGGAGGTCAACGAGCTGTGCCGCAATTATTATCACATCCTTATTTGGGGCGCACCGCTGGTGCTTGGCAACTATGTGGCCCTTGGCTGGCTCATGGGGCAGACGCGGGTGCGGGCGAGCGTGTTTATGCAGGTTTCCATGAACGTGCTGAACATGGCGCTGAGTATCTGGTTCGTTTTCTGGCTGCATATGGATATCACGGGCGTGGCTGTTGCTACCTTGCTCAGCCAGCTTTACGGCGGCATTCTGAGCGTAGTACTGATGTATTATTACGGTGATTTTGATTACAAGGCACTGCCTTGGGGCGAGCTGCTGGACTGGCGTGAGTTTATCGGCATGCTGCAGGTGAATGTTAACCTGATGATTCGCACTGCCTGCCTGCTGACTGTAAACAACATTATTGCGGCGGTAGGCGCTTCCTTCGGCACGGTGGTGTTGGCAGCCAATGCCGTGCTGCTGCAGCTCAAGGATATTATGAGCTACCTGATTGACGGTATGGCGAACGGCGCGGCGATTTTCAGCGGGCGCGCGGTAGGTGCGAAGAACGGCAAGCTGTTTGCCGCTACTATAAAAATGACCTTTAAATGGCTGGTGGTGCTGGCTGCTATCCTGATGCTTGGTTATCATCTTGGCAATGAATTTTTCATCCGCCTGTTTACCAATATTGAAGAGGTGGTAGCGATGGCTATGACCTACAATGTTTTCGTTTTATTCTATCCTGTCTGCGCCGGTATCGGCATGGTGCTTTACGGAGTTTTCTGCGGAGCCACCAGAACCGCACCGGTACGCAACATGATGCTAATGGCACTCGTAGTATTTTACCTTTTGCAGTGGCAGCTGGTGCCGCTTTGGGGCAACAGCGGACTGTGGCTGGCCTTGCTGGGCTTTATGCTGTCTCAGTCAATAATACTTTTATTCTATTTGTCCTCTTTGAGAAGAACGTTTGCATAAACAACACTCTTGTAACAATTTTGTTGCAAATAACAAGAATTAGTGCTATTATAAATCTATAAGTGTTAGCTGATACTTTTGTGTCAGCATAAAGAACTTTTACAAATTCATATTCTTCTGAGGTGCCTGCCTATGCAGGTAATAATCGGAATACGGTGCAAATCCGTAGCGGTCAAGCCACTGTGAGGCCGAGAGGCTAAGTCAGGTTGATTTCCTCAGTTGATATATTCCTGCTAGCGACGGAAATATATATAATTACAATTGTGCACATTGTAAGCATGTACCTTTCCTGCGCCCTTTTGGCAGGAAGGGTAATTTTTTTTGATGGAGATGATGTGCTTTGACGAAAAAGCAGCTTCTGTCCCGTTTGGGACAGATCATCCTCGTCCTCTTGGGTATCAGCTTTATTACTTTTGCTTTGGTAATGCTGGCCCCTGGCGATGTAGCTCGTCAGATGATTGCAGGTAACGAGGATATTATTGTTAGTCAGGCTGAAATTGATGCACTGCGTGCAGAATTAGGTCTGGACAAGCCCTTCTTCTTCCAATATTTGGATTGGTTGGGCCGTGCGCTGCATGGCAACCTCGGTTTCTCCTTCATGGCTAAAAAGCCTGTTGTTGAGGAGCTGTTCGAGCGTCTGCCCGGTACTATCTTATTGTCTCTGGCTTCCGTTGCAATGATGTTGGTGGTATCTATTCCTGCCGGCATTTATTCCGCAGTTAAACGCGGCAGCTGGTTTGACTATGTAGTACGCAGCTTTACTTTCCTTGGCGTATCAATGCCCGGCTTCTGGGTTGGCTTGATGCTGCTGTGGATTTTTGGTCTGCAACTTGACCTGTTGCCTATTGTCGGCGGTACGATTGGTGCTGACACGATTATCCTGCCTGCGGCAACGTTGGCCTTTGCAATGTCTTCCAAGTACACACGTCAGGTACGTGCTGCTATTCTGGAAGAGCTGCATCAGGACTATGTTGTCGGTGCACGTGCGCGTGGTATGAGTGAAAGCCATATTCTGTGGAAAGAGGTTCTTCCGAACGCTCTGCTGCCGCTGATTACGCTTTTAGGTCTGTCTTTAGGTAACCTTCTGGGTGGTGCTGCGGTTATCGAGATTGTTTTCCAATGGCCCGGTCTTGGCCGTCTGGCAATTGAAGCAATCACCTACCGTGACTTCCAGCTGGTACAAGGTGTTGTTGTGTGGATTGCGTTGATGTATATGGTTATCAACCTCATTGTTGATATCTCTTATAACTATCTTGATCCGCGTCTGAGAAAGGTAAGGTAAGAGCAGATGGAAACAATTATCAATGGTTTTAAAACCAACCGTGCTTTTGCCGTAACCTCAGTTCTGGTTCTGGTGCTGATTGCTATTGCTTTCGCAGCACCTGTTCTTGCTCCGTATGATCCTACTCATGCAACAATGCAGGATGCTTTTATGGCACCTGGCGGAGGCCATCTGTTCGGCACAGATAAGCTGGGCCGTGACTGCTTCAGCCGTGTGCTTTATGGTGCTCGTGCTTCCCTGAGCGGTGTATTGTTCCTGGTAGCCAGCGTATTCATCGTTGGTACCTCTATGGGTGTTATTTCCGGTTATTTTGGCGGTAAGGTTGATATGGTTATCATGCGTATCTCCGATATGATGATTTCCTTCCCTGGCATGATTCTGGCTATCGCTGTTGCCGGTATTATGGGTGGTAGCCTTGTCAACGCTGTAATCGCACTGACGATTGTCAGCTGGACAAAATATGCGCGTTTATCCCGCAGCTTAGTACTGCAGATTAAACGTCGCGATTATGTAGAAGCAGCAATCGTTAATGGCGGTACTTCACCGCATATCCTGTGGGTACATATCCTGCCGAATATCCTGCCGATGATGGTTATCACCGCAGCAGCAGATATCGGTGCTCTGATGATGGAGCTTGCAGGTTTGTCCTTCCTGGGCTTTGGTAGCCAACCGCCTGCTCCTGAATGGGGCCTGATGCTGAACGAAGGCCGTCAGCAGCTGCAGACTGCACCGTGGCTGATGTTCTTCCCCGGTCTGGCAATCTTTGTTACCGTTATGATTTTCAACCTTTGGGGCGATAATCTGCGTGACGTGCTTGACCCGCGTAATGACGTTCAGGATTAATCTTAGTTTTTGATATCCGGCAGAAGACTGCCAATTTAAAATGTTTATATGAGTATATGAAATGGAGAGATGACTAATGAAAAAAATGTTTAAAGCTACCGCAGCAGCGGCTATGATCGGTTTACTGGCATTTGCAGCAGCAGGCTGTGGCGGCGACAAAAAAGCTGAGCACAAGGATGTAGCAAAATTTGGTGTTACCAACTTCGCTGACTCCCTGGAAACCACTGATAACTACTTTGGTTGGGTTGTAATGCGTTACGGCCTGGGCGAATGCCTGGTTAAATTCGACAAAAAAATGAATGCTGTTCCTTGGCTGGCTGATAAATGGTCTATTTCCGACGATAAACTGACTTGGACCTTCCACATCAACGATAAAGCTTGCTTCTCCAACGGCACCAAACTTACCGGTGAGCTGGCAGCAGCTTCTATCCAACGTACCTTTGAAAAAGCAGCTCGTGCAAAATCCATGTTCGAATATGAATCCATCAAAGGTGAAGGCCAAAACGTAATTATCAAAACCAAGAAACCGGTACCGACTCTGCCCGGTATGCTCGGTGACCCTCTGTTCATCATTGTTGATACCCAAACTATTAAAGACCGTGATACCGCAAAACAAGGCGCTATCTGCACCGGCCCTTATGCAGTAAAATCCTATAGCAAAGCTAAAGCTGAAATGGTTAGAAACGAAAAATACTGGGATGGCGAAGTTCCGTTCAAAGAAGTTGATATCCTGACTATTGACGATCCTAACACTCGTGCTATGGCTCTGCAAAAAGGTGAAATCGACTTCGCTATCAACATTGCAGCAGGTGACCTGCAGCTGTTCAAAGACAAAAACAAATATAACATCTCCAACATCGCTTCCCTGCGTGACGTACTTGCTCGTCTGAATGTACGTCCGGACAGACCGCTGGGCGATCTCAAAGTCCGTGAAGCTCTGCTGCGTTCTCTGGACCGTGTAACCTACAACAAGGTTCTGCTGAAAGACACCTTCGTTCCCGGTGGTCCGTACCTGCCGCCTTCTGTTGACTACGGTTATGATGAACTGTACAAATATGACAAAAACCAATACAATGTTGAAAGCGCTAAAAAGCTGCTTGCTGAAGCTGGCTGGAAGGATACCAACGGTGACGGCTTTGTTGATAAAGACGGCAAGAACCTGGAACTGGACTTCGTATTCTACAGCGGTCGTGCTGAGCTGCCTCTGTACGCAGAAGCTACCCAGGCTGACGCTAAGAAAGTCGGCATTAAAGTTAACCTGAAGAACGTTGACTACAACGTACTTGATGGTATCGGCCGTAAAGGTGATTATGACCTGCTGATTTCCAACGTACTGACTCTGCAGGCTGGTGATCCTGAAGTATTCATGAACATGTACCTCAAGACCGGTCAAGAGCAGAACGGTTCCGGCTACAGCAATCCGAAATTTGATGCTCTGTCCGATAAACTGGGTGTAGAATTTGATCCTGCTAAACGTCGTGAGCTGGTTATCGAAATGCAAAAAATTATCCTCGACGATGCAGCTTCTCTGGTATTCGGTCATCCGCAAACCAACATGGTTTCCAACAAATCTATTGCTAACGCAGAAATCCTGCCTTGCGATTACTACTGGCTGACCAAAGATATCAAATCTGCTAACTAATAATCTATAAAGAAGGTAACGCTTAATGCTACTTGAAGTAAAAGATTTAGACATCAGCTACGGTGACAAGCTCACCGTAACCGGTGCCAGCTTAGAATTGGATAAGGGCGAGATTATGTCCATCGTTGGCGAGTCCGGCAGTGGCAAAACCACCGTTATCCGCGCTATTATGGGTTGCCTGCCTGGTGCCGGCCGCGTTAGCCGCGGCAGCATCATCTTTGATGGCAAGGATGTATTGCAAAATACTCCCGATGAATGGCGCAAAATGTATGGCAGCGAGATGTCCATGATTTTCCAGGACAGCGGCAACATGATTAATCCTATCCGCCGCATCGGCCAGCAGTTCATTGACTATGTTCAGGCTCACCAGCCGGACAAGTCCAAGGACCAGGCTTATAAGATGTGCTGTGATATGCTGACTAACGTGCGCCTGCCGAACCCGGAAAACATCATGAACAGCTATCCGTTCGAGCTGTCAGGTGGTATGCGTCAGCGTGTTGGTATTGCTATGGCTATGATTTTCAGCCCGAAAATTCTCCTGGCCGACGAACCGACTAGTGCGCTGGACGTAACTACTCAGGCTCAGATTATCCGCCAGATTGTTGATATCCGCGACGAATACGGTGTTGCCGTTATCATGGTTACGCATAACCTGGGCGTTGCTTCTTACGTATCCAACAAGCTGATGGTTATGAAGGGCGGTCATGTTGTGGAATATGGCAAGCGTGAGGACGTTATCCGTAATCCGCAGGATGAATACACTAAACAGCTGCTGAAGGCAGTTCCTATCATAGGAGGTAATACATATTATGAGCAATAATGAAAGACCGGCCTATGAGCGTACTAAACTGGTACTGGAGATTAACCATCTTACCAAAAAATTTCCGGTTGATGGCGGCAAGTTCCTGACTGCCTGCAATGACATCAACCTGCGTGCCTATGAAGGCCGTACCCTGGGCATTATAGGTGAATCCGGTTGCGGCAAGAGTACCCTGGTGCGTACTCTGCTGCGTATTCACCCTGCTACCAGCGGTGAAGCTATTTTCGAAGGTCACGATTTGATGAAATCTAGTGGTGAACAGCTGCGTCAGGACAGAAAGCACATCCAGATGGTGTTCCAGGATCCTACCGCTGCCTTCAACCCGAAGATGCTCGTTAAGGATATCCTCACCGAGCCTTTAAAAAATTACGGCCTGATTAAAAACAGCGAGGTAGACGCCAAAGCAGCAGAGCTGCTGGAAATGGTTGAGCTGCCTGCTGAATTCAAGGACCGCTATCCGCACAGCATGTCCGGTGGTCAGCGTCAGCGTCTGGGCATTGCCCGCGCTCTGGCACTGGAACCGAAGATTATTGTCTGCGACGAAGCAACCAGTGCGCTGGACGTTTCCGTACAGGAAAAAATCTGCGAGCTGCTGTGCCGCATTCAAAAAGAAAAAAATATTACTTACCTGTTCATTGCCCATGACCTTGGCCTGGTAGATTTGATGTGCCATCAGGTTGCAGTAATGTACTTAGGTAATGTAGTAGAATGGCTGGAGCACGGACGTATTGCTGAAAGCTGCAAGCATCCGTACACCAAGGCCCTGATGGGTGCTGTATTTAAGGTAGACTTCAAGCCGGGCGAAAAGATTCAGCCTTTGGAAGGCGAAATCCCGAGTCCGCTGGACCTGCCGCCAGGATGCCCCTTTGCCAGCCGTTGCGAGCACTGCACCGAGCATTGCGTGCAGGTTAAGCCTGAGTTGAAAGAGGTTGAGCACGGCCATTGGGTTGCCTGCCACCTGTTTGACTAATATAGGCTTGAAGCGATATGCGTAAGCAATGAGCTTCGCTTAAAGTAATTTTCTCCATCAATTTTATAATGGGTACAGCGAATGCTGTACCCATTTTTTTCTTAGGAATTTTTATCACTAATTTTATAAGTGAGTATTGACTCATACGTTATTTGTGTTATAATAGAGATATAAAAGAATTTCCTGAAAGGCGATATTGCCTTTCCTATTATTTTTACACAACATATGAATGGATACTCATATGAGTAGCAAGAGAACCTGAAAAGAAAGGTGGTAGATATAATGAAGCAAGATTTAGAGGATATCCGTAACGGTGCCGGCGATGTACGAGCTTTCAGACACATTGACGGCCATATTAATAGCGTAGAAGATTACAGCAAGCATCCGGAAGGCTGCACCTGCGGTCACTGCGGCAAGGACCATGATCACAAAACTATGGGACATGTGCCCAAGCATACTCACGGTGATGCCTGCGGTTGCGGCCACGATCATGAACATGACCATGAAGAACATTCCCATGAGCATGGTGATGACTGCTGCTGTGGACATGACCACGGCCATGAGCATGAAGAACATTCTCATGCGCACGCTGACGAATGCGGTTGCGGACATGACCATGAGCATGAGCACGAACACACTCATGCGCACGGTGACGAATGCGGTTGTGGACACGACCACGGCCATGAGCACGCTCACGCGCACGGTGACGAATGCGGTTGCGGACACGACCATGAGCACGAACATGAACACGCTCATGTACACGGTGACGCATGCGGCTGCGGACATGACCACGGCCACGAGCACGAGCATGAACACGCACACGGTGACGCATGCGGTTGCGGTCACGACCATGGCCACGAACACGAACACGCTCATGCACACGGCGACGAATGCGGTTGCGGACACGACCATGAGCACGAACACGAACATGCTCACGCACATGGTGACGAATGCGGTTGCGGACACGACCATGCTCATGCACACGGACATCACGTTCCCGGTCATCCTGCTGACTGCGATTGCGAAATTTGCCATCCGCATGAAGAATACTGCGATGTATGCGGCGAAAGCCTGGCTAATTGTACCTGCCGTATGCCGGATGCCGATAAGGTAAAACGCGTATATATTCTGCAAAACCTTGGCTGTGCCAACTGCGCTGCTAAGATGGAATACAAAATTAAGGAGCTGCCGGGCGTAACCTATGCCAACGTAAGCTTTGCTACCAAGCAGCTGCGCCTCAGCGCTGCTGACCACGAGGCTTTGCTGCCGGAGATTCAGAAAATCTGTACCTCCATTGAATCCGACGTTGTGGTAGTACCGCGTGACCGTCGTCCGCAATTGGGCAGTAAGAGCAGAGTATATCTGGTGCAGAATCTGGACTGCGCTAACTGCGGTGCCAAGATTGAACGTGCGCTGAACGCTATGCCTGAGATTGATGAAGCTACCCTGACCTTTACTACGAAAAAGCTGCGCGTAAGCGCTAAAAATTACAATGGTCTGCTGGAGAAAATGCAGGCTGTAACCGATAAGGTAGAAGAGGGCGTTGTCCTGCTGGAGGCTGAAAGCAAGCCTTCTTTGGCGCCTGAGCTGGAGGAACGCAAAAAATCCGGCGGTATCCTCTCCGAGCTGAGCGAAAAGCAGACGATTATCGAAATCGTACTGGGCGGTGCTGTGTTCATCATCACCGAATGGCTGGGACTGGTGCCGGAAGCATACCATATGTACTTCCTGATTTTTGCCTACATTCTGCTGGGCGGACGCATTGTGCTGACTGCCTTGAAGAATATTGCCAAAGGTAATGTGTTTGACGAAAACTTCCTCATGACCGTTGCAACCCTGGGTGCGTTTGCTATCCAGGCTTGGGAAGAGGCTGTTGGCGTTATGTTTTTCTATCGCGTTGGCGAATACTTTGAGCAGCGTGCGGTAGAAAAGAGTCGTGGCCAGATTATGGACGCTGTTGACCTGCGTCCGGAGGTTGTCAACCTGTTGGTAGGCGAAGATGTGAAGGTTATTCCTGCTGCTGACGCACATGTAGGCGACATTCTGCTGGTACGCGTAGGCGACCGTATTCCTCTGGACGGTGTTGTTATTGACGGCGAAAGCCTGGTAGATACCTCCCCGGTAACCGGCGAGCCTGTGCCTGTAAAACGCAAATATGGCGATGAGGTTGTTTCCGGTTGTGTGAATACCTCGGGCATGCTGAAAATCCGTGTAGAAAAGGTTCTGGAAGAATCCATGGTAACCCGCATTCTGGACAGCGTGGAGAACGCTGCTGCCAGCAAGCCGACCATCGACCGCTTCATTACCCGCTTCGCACGTGTTTATACTCCGTTTGTTGTTGCTGCCGCAGTACTGACTGCTGTGATTCCGTCCCTGATTACCGGTGACTGGAATAAATGGATTTACACTGCGCTGACCTTCCTCGTTATCAGCTGCCCCTGCGCACTGGTACTGAGCGTGCCGCTGGCCTTCTTCTCCGGCATCGGTGCCGGTTCTAAGTACGGCATTCTCTTTAAGGGCGGCGTTGCTATGGAGGCTTTGAAAAACATTGCTGCCGTAGTTATGGATAAAACAGGTACTGTTACCAAGGGTAACTTCGTACTGCAGAAGGTTAATGCTGCCGAAGGCATGAACGCTGGCGAGCTGCTGCGTCTGTGCGCAAGTGCAGAGCTTGTTTCTACCCACCCGATTGCTGTAAGCATCGTGGAGGCTGCCAAGGCTGAAAAGCTTGAGCTGGTACGCCCCGATAAGTTTGAAGAAATTGCCGGCGAAGGCCTGGTTGCGTACTTTGGCGCACGCAAGGTTCTGTGCGGCAATACCAAGCTGCTGCAACGCTTTAATGTTGAATACGGCGGCTACACTCCTACCGAAAGCGGCAGTGAGGTGCTTGTTGCCGATAATGGCTTATACATGGGCCAGCTGCTGATTAACGATACCTTGAAGGAAGATGCCAAGGATGCTATTGCTGCTTTGAAGGCACAAGGCCTGGTAACTGCTATGCTCACCGGCGATGCGCAGAAGGAAGCGCAGGCTGTGGCTAAGGAAGCAGGCATTGACGAAGTACGCGCTCAGCTGTTGCCGCAGGATAAGCTCAGCGAGCTGAATATGCTGCGCAACAAGTACGGCCCGGTTATGTTTGTTGGTGATGGCATTAACGATGCGCCTGTTCTGGCTGGTGCGGATGCCGGCGCTGCTATGGGCAGCGGTGCAGACGCTGCGATTGAGGCTGCAGACGTTGTGTTCATGAATTCCGAAGTGAAGGCTATTCCGCAGGCTATTGCCATTGCGCGTGCAACCGGTGCGATTGCCTGGCAGAATGTAATTTTCGCTCTGACTGTTAAGGTTATCATTATGATTGCAGGCCTTATGGGCTACGCTTCCATGTGGGCAGCAGTCTTTGCCGATACCGGCGTATCACTGCTGTGTGTACTGAATTCTATCCGTATTCTGTACAAAAAGATATAATAAAAAGCTATAGCTAATATACTGATTTAGTTTACGTCGGCTGACTATAAAGTCAGCCGATATTTTTTGTAAACATAACAGCATAAGCTAACTAATTTTGTAAATTAGCATAGGATTTCACAAAAAATGCTTGACAAAAATTTATAGCTGACGTAAACTTTCAATAGTAGTTAGGAATGCCTAACTACTAAAAAAATCGTGTCAAGTTAGTATCTGCTAACAAATTCTTTGGAGGGAATTATGATGCCTTTATTAATGGCCCGTCGCGGCGAGACTAACAAGATCAGCGCTGTTCACGGCAAGGATGAAATCAAACGCTTTCTGGCTAACCTGGGCTTTGTAGAAGGCTCAGCTGTAACTGTTATTTCTGAAATTGACGGTAATCTTATCGTCAATGTGAAGGATGCCCGCATTGCCCTGAGCAAGCAGATGGCAGCCAAAATATTTATCTGATGCAAGTGGAGGATGTTATGAAAACATTAAAAGAAGTTCCTGTTGGTGAAACAGTTACCGTTGCTAAGCTCGTTGGCGAGGGTGCGGTAAAAAGACGTATTATGGATATGGGCGTGACTAAGGGTGTGAGCGTATTCGTACGCAAGGTTGCACCGCTGGGTGACCCGGTAGAGGTAACTGTACGTGGCTATGAGTTGACTTTGCGTAACGGCGAGGCTGAACACATCGTTGTAGAATAATTGGAGGGGAAAGATGAAACAGATCAAGATTGCCCTGATTGGTAACCCTAACTGCGGCAAAACAACAATGTTTAATGATTTGACCGGTTCCAACCAATATGTTGGTAACTGGCCCGGCGTAACTGTAGAGAAAAAAGAAGGCGGCCTTAAAGGTCATGATGATGTAATTATTACCGACCTGCCCGGTATTTATTCCTTGTCCCCATACACTTTGGAGGAGGTTGTTTCCCGTAACTATCTGCTGCAAAATGATGTTGACGGTGTACTGAATCTGGTTGACGGCTCTAACATTGAACGTAACCTGTACCTGACTACGCAGGTTATGGAGATGGGTTATCCTGTAACTATTGCTTTGAACATGATTGATATCGTCCGCAAGAACGGCGATAAGATTGATACCGCTAAGCTGGCTGCCGAGCTTGGCTGCGAGATTGTGGAAACCTCCGCACTGCAGGGTGAAGGTACCGGTGAGGCTGCCGAAAAAGCAATTAAAGCTGTCGGCGGTGCTGCACCGAAATATATGCGCTTCTGCAGCGAGGTTGAGGATGCTCTGACTGCGATTGCCCGCGAAGCAGGCAACAAGGTTCACGGCATGAGCGAGCGCTGGCTGCTGGTAAAGCTGTTTGAGCGTGATAAGAAAATTGCTGATGCTTTGGGCCTGAGCGAAGGCGAGCAGGCTAAGATTGAAGAAATCGTTGCAGCCTGCGAGGAAGCGCTGGATGATGATGCCGAAAGCATTATTACCAACGAGCGTTATAACTACATTGGCGAGCTGATGAGCAATGCAGTTGTCAAAGGCCATACCGGTCTGACTATTTCCGATAAAATCGACAGCATTGTAACGAACCGTTTTCTGGCTCTGCCGATTTTCGCGATTATCATGTTCCTGGTTTACTACATTGCTGTAGAAACTATCGGTACGGTTGTAACCGATTTCACCAATGATACATTGTTTGGCGAATGGATTCAGCCTTGGGTGCAGGAGCACATGGAGGCTGCCGAATGTGAGGATTGGCTTGTATCTCTTGTGGTTGATGGTATTATCGGCGGCATTGGCGCACCGATTGGCTTTGCTCCGCAAATGGCGATTGTATTCCTGCTGTTGAGCTTTTTGGAGGACTGCGGTTATATGGCACGTGTAGCCTTCATTATGGACCGTTTCTTCCGTCAGTTCGGCATGAGCGGCAAAAGCTTCATCCCTCTGCTTATTTCTGCAGGTTGCGGCGTACCGGGTATTATGGCTTCCCGTACTATTGAAAACGAAACCGACCGTCGTCTGACTATCATGACTACCACCTTTATCCCCTGCGGTGCTAAGCTGCCTGTTATTGCTTTGCTTTCCGGCGCTATTATGGGTGGTGACTGGTACATGGCTCCGATTATGTACTTCGTTGGCTTCTTCGCTGTAATTACTGCTTGCATCATTCTGAAAAAGACTGAGCTGTTTGCCGGCGATCCTGCTCCGTTTGTTATGGAGCTGCCGCCGTACCATCTGCCTGCTGCTAAGAACGTATTGCTGCATACCTGGGAGCGTGTTGCAGGCTTCCTGAAAAAAGCCGGTACTATTATCTTCCTGTGCTGCGTTGTTATGTGGTTCCTGGCAAGCTTTGGTATTGATGAAGGCTCTGTTGCTATGGTTGATACTGAAAAGAGCTTTGTTGCTTACATTGGTAATGGTCTTGCTCCTATCTTCGCTCCTCTGGGCTTTGACAGCTGGCAGGCTGTGGCTGCTGCTTTCTCCGGCTTTGTGGCTAAGGAGTCTATCGTCAGCACGATGGCTATTCTTTCCGGTCTGGCTGATGCAGCTGAGGATGAGCCTGATTTGTGGACTGCTGTTATGGCGTTCTTCCCGAGTGCGGTTGCAGCGTTCTCCTTCCTGGTGTTCAACCTGCTGGATTCTCCCTGCCTGGCAGCGATTTCCACTATGAGCCAGGAGATGAACAGCAAGAAGTGGACCTGGGCAACTATCCTCTTCCAAAACCTGTATGCTTACAGCATCTGCCTGATGGTCTACCAGTTCGGCAGAGTGCTTGTCGGCGGTGAAGCGTTCAGCTTCGGTACTGCTGTAGCTGTTATTTTCCTGATTGCGTTCCTGTATCTGCTCTTCCGTCCCGCTAAAAAGTATGATAAAGAGACTGTTATGAGCGTTGATGCAAAATAAAAGAGGTGTTTCGTATGGCAACCTGGATTATTGGTCTGATTATTGTTGGTTGTGTGTATTTGGCATCCAAGCAGGTCATCAAGGCACATAAAACCGGTGGCTGCATTGGTTGTGATGCCGGTGGCGGTAAGGGGTGCTGCCCGCATTGCAAGCATACGACAACTGTAAATCTTCGTAAGAAATAATTTTAGTATGATGAGTATTGAAGGGCCGCGCGTTCGCGCGGCTCTTTTTGTGCTTGTGTGAGCTTTAGCTTAATCTGCTAGCCTCTCCTAGGGGAGAGGTGGCATCGCGAAGCGATGACGGAGAGGGGTTGTGTGTGTCGCAATTGATATATCGCAACCCTTCCGTCTGCTCGCAAAGCTCGCAGCCACCTTCCCTTTCAGGGAAGATATAATGATATATTGAAACTCTAACTTTCTATATGCTCCCTGCAAGGGAGCTGGCATCGCCGTAGGCGATGACTGAGGGTTGTTTCATTTTGCAGTTAACATGTCTTTTGCTTTGCACTAGTCAACAAATTTTAGACACAAATCATAAAAAAATATACAACAAAAAAT